>NZ_JBIATP010000006.1:0-80580 GCF_042891915.1 Streptomyces sp. NPDC001848 | reverse complement strand
CCGAGCCGGCCCGTATCGAGGCCCGGCTCGCCGAGCTGACCGGCCGCGGCCCCGGCAAGGGCGACGAGGCCGAGGCGACCCGCGACGGCCTGGTCAACCTGGCCAAGCACGAGGAGATCGCCCGGCTGCGCACCGAGTGGAACGACGCCTACTGGCGCTCCTTCGGCACCTGGCAGCACCGCGTCATCACGGGCCCGGAGCCGCGTCTGTACGACTGCTTCAACGTCTCCGACGCGATGGTCTCCGACATCTCCAGCGTCGTCTCCGACTTCATCGCGAGCGGCAAGCCGTACGCCGTCACCGACTCCGCGGAACTGGGCGTCGAGGAGTTCAAGTTGCAGAACACCGCCGTGCGCGCGGCCGTGATCCTGTCCAACTCGGCGCGCGAGCTGGACGAGTTGCTGGCCGCCGTCCGCGACCCGGAGGCGGATCCGCTCGCCGCCGACCGCCAGGAGCTGCGCCACTACCTGCTCGGCCCGGACGAGCCGTCCTCGATCGAGCAGTTCAACACCGCGGTGCGCAACCTGGCGCAGAAGGCCGAGGTCCGCAATCGCGGGCAGATCACCGGTGCCCGGGCCGCGGAACCCGCGGACGCGGTACCCGGCCAGCGCACCTCGCCGGCCGAGGAGACGCACGGCGCCGTCAAGGGCTGATCCGCCCTATCGCGGCGCAGGGTCCGATCACCGAGGAAAGCTCCCCGGTGATCGGACCTTTTCTTGTTTCTTACCGTTACGACCTACTGTTCATTTCTGTTCGTTTGTCCTTGTGGCCTCCGTCACGAAATGTTCAGGCGAAGGAAACCCCCGTCTTCATTCGGCTGTCTTCCGGTCGATCAATTGATGCGATACGGGGGAAATCCCGTGACGAGGGGGAAGCGTGACCGCTGCCCAGCCCGATGTGAGCGTGATCATCGGGGCATATGAGGCAATGCCGTACCTGGTCGAGTGCCTGAAGTCCGTCGAGAGCCAGACCCTCGACCCCTCGCGCGTGGAGGTGATCGCCGTCGACGACGGATCGACGGACGGCACCGGCGAATACCTCGAGGAGTTCGCCGAGCGTGCACCCATGAGCGTCACCGTCATCCGGCAGGAGAACTCCGGCGGTCCCAGCGGTCCCCGCAACGTCGGCCTCGGCAAGGCACGCGGGCGCTACGTCTTCTTCCTCGACGCGGACGACCGGCTCGGCACCGAGGCGCTGGAGCGCATGGTCGCCATGGCCGACGAGCACCACACGGACGTGGTGCTCGGCCGGGTCGTCGGCGTCAACCGCAACGCCCCGCAGCCCATGTGGGGCAGGACCCTGCCCCGGACGGACGTCTTCTCCTCGAAGATCAAGTTCACGCTGAGCGCGCAGAAGCTCTTCCGCCACGAGCTCATCGCGCGGCACGGCATGCGCTTCGACGAGTCGCTGAAGACCGGCGAGGACGCCCTGTTCACGATGGAGGCCTACCTCCGCGCGGACGGCATCTCCGTGATCTCCGACTACACGTGCTACTACCTGGTCGGCCGTGACGACGGCAAGCACGTCACCAAGAGCGGCAGCTACACCCTGCGCTTCGACTCGGCCCGCGCCCTGATGAACCTCATCGCCGAGCACGTGCCGGCCGGGCCGCGCCGCGACTTCCTGATGCTGCGCCCCTTCCTGATCACCCTGCTCCCGCAGTTCGGGCCCGTCTTCCTCAAGGACAGCGAGGAGGTCCGCGCCCACAAGCTGGAGCTGGCCAGGCCGCTGATGGACGCGTACTGGCACGAGGGTGTCGCCAGGCGGCTGAAGGTCAACGAGCGGCTTCGGTTCCACCTGGTGGCGCGGGGCCGTGCCGACCTGCTCGCGGACGTGGTCCGGTGCGTCAGGGACAAGAAGGCGCCCACGCTCCACATCGACCCGCGCGGCGGGAGGGCCTACCTCGCCTACCCGCACTTCCGCGACCGCGCCGCCGGCCTCCCGGACGCGTGGTTCGTGCCGACCACCCGGGAGACCGTCACGGTGGAGGAGTTCAAGCTGATGAGGACGGTCCACTTCAGGCGGCTGGGGAAGATGGCCAGGCGGGTGCTGAAGGTGCGGCGGGCGGCCTGAGCGGGACGTTCCGGCCACCGTCCGCTTCCTGGACCGGTGCGCGGCACCCGTGCGTCTTCGCGTAGATTGCCAGGCGGGAGCGGGTACGCGCGCGAGGGGAAGAACAGCAGGTGACAGGCGCAAGGCAGGCCGTGGAAGAGGCCCACAGGATTGTCGTCAAAGTGGGCTCCTCGTCACTGACCACGGCCGCGGGCGGGCTCGACGCCGACCGTGTCGACGCCTTGGTCGACGTGCTCGCCAAGCACCGGAAGCAGGGGGTGGCCCGGGGGGCCTCCGTCGAGGGCGGTGGCGGGAGACGGGCGGGCGGGGGCGAGAGGGAGATCGTCCTGGTCTCCTCCGGTGCCATCGCCGCCGGTCTCGCCCCTCTCGGCCTGCGCCGCCGCCCCCGCGACCTGGCCCGCCAGCAGGCCGCCGCCAGCGTCGGCCAGGGCCTCCTGGTGGCCCGCTACACCGCCTCCTTCGCCCGCTACGGCATCCGCGTCGGCCAGGTCCTGCTGACCGGCGACGACACCAGCCGTCGCGCCCACCACCGCAACGCCTCCCGCACCCTCGACAAGCTGCTCGCCATGGGCGCGCTGCCGGTCGTCAACGAGAACGACACCGTCGCCACCGACGAGATCCGCTTCGGCGACAACGACCGCCTCGCCGCGCTCGTCGCCCACCTGGTCCGCGCCGATCTGCTGGTCCTGCTGTCGGACGTGGACGGCGTCTACGACGGCGACCCCAGCAGGCCCGGCACGTCCCGGATAGCCGAAGTACGCGCACCATCCGATCTGGAGGGCATCGAGATCGGCAGCGCGGGCAAGTCCGGCGTCGGCACCGGCGGCATGGTCACCAAGGTCGAGGCGGCCCGGATCGCGGCGGCGGCCGGGATCCCCGTGGTCCTCACCTCGGCCGTGCACGCCGCCGACGCCCTGGCGGGCCGCGACACCGGCACGTACTTCCACCCCACCGGCAGGCGCTCCGCCGACCGGCTGCTGTGGCTGCAGCACGCCTCCACCCCGCAGGGCGCTCTCACCCTCGACGACGGGGCCGTGCGCGCGGTCGTCGAACGCCGCACGTCGCTGCTGCCCGCCGGCATCGCCGCGGTCGAGGGCGACTTCAGCGCCGGCGACCCCGTCGAGCTGCGCGACGGCGAGGGACGGGCGGTCGCGCGCGGGCTCGTCAACTTCGACGCCAAGGAGATCCCCCGGCTGATCGGCCGCTCGACCAGGGAACTGGCGCGCGAACTGGGGCCCGCCTACGAACGCGAGGTCATCCACCGGGACGACCTGGTCGTCCTGCACCCGTGAATCCGTGAACCCGCGTTCCGCGCGGCCGCGAGAGGCCGAAAGCCCCGCCCGGCGGGCCCGTCCGGTGAGGGACGTTCCGTAAAACCGCCCCACGGGCCCGCCCGGCCTGCTCCACTGGGTCTCTGGGACCGCTCGACCGACGCCGGTCCCTGGCACCCATTCGGCACGAGCACCGCGTAAGGAGGCCGTCGTGAGACGAGTGCGCCCGGGGGCGGCGTCCCGCGGTCATGGCACCTCCGGTGCCTCCCGGGGCGGTGGCCCGCGCAGGACCGACGAGCAGCGCGCGCTGACCAGTGTTCCGGCCGGGGAGGCGTACCAGGAGCCCGCAGATGCTCACCAGGAGCCCTCGGAGATGCCCCGGCTGTGGCACGTCACGCTCAGCGTCTCGGGCGAGGAGACGCCGCTGCAGGAGGTGCGGCGCTCCCTCGAACAGCTGGCCAACGACCACCCCTTCCTGCTGACCAGCCGCTACGCGCGCGACCACGCCGAGATCCGCTACTGGGAGGAGGCCCGCGACCTGCACGACGCCGCCGCGGTCGCGCTGCGCCTGTGGGGCGAACACCGGCGCAGCGCGGGATTGCCGCCCTGGGAGATCGTCGGCCTGGAGGTCGTCGACCGGGACACCTACCACCAGCGGATCACCGAGGGATACGGGCCGCCACCGGCGACACCGGTCGGAGTTCACCCGTTTTGAGCGTGTCTCGGTGTGTGGGACGAGCCCTGAACGCGCATGTCCCGCGCACTACGCTTCCCTCATGACCACGCTCTCGCCGTACGACTCCATGTCCCCGGTGGCCCGGGCCGCCTACCGCGCACGGGCCGCCGCCGCAGATCTCGCGCCGCTGCCGCGGTCAGAGAAGGACGACGCGCTGCTCGCCATGGCGGACGCCCTGGAGGTCCGCACGAGCGAGATCGTGGAGGCCAACGCCAGGGACATCGCCAAGGCCCGGGAGGCAGGTACCAGCGAGGCGATCATCGACCGGCTCACGCTCACCCCCGAGCGGGTCCGGGCCATCGCCTCCGACGTCCGCGACGTCGCCGCCCTGCCGGACCCGGTCGGCGAGGTCGTCCGCGGCTCCACGCTGCCCAACGGCATCGACCTGCGCCAGGTCCGTATCCCGCTCGGCGTCGTCGGGATCATCTACGAGGCCCGGCCGAACGTGACCGTCGACGCCGCCGCCCTGTGCCTGAAGTCCGGCAACGCGGTCCTGCTGCGCGGCTCGTCCTCCGCCTACGAGTCGAACACCGCGCTCGTACGGGTGCTGCGCGACGCCGTGGGCGGCGCCGGGCTGCCCGCCGACGCCGTCCAGCTCGTGCCCGGCGAGGGCCGTGAGTCGGTGCGCGAGCTGATGCGCGCCCGCGGCCTGGTCGACGTGCTCATCCCGCGCGGCGGCGCCTCCCTGATCCGTACGGTCGTGGAGGAGTCCACGGTCCCGGTGATCGAGACCGGCACCGGCAACTGCCACGTCTACGTCGACGCGCAGGCCGACCTGGACATGGCGATCGACATCCTGATCAACTCCAAGGCGCAACGGCCGAGCGTCTGCAACGCCGCCGAGACGCTGCTCGTCCACCAGGACATCGCCCCCGAGTTCCTGCCGCGCGCCCTGGACGCCCTCGCGGACGCCGGGGTCACCGTGCACGCCGACGAGCGCGTGATGGCGTATGCCAAGGACTCCCGGGCCACGGTGGTGGAGGCCACGCCCGAGGACTGGGACACCGAGTACCTGTCGTACGACATCGCCGCCGCGGTCGTGGACTCCCTGGACAAGGCCGTGCACCACATCCGGCTGTGGAGCTCCGGTCACACCGAGGCGATCGTCACCACCTCGCAGCAGGCCGCCCGCCGATTCACCCAACTGGTCGATTCGACGACGGTCGCCGTGAACGCCTCCACGCGCTTCACGGACGGGGGCCAGTTCGGCTTCGGCGCGGAGATCGGGATCTCCACCCAGAAGCTGCACGCCAGGGGGCCGATGGGGCTGCCGGAGCTGACCAGCACCAAGTACATCGTCACCGGCGACGGGCACATCCGACGCTGAGCGAGCGCTCGTTCGCCCTGGCTTCGACGGTTCCCGGCACCCGCCTGTGAACCGTCTCGCCAGGCGGATGAATTTCCATACCGTCTGCCCAAATTGACCCCCCAGGTCTACTCTGGATGCGTGCCGGAGGACGTGGGGGGCACGCCGTTCGCTGACGGCCCGGAGCCCGACGACGACCGTGACCGCGGAGCGATGGACGAAGAGTTCACCTCCGCGGTCTTCGACGAGGCCTGGATACGGGCCGCCGTGGTCCACGAGCCGACAGCCGTGGAGAGACTCCTCGCCGCCGCCCAGGCCCGCGCCGACGCCCAGGAGGCGGAGGCCCGCCGGGCCCGCGGCAGGACCGCGGGCGGCGACGACGAGGGGTATGACGACGGTTTCGGGCCCGACGAGGGCTTCGGCCACGGCCTGGACCCAGACGACCTGGACGACTTGGACGTCCTCGAGGGGCGCTACGGAGCCGCGGGCCCCTTCGGCAGGGCCTACGGCAAGGGCGCCCGCTGGCATCGCCCCGTCGCCTGGATGCTCGCCCTCGTGATGGGCATCGGCATGGTCGCCCTCGCCTTCACGGCGGTGTACCGGGGCGGGTCCTCGGGCCGTCAGGACCAGGTTCCCTCGCCCGCCCCGACCGGTCTGGAGCAGGGCCAGGAAGCCAGCGCGGGCACCGGCCCCTCGGCCTCCGCGGAGTACTCGCCCCCGGCGTTCTCGGCGGACCCGCGGACTCCCTGACCCCTCGGACCGGGCGTTCCACAAGCTCACGGATGATGCGCCGACCCGCCCCCGTACCGCGTGCCGAGCCTGGTTCGAAAACCGTTCGAAAACCTGGTGAGGACCTGTCAGAACTTGTCGTGTACCAGGGCGTTTACCAGGGCTCCCGGAGACCTACTCTGAAGATATGGGCGGGCCTGGAGACCCACCCGAGGGGCTGCCCGAGGGTGCTCCCAGTGGTGGCGAGGACGAATACCGATCCGTCGTGTTCGACGAGTCGTTCGTCCGGGCTGCCCGCCTCCAGGAGTACTCCGCCGAGGAGCGGATGGCCGACCACGCCCCCGCCGTACGCCGACGCCCGCTCCTGCACCGCTCACTGCCCAGACAGGCGCTGATCCTCGTCCTGCTCATAGCCGTCGCCTTCGCCACCGCGATCTACATGGGCGTGCGCCACCCGTACCAGGCGCCCAGAGCCCAGACCGTCGAGCCGCTGCGCATGACGGTGATACCCCTGGCCCCGCGCTCCGCCGTACCCGGCGCGCCGGACCCCGAGGCGCTGTACGCGCACAGCCCCGCCGCGCAGTTCCGCGTCGGCGCCCAGGGCATCACCTTCCCCGCCGCCCGGCGTACCGCGCACTTCTCCGAGAGCCAGATCTACGCCGCCCTGACCAACGCGAAGAACTACCTGGTCGCCTCTTCGCTGGACCCGGCCGTCCTCATCGGCGGCGCCGTGCGCCCGGTGCGCCTGCTGCTCGACCCGCAGCAGCTCGACCAGTTCGACCAGAGCTTCTCCCAGCCGGTCTCGGACGGACGGCACGCGGCCACCGGCTGGCTGGTCCGCTTCGATCCCTCCCGCGTCCGGCTGGCCGACCAGAACATCCGCGTCCAGGGCACGCTCCAGGCCACGGAGGCCGATTCCGGCACGCTGGAGGTCAGCGCCGACCACACCGTGGTGTACGCGCTGAAGCCGGCAGGCTCCGACGCCAGGGCGAAGGCGTCGCTGTTCACCGTGCGCCGCGAACTGACCTTCCGCTTCGACCGTGACGACCTGCGCCTGAACCAGGTGGAGCTGGTCACCTCCTACGTCCAGGCCGGACCGCTCACCTGCGCCGAGGACACCGCGAGCCAACTGAGGCCGCTGCTCGCCGGCCAGACCGCGAAGGCGGGCGGCCCGGCCGGCACCGACCCCTTCGCGACGGGCAGCGCGACGGCCCTGTGCGGCACGCTGTCGACGAGCGCGGAACCGAGGGTGTAGCGCTGTGTGACCGCCTGCCGGGGCTCCCGGTGGTGGGGCCGGCCGTCAGTCGTGGCCGTAGGGGCTCTCGTCGCCCCGGTGGCTGTCGTCCGGATCGCGCGGCGCGTCCTTGGGAGCGCCACCGGCGAAGCCCGCGAAGCCGCGCCGCACCCGCTCGCCGAGGTCGCCCGCGCCGCCCGCGATGTCGTTGACCAGCTTCATCAGCGGGTCCTTGGACTGCCTGACCTCGTTCGCGTAGTTCGCCGCCGACTGCCGGAACGAGTCCGACACCGAGGTGTCCCCGTCCTCGTCGCGCCGCGGGTAGTGACCGTCCATGATCCGCTGGTGGTCGCGGGAGGCGGCCCACTTGTTCAGCTCGGCCGCGCGGACCGTGGTGAAGGGGTGCGTGCGCGGCAGCACGTTGAGGATCTTGAGCACGGAGTCCCGCAGATCGCCCCCGGCCTCGTACTCCTCGGCCTGCTCGAGGAACGCGTCCACGTTCATCTCGTGCAGGTGGTTGCCGCCCGCCATCTTCATCAGCCCGCGCATCGAGGCCTGCAGATCCTGCCCGACCAGGAGGCCGGCCCGGTCCGCGGACAGCTCCGACTTGCGGAACCACTCCCGTAGCGCGGTCACGATCGCCATGATCGCGAGGTTGCCCAGCGGGATCCAGGCGACCCGGAGCGCCAGACTGGTCAGGAACAGCAGGACGGTCCGGTAGACCGAGTGGCCCGAGAGCGCGTGCCCCACCTCGTGCCCGACGACCGCCCGCATCTCCTCCTCGTCCAGCAGCTCCACGAGCCCGGTCGTCAGGACGATGATCGGCTCGTCGAGGCCGATGCACATGGCGTTCGGCCGCGGGTCCTGGGTGACGTACATCGGCGGGACCTTCTGCAGGTCCAGGATGTGGCAGGCGTCCCGCAGCATGTCGTTGAGGTGGGCGAACTGCGCGTCCGAGACCCGCACCGAATCGGAGAGGAACAGCAGCCTCAGGCTGCGCTCGGGCAGCAGGCCGCTGAGGGCCTTGAAGACCGTGTCGAAGCCGCTCAGCTTCCGCAGGGCCACCAGGGCCGAACGGTCCGCCGGGTGCTCGTACGCGCGCGAGGAGATCCCCGGAAAGCGCCTGCGCTGCCTGCTCGGCACGTGCTCCCGACCGTTCTGACCCTGACCGTCGTCGGACATGTGTTCCCCCATGTGTTCGTTGGCTCACTGTGCGCGGCCCACGCGGTGCCCCCCGAAGTGGTGTCCAGCCTAGGCGGAGATACCGTGACAGGGCAGCACACCACAAGGAGCGATCTCATGGAGCACATCACCGCCGCCTGGCTCACCGAGGCAGCGACGGCCGCCGGTCGGCATGGCCCGGGCAATCTGCTCCGAGTCGTCCTGATCGTGATGGTCCTCGGCTGCGTCCTGACCGGCTGGTTCCTGCTGCGGGGCTACAAGCGCAAGGACTGACCCGAGGGCCCGGCGGCGGGGCGCCGAGACGGCGGGAGCCACCGGTCCGGGCCGATCCGGCGCGCCGGCCCTGTCCGACGGCGGAGTCGCCGTGTTGCCCGGGAACGCGCCCGCATACGATGAGCCGACGTCTTTATCCCGCCCACACCGGATAGGTACTGCCGAAGATGAGCTTCCACAGCACCGCTGCCCAGTTGGCCACCCTCGCCGAGGGCGAAGGCGAGCGCCACGCGAGCATCAGCCCCTTCATGACGGGCGGGTCGGCCCTCGTCATCCTCCTCCTGCTGCTGTGGATCACCACCCGCTTCAACCGCGACCGCTGAGTCCGGGTGAGGGCCTGGCCCCGGCCGCTCGCGGGGGCCTGTCGACCGGTGCCCGGCGACCGGGCCGGTAGGGTCTGCATGCATGGGAGAGCAGCACACGCCCACCGGTCCGGCGAAGGGCACGGGGCCCGGCCCCGGTAGCGGGCCGTCGAACCCGGGCAAGCGTCGCCTCGGCGTCATGGGCGGAACGTTCGATCCGATCCACCACGGCCACCTGGTCGCGGCCAGCGAGGTCGCCGCGCAGTTCCACCTCGACGAGGTGGTGTTCGTGCCCACCGGCCAGCCGTGGCAGAAGACCGACCGCAAGGTCAGCCCCGCCGAGGACCGCTACCTGATGACGGTCATCGCAACCGCCGAGAACCCCCAGTTCTCGGTGAGCCGTATCGACATCGACCGCGGCGGTCCCACCTACACCACGGACACCCTCCGTGATCTGAAGGCGCTCAACCCCGACACCGACCTCTTCTTCATCACCGGAGCCGACGCGCTCAGCCAGATCCTCACCTGGCGTTACACGGACGAGTTGTTCTCCCTGGCCCACTTCATCGGCGTCACCCGCCCCGGTCACACTCTGGCCGACCCGGGCCTTCCCGAGGGCGGCGTCTCGCTCGTCGAAGTTCCCGCGCTCGCCATCTCGTCCACAGACTGCCGTGCGAGAGTCGCCAAGGGTGAACCCGTCTGGTATCTGGTGCCGGACGGCGTGGTGCGCTACATCGACAAACGGCAGCTGTACCGCGGCGAGTGAGCCGAGAGGGGCACCGGTGAACGACCGATACGACGGATACGCGGGCGGCGACCAGTACGAGCTCGTCGGCTACGACGAGTTCGGGCAGCCTGTGTACCGACAGGTGCCCGCGCAGCAGACCCCGCAGGGCTACGACCCGTACGGCACCCAGCCCGGTCAGCAGCACCAGGGCTACGGCTACGACCCGTACGCGACCGGCACCCAGCAGCCTGTGGAGCCCTACGACACCGGTCGGCAGCAGCCCGTGTCCCCCCATGACACCGGCCGGCAGCAATCCGCCGCCTCCTACGACCCCTACGCCCCGTACGGCACCACCACCGCCGCCGGCCACGACCCCTACGGCCGGGCCGCGACCAGCGGTCAGCAGCCGCGCGTCGCCGAACAGACCCCCTACATCCCGCACCAGGCCGGCCCGGCGGACGCCGCCTCGGGACACACGCCCGGGACCGGCTACGCCGACGACGGCACGCCCGGGGACCGCGAGACCTCCGGGAAGGAGCCGCAGGGCGAGCGCGACTACCGCACCGAGCAGTTCGCCTTCGTCGAGGAGCCCGACGGCGACTCCGAGGACGTCATCGACTGGCTGAAGTTCACCGAGAACCGCACCGAGCGCCGCGAGGAGGCCCGCCGCCGTGCCCGCAGCCGGGTCATCGCCCTGACCGTGGTCCTCGCCCTGGTGGCCCTCGGCGGCGTCGGCTACCTCTGGTACGCGGGCAAGCTGCCCGGCCTGTCCTCCGGCGGCAGGCCCGGCACCACGACGACGGCCGTGACCGCCCAGAACCGCGACGTGATCGTCGTCCACCTGCACAACACCAAGGGCGGCGGCACCTCCACCGCGCTGCTCGTCGACAACACCACCACCAAGCAGGGCGCCACCGTCCTGCTCCCCAACTCCCTCGCCCTGACCTCGAACGACGGCTCCACGACCACCCTCGCCAAGTCGGTCGCCGACGACGGCTCCTCCGGCACCAGCGACGCCATCGACTCCGTCCTCGGCACCAGGATCGAGGGCACCTGGCGCCTCGACACCCCCTACCTGGAGAACCTCGTCGAACTCGTCGGCAACATCGAGATCGACACCAACGCCGACGTCCCCGACCCCGACGCCAAGAAGAAGGGCGGCGCGCCCCTCGTGCACAAGGGGCAGAGCCAGACCCTCAGCGGCAAGATGGCCGTCGCCTATGCCACCTACCGCGCCACCGGGGAGTCCCAGGACGCCCAGCTGGAGCGGTTCGGCCAGGTCATGCAGGGTGTGCTGCGCAAGATGTCCTCCGACCCGCAGGCCGCGACGACCACCGTGCAGACTCTCGCCCAGATCCTCGACCCCTCCCTGACCGACAAGGACCTCGGCTCCTTCCTGGCCAAGCTCGCGGACCTCGCGAAACAGGGCGACTACAAGACCGCTCTGCTGCCGGTCCAGTCCGACGGCACCATCGGCCGGCAGGCCACCGACACCGTGGTCAGGACCCTGCTCGGTGGCACCGTGAAGAGTCCCCGGGCCGGTGACGCCGTCCGGGTCGGCATCAAGAACGCCACCGGTTCCCAGGCCGCCGCCGAGCGGGCCCGCGTCGTCCTCGTCAACGGCGGCTACACCTCCGTCGACGCCGGCACCGGCCCCGCTCAGGCCACCTCCCAGGTCACCTACGCCGACGACGGCGACAAGCAGAACGCCATCGAGGTCGCCAAGACCCTCGGCCTGCCCACGACCGCCGTCAAGAAGGGCACGGGAGCCTCGAACGCGAACGTCTCCGTCGTCCTCGGCAAGGACTTCAAGACGTCTTCGTGACGCGGACCACACCCCGGCCGTCGGTGCGTGCTCCATTAATCACATGGGGTGCCGTCGGCGGTCCGTGAGACCCTTGAGGTATCACTGACCGCCGACGGAAAGCCATGTAGTGACCGCCACGGACCGCTCTCTGGAACTCATCAACACCGCCGCCCAGGCGGCCGCCGACAAGCTCGCGCACGACATCGTCGCCTACGACGTCAGCGATGTGCTGTCGATCACGGACGCCTTCCTTCTGGCATCGGCCCCCAACGACCGCCAGGTCAAGTCGATCGTCGACGAGATCGAGGAGCGGCTGCTGAAGGAACTCGGCGCCAAGCCGGTACGCCGCGAGGGCGACCGCGAGGCCCGCTGGGTGCTCCTGGACTACGTCGACATCGTCGTCCACGTCCAGCACAGCGAGGAGCGCGTCTTCTACGCCCTGGAGCGGCTGTGGAAGGACTGCCCCGAGCTGGACCTGCCGCCGGACGCCAAGGCGACCCGCGGCAAGGCAGCCGAGCACGCCAGGCTGCAGGCCGCCCAGGACGCCGCCGAGTTGGACGCGGAGCTGGGCGGGGAGCTGCGGTGACGGCAGCGGACACCGACACGGGGAAGAAAAGCCGCGGGCGCCGGATCATCCTGTGGCGCCACGGGCAGACGTCCTGGAACGTGGAGCGCCGCTTCCAGGGCTCCACGGACGTCGAACTGACCGAGACGGGCATCGGCCAGGCCCGCCGCTCCGCGCGCCTGCTCGCCTCGCTGAAGCCGGACGCCATCGTCGCCTCCGACCTCAGGCGCGCCGCGGCCACGGCCGCCGAGCTCGCCACGCTCACCGGCCTCGAGATGACCCTCGACGAGGGCCTGCGCGAGACGTACGCGGGTGTCTGGCAGGGGCTGACCCACGAGGAGATCATCGACCGGCACGGCGAGGAGTACGCGGCCTGGAAGCGCGGCGAGGCCGTCCGCCGCGGCGGTGGCGAGCTGGAGACCGAGGTCGCCGACCGCGCCGCCCCCGTGGTGCTCCGCCATGCCGAGAAGCTTCCCGTGGACGGCACGCTCGTGGTGGTCAGCCACGGCGGCACGATCCGCACCACCATCGGCCGCCTGCTCGGCCTGGAGGCACGTCACTGGGAGAGTCTCGGCGGTCTCTCCAACTGCTGCTGGTCCGTCCTCGGCGAAGGCATCCGCGGCTGGCGCCTCCTCGAACACAACGCGGGCACCCTGCCGGAACCGGTCCTCGGCGACGACGACTGAGCGGTCTCGGGGTGCCCCGGACCCGGATTTCACTTTCTGGCAGGTCGCAGGCTAAAGTTCTTCTTGTTCGCCCCGCCGAGCGGGGCGAAACACCATGCGGCTCCGCCGCGTGGGACCAGGGGCTATAGCTCAGTTGGTAGAGCGCCTGCATGGCATGCAGGAGGTCAGGAGTTCAATTCTCCTTAGCTCCACGGATCGGCACTCTGTTGAGTTGTCAAAGATCGATGATCAGGATCCCGTCCCGGCAAGGGGCGGGATTTTCTGTGTCTCACATGCGGATGACCTCGGTGTCCGCCTCCTCCGCCGACGGCCACAGCCGTTGCCTCCGCTCCCTGAGCAGTGCGACCTTCTCGTGCGCCTCCTCGTTCTCCGGCGTGTACGCCACGATCCTGCACTCCGGCATTCCGTCGATCGACAGTGACAGCGAGGTCATGGCCAGCTCGCCCACCGCCTTGTGACGGAAGGTCTTCACCCGCGGCCCGGGCGGGATCACCTCACCGCTCGCCCACAGCTCCGCGAAGTACGCACTGGCCGCCGACAGCTTGCGTATGAAGTCCTCCCACGCCGGCTCGCCCACGTGTCTGCCGTACGCGGAGCGCAGGGTGGCCACCATCACCGGCAGCTCCCTGTCCCGGTGCACCACCGGGGAGGCCTCCTCGGGCACCGTGAACAGCATCCACAGCGCGTTCGCCGCGTCGATGTCCGGCGTCCTCGGAATCCGGAACAGGTGACTGTAGGCGGCGTTCGTGGCGAGGATGTCGTAACGCGAGTTGTAGACCACCGCCGGACGTGGATCCAGGGCGTCGATGACGTCCTGGACGTCCTGGCCGACCCGCTGGGGCAGCCCCTCCCCGCCCCGGTCGTAGGGCACCTCCGCCAGGTGGTAGAGGTGCTCGCGCTCCGGCTGGTCCAGGCGCAGCGTGCGCGCCACCGCGTCCAGGACCTGCGGCGAGGCGTTGATCGGGCGGCCCTGCTCGAGCCATGTGTACCAGGTAACTCCCACCCCGGAGAGCTGCGCCACCTCCTCGCGGCGCAGGCCCGGTGTCCGGCGCCGCAGTCCCGGCGGCATGCCCACGTCGGCAGGTGTCACCCTGGCCCGCCTGCTGCGCAGGAAGGCGGCCAGCTCCGGCCTGCGGCGCTGTGTCGTCGTCATGGTCCCCACATCCCCCGTCTCCATCGTCGGGACCGGAGCCGGCCGCTGCCAGGTGCTGTCGGTACCAGCATCGGCGGGCTCTCGTCACCCGTGTCCGGCCGTCGCCACGCTTCGAGGCATGACGACGACAACTCCCGCGGGCCCCGGATCCAGCCCCGGAACCCGACCTGCACCCAGTAAAACCCCCACCACTGACAATCGCCCCGGCCAGCTGCTCGCGGTCGTGCTCACCGCCCAGTTCATGGCCCTGCTCGACGTCTTCATCGTCAACGTCGCCGTGCCCACGATCGGTTCCGACCTCCACGCGAGCGGCGCCGGACTGCAGTTGGTTGTCGCCGGGTACTCCATCGCGTACGCCGTGCTGCTGATCACCGGTGCGCGCCTCGGCGACCTGGTCGGGCACCGCCGGGTCCACCTCGCCGGGATCGCGGTGTTCACGGCCGCCTCGCTGGCCTGCGGACTGGCCCGGGGAACGGGCGAGTTGATCGCCTTCCGGCTGGTGCAGGGCGCCGGGTCGGCCCTGATGATCCCGCAGGTGCTCAGCCTGATCCAACGTCACTTCACCGGGGAGGCACGGGCGAAGGCGCTCGGGGCCTACTCGGCCGTCCTGGCCACCGGTGCCGCCGCCGGGCAGGTGCTCGGCGGGGTCCTGGTCAGCGCCGACCTGTTCGGCGCCGGCTGGCGGCCGGTGTTCCTCGTGAACGTGCCCGTCGGCGGCGTACTGCTGGCCGTGGGCAGCCGCGTCCTGCCGCAGGACGACACACCCGCCGGGGAACGCTCGCGCGGCCTCGACCTGCCCGGCCTGGTGCTGCTCGGCGCCGCCGTCTCGCTGCTGACCGTGCCGCTGGTGCTCGGCCAGGAGGAGCACTGGCCGCTGTGGTCCTGGCTGTGCCTCACCGCTGCGGCGGTCGTCTTCGCCCTGTTCCTCGGGTACGAGTCGCGGCTCGCCCGGCGCGGCGGGGCGCCGCTGATCGCGCCGAGGGTGTTGCGCCGCCCCGGTGTCGGGCTCGCGGTCTGCCGGCTGCTGGCCGTGATGGCGGTCAACGCCGGTTTCCTCTTCGCGCTGACCCTGCACATCCAGGGCGGCCTCGGCTACAGCCCCCTGCGGGCCGGGCTGACCTTCGCGCCGACCGCCGTGGTGTTCGGGCTGGCCGGTCTGACCTGGCGGAGGTGGCCGGCTTCCTGGCAACGCCACCTGATCCCGGCGGGATTTCTGCTCGCCGGCCTGTCCGTGACCGGGGTGGGCCTCGCACTGCACGGCGGGAGCCACGGCGGAGCCGGGCTCTACGCGGGCTTCGTGGGCGTCGGCGTGGGCCTGGCGCTCGCCTTCAGCCCCACGCTGACCAGGGCCCTCGCCACCGTACGGCCCAAGGACGCGGCCGACGCCAGCGGCCTGCTCGCCACGGTCACCCAGCTCGGTCAGCTGATCGGTGTCGCGGCCTTCGGCGCACTCTTCCTGAACCGGGTTGAGTCGTTGGGGGCCCCTGGGGCGTATACCTCTTCGGACGCGCTCCTCGTGTGCATGTACGCGCTGGCCGCGACGGCCACGCTGGGTGCCGTGTCCGGACTGGTACGAAGGCGTCGCTGACCGTATTGGTCCGGCCGTGGCAGAATCAAACGGCCGGAAGGGGGCGCGGCCCGACGGGAGGGAGTAGCGATGCCAGCGAGCATCCGCGGGGAGGTCCACGATCTCCTCGCAGTAGCGGTGACACGTCGGAATGCCACCCTCCTCGACTGCCCCTCGTGCGGCTCGTCCCACGTCGCCCAGGTGCTCGGCGACAACGGCGGCATCTCCTACGTGTGCACGGCCTGCGGCCACAGCTGGAGCTGATCGATGGGTGCACACAGGCGGAAGTGCGACTGGTGCGGCAGCGGCACGCCGATCGTCCGTGACATGGAGCCGGTCAACCCGGACTACCAGTACTGGTGCGAGGAATGCGCGCGGGCACTGATCATAAAAGGCGACCCGATCGAGACCTACCGGGAGCTGGAGGGGGAGCCGATCTACGGCCGCCTCCTGGACGAGCACTGCACGCTCAAACGCTTCTACTCGTTCGCCACGGCCTGACGCGGGCGGGGGACGCGGGGGACGCGGAAAGCGATTTGGTGTTCCACCCGGTGGACCGTGTAATGTTGGCGTCGCCGCCAGGGAAACCGGGCGACGAGGTCAACACGCGGCTCCGCCGCGTGGCCGCAAGGGGCTATAGCTCAGTTGGTAGAGCGCCTGCATGGCATGCAGGAGGTCAGGAGTTCAATTCTCCTTAGCTCCACACGAGTTGAAGGCGGCTCATCCGAGGGATGAGCCGCCTTCGTCGTGTGTTCGGCGTAGGCGCCCGCGCACACCCGTGTGAGCGGGCGGTGCGGAGAGGGCGCCGGGGAGAACAGCCGCGTACGCGGACGCCTGGAGGGCAGCCACGTACGCGGGCCCGGAGAACGAAACGGCGGGCCACCCGGTCAAGGATGGCCCGCCGCCCGTCCGGTCAGCGCCCGAGGGCCCGGCGTCCGCGGCCCTGTGACAGCACGGGCAGGTTGCGCGACGGACCACCGGACCGCGGGGTCTCCTCCTCGATCCGCAGCGCGAGCGCCGGGCAGCGGCGGACGGCCCGCAGGGCCTTCGCCTCCGCGTACATCGGCACCGGCGCCTGGGCGACCGTGGGGAAGCCGTCGGCTCCCAGTTCGAAGACCTCCGGGAGGATGTCCGCGCACAGCCCGTGGCCGCGGCACAGCGTCCAGTCCACGTAGATCTTCTGCCGGCTGGCCCCCGCCTCCGGCTCGGCCTGTCCGCCGCCCGGGATGCCCGTCGGGGCCCTGCCCCCCTCGAACAGCGGCAGCACGCCCTCCACGGGCCTGCCGCAGCCGTTGCCGAGGACGTGCGCGGCCAGGTCGTCCGTGAACGCCTTGATGGTCGACTCCAGGAACATCGCCGAGCCGTCCGGGTGCGAGCACGCACCGCGCCTCTTCACGGCCTTGGCGACCTGCTTGAGCGCCTCCAGGGCGGCCGGACCGCCGCCGTTGAGGATGTCCTCCATGCCACGGGCCGCGGCCGGCAGCCCCAGGTAGCAGGGGCCGCACTGGCCCGCGCTCTCCTCCGCCAGCCACTTCGCCACCTGAAGGGACTCACCGAGCGGGCAGGTCTCCTGGCTGATCGGCAGGATGGCGCCCGCGCCGAGCGAGCCGCCGACCGCGTCCAGGGAGTTGCGTGAGACGACCGCCTCGTTGACGGTCGCCGCGTCGATCCACTTGCCGTGGTAGCCACCGGTCAGCACGCCCTGCGGTACCGGTGGGGCGCCGGCCAGCTGGAGCACGTACCGCAGCGGGACACCCGTGGGGACCTCGATCACCATGGGGCGGTTGACCGCGCCGGAGACGGTGAGCATGACGGTGCCGGGCTCGTCGTACAGGCCGGTGTTGCAGTAGCGCTCGGCGCCGATGCGCGCGGCGATCGCCAGCTGGGCGAACGTCTCGGCGTTCGACAGCAGCGTGGGCGCGCCACCCACCCCGCTCTGCGAGGCGCTGGTCTTGCGCCCCGGGGGGATCGCCGGACCCCCGTCGATCGAACGGATCAGCGAGGCGGCAGCGCCGGTGACCATCCGCACCGGATTGCGCTGCACGCGCGCGCGGATGGGCGCGCCACGCCGGTCGCTCAGCCCTCGCTCGGCCAGCGCCTGCTCCATCGACCGCTCGGTGGAGGCACGTGTCACCCCGACGACGAGCTGACGGGCGCCCAGCGCCTCGGCAACCAGCAGGGCGCCGTCCAGGATCAGGTGCGGGGCACGGTTGATCAGCACCGTGTCCTTGCGGCAGGCGGGCTCGTCCTCGCTTCCGTTGACGACCACCACCGGCCGGATGCCGCGGCGGATCGCGGACTCGGCGACCGAGCGCAGTTTCTTGTGGAACGGGAAGCCCGCACCGCCGCGGCCCTTGAGGTTGATCTGCTCGGCGAGCTGTGCGAGCTGCTCTCCGCCCATCGGCTCGAGCGGGCCGTGCACCTTCAGGTGCATGGGCAGGTCGAGTCTCTCGACAAGGTCGAAGCCCGACGTGAGCTGCGGAAGCCCGACCACCCGGACTTCCGGGACGTCGGGCAGGGCCTCGTTCACTTAAAGCCTCCGGAAGGCGCGTTCCAGGGTTCGCCGGCTCCCGGCGTGTCGTAGGCGCCGGGGAGCGTTTCCGTTGCGGGACCGCTGTTGTACGTGTTGTTCGAGTTGTACGTGCCGAACGGTACGTTCGTCTCACCGGTGTCGTACATCTCACCCGCGCCGTACCCGTTGTATCCCGGATTGCCGTAGGCCGGGATGGTGTAGCCGGTGTCCTGGAGCGGGTCGTAGGCGGAGGGGGGCGCCTCCCCGACGGGCGGCGGTGACGGGATGGGCCAGCTGCCCGAGGTGCTGCCGCCGGCGTCGACGCGCGGGATGGCCTCGGTGCCCTGCGTGTCGAACGGCAGATCCATGCGCTGGGTCGCGTCCGGCGTCATCGGTGTCTGCGCGCGCGGGGTGGCCGACGTCGCCCGGTAGGCGGCCGCGAAGCCGTCGTTGGGCTCCGGGGTCATGGAGCGGGCCGCGGGAGCCTCGTACAGGGGCGTGGAGGGCCGCGGGGGGACCGGAACCTCCCGGCCGGTGTCGCGGTCCGCCGAGCGGGCCGAGAAGCCCGCCAGGGCGGCCGCCGCCTCCGCGTTGCGGGCGCGGCTGGCGTCCAGTCCTTCGCGTCCCGCCATGTCACCGCCGCCGACGATCGCGAAGATCCTGTCGGCCACCTTGCGCTTGAACGGGCGCGGCGCGGCGCGCAGGGCCAGCGCCGCCATGACGCCGAGCAGGCACAGCTCGTAGGACACCATGAAGAACGGCTTCGCCGCGCGTCCCGCGTACAGGCCGTGGACCAGCGCGGCGCACCAGGACGGGTAGGCCAGCATGTGCATCGCCCGCCAGCGCGCGGCGACCGGCGCCGGGGTCGCGAAGTTGCTGCGCAGCGCGCCGGTGATGCCCACGAAGATCATGAGGAGGCCGGCCAGGGAGCCGAGGCCGATGAGACCGGCCGAGCCGCTGACGCCGAGGCTGAAGGGGATCAGTGCGGCGATCAGCACGGTGTGCTCGAGTGCGATCTTGACCGTGACGTGCACCAGGAGGAAGGCGATCGAGGCGACCGCGGTGGTCCGATGGACGGCCTGCGCCACGATCCGCTGGCGGGTGTTGAGGAAGATCCGGTCCTGGGCGACGAGCCCCCAGATCACGGAGCAGCTGAGGGAGACGAGCGAGAGCACGCCCGCTCCGAAGTTGAGGAAGTCCCGGACTGCGTTCCCGCCGGCCAGCACGATGACGGGTATGAGCAGCAGCACCACAGCCGACGCCACGCCATAGGCCGAGCGACCCGGCCTGGGGAGCGAGCTGTTACTACGTGGAGGGTTCATGGGGGCAACTCCGAACAGTTTCGGGAAGGCGGTCCCGCTGCCGCACTCTAGGTGGCTCCAAACCGAGCGGTACGTGGTTTCAGTTATTGCGCTGTTATCAAAGGGCGACGGCGTGGTTGCGATGTCCGATTAGCTGCTGTTACGCGAAGTAATATCTGAACTCGATTCAGCCTTTCGTGACGTTCACCACGTAACCGTCGATGTCTGAGTACGGCTGCCGCGCGTGTTGAGTTCACTCCGGTCCGCTTCTGTGCGCTTCGGTGTGCTCCGGCCCAGCCCCGGGAGGGTGCCGCCGGTGGCCCGTCGCGACGCCCTCGGGCCCTGCGGTACCCTGACGCCATGCGTGCCGTACGCCTTCTGCTTAGCGAGCCGCGCTGATCAGTCCCGACCACCGGGCGAGTCGGATGGTCGGAATCGGCGCGGCGACCCCTCCTGTGCGAGGGGCTTTTTCATTTCCGCTGGCAGAGACGATCTATGGAGCTTTGAGGATCATGAGCGAGACGAACCCCGCTGCCGCCGCCGCTGTGTCGGCGGAGGCCGCGCCGCACCGCTACACGGCCGCTCTGGCGGCCGAGATCGAGGCACGCTGGCAGGACTTCTGGGACGCCGAGGGCACCTATGAGGCGCCGAACCCGAGCGGCGACCTGGCCGGCGACCCGGAGCTGGTCGCCCGGCCCAAGAAGTTCATCATGGACATGTTCCCGTACCCCTCGGGTGCGGGCCTGCACGTCGGCCACCCCCTGGGCTACATCGCCACCGACGTCTTCGCCCGGTTCCAGCGCATGACCGGCCACAACGTCCTGCACACCCTGGGCTTCGACGCCTTCGGCCTGCCCGCCGAGCAGTACGCCGTGCAGACCGGCACGCACCCGCGCGTGTCCACCGAGGCCAACATCGAGAACATGAAGTCCCAGCTGCGCCGGCTGGGCCTGGGTCACGACAAGCGCCGGTCGTTCGCCACGATCGACCCGGACTACTACAAGTGGACCCAGTGGATCTTCCTGCAGATCTTCAACTCCTGGTACGACGAGGAGGCCCGCAAGGCCCGCCCGATCTCGCAGCTGATCGCCCAGTTCGAGTCCGGTGAGCGGGCGATTCCGGGCACCACGCGCGCGTGGAACGAGCTGACCCCGGCGGAGCGCGCCGACGTCCTGGGCGAGTACCGCCTGGCGTACGCCTCCGACGCGCCCGTCAACTGGTGCCCCGGCCTGGGCACCGTCCTGGCGAACGAGGAGGTCACCGCCGACGGCCGCTCCGAGCGCGGCAACTTCCCCGTCTTCAAGGCCAACCTGCGCCAGTGGAACATGCGCATCACCGCCTACGCCGACAGGCTGCTGGAGGACCTGGAGGAGCTGGACTGGCCCGAGGCCATCAAGCTGCAGCAGCGCAACTGGATCGGCCGCTCCGAGGGCGCCCGCGTCGACTTCCCGATCGACGGCGAGACGATCACGATCTTCACCACGCGCCAGGACACCCTGTTCGGCGCGACCTACATGGTGCTGGCGCCCGAACACCCGCTGGTCGAGAAGTTCACCCCCGAGGCGTGGCCCGAGGGCACGCACGAGGTGTGGACCGGCGGCCACGCCACGCCCGCCGAGGCCGTCGCCGCCTACCGCGCGCAGGCCGCCTCCAAGTCCGACGTCGAGCGGCAGGCCGAGGCCAAGGACAAGACCGGCGTCTTCACGGGCGCGTACGCCACCAACCCGGTCAACGGCGAGAAGATCCCGGTCTTCATCGCCGACTACGTGCTGATGGGCTACGGCACCGGCGCGATCATGGCCGTCCCGGCGCACGACAGCCGCGACTTCGCCTTCGCGCGCGCCTTCGAGCTGCCGATCCGCTGCGTCGTCGAGCCGACCGACGGCCGCGGTACCGACCCGTCCACCTGGGACGACGCCTTCGTCTCCTACGACGCGAAGATCGTCAACTCCTCCGGTGACTCGGTGAAGCTGGACGGTCTGGGCGTCACCGACGCCAAGGCGCGCATCACCGAGTGGCTGGAGCGCAAGGGCATCGGCGAGGGCACGGTCAACTTCCGCCTGCGTGACTGGCTGTTCAGCCGCCAGCGCTACTGGGGCGAGCCGTTCCCGATCGTCTACGACGAGGACGGCGTCGCCCACGCGCTGCCCGAGTCGATGCTGCCGCTGGAACTGCCCGAGGTCGAGGACTACTCGCCGCGCACCTTCGACCCGGACGACGCCAACACCCAGCCCGAGACGCCGCTGTCGCGCAACGAGGAGTGGGTCAACGTCACCCTGGACCTGGGCGATGGGCCGAAGAAGTACCGCCGCGAGACCAACACCATGCCCAACTGGGCCGGTTCGTGCTGGTACGAGCTGCGCTACCTGGACCCGCACAACAGCGAGAAGCTGGTCGACCCGGCCATCGAGAAGTACTGGATGGGCCCGCGCGAGGGCATGCCCCACGGCGGCGTCGACCTGTACGTCGGCGGCGCCGAGCACGCCGTGCTGCACCTGCTGTACGCGCGCTTCTGGTCGAAGGTCCTGTACGACCTGGGCCACGTCTCCTCCGTGGAGCCGTTCCACAAGCTGTTCAACCAGGGCATGATCCAGGCCTACGTGTACCGCGACAGCCGCGGCATCGCGGTGCCGGCCGCCGAGGTGGAGGAGCGCGACGGCGCTTACTACTACCAGGGCGAGAAGGTCACCCGGCTGCTGGGCAAGATGGGCAAGTCCCTGAAGAACGCGGTGACTCCGGACGAGATCGCCGCCGAGTACGGCGCCGACACGCTGCGCCTGTACGAGATGGCGATGGGCCCGCTGGACGTGTCGCGGCCGTGGGACACGCGCGCGGTGGTCGGCCAGTTCCGGCTGCTGCAGCGGCTGTGGCGCAACGTCGTCGACGAGACCACCGGTGAGGTCACCGTCGTCGACGCCGAGCCCGACGAGGACACCCTGCGCGCCCTGCACAAGGCCATCGACGGTGTGCGTCAGGACCTGGAGGGCCTGCGGTTCAACACGGCGATCGCCAAGATCACCGAGCTGAACAACCACCTGACCAAGGCGTCGGGCGCGGTGCCGCGCTCGGTCGCCGAGTCGCTGGTGCTGCTGATCGCTCCGCTGGCCCCGCACATCGCCGAGGAGCTGTGGCATAAGCTGGGCCACACCGACTCCGTCGTCCACCAGGACTTCCCGGTCGCCGACCCGGCCTACGTCGTGGACGAGACCGTGACCTGCGTGGTCCAGGTCAAGGGCAAGGTCAAGGCGCGCCTGGAGGTTCTGCCGTCGATCTCCGAGGAGGAACTGGAGAAGGCCGCGCTGGCCGACGAGAAGGTGGTGGCGGCCCTGGGCGGTGCGGGGATCCGCAAGGTGATCGTGCGCGCGCCGAAGCTGGTGAACATCGTCACGGCATAGCCGTACGGCACGGCGACGGTCGCTCTCGGGCGACCGATGCCGCCGTTGTCGGGGTAGTCCCCTACGGGCAGGTTCGGGGTTCTTCCGGAACCCTGGGCCTGCCCGTTGCGTTTACCGTGGAAGAGCGGTGACAGCCGCCCGGCCGACCGGAGGAGGAGCGTTGTGGAAGCCGTTCTGACCGTCATCGCGCTCCTGTTCGTGCTGTGCCTGGTCCTCGGCGTGTATGCGACGGTGAAGGCGGTCGGCGCGGCGAAACGCGGCGTGGACCGCACGATCGCGCAGGCCCGTCGCACGGTGGAGGACACCACCCTGCGCGCCAGGACCCTCACCCAGCCGGGTCCGGCGGGTGAACTCGCCGAGCTGCGGCTGAGGCTGCGCAACTCGATGCGCGCGACTCAGGACGCGCTCCACGCGGGCGTCGCCGAGGACGAGTCGCTGAAGGAGGCGCTGGGCCTCTTCAAACGCCTCAGCGCGCACGGACACGAACTGGACACCGAACTGCGGCGTCTGGAGGCGGAGCCGGACCGCCAGGCGCTCATCTCCCGGCTGCCCGAGCTGCGCGAACGCACCGAGCGGGTCACCCGGTCGGCGGACTCGCTGCGCTGGGCCGCCCATGACAGGGCCCGCCGGTTCGCGGACGACGACCTGGACGCGCTGAGCGCCCAGATCGACGTGGAGGCGGGCGCCCTGCGCCACTGGAGCAGAGAGCAGCCGACGGGAGCCGACCCGTCCTGGCCCGAGGCGCCGGCGACCGGGGACGCGTCCGCCTGCGGCCAGACGTGGCCGGAGACGGACGGATCCCGGCCGGCGCAGGCCCCTGGCCGGCTCGCCCTCGGCCCGCGCATCCAGCGGCCCGTGTACCCCTGGCAGAGGAAGCCCCGCCCCGAGAGCACCCCATGATCCAGCCGGCGACCGTCCGGGTCGGCGGGGTCGGTCTGCCACCCGTGCGTTCCGGCAGGTAACCTCCAGCTCATGTCCCGCCATGTCGCGATCGTCACCGATTCAACGGCCTACCTGCCGCGGCGGACGATGGAGCGCCACGGCATCACAGCGGTGCCACTGACCGTGGTCCTCGGCGACCAGGCATTCGAAGAGGGCACCGAGATCTCCGCCCGTTCCCTGGCCCAGGCCTTGCAGAAGCGACGGTCCGTCACCACCTCCCGGCCCAGCCCCGAGCTGTTCGCCGACACCTACCGCAAGATCGCGGCGTCCGGCGCGACCGACATCGTCTCGCTGCACCTGTCCTCCGAACTCTCCGGCACGTACGATGCCGCCGTCCTCGCCGGGCGCCGGGCCCCCGTGCCGGTGCGCGTGGTCGACACCGGAATGGTCGCCATGGCCCTCGGCTTCTGCGCACTGGCAGCAGCGGAGGCCGCGGAGGCGGGCGGCACGGTCGACGACGCCGTCACGGCGGCGGAGAAGCGGGCCGCCGACACCTCCGCGTACTTCTACGTCGACACCCTGGACTATCTGCGGCGCGGCGGCCGGATCGGCGCCGCGCAGGCGCTGCTCGGCTCCGCGCTCGCGGTCAAGCCACTGTTGCAGCTGAACGGCGGCCGTATCGAGCTGCTGGAGAAGGTGCGTACGGCGTCCAAGGCCATCGCCCGCCTGGAGGAGATCGTCGCCGAGCGTGCCGGCAACGGGCAGGTCGACATCGCCGTCCACCATCTCGCCGCTGCCGAACGGGCGTCGGCACTCGCCGACCGCCTGCGCGCCCGGGTGCCCGGGCTGGCCGACCTGCATGTGAGCGAGGTCGGAGCGGTGATCGGGGCGCACACAGGACCGGGTCTGCTGGGGGCCGTGGTGTCACCGCGCTGACGGGGGTGACACCTGCACCTGCCGGTGGTGACTCATGTGGGTGACGGAGTTATCCACAACCGGCCGGTAATCCACGGGAATTGACCAAGATCATCGCGAGGTCGGTGATCTGCCCGATCCTCGGCGCATGGCACTTCGATCACGTTCACGCATCACTGCCCCCTCAAGCGGGCCCGGCCGCGGCCCGGGCTCCGACGGCCGCACCCACCACCGCCCGCGGCGTCCACGGGCGCACGCCCGACGACACCAGCCCTCGGCCGCTGACGCACTGCGCCTGCGCGCGGAGGCGCTCTTCGCCGAACGAGCAACGGAATGGCAGGCATGGGGAAACGGGCCACCGGGTGTGGAACGGGATGTCGGGATGCCAGGGACCGGTGCATCGGCGGGGAGCGGGGCCGCCCCTCCGAGCGGGTCGGCCGCCGTCGGCGACAGGGTCACCCCTGAGCCCACTGCGACGGGCGGCGCCTGGCGGGAGCGGGTCGTCGCGGCACTGCGTGAGCGGATGCCGTTGTGGCTGCAGGCCAGGTGCGGGCTGGAACGGAGGAGTGTGACCGCGCTGGGCGTGCTCCTGCTGGTGGCCGTGGTGTTCGCCGCGCAGCACTTCTGGACGGGCCGGACCGAGCCGGTTCGTGCCCCCGAGGTGGTACGGGCGGTGGCGCCCTATGGGACGGCGGGAGCCAAACGGCCGGCGGAGTCGGGCGCTTCGACGGGACCGCAGCCGACCGGATTGCAACCGACGGGCGGGACCGGGGTGGGGACCGGGGCAGCCGTGGTGGTGGACGTCAGCGGCAAGGTGCGCAACCCCGGGCTGCAGAGACTGCCGGCCGGGTCACGGGTGGTGGATGCCCTGCGAGCCGCGGGCGGCGTGCGCCCGGGCACCGACACCGACGGCCTCAACCGCGCCCGCCTCCTGGTGGACGGGGAGCAGATCGTGGTGGGCGGCCCGGCCCTCGCACCGGGCACCGGCGCGGCGGTCCCGGGCGTCCCGGCGGCCGGCGGATCGGCTGCTCCCGGCGCCCCGGTCTCCCTCAGCACCGCGACCGTCGACCAGCTCGACGCGCTGCCCGGGGTGGGGCCCGTGCTGGCCCAGCACATCGTCGACTACCGGTCCCAGCACGGCGGTTTCCGCTCGGTCGACGAACTCCGTGAGGTCAACGGCATCGGCGCACGCCGTTTCGCCGACCTACGGAAACTCGTACGGCCATGAGGCCGCCGGAGCAATCCGCCGCGGACGGACCGAAGGAACCGGCGGTGGATGTCCGCAGTCCGCTGGGCGATCCCCACCCCCGGCAGGAGGGCCCGGCGGATCTCCGGCTGGTGGGGCCCGCGTTGGGGGCCTGGGCTGCGGCTGCGTGGGCTCTGGACGCGCCGGCCGCATGGGTCACCGGTGTGGCCGTCGGCTGTCTCGCGGCGGCGGGTGGGCTGTTGGTGCTGCGGAGGGGAGGTGCCAAGGGCGGACCTGGGGCCGGAGGCCCGCGGTCGGTGGTGTCGGTGGCCGCCGTGCTCCTCTGTCTCGCCGCTGCCGCCGGATCCGGCGGGCTCCATGGCGCGGATCTGCGACGGGGGCCGGTTCCCGCTCTCGCGCGTCAGTACGCCCAGGTGACCGCGGAGGTCGAGGTCACCTCCGATCCACGGCTCACCCGGCCAAGGATCAAGGGCGACCACGCCACGGCGACCGCCGTGCTGCTGGACGGCGAGGTGCGGCGCCTGACGACGGCGGACGGGACCGTGGTGGCGACGCGGACGCCCGTGCTGCTGGTCGTCGACCCGCGCACCCGAGGGGTGGAGCCCGGGCGGTCGCCGTGGCTTGCGCTGCTGCCCTCGACGCGGGTTCGGGTGGCGGGCAGGCTGGCACCGCCGCTGACCGCAGGTGGCCGCGTCGCCGCCGTGGTACGCGTCCGGGCCGGGGGACCACCCGATGTGGTGGGCGAGCCGTCGACGGCGCAGCGATGGGCGGGGCGGTTGCGCGCCGGGCTGCGGGAGGCGACCGACGGGCTCGGGCCGGACGCGCGGGCGCTGCTGCCGGGACTGGTCGTGGGCGACACCTCGCGAGTCACCCCCGAGCTGGACGACGCCTTCAAGGAAACGGATCTCGCGCACCTGCTGGCTGTCAGCGGAGGCAACTTCACGCTTCTGCTGGCCCTCTTCATCGGCCCGGCGGGACTGGCACAGCGCGTCGAGCGCCGAGGACTCGCGCCGCTCCTCGGCATCCCGCTGCGGGGCACGGCGCTGCTGGGCGGCGTGCTCACGCTCGGCTTCGTGGTCGTGTGCCGGCCGGACCCGAGCGTGCTGCGGGCCGCGGCCTGCGGGACGATCGCGCTGCTCGCGCTCGCCACCGGGCGCCGCAGATCCCTGCTTCCCGCACTGGCCACGGCGGTCCTGCTGCTGGTGCTGTACGATCCCTGGCTCGCCCGTGGCTACGGCTTCCTGCTGTCCGTGCTGGCCACCGGAGCCCTGCTGACGGTCGCTCCCCGCTGGAGCGCGGCCCTGCAGCGGCACCGGGTCCCGCCCCGGCTCGCCGAGGCGCTGGCCGCCGCGGCCGCCGCCCAGGCGCTGTGCGCACCGGTCGTCGCGGTGCTCTCCGCGCGGGTGAGCCTGGTCGCGGTGCCCTGCAACCTGCTCGCGGAGTTCGCGGTGGCGCCGTCCACCGTGCTGGGGTTCGCGGCGCTGGCGGTCGCTCCGGTGGCGATGCCGGCCGCCAAGGCGCTGGCCTGGTGCGCGGGTTGGCCGGCCGGGTGGATCGCGAGCATCGCGCGCACCGGGGCGTCGTTGCCGGGCGGCGCGGTGGACTGGCCCGGTAGCTGGACGGGGGCGCTGCTGCTGGCAGCCGTCACGGCGGTGGTACTGCTCGTCGGCCGACGGCTGCTGAGGCACCCGTGGCTGACCGGCGCCTGTGCCGTGGTGCTGGTGCTCGTTGTGGTGCAGCCACCTCCCCTCACCCGGGTGATCACCGGCTGGCCGCCACCGGGCTGGCGGTTCGCGATGTGCGACGTGGGACAGGGCGACGCGACCGTGCTGGCGGCGGGCGACGGCACGGCGGTGGTCGTGGACGCGGGGCCGGACCCGGCGCTGATCGACCGGTGTCTGACCGTGCTCGGCGTCAGCCGGGTCCCGCTGCTCGTGCTGACCCACTTCCACGCCGACCATGTGGCGGGGCTTCCGGGTGTGCTGCGCGGGCGTGCGGTCGGGGCGATCGAGACCACCGGGTTCGACGAGCCACCGGACCAGGCCGCGTTCGTCCACGCTCAGGCGGCCGCCCGGCACATCCCGGTGACGCGCGCCGTCGCCGGGGAGCGCCGGCGCACCGGGGAGCTCGACTGGCGGGTGCTGTGGCCCCCACCGGACCCCGCCCCGTCCCCGGACGGGCCGAACGACGCGAGCGTGGCGCTGCTCGTACAGTCGGCGGGGCTGACCCTGCTGCTGCTCGGGGATCTCGAACCACCGGCCCAGCAGGAGTTGCTGAGATCACCGGCCGGTGCGGAGCTGGGACCCGTGGACGTCCTCAAAGTGGCCCATCACGGTTCTGCGCACCAGGACCCGGAACTCATACGCAGGGTGGCACCGCGGCTCGCGCTGATCTCGTGCGGCAGGGACAACCCCTACGGTCATCCCGCGCCGAGCACGGTCGCGGCACTGCGGGGCGAGGGAGCGCTGGTGCTGCGCACGGACCAGGACGGCGCGATCGCCGTCGTAGGAGCGGGCGGGCGGTTGAGCGTGGCGAGAGACTGAGGTCATGGACTCAGCACAGGTTGACGCCTACCTCCGCAGGATCGGGGCGCAGCACCCCGCCTGGCCCACCAGCGATGTGCTGCGCGAACTGCAACTGCGCCATCTGCGGACCGTGCCGTTCGAGAATCTGTCGATCCACCTCGGCGAGGAGATCGTGCTGCGGGAGGAACGGCTGCTGGACAAGGTCGTGGGGGCGCGCAGGGGTGGCTTCTGCTACGAACTCAACGGCGCGTTCGGGGCGTTGCTGGCTGCGCTCGGCTTCGATGTCACGCTGCTCGCCGCGCGGGTCTACGACAACGAGGGGCGGCTCGGGATTCCGTACGACCATCTCGCGCTGCGGGTACGGGCGGTGGACGGAGGCGACTGGCTGGTGGACGTCGGGTTCGGTGCGAACAGCCACTGTCCGCTGGTGTTCGGGGAGCGGGGTGAGCAGCGGGACCCGGCCGGAGTGTTCCGGGTCGTCGAGGCAGGGGCGGATGCGGCGGGGGCGCGGGGAGGCGGCGGTTGGGCGGAGTTCGAGGATCTGGACGTGATGCGGGAGGGCAGACGGCAGTACCGGCTGGAGGTGCGGCCGCGGGTGCTCGGGGACTTCCGGGCCGGGGCCTGGTGGCACAGCACGTCACCCGAGTCGCACTTCGTACGGTCGCTCGTGTGCTCGCGGGTCACGGAGGACGGAGGGCGGATCACGCTCAGCGGCAGCCGGTTGACGGTGACGGCTCCCGACGGACGGAAGGAGGTGGCGGATCTGGAGAGTGAGAAGGAGGTGCTGGAGGCGTACCGGGAGCGGTTCGGGATCGAGCTGGACCGGGTGCCCACGCTGCGAACGGGACCGAGAAGGCCGGAGAACGCATGAGAGGCCCTGGGCGTCGCCCGCATCCCCACTGCCGGAAAATGGCTTCGTGAGCGATGTGAGACATGTGCTGGTGCTGCCGGACCGCGATGCCGCGGAGGAGGCGGCGGAGGCGCTCCCGGAACGGTTCGGGCTGGACGAGGAGCCGCGGATCGTCCGGGACGCGCTGGCCGGGGAGGACGACGCCGAGGACGCGCAGTGGCTGGTGGTCCTGCGGGACGAGCAGCAGCTCCTCGACCCGGAAGAGCTGGACGCGTTCGCGGGGGAGTGGGACGGCTGGCGGGAGGAGCCGTAGCACCCCTGCGAGGCGGGGCGGTGACAGCCGTCGGCACCCGTTGTCAGTGGCGCGTGGGATGCTGTGCGTGATGGCCAAGAAGACCGCGAATGACGACCCCCTCGCCCCCGTCACCCTTGCCGTGGGCCAGGAGGACCTCCTGCTCGACCGTGCCGTGCGGGAGGTGGTGGCCGCCGCCCGGGCCGCCGACGCCGACACGGACGTACGGGATCTGACCCCGGACCAGTTGCAGCCCGGCACGCTGGCCGAGCTGACGAGCCCGTCGCTCTTCGCGGAGCGCAAGGTCGTGGTCGTACGCAACGCACAGGATCTTCCGGCCGACACGATCAAGGAACTCAAGGGGTACTTCGCCTCGCCCGCCGAGGAGATCACCCTGGTGCTGCTGCACGCGGGCGGTGCCAAGGGCAAGGGCCTGCTCGACGCCGCGCGCAAGGCGGGCGCGCGGGAGGTGGCGTGCCCGAAGATGACGAAACCCGCGGACCGGCTGGCGTTCGTGCGCGGAGAGTTCCGCACGCTGGGGCGTTCGGCGACGCCCGAGGCGTGTCAGGCGCTGGTCGACGCGATCGGCAGCGACCTCAGGGAGCTGGCGTCCGCGGCGGCGCAGCTCACCGCGGACGTCGAGGGCACGATCGACGAGGCGGTGGTCGGGCGGTACTACACCGGGCGGGCCGAGGCCTCCAGTTTCACGGTCGCGGACCGGGCGGTCGAGGGGCGGACGGCGGAGGCGCTGGAGGCGCTCAGGTGGTCGCTGGCGACAGGCGTGGCGCCGGTGATGATCACGAGCGCGCTGGCGCAGGGCGTGCGGGCGATCGGGAAGCTCTCCTCGGCCCGGGGAGGTCGCCCCGCGGACCTGGCCCGGGAGTTGGGCATGCCGCCGTGGAAGATCGACCGGGTCCGGCAGCAGATGCGGGGCTGGACGCCGGAGGGGGTCGCGGTCGCACTGCGCGCGGTGGCCGAGGCGGACGCGGGCGTGAAGGGCGGCGGGGACGACCCCGAGTACGCGCTGGAGAAGGCCGTGGTGACCATCGCCCGGGCGGCGCGGTCCCGGGGGCGCCCATAGAGAGGGGGGTGCGGCCCGGCGACCCGAAGAATGCGACCCGCCCACACGAGAAAGCCGAGGGATGCGGCCCGCCCCAGCCGAGGGATGCGGCCTGCCCCCCAAGGAGCGTGTCCAACCCACCCGCGGCTGCCCTTCGAGCAGCTGCCCACGCCGAAGGCCCCGCGCTTCGTCCTGGGGAAGGACGGAGGGCGGGGCCTTCGGTTCAAGCCGGTGAGCCCGTACCCGCGTGGCGAACGCAGGCCGCGTACGAACTCGGGGTGCCGGACGGGAGCGGATGAGAGAGGGCCCGCTCTGGGTCCTTCCGGCGGTTGGATCAGTTCAGATCAAAGGCAAGGGGTCAGCCCTTGAGGGTCGCGACCTTGGAAGCCAGCGCCGACTTCTTGTTGGCGGCCTGGTTCTTGTGGATGACGCCCTTGGAGACGGCCTTGTCGAGCTGACGCGCGGCGGCGCGCTGGAGCTCGGTGGCCTTCTCGACGTCGCCCGCGGCAACGGCCTCGCGAGCCTTGCGGATCGCGGTCTTGAGCGAGGACTTGACGGCCTTGTTGCGCAGGCGCGCCTTCTCGTTCGTCTTGTTCCGCTTGATCTGGGACTTGATGTTCGCCACGAATGAGCCTTTACAGGTTCAGGCACGCGAGACTGGACGTCTCACGCGCCGGTGATTTCTTGAAGACGTGCCTCGCGCTGAGAGGGCAGGAGACACAGCCACCCAGGCTACCAGCCGCCCTCTGGCCCGCCCAAACCGGGCGTGGGGCCTCTCCTCTCCACCCGTTCCACCGCCTCCGGCACGGCCCAAACCGGTCGTAGCCCCGTGCGCGTGGGACCATGGAGGCTACGTATCGATCCGACCCGAGACCGCAGACACTGCGGACGCCTCAAGAATCAGGACCCTGCGTGCCCGCGATCCCTAGCCATGTGCCCGAGCCGAGCCGTACCGACCCGGCTCTGATCCGCAATTTCTGCATCATCGCGCACATCGACCACGGCAAGTCCACGCTCGCCGACCGGATGCTCCAGCTGACCGGCGTCGTCGAGCAGCGGCAGATGCGCGCTCAGTACCTCGACCGCATGGACATCGAGCGCGAGCGCGGCATCACGATCAAGTCCCAGGCCGTGCGACTGCCCTGGGCCCCCACCCATGATCCGGGCAACACGCACATCCTGAACATGATCGACACCCCGGGGCACGTCGACTTCACCTACGAGGTCTCGCGCTCCCTCGCCGCCTGCGAGGGGACCATCCTCCTCGTCGACGCCGCCCAGGGCATCGAGGCGCAGACCCTCGCCAACCTCTACCTGGCGATGGAGAACGACCTCACGATCATCCCCGTCCTCAACAAGATCGACCTGCCGGCCGCGCAGCCGGAGAAGTTCGCCGAGGAGCTCGCCAACCTCGTCGGCTGCGAGCCCGACGACGTGCTGAAGGTCTCCGCGAAGACCGGCCTCGGCGTCGAGGCGCTGCTGGACAAGGTCGTCGAGCAGATCCCGGCCCCGGTCGGTGTCGCCGACGCCCCCGCCCGCGCGATGATCTTCGACTCGGTCTACGACTCCTACCGCGGCGTCGTCACCTACGTCCGTGTGGTGGACGGCCAGCTCAACAAGCGCGAGCGGATCCGGATGATGTCCACCGGTGCCACCCACGAGCTCCTGGAGATCGGGGTGAACTCGCCCGAGATGCTCGGTGCGGACGGCCTCGGTGTCGGCGAGGTGGGCTACCTCATCACCGGGGTGAAGGACGTCCGCCAGTCCAAGGTCGGTGACACCATCACCAGCCAGGCCAAGGGCGCGACGGAGCCGCTGGGCGGTTACAAGGACCCGAAGCCCATGGTCTTCTCGGGCCTGTATCCGCTGGACGGTTCCGACTACCCGGACCTGCGCGAGGCCCTCGACAAGCTCCAGCTCAACGACGCCGCCCTCGTCTACGAGCCGGAGACCTCCGCCGCCCTCGGCTTCGGCTTCCGGGTCGGCTTCCTCGGACTGCTGCACCTCGATGTGATCCGTGAGCGGCTCGAGCGTGAGTTCGGACTCGACCTGATCGCGACCGCGCCGAACGTGGTCTACCGCGTGATCATGGAGGACGGCGAAGAGATCACGGTCACCAACCCGAGTGAGTTCCCCGAGGGGAAGATCGCCGAGGTGTACGAGCCGGTCGTACGGGCCACGATCCTCGCGCCCACCGAGTTCATCGGCGCGATCATGGAGCTGTGCCAGACCCGCCGCGGCACCCTCCTCGGCATGGACTACCTCTCCGAGGACCGCGTGGAGATCCGCTACACCCTCCCCCTCGCGGAGATCGTCTTCGACTTCTTCGACCAGCTGAAGTCCAAGACGCGGGGCTATGCCTCGCTGGACTACGAGCCCACGGGTGAGCAGTCGTCGAGCCTCGTCAAGGTCGACATCCTGCTGCACGGCGACAAGGTGGACGCCTTCTCGGCGATCACCCACAAGGACCAGGCGTACGCGTACGGCGTGCGGCTCGTCGCCAAGCTGAAGGAACTCATCCCCCGGCAGAACTTCGAGGTGCCGGTGCAGGCCGCCATCGGCTCCCGCGTGATCGCCCGCGAGACCATCCGCGCCATCCGCAAGGACGTGCTCGCCAAGTGCTACGGCGGTGACATCTCCCGTAAGCGGAAGCTGCTGGAGAAGCAGAAGGAGGGCAAGAAGCGGATGAAGATGGTGGGTTCCGTGGAGGTTCCGCAGGAGGCCTTCATCGCGGTGCTCTCCAGCGATGACAGCGCGGGGTCGGCCAAGGGCAGGAAGTAACCCGGGTGCCCTGCGGTGACCCCGGCAAACCGGGCGGTACGGGGCCCGTCGTGCGAAAGCGCGGCGGGTCCCTTCGCATGCGCCCGGTCGCTCTGTGTACGAAACGACAGGCCACCGCCCCTTACGAACCGGCCGGTCGGGCTCTACTCTGATGCCTGCTCGAGGGTTACTCGTGAGTTAAACAACGGTCTCGAGTGACCGCAGCCGCAACGATCCAGCAGCAATGAGCCAGCCAGCCGCACCGCCGCGGTCCCCGGAGGATGTCGTGAGCGACACACAGACTTTGATCGAGAACCGTCCGCCCTCCGTGGCGGCCCTCTTCCTGGAGCGCGTGGCGGCCATGCCGGACGCAGAGGCCTACCGCTACCCCGTACCCCCGGCCTCCGGCGAGGGCCCCGACGACTGGAAGTCGCTGAGCTGGGCAGAGGCCGCCGAGCGGGTCCACGCGATCGCGGCCGGGCTCATCGAACTGGGCGTCCAGCCCGAGCAGCGCGTCGCCCTCGCCTCCTCCACCCGGGTCGAGTGGATCCTCGCCGACCTCGGCATCCTGTGCGCCGGTGCCGCCACGACCACCATCTATCCGCAGACCAACGCCGAGGAGTCGGCCTTCATCCTCTCCGACTCCGACAGCAAGGTCCTCGTCGCGGAGAACGCCGAGCAACTCGCCAAGGCGCAGCAGAAGCGCGACGAGCTGCCGGCCCTGACCCACGTCGTGGTGATCGACCCGGCGGGAGTCGAGACCGGCGACGGGGTGCTCACCCTGTCCGAACTGGAGCAGCGCGGCTCCGCGTACCTGGAGAAGCACCCCGAGCTGATCAAGGAACGGGTCGGCGCGATCACCAAGGACCAGCTGGCCACGCTCATCTACACCTCCGGTACCACCGGCCGCCCCAAGGGCGTGCGCCTGCCACACGACAACTGGGCGTACATGGCGAAGGCGATCGCCGCGACCGGGCTGCTCGGTCCCGAGGACGTGCAGTACCTGTGGCTGCCGCTCGCCCACGTCTTCGGCAAGGTGCTCACCTCCGGCCAGATCGAGCTCGGGCACGTCACCGCCGTCGACGGCCGGGTCGACAAGATCATCGAGAATCTGCCGGTCGTGCAGCCGACGTACATGGCGGCCGTGCCGCGCATCTTCGAGAAGGTCTACAACGGCGTCGCGGCCAAGGCGCGCGCCGGCGGCCCAACCAAGTACAAGATCTTCCAGTGGGCGGCCGAGGTGGCCCGCGAGTACGCCAAGGTCTCGCAGGACAACTTCCGCCGCACCGGCACCCATGCCGTGCCGTTCGGCCTCGGAGCCAGGCACAAGGTCGCGGACGCGCTCGTCTACGCCAAGATCCGCGAGGCGTTCGGCGGCCGGCTGCGCGCCTGTGTCTCCGGTTCGGCCGCCCTCGCCCCCGAGATCGGGTACTTCTTCGCGGGCGCCGGCATCCACATCCTGGAAGGCTACGGCCTCACCGAGTCCTCCGCGGCCTCCTTCGTCAACCCGGGCGAGGCCTACCGCACCGGCACGGTCGGCAAGCCGCTGCCCGGCACGGAAGTGCGCATCGCGGACGACGGCGAGATCCTGCTGCGCGGCCCCGGCATCATGGAGGGCTACCACGGGCTGCCCGAGAAGACCGCCGAGGTGCTGGAGGCGGACGGCTGGTTCCACACCGGCGACATCGGCGAGCTGTCGCCCGACGGTTATCTGCGGATCACCGACCGCAAGAAGGACCTCATCAAGACGTCGGGCGGCAAGTACATCGCGCCCGCCGAGGTCGAGGGGCAGTTCAAGGCGGTGTGCCCGTACGTCTCCAACATCCTCGTGCACGGCGCCGACCGGAACTTCTGCACCGCGCTCATCGCGCTCGACGAGGTCGCGATCCTGGAGTGGGCCAAGGAGAACGGCCTGGAGGGCAAGCCCTACGCCGACATCGTGGCCGCCCCGCAGACGGTCGAGATGGTCGACGGCTACGTCAAGCAGCTCAACGAGGGCCTCCAGCGCTGGCAGACCATCAAGAAGTTCCGGCTGCTGCCGCGGGACCTCGATGTGGAGCACGGGGAGATCACGCCCAGCCTCAAGCTGAAGCGGCCGGTCGTCGAACGGGAGTACAAGCACCTGATCGACGAGATGTACGCGGGGACGCGCGAAGCGTAGCGGGCGTCAGGGCACCTGCCCCCCGGCTGCCCACCGCTGTAACTCCCGGACCTGGCGCCGTAGTTCCGTCAGGTCCGGGAGGTCATCCGCCGACAGGCGTTCCTCCAGCTCGGCCAGGCCCTCCTGCAGCCGCTCCAACCGCCTGTTCCTGCGGTACAGATCGAGGAACACCGTCACCTTCGCCCGCAGCACCCACGGATCGAACGGTTTCGTCAGATAGTCCGCGGCCCCCGTCGCGTACCCCCGGAAGGCGTACCCGGCCTCCGCGTCCGAGCCGGTCAGGAAGACGATCGGGACGTCCTTGGTCCGGTCGAGGCGTTTGATGTGCGCGGCGGTCTCGAAACCGTCCATGCCCGGCATGCGGATGTCCAGCAGCACCACCGCGAACCGGCGCTCCAGCAGCGCCTTCATCGCCTCCTCGCCGGAACGGGCGCGCACCAGCGGCTCGTTGAGCGAGCGCAGCACGGCCTCCAGCGCGGTCAGGTTGTCCTCCATGTCGTCGACGAGGAGGATCCCGGCGCTGTCCTCGGACGTCTTCTCAGTAGGCATGCCCTGCTCGAATCTGTCCGTCTTCGACCACATGCGTGGCACGGTTCTCACTCATGGCGGGCCACTTCGGTAACTCGGTGCGTATGGGCGGGGTCAGTCTGTCACCCTGTCCGCATCGCCACAGGCTCAATCGTCCGAACTGCCCGGGGAGCTGTCCATGGGGCCCATTCCCACCCAACGGGAGACCGCCTCCCGTGCCCCCGACGTGCTCGAGTCGGCGGGCCTGCGCACGCTGGTGCGAGTGACGCTGCCCGGCAGCCCGCTCGCCGCCGGCAACGCCCGCCGGCTCGTACGCGGCGCCCTCAGTGAGTGGGACCGGACCGCCGAGCCCGGCGCCGTCACCGAGCGGCCGGCCGACGACGCCCTGCTCGTCGTCAGCGAACTCGTCACCAACGCCGTGGTGCACGCCGGCACGGATGTCGAGCTGGTCTGCCGCCTCATGGACGCGCAGGGCGAGTCGCCCGGCCTCTTCGTCGAGGTCTCCGACCACCACCCCTCGCGCGCCGTACGGGACGACGGCGCCGAGCGTCCCTACGGCATACCGGAGTACGGGCGCGGCCTCCGTCTCGTCTCCTCCCTCTCCACGGCCTGGGGGATCACCTACCGCACCGGCGCCAAGACCGTCTGGGCGCTGGTTCCCCTGTACGGCGCCCTGGACGCCGAGGACGCGATCGAGACGTACGCCGGGGACAGCGCCCTGGCGCGCGGGCTGAGCCCGGCCGAGATACTCGGGCCCGAACTCTCCGCCTTCGCCGAGCCCGGGCGCGGCCTGCACGACCGTGAGTGGCGGGGCCGCGGTGCGCTGTCCTTCCTGGCCGAGGCGTCCGACCTGCTCGCCGGGCAGCTCGACGAGGACCTGGTGGCCGCGCTCACCGGGCAGCTGATCGTGCCCCGGCTCGCCGACTGGTGCGCGGTGTGGCTGGAGGACGAGGCGACCGGCTGGCACGGTCCTTCGGCGCCGGTCGCCGCCGGGCCCCGGCTCGCCCGCGTCTGGCACGGCAGCGAGAACCGCATCGAGGAACTGCGCCGGGCCCTGGAGAAGGACCCGCCCCGGCTGCCCGAGTCGGTGCGTTCCCGGGCGGTGCCCGTGCCCTGGCCCGGCGACGCGCTGGGCCCGCGGGGCACCAGCGGGGCGGCGCTCGCCTACCGGCTGATCGCCGGCGGGCGGCCGCTCGGCACGCTCGTCATCGGGCGGGCCGGACTGCTGCGCTTCCCCGACGAGATCACCGGACTCGTCGAGGACCTCAGCCGCCGGGTCGCGCTGGCCATCGGGGCGGCCCGGCAGTATGCGCGCCAGGCCACCATCAGCCGGGTGCTCCAGCGCGGGCTGCTGCCGGGCGCGGTCGCCGAGATCCCCGGCGTGAGCAGCGCCCTCGTGTACGAGCCGTGCGACAAGGGCGGGCCGAGCGGTGACTTCTACGACATCTTCCCCGCCGGCCACGGACGGTGGTGCTTCGCGCTCGGAGACGTCCAGGGCAAGGGCCCGGAGGCCGCGGTCGTGATCGGGCTCGCCCGGCCCTGGCTGCGGCTGCTGGCCCGCGAGGGCTACGACGTCCCCGACGTCCTGGACCGCCTCAACCAGCTCCTGCTCGACGACGCCACGGAGGCCTCCGACGCGGCGGCGCGGGCGCTGGTCGCGGCGGGCACGCCGGTGCCGGTCGCCGACGACGGCCCCCACGCCCGCTTCCTCTCCCTCCTCTACGGCGAACTCGTCCCCTTCGACGGCGGGGTGCGCTGCACGCTCGCCTCGGCCGGGCATCCGCTGCCGCTGCTGCTCGGCCCGGACGGCGACGTACGGGTCGTGGCCCGGCCGCAGACGCTGCTCGGGGTCGTCGAGGACGAGACGTACACGTGCGAGACCTTCGACCTGCGTTGCGGCGACACGCTGCTGTGCGTCACCGACGGGGTGACCGAGCGGCGCAGCGGGTCACGCCAGTTCGACGACGGCGACGGGCTGGCGGCGGCACTGGCCGGCTGCGCCGGGATGAACGCGGAGCTGGTCGCCGAGCGGATCAGGACGCTCGTGCACGAGTTCGACGGGAAGCCACCGGAGGACGACCTGGCACTGCTGGTGCTGCAAGCGGAATGAGCCGGATCGAGTAGTTCTGCCGGTACGGGACAATGGAGGACATGCCTTCCGCACTCCCCGACGGCGAACCGGTCCCCGACGACGGCGCACTGCCCGCGCAGGCGCTCGCCGGGGCCGCCGAGCGCCACCTCGGGTTCTACCTCCACGTTCCGTACTGCGCGACGCGCTGCGGCTACTGCGACTTCAACACCTACACGGCGACCGAGCTGCGGGGCACGGGAGGCGTCCTCGCCTCCCGGGACAACTACGCGTCCACCCTGATCGACGAGGTCCGCCTGGCCCGAAAGGTGCTGGGCGACGACCCGCGCCAGGTGCGCACGGTGTTCGTCGGGGGTGGCACACCGACGCTGCTGGCCGCGGACGACCTCGTACGGATGCTGGGGGCGATCCGCGACGAGTTCGGCCTCGCGGCCGACGCGGAGGTGACGACGGAGGCGAACCCGGAGTCGGTCGATCCGGCGTATCTGGCCACCCTCAGGGAGGGCGGCTTCACCCGGCTCTCCTTCGGCATGCAGAGCGCCCGCCCGCACGTCCTGAAGATCCTGGACCGCACGCACACCCCGGGCCGTCCCGAGGCATGCGTCGCGGAGGCGCGGGCGGCTGGCTTCGAGCACGTCAACCTGGACCTGATCTACGGCACACCGGGAGAGTCGGACGACGACTGGCGGGCTTCCCTGGAGGCGGCGCTGGGGGCGGCCCCGGACCACGTCTCGGCGTACGCGCTGATCGTGGAGGAGGGCACACAGCTCGCCCGTCGCATCCGCCGCGGGGAGATCCCGATGACCGACGACGACGTGCACGCGGACCGCTATCTGATCGCGGACGAGGTGCTGGGATCGGCGGGCTACGACTGGTACGAGGTCTCCAACTGGGCCACGTCGGCCGCCGGCCGCTGTCTGCACAACGAGCTGTACTGGCGCGGCGCGGACTGGTGGGGCGCGGGCCCGGGGGCGCACAGCCATGTGGGCGGCGTCCGCTGGTGGAACGTGAAGCACCCGGGGGCGTACGCGGCGGCGCTGGCGGAGGGCCGCTCCCCGGGCGCCGGGCGGGAGGTCCTGTCGGAGGAGGACCGGCGGGTGGAGCGGATCCTGCTGGAGCTGCGGCTGCGCGAGGGAGTGCCGTTGGCACTGCTGCGGGAGGAAGGGCTCGCGGCCTCGCGCCGGGCGCTGGGGGAGGGGCTGCTGGAGGCAGGGCCGTACCAGGAGGGGCGGGCGGTGCTCACGCTGCGGGGGCGGCTGCTGGCGGACGCGGTGGTGCGGGACCTGGTGGACTGATCACTCCGGCGGTGAATCCCAGCGGAACGGGGGTTCGGTCCCTAACCTGGTTCGTAGGCTGCCGCCAAAAGGACGCGGCGGATGTGGAGGGCCACGGAGATGACCGCTGTGGACGAGCGTGGGATGACCAAGTTCTTCGAGGAGTTTGAGCCTCCGGGGGGCGTCAAGGTCGAGCTTCTACGGGGGGAAATCGTGATGATGGCCACTCCCGATCTGGTGCACAACCGGATCGTGGTGGACGTGCAGGACCAGATCCCACGTAAGCATTGGGAGCGGCTCCAGACGACGGATGTGGACATTGTCGATGAGGCCAGTGAACCCGTGCCGGACCTGTTGGTGCTGGAACGAGGTCTTGCCCCGGACTCGGGGCGCTTGCTGCCGTCCCAGTTGATCACGTTGGTTGTCGAGGTGGTCTCCAAGACGAGTGTCGACCGGGACTACGGGATCAAGCGTTCCATCTACGCGGCAGGCAAGATCCCCGCGTACCTGATCATCGACCCGATCGTTGCCCAGTGCGTCCTGCTCACCGAACCCGTCGGAGACGGCGAAGTAGCTGACTATCGAGCGCAGCGGATTACGAAGTTCGGCGACCCCCTTCCCCTGGAACCCCTCGGCATCGAACTGGACACCAGCGAGTTCGGAACGCTCACCGGAGTCCGGCGTCACCACCTGCCGTAACGAAGTCGATCAACTCCTCCACCCGCCCCAGCAACTCCGGCTCCAGGTCCTTGTAAGACCCCACCCGCTTCAGGATCGCCTGCCACACCGCGCCGGTGTTGTCCGACGGCCACCCCAGCGCCCGGCACACCCCGGTCTTCCAGTCCTGGCCGTGCGGAACCCGCGGCCATGCCTCGATCCCCAGGGACGACGGCTTCACCGCCTCCCAGATGTCGATGTACGGGTGCCCCACCACCAGCGCGTGCTCGCTCGTCACCGACTGCGCGATGCGCCACTCCTTCGTGCCGGGGACCAGGTGGTCCACCAGGACACCCAGGCGCGCGTCGGGGCCCGGGGCGAAGGACTCGACGATCGAGGGCAGGTCGTCGACGCCCTCCAGGTACTCCACCACCACGCCCTCGATGCGCAGGTCGTCGCCCCACACCTTCTCGACCAGTTCGGCGTCGTGGCGGCCCTCCACATAGATGCGGCCGGCGCGGGCCACCCTCGCGCGCGCCCCCGGGACGGCCACCGAGCCCGACGCCGTACGCGTGGGGCGCTGCACGCCGGCTTTGGGACGGACGAGGGTCACCGTCCGGCCCTCCAGCAGGAATCCCCCCGGCTCCAACGGGAACACCCGGTGCTTGCCGAAGCGGTCCTCCAGCGTCACCGTGCCCGCCTCGCAGCGGATCACCGCGCCGCAGAAGCCGGTGCGCGGCTCCTCCACCACCAGGCCGGGGTCCGCCGGGACCTCCGGGACGGGCTTCGGCTTCTTCCACGGAGGGGTCAGATCCGGAGAGTACTGGCGCATTCGGATGACGATAGGAGAAAGAAGGCCTGCGCGAGGTCCCACGACACGCCGGGAGTCGCTACGACACGCCGAAACGGGCCGCCAGTTCGTCCCGCTGGGCCCGTACGAACCCCGCGTCCACCACCGCGCCGTGTCCCGGCACGTACACCGCGTCCTCCCCGCCCAGCTCCAGCAGCCGGTCCAGGGCCGCCGGCCAGTGCGAGGGGATCGCGTCCGGGCCGGCCTGCGGCTCGCCGGACTGCTCCACCAGGTCCCCGCAGAACACCACTTCCGGCTCCCCGGGGTCCCCGGGGACGAACACCACCAGGTCGTGGGCCGTGTGGCCCGGCCCCACGTTCGCCAGCAGCACCTGCACGCCGCCCAGGTCCAGCGTCCACTCGCCCGACACCTGGTGGCGCGGGCGGACCAGCAGGTCCGCGGCCTCGGCCGCCCGAGCCGGATCCAGACCGTTGCGCACCGCGTCCGCGACCAGTTCCGCCCGCCCGTAGGCGAGCACCCCGTCGATACCGACCGCCCCGAACACCTCCGCGCCCGCGAACGCCGCCGCTCCGAGGACATGGTCGAAATGGGGGTGGGTGACCGCGAGATGCGTCACACGCCGGTCCCTGCCGAGCGGCTGGAGCAGCCGCTCCGTCGCGCCGCGCAACCGCGCGCCCTCCGCCAGGCTCGATCCGGCGTCCACCAGCAGCGCCGCGTCGTCGCCCACCACCAGCCCGGTCGTGCAGTCCCAGACCGGCAGCCTGGTCCGCCCCACGCGCGCCCCGAGCGCCTCCCACCCCGACCCTTCCCACGACACCGTCATACGGCGACGCTATCCGCAGCCGCCCGACCCGGCAGGACAGGCCGGTACAGGTCGGTACACCTCGGCACGGCACCGGTGCCCGCCCTTGCCGGGTGTGTACCCGACAGCCGTACACTGGGCCGGGGAATGCTGGCACTCGCAAGCGCAGAGTGCCAGGGGAAGCGCCAAGGGGACATGACCGCTGGAGGTGTGCGCGATGCTCAGTGAACGCAGGCTCGAGGTGTTGCGCGCCATCGTCCAGGACTATGTCGGCACCGAAGAGCCGGTGGGTTCCAAGGCCCTCACCGAGCGGCACAACCTCGGCGTCTCCCCGGCCACCGTCCGCAACGACATGGCCGCGCTGGAGGACGAGGGGTACATCGCCCAGCCGCACACCAGCGCAGGACGCATTCCCACGGACAAGGGCTACCGCCTCTTCGTCGACAAGCTCGCGGCTGTGAAGCCGATGAGCCCGCCCGAACGGCGCGCCATCCAGAACTTCCTGGAGGGCGCGGTCGACCTCGACGACGTGGTGGCGCGCACGGTGCGGCTGCTCGCACAGCTCACCCGACAGGTCGCGGTGGTGCAGTACCCGTCGCTGACGCGTTCGACCGTGCGCCATGTGGAGCTGCTGTCGATGGCACCCGCGCGTGTGATGCTCGTGCTGATCACGGACACCGGTCGGGTCGAGCAGCGCATGATCGACTGCCCGGCGCCGTTCGGTGAGACGTCGCTCGCGGACCTGCGCGCGCGGCTGAACAGCAGGGTCGCCGGCCGCCGCTTCGCGGACGTCCCGCAGCTCGTGCAGGATCTCCCCGAGGCGTTCGAGGAGCCGGAGGACCGCAGCACGGTCTCGACGGTGCTCTCCACGCTGCTGGAGACCCTGGTGGAGGAGACCGAGGAGCGGCTGATGATCGGCGGCACCGCGAACCTGACCCGCTTCGCGCATGACTTCCCTCTCACCATCCGGCCCGTCCTGGAGGCGCTGGAGGAGCAGGTGGTGCTCCTCAAGCTGCTGGGTGAGGCGAAGGATCCGGCCATGCGGGTCCGTATCGGCCATGAGAACGCGCACGAAGGACTCAACTCCACGTCCATCGTCTCCGTGGGCTACGGTTCGGGCGGCGAGGCAGTAGCGAAACTCGGCGTGGTCGGACCGACCCGCATGGATTACCCGGGAACGATGGGAGCGGTACGAGCGGTGGCACGGTACGTCGGACAGATCCTGGCGGAGTCGTAAGTGGCCACGGACTACTACGCCGTACTCGGCGTGCGCCGCGACGCGTCGCAGGAGGAGATCAAGAAGGCGTTCCGCCGGCTCGCCCGCGAGCTGCACCCGGACGTCAACCCCGATCCGAAGACGCAGGAGCGGTTCAAGGAGATCAACGCCGCCTACGAGGTGCTCTCGGACCCGCAGAAGAAGCAGGTCTACGACCTCGGCGGCGACCCGCTGTCCCAGTCGGGCGGCGCCGGCGCGGGCGGCTTCGGTGCGGGCGGCTTCGGGAACTTCTCCGACATCATGGACGCGTTCTTCGGCACGGCGTCGCAGCGCGGTCCGCGCTCGCGCACCCGCCGGGGCCAGGACGCCATGATCCGGATCGAGGTCGAGCTGGACGAGGCGGCCTTCGGCACGACGAAGGACATCCAGGTCGACACGGCCGTCGTCTGCAACACCTGCAACGGCGAGGGCGCCGCGCCCGGCACGTCCGCGCAGACCTGTGACATGTGCCGCGGTCGCGGTGAGGTCTCGCAGGTCACGCGGTCCTTCCTGGGTCAGGTCATGACCTCCCGGCCGTGCCCGCAGTGCCAGGGCTTCGGCACGATCGTCCCGAACCCGTGCCCGGAGTGCGCCGGCGACGGGCGCGTGCGCTCGCGCCGCACGCTCACCGTGAAGATCCCGGCCGGTGTCGACAACGGCACGCGGATCCAGCTTGCGGGGGAGGGCGAGGTCGGCCCCGGCGGCGGTCCGGCCGGCGACCTGTACGTGGAGATCCACGAGCTGCCGCACCCGACCTTCCAGCGCCGCGGCGACGACCTGCACTGCACGGTCACCATCCCGATGACGGCGGCGGCCCTCGGCACCAAGGTCCCGCTGGAGACGCTGGACGGCCTGGAGGAGGTCGACATCCGCCCCGGCACGCAGTCCGGGCAGTCGATCCCGCTGCACAACCGCGGCGTCACGCACCTGCGCGGCGGCGGCCGGGGCGACCTGATCGTCCACGTCGAGGTCCAGACCCCCACCAAGCTGGATCCGGAGCAGGAGCGACTGCTGCGCGAGCTGGCGAAGCTGCGCGGCGAGGAGCGGCCGCAGGGGCAGTTCCAGCCCGGGCAGCAGGGGTTGTTCTCGCGGTTGAAGGATGCGTTCAACGGGCGTTGAGTCGAGAGCCGGGGTCGGCCGGGGGTCCGGGGGTCGGCCTCCGGGCGGGCACAGTCAGCCCGGCAGCGGGGGTTGTTCTCGCGGTTGAAGGATGCGTTCAACGGGCGTTGAGTCGAGAGCCGGGGTCGGCCGGGGGTCCGGGGGTCGGCCTCCGGGCGGGCACAGTCAGCCCGGCAGCGGGGGTTGTTCTCGCGGTTGAAGGATGCGTTCAACGGGCGCAGAGTCCCTTGGCCACCCGGGGGTGGAGAGGCCCCCGGCGTTGGTGCCGCCGCCTCCGGGGGCGGCTGCGCCCCCAGACCCCGCTTCCCAGGCGGACTGGTTGTTTCCCCCGGCGTATGCCACAGAAGGTCGGATTCGGACTCGTTCAAAGGACGTGACAACATGCCGTCATGTCCTCCCTGACCGATCTCTTCCCGCACCCGATCGTGCAGGCCCCCATGGCCGGCGGCGCCTCCGTGCCGCAGCTCGCCGCCGCCGTGTCCGAGGCCGGCGGCCTGGGATTCCTCGCCGCCGGGTACAAGACCGCCGACGGGATGTACCAGGAGATCAAGCAGCTCCGCGGGCTGACCCACCGCCCCTTCGGCGTGAACGTCTTCATGCCGCAGCCGGACCATGCCGACCCGGCCGCCGTCGAGGTCTACGCCAACCAGCTCGCCGGCGAGGCCACCTGGTACAAGACCGAACTCGGTGACCCGGACAGCGGCCGTGACGACGGCTACGACGCCAAACTCGCCGTCCTGCTCGACGACCCGGTCCCGGTGGTTTCTTTCCACTTCGGGGTCCCGGCCCCGGACGTCGTGGAATCGCTGCGCCGCCTGGGCACCCTCACCCTGGTCACCGCCACCACCGCCGACGAGGCCCTCGCCGTGCAGGAGGCGGGCGCCGACGGGGTGATCGTGCAGGGCGTCGAGGCGGGCGGCCACCAGGGCACCCACCGGAACTGCCGGGAGGACGACGGCGCCGGCATCGGGCTGCTCTCGCTCCTCGCCCAGGTCCGCGAGACCGTGACCATCCCGATCGTCGCCGCCGGCGGCATCATGCGCGGCAGCCAGATCGCCGCCGTCCTCGCCGCGGGAGCGAGCGCCGCCCAGCTCGGCACCGCGTTCCTCGCCACGCCCGAGTCCGGTGCCCACCCCGCGCACAAACAGGCGCTGACCGACCCCCATTTCGTGCGCACCGAGCTGACCCGGGCGTTCTCCGGGCGCCCGGCGCGCGGTCTGGTCAACCGGTTCATGCGCGAGCACGGCCCGTACGCGCCCGCCGCCTACCCCGAGATCCATCACCTCACCTCGCCCCTGCGCAAGGCGGCCGCCAAGGCCGCAGACGCCCAGGGCATGGCGCTGTGGGCGGGCCAGGGTCACCGCCTGGCGCGGGATCTGCCCGCCGGCCGGCTGGTGGAGGTGCTGGTCACGGAGGTTCAGGAGGCGACGACAGCGTTGTCGACGGGGGGTGCCGGGCGATGACGGCACCGGTGTTCGTGGTGGAGGAGGACTTCCGTGCCGGTCCTGGTGGGCGGTATGTGCTCGACGGCCCCGAGGGACGCCACGCGGTGTCCGTGAAGCGGCTGCACCCGGGGGAGACCGTGGTGCTGACCGACGGCGCCGGGCGGTGGGCGGAGTGCGAGGTCGTCGACACCGAGGGCAAGGACCGGCTGATCGTCCACATGCACGGAGTGAATGAGGAGCCCGTGGAGTCTCCGCGTATCACCGTGGTCCAAGCCCTCCCCAAGGGCGACCGCGGTGAGCTGGCCGTGGAGACCATGACCGAGGTGGGCGTCGACGCGATCGTCCCGTGGCAGGCCTCCCGGTGCATCACCCAGTGGAAGGGCGACCGCGGCCTGAAGGCGCTCGGCAAGTGGCGGGCCACCGCCCGCGAGGCGGGCAAGCAGTCGCGCCGGGTGCGCTTCCCGGAGGTCGCGGACGCGGCGACCACCAAGCAGGTTGCCGCACTTCTCTCCGCAGCCGACTTCGCCGCCGTCCTGCACTCGGACTTCGAGTACGGCAGCGAGCCGCTCGCCACCGCCGAACTGCCCGCCGAGGGCGAGATCGTGCTGGTCGTCGGGCCCGAAGGAGGCATCTCCCCCGAGGAGTTGACGGCGTTCCGGGAAGCGGGTGCGAAGGCGTACGTCCTCGGGCGTAGTGTCCTTCGTACATCGACCGCCGGCACCGCGGCGACCGCGCTGCTGCTCGGCCGCACGGGCCGCTGGTCCTGACGCACGGACCCATCGAGCCACCCCGGGGTAACGCCATGGAACTCGCCCAAGTACGGTTGCTGGTCTTGGACTTCTCCGCCTGCTACCGCTTCTACGCCGACGTCCTCGGTCTCAAGCCGCAGTCGGGAGCGGCAGACGGGCCGTACGAGAAATTCAGCCCGGCCACCGGCTCCGCGGGCATCGCACTGCAGGACCGGGCGATGATGGCCGAGGTGCTCGGCGAACTGGGCGACGAGGCCACGGGCCACCGCTCGCTGGTGGTACTGCGCGTGGACGACCTGGACGCGTACTGCGCCGAGATCACCTCCCGGGGCGCGACCCTGCTGCACGGCCCGGCCCCCATGACCGACCGTATGCGCGTCGCCCACCTCAAGGACCCGGAGGGCAACCTGGTGGAACTTCAGCAGTGGCTGCTGCTGCGCGGCTGAGGGCGCGTGGCAAGGCCGGCGGCGGGGCGCTCGCGTGACCGTATGCGCTCTACCGTCGCCGCCGCGGGAGTGGCACGCTGCCCTTCATGGGGGCATTGCGGCGCATTGGGCGACGGCGCGCGTTACGGCGGCTCGCCGCGGTCACCGGCCTCTCGGTGGTGGCCGTGGGCGGAGCCGTGGCCTGCCGGCCTGATGATCTCAGCGCGGCCTCGGTGGCGTACACCACGGACCAGACCGCCACCAAGGAGCTTCAGCGGCAGCATGTGAAGGTGCGCTGGCTCAGTTGCTCGGGCGACTACGGCAGCGGCAGGACCGGCACGTCGGGCCCGTCCGGCGCGGCGCCCTCGGCGAGCGAGACCGCCGTCGTCACCGTCGACTGCAAGGGGCAGACGGACGACGGCAAGGACATCACCGTCAAGGGCCGGGTCACCCGCGCCGTCGACGGCAGGTGCGTCCGCGGGGACCTCAGGGCCACCGTGGGCGACAAGGAACTGTTCCGCGTCAGCGGACTCGGCAACTGCGAGGGCGGCACGCCCAGCCCGCCCGCCCGCTACCCGACGGGCCCCGGTGGGCCCGGCCCCACGGTCACGGTCACCGTCACGAGGACCATCTGGTGCCAGGGCGACCCCACCTGCTGGCCGGTTCAGGGCAAGTGACGTACGCATGCGACGCAGGCAAGTGGGAAAACCCCCTGTTCGGGACCGCGCTCGCTGCTTAGGGTGACCTGGTGACTCAGTCCGCATCGCCCGCGTATCTCCGTTTCCCGCATCTGCACGGCGAGTTGGTCGCCTTCACCGCCGAGGACGACGTCTGGGTCGCCCCGCTCGACGGCGGCCGCGCCTGGCGGGTCAGCGCCGACAACATACCCGTGAACCACCCCCGCATCTCCCCGGACGGCACGACCGTCGCCTGGACCTCCACCCGCGACGGCGCCCCCGAGGTGCACATCGCGCCGATCGACGGCGGACCCGCCAAGCGCCTGACCCATTGGGGGAGTCTGAAGACCCAGGTGCGCGGCTGGACCCCCGACGGGGACGTGCTCGCGCTCAGCGCGGTCGGCCAGGCATCCTTCCGCCGCACCTGGGCGCATGCCGTACCGCTCGACGGGGGACCGGCGACCACGCTGCCGTACGGGCCCGTCGGCGAGGTCGCGTACGGGCCGCACACCGTGCTGCTGTCCGCCGGGGCCCGGGAGGCCGCCCTCTGGAAGCGGTACCGCGGCGGCACGGCCGGCAAGCTGTGGATCGACCGCGAGGGCAACGGCGAGTTCGTACGGCTGCACGAGGACCTGGACGGCAACATCGAGTACCCGTCGTGGGTGAGGGACCGCATCGTCTTCCTCTCCGACCACGAGGGCGTCGGGGCGCTGTACTCGTCGCTCGCCGACGGCTCCGACCTGCGACGGCACACGCCCCTCGACGGTTTCTACGCCCGGCAGGCCGCCACCGACGGCACCCGGGTCGTGTACTCCTCGGCCGGCCGGCTGTGGATCCTCGACGACCTCGACGGCGCGGAGCCCAGGCCGCTCGACATCCGGCTCGGCGGGCAGCGCGTGGACCTCCAGCCGTATCCGGTCGACGCCTCCCGCTGGTTCGGGGCCGCCTCGCCCGACCACACCGGGCGCGGCAGCGCGGTCTCGGTGCGCGGCGCCGTCCACTGGGTCACCCACCGCTCGGGGCCCGCCCGCGCGCTCGCCGGCGAGCACGGCGTGCGCGCCCGGCTGCCGCACACCTTCCGCGTGGACGGCGAGGAGTGGGTGGTGTGGGTGACGGACGCGGAGGGCGACGACGCGCTGGAGTTCGCGCCCGCCACCGGCCTCGCTCCCGGCGCCGTCCCGCGGCGGCTCGCCGTCGGGCAGCTCGGGCGGGTGCTGGGGCTCGCGGTGTCACCCGACGGCAGCAAGGTCGCCGTGGCCGCGCACGACGGGCGGGTGCTGCTCGTCGAGCGGGACAGCGGCGAGGTGCGCGAGGTCGACCGCAGCGAGGACGGCGAGGTCAGCGGACTCGTCTTCGCACCCGACTCGGCGTGGCTGGCCTGGTCGCACCCCGGGCCGCGCCCGCTGCGGCAGCTCAAACTCGCCAACACCACCGACCTGTCGGTGACCGAGGCCACCCCGCTGCGGTTCCGGGACTACGCGCCCGCGTTCACCCTCGACGGCAAGCACCTCGCGTTCCTCTCGGCGCGCTCCTTCGACCCCGTGTACGACGACCACGTCTTCGACCTGGCCTTCGTGGGCGGCTCCCGGCCGCACCTGATCACGCTCGCCGCGACCACCCCGTCCCCGTTCGGGCCGCAGCGGCACGGCCGCCCCTTCGAGACGCCCGACAAGGACGAGACCCCCGACAGCGAGGGCGCGCCGACCACCCGCATCGACCTGGAGGGCCTCGCCGACCGGATCGTGTCGTTCCCGGTCGAGGCCGCGCGCTACTCGGGGCTGCGCGCCGCCAAGGACGGGGTGCTGTGGCTGCGGCACCCGGTGCGCGGCGTCCTCGGCGCCTCCCGCGCCACCCCCGACGATCCCGACCCCAGGAGCGAACTGGAGCGGTACGACCTCGTCCAGCGGCGCATCGAGCACCTCGCCTCGGACGCCGACCACTTCTCGGTCAGCGGCGACGGCAAGCGGGTGCTGCTGTGGACCGACGGCAAGCTCAAGGTCGTCCCCAGCGACCGGCGCGCCCCGAACGACGACGACAGCGACGCGAACATCACCGTCGACCTGTCGCGCATCCGGCAGACCGTCGATCCGGCGGCCGAGTGGCGGCAGATGTTCGACGAGACCGGCCGGATCATGCGGGACAACTTCTGGCGGCCCGACCTGGGCGGCGTCGACTGGAACGGCGTGCTGGACCGCTACCGGCCGGTGCTCGAGCGGATCGCCACCCACGACGACCTCGTGGACCTGCTGTGGGAGGTGCAGGGCGAGCTGGGCACCTCGCACGCGTACGTCCTTCCCCACGGCTACGGCCCGGGTGCGGACCGGCGGCAAGGACTGCTCGGCGCCGACATCTCCCGCCACCCGGACGGCGGTTGGCGCGTCGACCGGGTGCTGCCCTCGGAGACCTCCGACCCCGATGCCCAGGCGCCGCTGGCCGCGCCCGGGGTGGCGATACGGGCCGGGGACTCGATCGTCGCGGTCGGCGGGCGGCCGGTGGATCCGGTGACCGGGCCCGGTCCGCTGCTGGTGGGGACGGCCGGCAAACCGGTGGAGCTGACGGTCTCGCCGGCGGGCGGAGGGGATCTGCGGTACGCCGTCGTCGTACCGATCGCCGACGAGGAGCCGCTCAGGTACCACGCCTGGGTGGCGGACCGGCGGGCGTACGTGCACGAGAGGTCCGGCGGGCGGCTCGGCTATCTGCACGTGCCGGACATGCAGGCCCCCGGCTGGGCGCAGATCCACCGCGACCTGCGGGTCGAGGTCGCGCGGGAGGGCCTGGTGGTGGACGTCCGGGAGAACCGGGGCGGCCACACCTCCCAGCTGGTCGTGGAGAAGCTGGCGCGGCGGATCGTGGGCTGGGACGTGCCGCGCGGGCTGCGGCCGTACAGCTACCCGGAGGACGCGCCGCGCGGGCCCGTCGTCGCGGTCGCCAACGAGTTCTCCGGCTCGGACGGCGACATCGTCAACGCGGCCGTCAAGGCGCTCGGCATCGGCCCGGTGGTCGGGACCCGGACGTGGGGCGGTGTCATCGGGATCGACAGCAAGTACCGGCTGGTCGACGGCACCCTGGTGACCCAGCCGAAGTACGCCTTCTGGCTGGAGGGGTACGGGTGGGGCGTCGAGAACCACGGCGTCGACCCGGACGTGGAGGTGGTCCAGGCGCCGCAGGACCACGCGGCGGGCCGGGACACGCAGTTGGACGAGGCGATCCGCCTGGCGCTGGCGGCCCTGGAGGAACGCCCGGCGAAACAGCCCCCGGAGCTGCCGGCACTGTGATCCGCCGCCCCGCGGTGCATGCTCCTCACCCGCCCGCCCTTCCGGGGCGGGCGGGTGAGGAGTGCCGATAGCATGCCGTCGTAGTGATCAGTCCGTACGAGGAGGCACGCATGGCGGGAGAGCCGCAGGACGACTGCCTGTTCTGCAAGATCGTCGCGGGGCGGATCCCGGCGACGATCGTCCGGGAGACCGACACCACCGTGGCCTTCCAGGACATCAACCCGCAGGCGCCGACCCATGTGCTGGTCATCCCCCGGGTGCACCACCGGGACATCGCCGCCCTCGCCGCCGCCGAACCGGCCATCACCGCCGATGTGCTCCGCGAGGCCGGTGAGGTCGCCGCGCAGGAGAAGCTCGACAGCTACCGCGTCGTCTTCAACACCGGCAGCGGCGCCGGCCAGACCGTCTGGCACGCGCACGCCCACGTCCTGGGCGGCCGCGGCCTGCAGTGGCCCCCCGGGTAAGGCGCCGTGTCCGTACGCGAACTGGTCGTCCTCGGCACCGCCAGCCAGGTCCCGACCCGGCACCGCAACCACAACGGCTACCTGCTGCGCTGGGACGGCGAGGGCATCCTCTTCGATCCGGGCGAGGGCACCCAGCGGCAGATGCTGCGTGCCGGGGTCGCCGCCCACGACGTGCACCGGATCTGCGTCACGCACTTCCACGGGGACCACTCGCTGGGCCTCGCCGGTGTCATCCAGCGCATCAACCTCGACCAGGTGCCCCACGAGATCACCGCGCACTACCCGAAGTCGGGACAGCGGTACTTCGAGCGGCTGCGCCACGCGACGGCGTACCGCGAGACCGTCCCGCTCACCGAGGCACCGGTCGCCGCGGACGGCACCCTCACCGTGACCGCCGCCTACACCCTCGAAGCCCGTCGGCTCTCGCACCCGGTCGAGTCCTACGGCTACCGGGTCGTCGAGCCGGACGGGCGCCGTATGCTGCCCGAACGGCTCGCGGCGCACGGCATCAAGGGCCCCGACGTCGGGCGGATCCAGCGGGAGGGCTCCCTCGGCGGTGTGTCGCTGGAGGAGGTCAGCGAGGTGCGGCGCGGACAGCGGTTCGCGTTCGTCATGGACACCCGGCTGTGCGACGGCGTCCACGCCCTCGCCGACGGCTGCGACATGCTCGTCATCGAGTCGACCTTTCTTGACGAGGATGCCCAACTCGCCTTCGACCACGGTCACTTGACGGCCGGGCAGGCCGGGCGCGTCGCCGCCGACGCCGGGGTGCGCCACCTCGTCCTGACCCATTTCAGCCAGCGCTACACCGAGCCCGACGAGTTCGAACGGCAGGCGCGGGACGCCGGGTTCGAGGGTGAGCTGACAGTGGCGCACGACCTGATGCGGGTGCCGGTTCCGAAACGGCGGTAAAACACCCGTACGATGCTTCGATGCCCCTCCCGAAAGCTGAACTGCACCTCCACATCGAAGGCACCCTGGAGCCCGAGCTGGCGTTCGAGCTGGCCGCGCGCAACGGCGTGAAGCTGCCCTACGCCGACACCGGCGCACTGCGCGCGGCCTACGCCTTCGAGGACCTCCAGTCCTTCCTGAACCTGTACTACGAGCTGATGGCCGTCCTGCGCACCGAGCAGGACTTCGAGGACCTCGCGAACGCCTACCTGGCCCGTGCCGCCGCGCAGGGGGTGCGGCACGCCGAGATCTTCTTCGACCCGCAGGCCCACACGGCCCGCGGCGTCGACATGGGCACGGTGGTGGAGGGGCTGTGGCGCGCGCTCGGCCACAGCGAGCAGAACCACGGGGTCTCCACCCAGCTGATCATGTGCTTCCTGCGGGACGAGCCCGCGGAGTCGGCCATGGAGACCCTGGAAGCGGCGAGGCCCCACCTCGACCGGATCACCGGTGTCGGCCTGGACTCCGCCGAGGTCGGACACCCGCCGGTCAAGTTCCGCGAGGTGTACGAGGCCGCCGCCGCCCTGGGCCTCAGGCGCGTGGCGCACGCCGGTGAGGAGGGGCCGCCGGAGTACATCACCGAGGCCCTCGACGTGCTCGGTGTCGAGCGCGTCGACCACGGGCTGCGCTGTATGGAGGACCCGGCGCTGGTCGAGCGGCTCGTGAGGGAGCGGATCCCGCTGACCCTGTGCCCCCTGTCCAACGTCCGCCTGCGCGCCGTCGACGTACTGGAGGACCACCCGCTGCCGGCCATGCTCGACGCCGGGCTGCTGTGCACCGTCAACTCCGACGACCCCGCCTACTTCGGTGGTTACGTCGGCGACAACTTCGACGCCGTCCGCACGTCCCTGGGTCTCAACGAGGAGCGGCTGCGCGAGCTGGCCCGCAACTCCTTCCTCGCGTCCTTCCTGGAGCACGACGAGGAGCGGCGGGCGCGCTACCTCGCCGAGGTGGACGCGTACGCGTTCTCGTAGGCGTCGGGTAGGTCCACGGCCGGTGCCCCTCCCCGGCGCACCGGCCCCAGCCGCAGCGTGCGGCCCCCGGTGTGCAGGGCGACCGCGGTCAGCGGGAACGCGATCGCAAGCAGCCCGGCGGCGAGGATCGCGCCCATCGCCGGGAAGCCCGCCTGCGCGGACAGCACACTGCCGGTCAGCGGGCCCGCCGCCGTGCCGAGCGAGGACGCGGAGCCGACGAGCACGGCCCACCGGCCCCGCCCGTCGAGGGAGGCGGCGAGGCCGATCAGATACGACAGCACGATCGGGTAGAGCGTGTTCCAGGCGATCTCGCCGGTGGCGAAGGTCTTGAGCCCGGTGGCGGACGCGCTGACCGCGATGCAGCCGGCGATGAGCGCGGTGCCCGCGCCGATGGGGAGCGCGCGGCCGAGGCGCGGGCCGAGCGCGCCCGCGCCCATCACACCGAGCAGCCCGGCGCCGAGCGCGACCGCGAAGACCGCGCCGACGGTGACCTCCGTGAGGTGGGCCTGGGTGAGGCCGATGCGTCCGCTGACTCCCCACAGGGAGTTCTGGGCGAGGGACCAGCACAGGATGCCGGCGGACAGGACCAGCCCCGAGCGGGCATGGGGCAGCCGGCCGCTGTCGCGGGCGGCTGACGTGGCCGGTCCGTCGGAGGTGAGGCGGCCGGTCGCGGGCCACACCAGCAGCGCGGTGAGCGCGATCGCGGCGAGCGGCAGGCCGTGGCCCGGGCCGAGGTGGGGGACCGTCAGATAGACGGCGCCCGCGAGCGCGGACACCCCGAGCAGGCCGAGCGTGGACGCTCGGTGGGGGTCGGGCTGGGCGGCGATACCGGTCGCGGCGACCGTGGTGACCGTCCCCGAGCCGAAGCCGCCGACGACCGCACCCGCGACGACCACGGGGATGCTGTGGCTGACGGCGGCCGTGCCGTAGCCGACGGCGGCGCACAGGAGCCCGGCGCGGGCGAGGCGGCGGGGGCCGATGCGCCGGACGTGCGCGGCGAGCAGGAAGCCCGCGACGGCCGAACTCAGCAGCAGGGCACTGCCGATGGAACCGGCCTCGGTGGCGGAGAGCGGAAGACCGGAGTCGAGTCTGCCGACGGTGGTGGGCAGCAGGTAGGAGGCCAGGTACCCGGCCGTGAAAAGGGCGACGAGGGGCCAGGGCGCAGCGGTGCGGGCGGACACGGGCGTTCCAGGGCGTGCGAAAAGAGCGGCTCAGAAAGGGGGATGGGGCGCCGTCCGTCGAACGACAGGAACGTGCAGGGAATTTGTATCAAGCACGCGGTTCGAGAAGAAGCGCATGGCGTGTGATCTGAGTCACTTTATGGTTTGGTCCTGGTGGGGGCGGGTAGCAGTAGGGGCTCTCGTTGTCGTCCGTCGCCCTCAGCGCCAGCGCGGAGCGCCCGCTCCGCCCACCGTGATGCCTTCGATCCTGGCCCGGATCTCCCGCATCACCGCGACGATCCGCTCCTCGTGACCCGGGGTCAGTCGGGCCACCGGCACCGAGCAGCTGATCGCGTCCTGTGCCGGGGTGTCGTAGCGCAGGGCGAAGCCGAAGCCCGCGATGCCGACGACGCTCTCCTCCCGGTCGATGGAATGGCCCCGTTCGCGCGTGGCGGCGAGGTCCGCCAGCAGGGACTCCCGCGTGGTGTGCGTCCGAGGGGTCAGGGGCTCGTACGGTCCCTGCGGCACCGCCTCGTCCGGTCGTTCCGCGAGGAGCGCCTTGCCGAGCGCGCCCGCGTGCGCGGGCAGTCGCCGGCCCACGCGGCTGATCGTGCGCAGGTATTCGTGCGACTCGCGTGTCGCCAGATACGCCACGTCGGTGCCGTCCAGCCGCCCCAGGTGGATGGTCTCGCCGAGCGCCTCCGACGCCTCGTCCAGATAGGGGCGGACGGCACGGACGCGCGGGTCGGAGTCCAGGTAACTCGTGCCCGTCAGCAGCGCATGGATACCGATGCCGTACAGGGAGCCGGTGACGTCCGTCCGCACCCAGCCCCGCGAGACCAGGGTCTGCAGCAGGGCGTACATCGAGCTGCGCGGCACGCCGAGCTCGTCCGCCAGCTCCTGCAGGCGTGCCGGACGGTCGCCGCGTGCGGCGAGCACCTCCAGCAGCTCCACCGTGCGTGCGGCCGACTTCACCTCGCGGACGCCCCCTGTGTCGGACATGCGGCGATGGTAATGCGGCGGGCGGTGCGGCACTTCGATTGCGCGTCGGTTTCGGTGCTGGGCATTGACGGTGTCCGTTCGTGTACCTAACCTTCATCTTCATATGTGGATAGCATCTATGCAGGGAGATGAGCGAGGGTGAGCGGCGGTTCGCATACGGACACGGAGGCCGTGGCGCGGAGGCTGCGGGAGGGCATGGCGCGGGGCGTCCTGTCGTTCCCGCTCACGAGCTTCCACGAGGACGGCTCCCTCGACCTCGACGGCTTCCGCGCCCATGTCACGACGCAGCTCGCCACCGGCCCCGGCGCCGTCTTCCCCGCCTGCGGCACCGGTGAGTTCTTCTCCCTGGACGAGGAGGAGTACGGACAGGTCGTCGCCGCCGCGGTGCAGGCGGCCGGAGGTCGCGTGCCCGTCGTCGCCGGCATCGGATACGGGTGGGCGCAGGCCGTACGCTTCGCGCGGATCGCCGAGGAGGCGGGCGCCGACGCGCTGCTCGTCCTGCCGCACTACCTCGTCGCCGCCCCGCAGGACGGGCTCGTCGCCCAGCTGGAGCGGATCGCCGCCCGCACCCGGCTGCCGCTGATCGCCTACCAGCGCGGTCAGGTCTCCTACGGCCTCAAGGCGTTCCGGCGCATCACCGAGATCCCCGGCGTGATCGGCCTCAAGGACGGCCACAGCGACCTGGACCGGCTGCAACGGCTCACCCTCGCCGCGCCGGAGGGCTTCCTGTTCTTCAACGGGGCCGCCACCGCGGAGGTCCAGGCCCGCGCGTACGCCGCCGTGGGCGTCCCCGCCTACTCCTCCGCCGTCCACGCCTTCGCCCCCGAGATCGCGGACGCCTTCTTCACCGCGCTGCACGCCGGCGACGACGCCACGGTGGACCGGTTGCTGCGCGAGTTCTACGTCCCGCTCGTCGCGCTGCGCGACCGGGTGCCCGGGTACGCCGTGTCGCTGGTCAAGGCCGCCGCCCGGCTGCGCGGACGCCCCGTGGGACCCGTGCGCGCCCCGCTCACCGAGCCGTCGGCCGCCGACCTGGCCGACCTGAAGGACCTGCTGACCGTCGGACTCGACCTCGTTGGAGCCGCCCTGTGACCCGCGACCTGACCGTCTCCGAGGTACGGCTGACCCCGATCCTGGTCGCCGACCCGCCGCTGCTGAACACCCAGGGCGTCCACCAGCCGTACACACCCCGGCTGATCGTGGAGGTGGTGACCGCCGACGGGACCAGCGGGGTCGGCGAGACCTACGGCGACACCAAGTACCTGGAGGTCGCCCGGCCTCTCGCCGACAAGCTGGTCGGCCGTCAGGTGTCCGACGTCAACGGCCTGTTCTCGGTCGCCGAGCAGGTGGCCGTCGACCGCTCCCGGGCCTCCGACCGGCTCGACGTCGGCGGGCTGCGTGGTGTCCAGACGAGCGACAAGCTGCGCCTGTCCGTCCTGTCCGCCTTCGAGGTCGCCTGCCTCGACGCGCTCGGCAAGGCGCTCGGGCTGCCCGTGCACGCGCTGCTCGGGGGCAAGTTGCGCGACGAGGTCGAGTACAGCGCGTATCTGTTCTACAAGTGGGCAGGCCACCCCGAGGGCGCGGCGGGCGAGCAGGACGACTGGGGTGCCGCGCTCGACCCGGAGGGCGTCGTCGCGCAGGCGCGGCGGTTCAAGGAGCGGTACGGCTTCACGTCCTTCAAGCTCAAGGGCGGCGTGTTCCCGCCGGACCAGGAGATCGCCGCGGTCCGCGCCCTCGCCGAGGCGTTCCCCGGGCACCCGCTGCGCCTGGACCCCAATGGCGCCTGGTCCGTGGAGACCTCGGTGAAGGTGGCCGAGGAACTGCGCGACGTCCTGGAGTACCTGGAGGACCCCGCCCTCGGCACGCCCGCCATGGCCGAGGTCGCCGCGCGGACCGGGGTGCCGCTCGCCACCAACATGTGCGTGACCACGTTCGACGAGATCAAGGAGGCGTTCACACGGGGCGCCGTGCAGGTGGTGCTCTCCGACCACCACTACTGGGGCGGGCTGCGCAACACGCGCGAACTCGCCGCGATCTGCCGGGCGTTCGGTGTCGGGGTGTCCATGCACTCCAACACCCACCTCGGCATCTCACTGGCCGCGATGACCCATGTCGCCTCGACCGTGCCGGGCCTGCACCACGCCTGCGACACCCACTACCCCTGGCAGTCCGAGGACGTCGTCACCGAGCGGATCGCCATCACCGGCGGCCGGGTCGCCGTACCCGACGCGCCCGGCCTCGGCGTCACACTCGACCACGACCGGCTGGCCGCGCTGCACGAGCGCTGGCTCGCCGACGACGGCGGCCTGCGCGACCGTGACGACGCGGCGGCGATGCGGGTCGTGGACGCAAGGTGGGTCACGCCGACGGTGCCGCGCTGGTAGCGGATCGCCGGCCTGACGGGCACGGGCGAGCGCCTGGCTGGTGGCGGACCGTGGTCCTGGCGGGAGACCGGGCGAGCGCCCCGGCGGCAGCGGACCGCTATCCGGGCGGCCCGGGTGACCGGCCCGCCCGGAGGGGCGCTTGGTGCACACTGGCTGGATCAGCACCACGCCAGGGAGCGCACCGTGACCGCGTCCATCGGAGAGGGACCACACCGCCACCACGCCCACCTCGACCCCCTTGCCGCGCTGCGCGCGCCCGGCGACCCGCCCTGGGACGTCTACCTCACGGGGACCGTCTTCCTCGACATCATCTTCACCGGCCTCGACTCCGCCCCGGTGCGCGGCACCGAGTCGTGGGCGCGGGGCATGGGGTCGAGCCCCGGCGGCGTCGCCAACATGGCCACCGCGCTGGCCCGCCTCGGCCTGCGGACGTGCCTGGCGGCGGCCTTCGGTGACGACCACTACGGCGAGTACTGCTGGGACGAGTTGAAAGTGGGCGAGGGCATCGACCTCTCGCCGTCCCGCAAGGTCCCCGGCTGGCACTCCCCGGTGACCGTTTCCATGGCCTACGAGGGCGAGCGCACCATGGTCTCCCACGGTCACGAGCCGCCGCCCGAGGAGCCGGCCCCGGACTGCCCGCCGCGCGCCCGGGCCGCGGTCGCCTCGCTGACGCCGGGCAGACGTGAGCCGTGGATCGCGGAGGCCGCGAAGCAGGGCACCCGGATCTTCGCCGATGTCGGCTGGGACGAGACCGGGGCCTGGGACCTGGCGGGGCTGGCCGACCTCGAACACTGCGAGGCGTTCCTGCCGAACGCCGAGGAAGCCATGCGGTACACCCGCACGGACTGCCCGCGCGCCGCCGCGCACGCGCTCACCGAGCACGTGCCGCTGGCCGTGGTCACGCTCGGCGCGGAGGGGGCGTACGCGGTGGACGGGCGCACCGGGGAGAGCGCGGGCGTGCCCGCGATCGCCGTGGAGGCGCTGGACCCCACCGGGGCGGGTGACGTCTTCGTGGCGGGTTTCGTGACCGGCACGCTGGCGGAGTGGCCGCTCGCCGACCGCCTCGCCTTCGCCGGTCTGACGGCGGCGCTGTCCGTCCAGGAGTTCGGCGGCTCCCTCTCGGCGCCCGACTGGTCGGAGATCGGGGCGTGGTGGCGGAAGGTCCAGTCCTACGAGTGTCAGGACCCGGCGGCCCTGATCCGGTACGCGTTCCTGGAGGGGCTGGTGCCGGAGGAAGGCGTGGAACCGTGGCCGCGGCGGCGGGCGGTACCGACGATCGGCTTCCGCCGGCCGGGGTGACGCCACCCGCCGGGGGCCGCGCACGATGTGTTTCGCCCCCGCCGCCCCTACCCGTCCCGTCATCCAGGGGCTCCGCCCCTTCGGCCCCATCAGGGGGCCTCCGGACCCTGGATCCCCGCTCCTCAAGCGCCGGAGGGGCTGATTTTCAGCCTGTCCGGCGTTGGAGGACGAGGCCGTTGAGGCCGACCCTCAGAAGCCCAGTCGCCGCAGCTGCTTCGGGTCCCGCTGCCAGTCCTTCGCCACCTTCACGTGCAGGTCCAGGAACACCGGCGTACCCAGCAGCGCCTCGATGTGCTTGCGCGACTTGATGCCGACCTCCTTCAGGCGCTTGCCCTTGGGCCCGATGATGATCCCCTTCTGGCTCGGCCGCTCGATGTAGACGTTCGCGTGGATGTCCAGCAGCGGCTTGTCCGCCGGCCGGTCCTCGCGCGGCAGCATCTCCTCCACCACCACCGCGATCGAGTGCGGCAGCTCGTCGCGCACGCCCTCCAGCGCCGCCTCCCGGATCAGCTCCGCCACCATGACCTGCTCCGGCTCGTCCGTCAGGTCACCCTCGGGGTAGAGCGCCGGCCCCTCCGGAAGCAGCGGGATCAGCAGATCCGCCAGCAGGTCCACCTGCTTGTTCGCGGTCGCCGACACCGGGACGATCTCCGCCCACTCGATCCCCAGCTCCTTGCCCAGCTGGTCGATCGCGATGAGCTGCTCGGCCAGGGCCTTGGAGTCCACCAGGTCCGTCTTCGTGACGATCGCGACCTTCGGCGTCTTCCTGATGCCCGCCAGTTCCTTCGCGATGAAGCGGTCCCCGGGGCCGATCTTCTGGTCGGCGGGCAGGCAGAAGCCGATCACGTCGACCTCCGCCCACGTCGTGCGCACCACGTCGTTCAGGCGCTCACCCAGCAGCGTGCGCGGCTTGTGCAGACCGGGGGTGTCGACGAGGATCAGCTGCGCGTCCGGCCGGTGCACGATGCCCCGCACCGTGTGCCGCGTCGTCTGCGGCCGGTTCGAGGTGATCGCCACCTTCTGCCCGACCAGAGCGTTCGTCAGGGTGGACTTGCCCGCGTTGGGGCGGCCCACGAAACAGGCGAAGCCCGCCCGGTGGACGGCCTCGGTGGGCTCGGATGGCTGGGTGCGCACGCTCATGGCGCCCATTCTCCCTGATCCACGGAGCCCCTCCGAACGCCCGACCGTGCCCGGACCCCGCCGGCACCCCGGTGAGATTCCGGAAACCTTCACGCAACACGAAACGTCACGGAAACACACCTGTACGCAACAGGAAACGCGCGCCGGTGACCCTCGGACGAGCCCCCGGACCGTAGGAGAGCCCGTGACCCTGGCCGCGAACCACATCGACACCGGCGACACTGCCTGGCTGCTCGCCGCCACCGCCCTCGTGCTGCTGATGACCCCGGGCCTCGCCCTCTTCTACGGCGGCATGGTCCGCACGAAGAGCGTCCTCAACATGCTGATGATGAGCTTCGTGTCGATCGCCCTGGTCACGGTGGTGTGGCTGGCGTGCGGCTACTCCCTCGCCTTCGGCGACGACGCGTTCGCCGGTCTCATCGGCGGGCTGAAGCACTCCGGGATGGCGGGCCTCGGCCCGGACAGCCTCCACGGCACCGTCCCCACCCTCCTCTTCGCCACCTTCCAGCTCACCTTCGCGATCATCACCGCCGCCCTGGTCAGCGGTGCGATCGCGGACCGGGCGAAGTTCGGCGCCTGGCTGGTGTTCGTACCCGTCTGGGCCCTGCTCGTATACGTTCCCGTCACCCACTGGGTGTGGGGTCCGGGTGGCTGGATCCTTCACCGGCTCGGTGCGCTCGACTTCGCGGGCGGCCTGCCCGTCGAGATCACCTCCGGCGCCTCCGGACTGGCGTTGTGCCTGGTCCTCGGCCCGCGTCTGGGCTTCAAGAAGGACGCCATGCGTCCCCACAACCTGCCCATGGTGGTGCTCGGCGCCGGGCTCCTCTGGTTCGGCTGGTTCGGCTTCAACGCGGGCTCCGCCCTCGGCGCCGACGGCCTCGCCGCGGCCGCCTTCCTCAACACCCTGGCCGCCGGCTGCACCGGCCTGCTCGGCTGGCTCTTCGTCGAGCAGAAGCGCGACGGGCACCCGACCACGCTGGGCGCCGCGTCGGGCGCGGTCGCGGGTCTGGTCGCGATCACGCCGTCCTGCGGCACGGTGTCCCTGCTCGGCGCGCTGGTCGTGGGCCTGGCGGCCGGTGTCGTCTGCTCGTACGCCGTCAGCTGGAAGTTCAAGCTGAACTACGACGACTCCCTCGACGTCGTCGGCGTCCACCTGGTCGGCGGCGTCATCGGCACCCTCCTCATCGGCCTCTTCGCGGTCCGTGAGATGACCGGCGGCACCCAGGGCCTCCTCTACGGCGGCGGCATCGCCCAGCTCGGCAAGCAGCTCCTCGCGGTGGTCGTCGTGGCGCTGTACGCCTTCGCCGTGACGTACGGCATCGGCAAGCTGATCGACAAGACGATGGGCTTCCGGGCGAGCGAGGAGCAGGAACACACCGGCCTGGACCTTACGGTGCACGCCGAGACCGCCTACGATCACGGGGTCCTGGGCCATGGTGCCCCGGTCGCCCACTCCGTCCCCGCAACCACCCAGAAAGTCACGTCGCAGGCATGAAGCTCATCACCGCGATCGTCAAGCCGTTCCGCCTGGACGCGGTCAAGACGGCCCTGCAGGAAATCGGCGTGCACGGCCTGACCGTGACCGAGGCCAGCGGCTACGGCCGCCAGCGCGGCCACACCGAGGTGTACCGGGGCGCCGAGTACCAGGTCGACCTCGTGCCCAAGGTGCGGATCGAGGTCGTCGTGGAGGACGCGGACGCCGACGCGGTCATCGACGCGATCGTGAAGGCCGCGCAGACGGGAAAGATCGGAGACGGGAAGGTGTGGGCGCTGCCGGTCGAGACGGTCGTACGGGTACGGACCGGCGAGCGCGGGCCCGACGCGCTCTGACCAGCAGCACGCCGACCGCCACGCCCACGACGAACACCAGCGTCACGACGAGCCACGGCAGCGCGAGGAAGCCGGCGCTCGCCGACTGCCGGGTGCCGGGCGCGCTCGCGGTCAAGGTCACGTCGCCGCTGTCGAGCTGGGGCGCCCCGGGCCAGGTCTCGGTGAGCCGGACCCGCTGCCCCGGCAGCAGCTCGGACGGCACCCGGGTCAGCCGGCGGTCGAGCAGCGTACGGCCGAACAGCCCGTGTGCCGTCAGCTCCACCTGCGGGTCGAGGGTGACGTTCCCGGTGTTGTGCAGGGTGTAGGAGACGGTCGCCGTGCTGTCGCCGAAGCCCGGCACCAGGGGCTGGTGGTGGCTGAGCCGCAGATGCTCCACGGCGAGTGCGGGCAGCGTGGGCCCGCCGACCCGCAGGTAGACGCGGGCGCCGACGGCCCGCTGCACACCGAGGGCCGGCTTGCCGCCGCCCGAAGCCATCTGCTCGTCGAGCGCGACGATCGCGCCGGGATGGTCGCCGGGTTCGGCACCCTCGGGCACGTGCAACGTGAAGGGCACGGTGACCGTCCCGTTCCCGGGCACGGTGATCCGGGACTTCGCGGGCCTCGCCCAGACGCCCACCCCGAGCATCCGTTCCCTCGGCGTGCGTACGGCGAAGCCGCCGTCCCTGGGCGTGTTGTAGGCGTCGGCCGCGTAGAGCCGGAAGGTGAGCGGCGTGCCGGTCCGGTTCTGGACGGCGACCTCGTCGGTGAGCGTCTGCCCGGGGTCGGCGGAGAGGTAGAAGTAGGGCCGCGCGGCGACTTTCGAGGCGACCGGATAGACGGACCAGCTGCCGTTGTCGGCGGCGTGCGCGGGCGTGGCCTGCCACGCCAGCGCGAGGCCGAGGAGGAGGACGTACAGCTTGCGCATGGGTGCGGACCCCCACGGACGAGGGACAGGGGAACGGGCGGGTGCGGACGCCCGTACGCTCAGGCGAGCGTCAGCGTGAGCACGCCGGAGTACGAGCCCGGAGCTGTGAACGCCGGTACGTCCAGGGACAGCCCGGCGTCGACGGTGAACTCACCGCCGGTGAGGGTGCCGTCGGGGGCCTGTGCGAGGGTCGCTCCCGAGGTGCCCACCATGCCCGTCGAACCGGCCTTGCAGGTGCTGGGGCTGCCCGGCTTGGTCGCGCAGGCCGGGGTCCAGCTCAGCTTCCCGGCGTCGATCCTGCCGCCGGGACCGGTGAAGTCGGTGACCTTGCCGGTGAGGGACCAGCCCGCGGGCCCGCCGCGGAAGTCCTTGACGGTCACGGTCTGCAGCTTGCCGGTCGAGGCCCCGCCCTTGCCGAAGTCCACCGCCGAGAGGGCCACGGCGTCCCCGGCCTGGGACATGGACAGGGTGCCCGCCTTGACGGCCGTCGTGAGCTTCTGACTGCCGGGCGGGACCGGCGAGTTGTCGTTGACGACGTAGGCCGCGGGGCCCGCGCCCTTGTCCGCGCTCCAGGAGCCGCCCTCGTAGGCCACGATCCCGGTCGTCGTCCTGTCGTTGACGACGAGGGAACCGCTGAAGGAGCCCTGCGCGTTCGCGGTCACGGCGGCGGTGTCCGCGGTCGGGGTGTTCCCGGCCCGCCCGGCCAGGGTGACGGTCGCGCCCGGCGTGAAGTTGCTGCCGCTGACGGTGACAGCGGCGCCCGGGTCACCGGAGGCGGAACTCAGCGACATCGTCCGGGTGTTGGCCGGGGTACCGTCGCTCGCCGTGACGGTCTCCGACGCCGGGGCGGGCGGGTTGGTGACGGTGCAGGGGGTGTCCAGCTCGAGGATGTAGCTGGTGTGGATGTTGTAGTCGCCCGGCGAGAGGGTGATCCGGCCGGCCTTGGTGACGGTGAACGTCCCGGTCATGGAGAAGGACGGGAAGGCGGCCTTCCCCGGCACCGGCGGGTTCTTCTTCGGTCCGGCGACGGTGACGTCACCGGTCTGCGCACCACCGAGCGTCACTTTGCCGGTCGGGGTCATGATGTCGGCCGGCAGGGCCAGGTCGGTGGGGTTGGACGCGGCGGCCGTCACCACGGTGTACGTCACGGTGACCGTGTCGCCGACCTTCGGATCGGTCTTGTCCACCGACACGTTGGCGGTGGTGGTGCCGTCGATCGGTGGGATGCCGGCGACGGCGGGCGGGATGCAGTGCGTGGCGAAGTCCACGTTCGCGCCGGCGGCACCGGCCGGACAGGCCAGCGCGCCGCCCGCGGTGACCGCGAGGGCGGTCGCCCCGAACAGCGACGCCCAGCGCCACCGTCGGGATCTTCGAGGTGTCGAACCCATGGGCCCCCTCCTGAGGGTTGCGGGCGCAGCGGCTCATCTGCGCCGACAGGGGGCATTGATGTGGAGCGGGGGTGAGAAGTCAATGGAGATGCCGCAGAAAGCTGACGGTTCATCAGTTTCTGCGGCATCCGGAACAGATCGCTCAGCCGACGGGCCCCGGGATGGCCTCAGCCCGCGGAAACAGCCTGCCGAACAGTGCCGTCCGGAGCGGCGAGCAGCACGGGCGTCCCCGCACCCCCGAGATCGGCAACGGCGGCCAGGTCCTCCACCGGAACAGCCTCCGCCTCACTCACCACCGCGGCCGCCTCCAAGGACCGCGCTCCCGAGGCCACGGCCATCGCCACCGCGGTGCGCAGCGCGCTCAGCTTCAGGGAGTCCAGTGCCACGGTGCCGGCCACATAGGTTCGGCCCGTCTCGTCCCGTACCGCGGCGCCCTCCGGCACGCCGTTGCGGGCCCGCGCCGAACGGGCCAGGGTGACGATCTTGCGGTCCTCGGGGTCGAGCGCGTTGCTGTCGGTCATGCCCTGAGCATACGAAGAACGGCCCAGGTCATCCCGCACGGGGTACCGCCGAGTCGTCCCGCACGGGGTACCGCCGAGTCGTCCCGCACGGGGTACCGCCGAGTCAGCCGGCGACGGGATACATCGCCCCGCGCCTGCCCTCCGGCGACGCCAGCCACTCCAGCTTCGCCGCGGTGTTCGCCTCGTCGAGCGGAGTGTGCAGCACGATCGTCAGGTCGGGCCGCGCCGGCACCTTCAGCGCCGTCGACTCCACGCACAGCAGGCCCACCAGCGGATGGTCCAGCTCCTTGCGGACCACCCCGGCGTCCTTGATGTCCCGCCGCTCCCACAGCTCGGCGAACTCCGGGCTCACCGCCTTCAGTTCGGCCAGCACCGCCTGGAAGCCCTCGTCATCGGGGCTGGCCGAGCACATCGCCCGGAACTGGGCGACGACCGTGTGCGCGTTCTGCTCCCAGCTGTGGGAGCGGGAGCGGTACAGCGGGTCGGTGAAGAAGTCGACGATGCAGTTCTGCGTGATCTCGGGCCGCATACCGAGCACCCAGCCCGAGGCCTCGTTGTACATCACACAGTTGTAGTACCGGTCCATGATGTGGGCCGGATACGGCATCCAGGCGTCGATCAGCCGCCGGATGCCCTCGCAGTCGTGGTCGGGCGCCGGTTCGGGCGCGGGCGGGTTCAGCCCGGCCAGGACGTACAGATGCCGGCGCTCGGCGTTGCTGAGCCGCAGCACTCGTGCCACCGCGTCCAGTACCTGCGGGGAGACGGAGATGTCCCGGCCCTGCTCCAGCCACTGGTACCAGGAGACGCCCACCCCGGCCAGCACGGCGACCTCCTCGCGGCGCAGACCGGGCGTACGGCGCCGCGGTCCGCCGGCGGGCAGTCCGGCCTCCGCCGGGCTGACCCGGGCGCGCCTGCTCATCAGGAACTCCCGCAACTCCCGCAGCCGATGGCTCTTGAGCGCGTCCTCGGGCACGTACGGATCCCCCCGTCCTGTCTGGTGGTGCCACCACCACCATAAGTGCCGACTCCCCACGGATATTCCGTTCGCCCGAGGCTCTTACCCATGGCGATCGACACCACCACCTCCACCACCCCCGCACACGAACCGCTCGACAACCCCCGGCTGTCGACGCGCGACAAACTCGTCCTCTTCGTGCTGTGCGCGGCCCAGTTCATGGTCGCGCTCGACTTCTCCGTGCTGAACGTGGCACTGCCCGTCCTCGGCGACGACCTCGGTATGAGCCGCTCCGGCCTGCAGTGGGCGGTCACCGCCTTCGCCCTGCCGTCCGGCGGCTTCCTGCTCCTGTTCGGCCGGATCGGCGACCTCTACGGGCGCCGCAGGCTGTTCCTGACCGGCCTGACCCTGTTCGGCGCCGCCTCGCTGCTCGCGACCTTCGCCTGGGACCCGGCGTCCTTCCTGGCGGGCCGCGCCCTTCAGGGCCTCGGCGCGGCGGCGATCGTGCCCAGCGGGATGTCGCTGCTCACCACCACCTTCCCGGAGGGCCCGGCCCGCGACCGCGCCCTCGGTATCTCCGGCACGTTGCTGTCGCTGGGCTTCACGGTGGGCATGGTCGCGGGCGGCGTCCTCACCGACGCACTCGGCTGGCGCTCCACGATGGGTCTGCTCACGGTCTTCGCGCTGATCGTGCTCCCGCTCGCGCCCGGCCTGCTGCCCGAGTCACGCACCCCCGACCGCCCGCGCCTGGACGTTCCCGGAGCGATCACCGTCACCGGCGGCCTGCTCTCCCTGATCTACTCCCTGTCGACTGCCGCCGACCACGGCTTCGGCCGCGCGGATGTCATCGCGACGCTGGTGGTGGGCGCGCTGCTGCTGACGGCGTTCGTCCTCGTCGAGTCCCGCACCGCGCAGCCCCTGGTGTCGCTGCCCATGCTGCGCCGCCGCACGGTGGCGTGGGGCAACCTGGGCGGTCTGGTCACCTTCTCGATGATGTCGACGGTGGTCTTCGTCCTGACCCTCTACCTGCAGGAGATCCTCCGCCTGTCCGCCTTCGAGACGGGTCTGGTCTTCGGGTTCCAGGGTCTCCTGTCGGCCGTGGCCGGCACCTACACCCCCAAGGTCATCGGCCGCTTCGGCGCCCGCCGCACGCTGGTCGGTTCGCTCGCCGGACAGGGCGCGCTGATCGCCGCCCTGCTGGGTCTGAACAGCCACGTCTGGTCGGTGTGGCTGGCCACGGCCGCCGTCTCCCTGGCCAGCATGTGCCACCTGGGCGCGATCATCTCCTACGGCCTCACGGTCACCTCGGGCGTCCCGGACGAGGAGCAGGGCCTGGCCACCGGACTGGTCACCTCCACCCAGCAGGTCGGCATCACGGTCGGCATACCGCTGCTCGGTGTGCTGGCCACCACGGCGACGGACCTGATGTCGGGCGTCCGCACGGTGCTGGCGCTGGACGCGGCGATCGTGCTCGCGGCGGCCGTGCTGGTGGCGCTGGGGCTGCGGACCGGGCGGACGGTCGGCTCAGGGGCGGTCGAGGCGGAGCCGGTCGGCTCGCGGTAGACCGGCGACGACCAGGTCGTACGAGTCCTCGACGAGCTCCCGGACCAGACGGTCCGGGAGCTCGCCGTCGACCGTGACCGTGTTCCAATGACGCTTGTTCATGTGCCAGCCGGGGACGATCAGGCCCTCGTACTCGCCGCGCAGCCGCACCGCGTCGTCCGGGTCGCACTTGAGGTTGACCTTCAGGGGCCGCGCGTCCAGGGCCGTCAGCGCGAAGAGCTTGCCATGCACCTTGAAGACCGAGGTCTCCGGGTTGAACGGGAAGTCCTCCTCCGCCGCGTTGAACGACAGGCAGAAGGCGCGCAGCTCCTGAGGGGTCACGCGGGCTCCTTCTCCTCGTCCTCGGTGAGATCCGTGCCCACCGGCTCCACCAGCACCGTCACGATCTTGTTCCGGCGGCCTGCCGCGGCCTCCGCCGTCAGGCGCAGTTCCCGGCCGTCCGGAAGCTCCACCACGGACGACGCCCCGGCGATGGGCACCCGGCCCAGGGCCTTGGCGAGCAGGCCGCCGACGGTCTCCACGTCCTCGTCGTCGAACGCGTCGAGCCCGTACAGCTCGCCCAGGTCGCCGATGTCCAGGCGGGCGGTGACCCGGTAGCGGTCGTCGCCCAGCTCCTCCACCGGCGGCAGCTCGCGGTCGTACTCGTCGGTGATCTCGCCGACGATCTCCTCAAGGATGTCCTCGATGGTGACGATGCCGGCCGTGCCGCCGTACTCGTCGATGACGACGGCCACGTGGTTGCGCTCCTTCTGCATCTCGCGCAGCAGGTCGCCCGCGTTCTTGGTGTCGGGCACGAAGGTGGCCGGCCGCATGGCGGTGGACACCAGCTCCGACTCGGCGTCCCGGCTGATGTGCGTCTTGCGGGCCAGGTCCTTCAGATACACGATCCCCACGATGTCGTCCTCGCTCTCCCCGGTGACCGGGATGCGGGAGAAGCCGGAGCGCAGCGCCAGGGTGAGGGCCTGGCGGATCGTCTTGAACCGCTCGATGGTGACCAGGTCGGTCCTCGGCACCATCACCTCCCGCACCAGGGTGTCGCCCAGTTCGAAGATCGAGTGCACCATGCGGCGCTCCTCGGCCTCGATCAGGGACTCCTTCTCGGCGAGGTCGACGAGGGCGCGCAGCTCCGCCTCGGAGGCGAAGGGACCGCGGCGGAAGCCCTTGCCGGGGGTGAGGGCGTTACCGATGAGGATGAGCAGGGACGGGATCGGGCCCATGATCCGGGCCAGCGGCACCAGGACGTACGCCGCCACCGTCGCCGTGTTCAGCGGGTGCTGGCGGCCGATGGTGCGCGGGGAGACGCCGACGGCGACGTACGAGACCAGGACCATGACCGCGATCGCGACCAGCAGCGCCTCGGCGGTCCCGGGGAACTCCTCCAGGCACGCGTAGGTGACCAGTGCGGCCGCGGCCATCTCGCAGGCGACACGGACCAGCAGCGCCACGTTCAGGTAGCGGGTCGGGTCCGCGGCGACCTGGGCGAGCTTGGCGCTGCCACGTCGGCCCGCCCTGACGGCCTCCTCGGCGCGGAAGCTGGAGACGCGTGCCAGGCCCGCCTCCGCGCAGGCGGCGAGCCAGGCGACGACGACCAGCGCGATCGCGCCGACGACGATCTGGGGGCTCATGACACGGTGGGAGCCGGGGACGGGCCGGTCAGGCCCCTCTCCGCGCGCCAGCCGTCCACGATGGCGGCCTGCAGACCGAACATCTCGGCCTTCTCGTCCGGCTCCTCGTGGTCGTAGCCCAGCAGGTGCAGCACGCCGTGGACGGTCAGCAGTTGCAGCTCCTCGTCCATGGAGTGCTGCGTCGGGGCCTCGGCGCCCTGCCTGGCGGCGACCTCCGGGCACAGCACGATGTCACCGAGCAGGCCCTGCGGGGGCTCGTCGTCGTCCTTGGACGGCGGCCGCAGCTCGTCCATCGGGAAGGACATGACGTCCGTTGGCCCCGGCAGGTCCATCCACTGCACGTGCAGCTGCTCCATGGCGTCGGCGTCCACGACGATCACCGAGAGCTCGGAGAGCGGGTGGATGCGCATCCGTGCGAGCGCGTAGCGGGCGATGTCGAGGATCGCCTGCTCGTCGACCTCGGTTCCGGACTCGTTGTTGACGTCGATCGACATGTGGTGCTCGGTCTCTACTTCCCCTTGTGCACGGCCTTGCCCCGGTTCGGGCCCTTGTGCGTGCCGTTCTGGGTGCCGTGCTTGCTGTCGTACTTCTCGTACGCGTCGACGATACGGCCGACGAGCTTGTGCCGTACGACATCGTGGGACGACAGCCGGGAGAAGTGGACGTCCTCGACGCCCTCCAGGATCTCCTGGACCTGGCGCAGACCGCTCTTGGTGCCGTCCGGGAGGTCCACCTGGGTGACGTCACCCGTGATCACGATCTTCGAGTCGAAGCCGAGGCGGGTGAGGAACATCTTCATCTGCTCGGGGCTCGTGTTCTGGGCCTCGTCCAGGATGATGAAGGCGTCGTTGAGCGTACGGCCACGCATGTACGCGAGCGGGGCGACCTCGATCGTGCCCGCGGCCATCAGCCGGGGGATCGAGTCGGGGTCGAGCATGTCGTGCAGCGCGTCGTACAGCGGGCGCAGATAGGGGTCGATCTTCTCGTAGAGGGTGCCGGGCAGGAAGCCGAGGCGCTCGCCCGCCTCCACCGCCGGGCGGGTCAGGATGATGCGGTTGACCTGCTTGGACTGCAGGGCCTGCACCGCCTTCGCCATGGCGAGGTAGGTCTTGCCGGTACCCGCGGGGCCGATGCCGAAGACGATCGTGTGCTTGTCGATCGCGTCCACGTACCGCTTCTGGTTGAGCGTCTTGGGGCGGATCGTGCGGCCGCGCGACGACAGGATGTTCTGCGTCAGCACCTGGGCCGGGGTCTCCTGAGCGCCCTCGCCGTCCTCGCCCGCCCGGAGCATGGCGATCGAGCGTTCCACTGCGTCCTCCGTCATCGGCTGCCCGGTGCGGAGCACCAGCATCATCTCGGCGAACAGGCGCTGGATCAGGGCGACCTCCGCCGGGTCGCCGACCGCGCTGATCTCGTTGCCCCGGACATGGATGTCGACCCCCGGGAAGGCCGTCTCGATCACGCGCAGCAGCGAGTCGCCGGAACCCAGCACCATCACCATCGGGTGCTGGGCGGGGACGGTGATCTGTGCACTCGCCTGCCCCTGCGCGGGGGTGTGAGCTGTGGGTGTCTGAGTCATGGGCCGGCTCTGTAGGCCTGCGATTCCTCCTCCATACGGCCGCACGACTGAGGGCGGCCTCGCGACTTCAAGAGTACGACGCGGCGCTGACAGAGCCGTAGGGCTTTTCATCGCGGTCTTGCACCGCCGCCCGGGTGACGTGCGCCGCGGGCCGCCACCCTCGGGCGCCGGACTCATACCACCACTTCACGGAATACACCGCTCCGTGTCATGCCTTTTCACCAATCATGGTTGCGGGGGGTGACAGGGAGGTGACTCAGTGCGATGGTGCCGCACATGACCAGTCACGGGGGCCACGGGCCCGTCTTCTGCACCATCGTGCCACCGCATGTCCTCGACAAGCTCGCCCAGCACGAGGACACCGCGCTCGCCACTCCCGCGCGCCGCACCCTGGAGCGCGACGCGCTGGAGCGCACCCGCCGCCGGCTGACCACGGTCGTCGGCGCCCCCACGGCGGCCCCGCCCCAGGACGCCGCCGACCAGCCGCACCGCACCGTCTACGACGCCGGGCACAAGGAGACGCTGCCCGGCAGGAAGGTCCGCGGCGAGGGCGACCAGCCCGGCAAGGACGCCACCGTCAACCGGGCCTACGCGGGCCTCGGCGCCACCTTCGAGCTGTACCAGAAGGCGTACGGCCGCGACTCCATCGACGGCAAGGGGCTCCCGCTCGACGCCAGCGTGCACTTCGGCGAGAACTACGACAACGCCTTCTGGAACGGCGAGCAGATGGTGTTCGGCGACGGAGACGGCACGATCTTCCTCGACTTCACCATCCCCGTCGACGTCATCGGCCACGAGCTCACCCACGGCGTCACCCAGTACACGGCGAACCTCGCCTACTTCGGTCAGTCGGGCGCTCTCAACGAGTCCGTCTCGGACGTCTTCGGCTCGCTGATCAAGCAGTACACGCTCGGCCAGACCGCCGACCAGGCCGACTGGCTGATCGGTGCCGGACTCCTCGCCCCGCGCGTCCACGGCACCGCCCTGCGCTCCATGAAGGCGCCGGGCACCGCGTACGACGACCCGACGCTCGGCAAGGACCCGCAGCCCGCGACCATGGCCGGGTATGTGCACACCAGCCAGGACAACGGCGGGGTGCACATCAACTCCGGCATCCCCAACCACGCGTTCTACCTGGTCGCCACCGCGCTCGGCGGACACGCCTGGGAGCGGGCCGGGCAGATCTGGTACGACGTGCTCACCGGCGGCGAACTGCAGCAGGACGCGGCCTTCGCGGACTTCGCGAAGCTGACCGTGGCGGCCGCCAAGTCCCGCTACGGCGCCACCGGCCAGGAACAGGAGGCGGTGCTCAAGGCCTGGGAGGAGGTCGGGGTGCCGACCGCGTAGTTCTGTACTAGACAGACACCCATGCGTATTCACGTCAGGCGCACGGGCGGTTTCGCGGGCATCGAGCGGCAGGCCGAGGTGGACACCTCGGGGCGGCCCGACGCACCCGAGTGGCATGACCTGGCCGAGCGCGCGCTCGCGGCCGGCCAGGGCACGCCTCCCGCGGGGGTTCCCGACGGGTTCAGCTACCAGATCACCGTGGACGGCAGGACGGTGTACGCCGCCGATCCCCGGCTGACCGAGGAGCAGCGGCAGCTGGTCTCGCGGGTGCTCAAGGAGGGCGCGTAACCGCTTGTTCACGCCTGCCCGTTGACTACGGTTACCGGCGGTAAGGATGATCCGCCCATGGCGACTGACGAGCGCATGGCGACGAACCCGGTACCGCCGTTCCCGCCCGGCTTCCTGTGGGGCGTGTCCACCTCGGCCCACCAGATCGAGGGGGCGGCCGACGAGCGCGAGCCGTCCGTGTGGGACACCTTCACCGCCGAGCCGGGCCGGGTGAAGGACGGCTCGACCGCGGCGGTGGCCTGCGACCACTACCACCGCTACCGCGAGGACGTGGCGCTCCTGGCCGGCCTGGGCGTGGACGCGTACCGCTTCTCCGTCTCCTGGCCCCGGGTGAACACCCCCGGCGGCCTGGACTTCTACGACCGCCTGGTCGACGAGCTGTGCGCGGCGGGCATACGCCCGGTCGTGACCCTCTTCCACTGGGACCTGCCGGTCACGCTGGACTGGCTGCAGCGGGACACGGCGTCGCGTTTCGCCGAGTACGTGTTGGCGGTGGCCGGCCGTCTCGGCGACCGGGTGCACAAGTGGATCACCCTCAACGAACCCGCCGAGCACACGCTGCTGGGCCACGCCCTGGGGGCGCACGCCCCCGGCAGACAGCTGCTGTTCGACGCCCTGCCGGTGGCCCACCACCAGCTGCTGGCCCACGGTCTGGCCGTACGGGCGCTGCGCGCCGCCGGGGCGGGCGACATCGGGATCGCCAACTCCCACGGCCCGACGTGGCCGGCGTCCGAAAAGCAGCAGGACGTGGAGGCGGCGGAGTTCTACGACATCCTGCTGAACCGGTTGTTCTCGGACCCGCTGCTGCTCGGCCGGTACCCGGAAGGGATCGGCGAGTTGATGCCCGGTGACGTCGAATCGGATCTCAAGGTGATCGCGGAGCCGGTCGACTGGTACGGGATCAACTACTACGCGCCGACGCGGGTGGGCGCCCCGCAGGGTGCGGAGATCGAGTTCGGCGGCCTCACCCTCCCCGCGGAACTGCCCTTCTCCGTCCAGGAGATCGAGGGTCACCCGGTCACCGACTTCGGCTGGCCGGTGGTCCCCGAGGCGCTCACCGAGCTGCTGACCGGTTTCCGCGCACGCTACGGCGACCGGCTGCCGCCCATCGTGATCACCGAGAACGGCTGCTCCTACGAGGGCGTCGACGACCCGGAGCGCATCGCCTACCTGGACGGGCACATCCGGGCCCTGCACCGGGCGCTGGAGGCGGGGGTCGACGTGCGGGGCTACTTCGTGTGGTCACTGCTGGACAACTTCGAGTGGGCGGAGGGGTACGCGCGCCGGTTCGGGCTCGTGCACGTGGACTACGGAACCCTGGAGAGGACCCCGAAGGCGTCGTACGGCTGGTTCCGGGACCTGCTGCGGGCGCGGGGATGACGACGGCCGACCGGGTCGTGCCCACCGTCGACGCCCTGGCCGAGCCCGTCGAACGGGTGGGCCGGGGCTGGACCTCTGCCCTGTCGCTGGCCAACGGGGCGATCTGGGTCGGCTGGTACGGCCCGCTGCAGATCCTGCTGGCCTCCCAGGCCAAGGACTTCGCGCCCGGCTCCGGGATGTCCAAGGAGACGATGCTGGCCTGGGTGACCGGTGCGGGAGCGGTGGTGTCGTTGGTCGCGAACCCGTTCTTCGGCGCGCTGTCGGACCGCACGACGGCGCGCTGGGGCCGCCGCACCCCGTGGATCGTGGCTGGTACGGCGGGCGGCGCGCTCTCGCTGCTGCTGCTCGCGGGCGCGGGCGGCCCCGGGACCATGGCGCTCGGCTGGTGCCTGGTGCAGTTGACGCTGAACGCGGCCTTCGCGGCGGTGACGGCGGCGGTGCCGGACCGGGTGCCCCGGCTGCAGCGCGGCTCGGTGGGCGGCTGGCTGGGGGCGGCCCAGATCCTCGGCGTGGTCGGCGGGACGGGCCTGGCCACGGTCGCCGGGGGCGTCGGGGCGGGATACACCGCCTGCGCGGTGTTCACGGTGGCGGGCGTCCTGCCGTACGTCCTCGCGCACCGGGACCTGCGGCTGCCGGTGGCGGCCCGCCCGCCCTGGTCCTGGCGGGGCTTCCTGGCCGGCTTCTGGCTGAGCCCGCGCCGCCACCCGGACCTGGGCTGGGCGTGGCTGACCCGCTTCCTGATCAACCTCAGCAACGCCCTGGTCCTGCTGTACCTCCTGTACTACCTGCGGGACCGCCTCCACCACGACCCGGACCAGGGCGTCCTGATCCTCACGGCCGTGAACGGGGTGACGCTGCTGGCGACGGTGGTGGTCGGCGGGGTCTGGTCGGACCGGGTGGGCCGCCGCAAACCGTTCGTGATCTGGTCCGGGGTGCTCATGGCGGTCGCGACGGCGGCCCTGTCGGCCTGGCAGACCTGGCCGGGGGGCGATCGTGGCGGCGGCGGTGCTCGGCGTCGGCTTCGGGGTGTTCACCTCGGTCGACTTCGCCCTGATGACGGACGTCCTGCCGAAGGCCCTGGACCGGGGCAAGGACCTGGGGGTCATCAACGTCGCCAACGCCCTGCCCCAGGTCGCCGCCCCCGCGCTGGCGGCGCCGATCGTCACCCACCTCGGCGGATACCGGGTCCTGTACCTGGTGGCGGCGCTGATCGGGATCGCGGGGGCGGGGCTGGTGGGGCGGATTCGTGGGGTGGACTGAGCCCGTCGTCTCGTTTCACGGGCGCCGCCAGTCGTCGCCGGCCATGTGCGAGCCGGCCATCGGGCCCATCCGCAGCATGCCTCCGTCCACGCTCCAGGAGGCCCCGGTGACATAGGACGCGTCGGGGCCGGCGAGGAAGGCGATCACGGCAGCGACCTCGCGGGCGTCGCCCGGGCGCCCGAGCGGGACGCCGGGGCGGGCCTCGGTGTGCACGTCCGTGTCCTCCTGGCCGGTCATCGGCGTGGCGATCTCGCCGGGCGCCACCGCGTTGACGGTGATGCCGTGCTCGGCCAGTTCCAGGGCCATGACCTGGGTGAGCAGGCCGAGACCGCCCTTGGCCGCGCAGTACGGGGCCGCGCCCACCCGCGGCTGGTGCTCGTGCACGGAGGTCACGTTGACGATCCGGCCCCCGGCGCCCTGCCGGATCATCCTGCGCGCCGCACGCTGACCGCACAGAAACGGACCCAGCAGGTCGACGTCCAGGACGTGGCGCACGTCGTCGAGGCCCAGGTCCAGGAAGGGCGTCATGGTGCCCGTACCGGCGTTGTTGACCAGGACGTCGATGCGGCCGAGCTCCTCGCACAGCGCGTCGACCGTGTCCGCGGCCTCCGGCAGCCGGGTGAGGTCCACCCGGGCCACGGCGGCCCGCCGCCCCTTGCCGCGGACCTCCTCGGCGGTCCGCTCGGCACCCTTCTGGTCACTGTGCCAGGTGATGCCGATGTCCATTCCCGCCTCGGCCAGGCGGACGGCGGTGGCGCGGCCGATACCGGAGTCGGAACCGGTGATCACGGCCACCTTGGACGCGGAGGGGCCGGGGGCTGGCATACGGGCCTCCCGAGGGTGTGCGGTCCTGGTCGAGGGGTCGGCGAGGGATCGCAGTACCCGGGGACGTACCGGGTAAACGGAGGCCGGTGCCAGCCGGGTACTACAGCGCGCCGGCGTCGCGGGCGGCCCACACGGTCGGGTAGTGCGGCCGGAAGCCGAGGTCCCGCCGGATCCGCTCGGTGGACATGATCCCGAACCACGGGTCGGGGTCCGTGCGCGTGTGGAGTTCGGCGGGTACCTCGACGCCGTTGAGCTGGTGCAGCTCGACCGCCGTCACCGGGGCGTCGTCGGCGATGTTGTAGACCGGTCCACCGACCGCCGGGGCGTGCAGGAGGCGCAGCAGCCCCTGTGCGACGTCCGCGTGGTGCCCCATGTGCAGCCGCTGGGTCGCCGCCCAGGTCCCCGCCCACCGCAGGGACTGCGCGAGGTGCGGATCGCCCTCGCCGTAGACGAAGGGGAGCCGGCCGATCCGCACGTCCACACCCTCCAGCGCGAGCAGCTGCCGCTCGGCCTCGGCCTTGGACTTGGCGTAGGCGCCCCACATCGCACCGCCGGGCCGTACCTCGTCGTCCTCGGTCATCGGGCGGCCCCGCCCGATGCCGTACACGAGGCCCGTGCTGACCTGCACGAAGCGCCTCACTCCCGAGGCCAGCGCGGCGCGGCCCAGTTCCACGGCCGCGTCCCGGTTCACGGCCCACGCCTCCTCGTCCGGCACCCCGCGGAAGGACGCCGCGACGTTCACGACCGCGTCCACCCCGGCCACCGCCTTGCCGAGCGCCTCCGCGTCCCGCAGGTCGCCGACCACGATCTGGGCGCCGAGTTCCGCGAAGCGCTCCCCGCGCGCCGCGTCGCGCACCAGGACCCGTACCTCCTCGCCCGGCCGCCGCTGCGCCAGCAGCCTCGGGACGAAGCGCCGGCCGACCTGTCCCGTCACGCCTGTCACCAGTGTCAACATCATCTGTTCCTCTCGGTCTGGTGCCACCAGCCTCGAACGGTGCCGCGCCGGCCGGGAGAGACCTCTCGATCAGGGGATCGGCAGTCCCTGGATAAGCCGGCCGGGCTGCCGCAGTCTTGAGGGGTGAACCGAGCCGAACTCGCCGACTTCCTGCGCCGCAGCCGGGCCCGTCTCGAGCCGTCCGACGTGGGCCTCCCCCCGGGAGCCCGGCGCCGCACGCCGGGCCTGCGCCGGGAGGAGGTGGCGGGGCTCGCCGGCATGTCCGTCGACTACTACACGCGCCTGGAGCAGTCCCGGGGCCCGCGCCCGTCCCGCCAGATGCTCACCGCGCTGGCGAGGGCACTTCGCCTGACGGACGACGAACGCGACCACCTCTTCCACCTGACGGGCGAGGAGCCGCCGCGCCGCGAGACGGTGTCGAGGCATGTCCGCCCCGGACTGCTGCTGGTCCTGGACCGGCTGCACGACACACCGGCGCAGGTGGTCACCGACTGCTCCGAGGTGCTGGCGCAGAACGCGATGGCCAGGGCACTCGTCGGCGACGTGATGTCCCGCCCGCCGAACGAGCGCAACCTGACCCGCCGGTTCTTCCTGGATCCGGCCGCCCGGGGGTTGTTCCCGCCCGAGGACCGGCCCGACCATGCGCGCGCGCACGTGTCGAGCCTGCGCGCGGTCGTCGCCGCCCGCCCCGACGACCCGGAACCGGCCGCCCTGGCCGCCGAACTCCGCTCGTCGAGCGCGGAGTTCGCCCGCCTCTGGGACGAACACGAGGTCTCCTCGCGGCACCGGAGCACCAAGCGCTTCCAGCACCCCGTGGTCGGCCTGCTGGAACTGGACTGCGAGGCGCTGCTCAGCCACGAGCACCACCAGCTGCTGATCGTCCACACGGCTCGCCCCGGCACGGAGTCGTACGAGCGCCTCCAGCTGCTGCGGGTGGTGGGACTGCAGGACCTGGCCCCGAGCGGAGTCGTGCGGGAAATGTGACTTTAGGAACTTTTTGTCCGAAAACCGCTCCCGGTCCCGCATACTGATACGGGCCTTCGCATCCGGCGCGCCTCGGCTAGCATGCGGAGCATCATGCGTTTCGGGCTGCTTCTCCTTAGCTGCCGCGGCGAGGGCCTGTAGTCGAGGCCGACTCCCTCCCCGCGGTGCTTGGCGTTGCGTCGTCGGCCGTCCTTCCGGACCCCCTGAGGAGCCCACGCACCATGGCGAACCGCCAGCAGCCCACCTCCATGCCGATCCACAAGTACCGGCCGTACGAGCAGGTCGACATCCCCGACCGCACCTGGCCCGACCAGCGGATCACCAAGGCCCCGCGCTGGCTCTCCACCGACCTGCGCGACGGCAACCAGGCCCTGATCGACCCCATGTCGCCGGCCCGCAAGCGCGCCATGTTCGACCTGCTGGTGAAGATGGGCTACAAGGAGATCGAGATCGGCTTCCCGGCCTCCGGCCAGACCGACTTCGACTTCGTGCGCTCCATCATCGAGGAGGAGGGCGCGATCCCCGAGGACGTGACCATCTCCGTCCTCACCCAGGCCCGCGAGGACCTGATCGAGCGGACCGTGGAGTCCCTGAAGGGCGCACGGCGCGCCAACGTCCACCTCTACAACGCCACCGCCCCGGTCTTCCGCCGGGTCGTCTTCCGCGGCTCCAAGGACGACATCAAGCAGATCGCCGTCGACGGCACCCGGCTGGTGATGGAGTACGCGGAGAAACTGCTGGGCCCCGAGACCGAGTTCGGCTACCAGTACAGCCCCGAGATCTTCACGGACACCGAGCTGGACTTCGCCCTGGAGGTCTGCGAGGCGGTCATGGACGTCTGGCAGCCGGGCCCGGACCGCGAGATCATCCTCAACCTGCCCGCCACCGTGGAGCGTTCGACCCCGTCCACGCACGCGGACCGCTTCGAGTGGATGCACCGCAACCTCTCCCGCCGCGAGTTCGTCTGCCTGTCCGCCCACCCGCACAACGACCGCGGCACGGCCGTCGCCGCCGCCGAGCTGGCGGTGATGGCGGGCGCCGACCGCGTCGAGGGCTGCCTGTTCGGCCAGGGCGAGCGCACCGGCAACGTCGACCTGGTCACCCTGGGCATGAACCTCTTCTCCCAGGGCGTCGACCCGCAGATCGACTTCTCCCGCATCGACGAGATCCGCCGCACGTGGGAGTACTGCAACCAGATGGAGGTCCACCCGCGCCACCCCTACATCGGGGACCTCGTCTACACGTCCTTCTCCGGCTCCCACCAGGACGCCATCAAGAAGGGCTTCGACGCCATGGAGGCCGAGGCGAAGGCCAAGGGTGTCACGGTCGACGACATCGAGTGGGCCGTCCCGTACCTGCCGATCGACCCGAAGGACGTCGGCCGCTCCTACGAGGCGGTCATCCGCGTCAACTCGCAGTCCGGCAAGGGCGGTATCGCCTACGTCCTGAAGAACGACCACAAGCTGGACCTGCCGCGCCGGATGCAGATCGAGTTCTCGAAGATCATCCAGGCGAAGACGGACGCCGAGGGCGGCGAGGTCACGCCGAAGGAGATCTGGGACGTCTTCCAGGACGAGTACCTGCCGAACCCGCACAACCCGTGGGGCCGCATCCAGGTCAGGGCCGGCCAGACGACCACCGACAAGGACGGCGTCGACACCCTCACCGTGGAGGCCACCGTCGACGGCGAGGACACCGTCCTCACCGGCACGGGCAACGGCCCGATCTCCGCGTTCTTCGACGCCCTGCAGTCCATCGGCATCGATGTACGCCTCCTGGACTACCAGGAGCACACGATGAGCGAGGGCGCCTCCGCGCAGGCCGCCTCGTACATCGAATGCGCGATCGACGGAAAGGTCCTGTGGGGGATCGGTATCGACGCGAATACGACACGTGCCTCGCTGAAGGCGGTCGTCTCCGCGGTCAACCGAGCCGCCCGCTGATCCTCTGACCTTCACGTTCACGGCCCCGTCCGCCTCACGAGGCGGGCGGGGCCGCGTCATGCACCGCCCATTTCGGCCGAAGATCACGAGGAGGTCTCGTCCGGGGTGCTGACTCCGCATCATCGATGTGGCTAACATCACGCCAGCGGTGGCGATGGTGCCGCGGCGATACGGAGGTGCGACGTGCTGCCAGGACGGGGACGCAACGGCCCGGAAGCCCGCAAGGGCCGGATTTCGCAGGTCCTCGGCGTCCGTACCGCGTGGACCACCATCGGTGACGGCGAGTTCTTCTGCCCGGGCTGCGGGGGCGACCGCAACTACCAGCGCCTCACCGGACGGCGCCGCCTCACCCTCGCCGGCCTGCCGGTCCTGCCGCGCGGGGAGACGGGCCCGGTCGTGGAGTGCGCGGCCTGCGGCCACCACTACGGCCCGGACGTCCTCGACCACCCGACCACCACCCGCTTCGCCGCGATGCTCCGCGACGCCGTCCACACCGTGGCCCTGGCGGTCCTCGCCGCGGGCGGCACCTGCTCCCGTACGTCCCTGGAGACGGCCGCCGCCGCCGTCCGCTCCGCCGGCTTCGACGACTGCACGGTGGACGGACTCAGCGCACTGGTCGACGCGGTGGCCGCCGACACCGGCCGGGTCTGCGGCGAACCGGGCGGCGGCGCGAGCCTGGCCATAGAGCTGCACGAGGCCCTGGACCCGCTCGCCCCGCACCTCGCCCCCACCGGCCGCGAGTCGATCCTCCTCCAGGGCGCCCGCATCGCCCTCGCCGACGGCCCCTACACCCCTGCGGAACGCGACGTCCTGGCCACGGTGGGCGCGGCCCTGACGATCTGCTCGGAGGACGTGACCCGCCTGCTCGCGGCGGCCCGCACGGTGTCGTAGCCACTCGGCTGGTTACGGGGTCGGCGGCCACTCGGCTGGTTACGGGGTCGGCGGCCACTCGGCTGGTTTCGGGTCGGGGCCACTCGGCTGGTTTCGGGGTCGGCGGCCACTAGGCCCGTACGGAATCGTGGCTACTCGGACCGTACGGTGTCGTGGCCATTCGGCCCGTATGGTGTCGTGGCTACTCGGCCCGTATGGTGTCGTGGCCATTCGGCCCGTATGGTGTCGTGGCTACTCGGCCCGTATGGTGTCGTGGCCATTCGGCCCGTATGGTGTCGTGGCTACTCGGCCCGTATGGTGTCGTGGCCATTCGGCCCGTATGGTGTCGTGGCCATTCGGCCCGTATGGTGTCGTGGCCATTCGGCCCGTATGGTGTCGTGGCTACTCGGCC
>NZ_JBIATP010000005.1:369549-483244 GCF_042891915.1 Streptomyces sp. NPDC001848 | reverse complement strand
TGCGGGTTTGCAGGTGGCGGTGGTCAATGGGCCGGAGCAGGTGGTGGTTTCCGGCGGGCTGGATGAGCTGGATGTGTTTGTGGCTCGTTGTGAGGCTGAGGGTGTGCAGGTGCGGCGGGTTGCGGTGGATTATGCGTCGCATTCGCCGCAGGTGGAGGAGTTGCGGGCGGAGCTGTTGGAGGTTCTTTCCGGTATTCGGCCGCGTTCGGGTGAGGTGCCGTTGGTGTCGACGGTGTCGGGTGAGGTGATCGACACCGCGGTGATGGATGCGGAGTACTGGTTCACCAACCTGCGTCAGACGGTGCGTTTCGATCAGGCGCTGCAGACTCTCCTGGACGCGGGCCATCGGGTGTTCGTCGAGGCGTCTCCGCATCCGGTCCTGCTCGGCGCGGTGACGCAGAACGCCGACCACAAGGGCGTGCAGGGCGTAACCGCCGTAGGCACCCTGCGTCGCAACGAAGGAGGCCAGGCGCGGCTGTTGCAGCACGCGGCGGAGGTGTTCGTCGCCGGAGTCGACGTCGACTGGTCGGCCTGGGTGCAGGGCGGACGGCTCGTCGACCTGCCGACGTACGCCTTCCAGCACCGGCGCTACTGGCAGCCCGCCACCACGGGTGCCGACGTCGGCACCGTGGGGCTGGACACCGTGCGGCACCCCTTCCTGGGCGCCGCCGTACGACTCGCCGACAGCGACGACCTCGTACTCACGGGCCGTATCTCCCTCGGCACGCACCCGTGGCTGGCGGACCACGCCGTCTTCGGAACGGTCATCCTCCCCGGCACCGCCTTCGTGGAGATGGCCCTGCGGGCGGCCGACGAGGCCGATTGCTCCGGCGTACGGGACCTGACCCTGCACGCGCCGCTGTCCCTGCCCGAGCACGGCGAGATCGACGTACAGGTGCAGGTGGGCACGGCCGACGCCACGGGCCGCCCGGTGGACGTCTACTCCCGGCAGCACGGCACACGGGAGTGGACCCACCATGCGAGCGGCGTCCTCGTCGAGGAGCCCGCCGCGCCGCCCGAGCACACCGGACCGCTTCACGGCACGGCATGGCCGCCCGCCGAGGCACCGCGGCTCGACCCGGCCGCGCACTACGACACGCTCGCCGAGGCCGGACTGGAGTACGGCCCTGCGTTCCAGGGGCTGTCCGACGTGTGGCGCTCCGGCGACGAGGTGCTCGCGCAGGTCACCCTGCCCGGCCGGCAGGCGGAGGACGCGGCGCGGTTCGCCCTGCACCCGGCCCTGCTGGACGCGGCGCTCCAGGCGGCCGCGGTGCACGGCATGGAGGGCAGGGACGGCCGCACCCCGCTGCCGTTCTCCTTCGGCGAGGTCACCCTGTACGGCCGGGGCGCGAGCGAGGTGCGGGTGCGCCTCACGCCGACCGGACCGGACACCTTCACCGTGGAGGCGGCCGATCCGACCGGAGCGCCGGTCGCCCGTATCGACTCGCTCCTCGTGCGGGCCGTGACCGCGGACGACCTCACCCTCCCGGACAGCAGCACACAGGCGCTGCTGTCCGTCGAGTGGACCGAGACCGAACTGGCCCGGGCCGCCGACGGCGACACCACCGCGCCGCAGCCGACGCTGCTGAAGGTCACCGACGCCGGACCCGCCGGACCGGACGCCGAGGACGCGCCCACCCGGGTCCGCCGGGTGCTGCACGAGACCTTGCGCCGGCTGCAGGAGTGGCTGGCGCAGGACCGGCCCGCCGGGGAGCGGCTGGTGGTCGTGACCCGCGGAGCCGTGCTGACCGGCGCCGAGGAGGAGGGCACGCAGCCGGACCTCGCCCACGCCGCGGTGTGGGGCCTGGTCCGGGCGGCCCGCGCGGAGAATCCCGGCCGCGTCGTCCTGGTCGACGTCGACACCGACGGCACGTGCGACGTCCGGGACGCCGCCCGCTCAGGCCTGCCCGAGTCGGCGATCCGGTCCGGCCGCAGCTATGTGCCCGTCCTGCGCCGTCAGGCGAACGACCCGGCCGGTGACGCCCTCGACGCCCTCGGCACGGGCACCGTCCTGATCACCGGCGGGACGAGCGGGCTGGGCGCCCGGGTGGCCCGGCACGCCGCCCGCCTCGGCGCCCGCCACCTGCTGCTGCTGTCCCGGCGCGGCCCCGAGGCCGAGGGAGCCGAGGCCCTGCGGGAGGAACTCACCGCCGCCGGCGCCCGGGTCACCGTCCGGGCCTGCGACGTCGCCGACCGGGACCAGCTGGCACAGGCGCTGCGGGAGGTGCCGGAGCAGTACCCGCTGACCGCCGTCATCCACTCCGCGGGCGTCCTGCACGACGGTGTGATCGAGTCGGTCGACGCCGACGGCCTGGACACGGTGCTCCGGCCGAAGACCGACGCGGCCTGGCACCTGCACGAGCTGACGGCCGGTGAGGAACTGTCCGCCTTCGTGGTCTTCTCGTCCGTCGCGGGCGTCCTCGGCGGGTCCGGACAGGGCAGCTACGCCGCCGCGAACGCGTTCCTCGACGCCCTGATGCAGCACCGCAGGCGCGCCGGCCGCCCCGGCCTGTCGCTGGCCTGGGGCCTGTGGGCCGAGGCCACCGGAATGACCGGGCACCTCGGCGAGACGCACCTGGAACGGATCAACCGCGGCGGCATCACCCCGCTCGGCACCGAGCAGGGGCTGGCCCTCCTGGACGCCGCGCTGACCCGGCACGCGTCCACCGGCGCCACCGGCCACGCCGTCCTGGTGGCGGCCGCCCTCAACCTGCCGGTCCTGCGCACCACCGAGCCCGCGCTGCTGCCCCCGCTGCTGGCCGCGCTGGTCCCGGCGCGCCGCCGTGCCGCCGTACCGCGGTCCGGGGCGCGAGCCGGCGCGGCCGGGCCGGTGGTGCCGGCCAACCGGGAGGCGGTGGTGCAGCGGCTGCGGTACCGGTTCGCCCGCACGATGGGCTTCGGCACCGAGGAACTCGACCCCGCCGCCTCCCTGGTCGGACAGGGCCTGGACTCCGTGATGGCCATGCAGATCCGCAGCCTCGTCGAGGCGGACTTCGGCCAGACTCTGCCGGTCGCGACGATGTTCAACGGCGCGACCGTCGAGAGCATCGCCGACCACCTGCTCGCCGGTGCGGCAGGCTCCGCCGGTACCGCAGGCACGGCGCCCGCGGACAACGCGACAACCGCCGACACCGTCGTCGCGGACGTCGAGCGTCACCCGGCCACCCGGGACGTCGTACGGCTGCTGCGCGCCGAACAGCACGGCACCCCGAGCGTCACCCACCACATCGGGCTGGCCGTACGCCTCGACGCGCCGACCACGCCCGACCGCCTCACCGAAGCGGTCTCCCGGCTCGCCGGCCGGCACGCGGCGCTGCGTACCGCGATCGTCGCGGACACCGGCGGCGGGCAGCTGCTGGAGGTCCGGCGCGCCCCGACGGACGAACTGGTGCGCTGGTCCGCGGTCGAGGACGGCACGGACGTGGACGAGCGGCTGTGCGCGCTGATGGAGCCGCCCTTCGACCTCGGCCGCTCCCCGCTGTGGCGGTTCGAACTGCTCGCCTACCCGTCCGGCGACCAGGTGCTCGTCTACGGCGCGCACCACGCGGTCTCCGACCTTGCCTCGCTCATGCTGGTCGCGCACGAACTCGGGGCCGAACTCGGCGGTCAGGTGCCGCCCGCCGTGGTCACCAACCGCGACATCGACCTGCTGCTGCACGCCCAGGCCCCGGCCGACCAGGCCCCCGGCTCCCCGACCGGCGAGCGGGAAGCCACGGCGGACTGGCGGGACGACTTCGCCGGGGTCCGGCGGCTCGATCTGGAACTGGCCCGCCCGCGCCCCGCGCAGCGGTCCTACCGCTCGGCCATGTACCTGGCGGAACTGCCGCCGGAGCTGGCGCGGCGGGTGGCCGCCCGGGCGACCGGACTCGGCGTCACGCCCGCCGCGTTCTGGCTCGGCGCACTGACGCTGCACCTCTCCCGACTCCGCGGGAGCGACCGGTTCGTGCTCGCCGTGCCGGTGGACACCCGCATGCACGTCGGCGCGCTCGACGCGGTCGGGTACTTCGGCCTGCCCATCCCGTACGCCGCACAGGTCGAGCCGGGCGACACCGGCACCGACCTGCTGCGGCGCACCGACGGGCGGCTGAGCCGGGTCCTCGAACGCGGCGTCAGCTTCTTCGACGCCATGCCCGCGCTGGTCGAGGAGGGGCTGTACCGCAAGGACGCCCCGCTGGTCGAGGTGTACTTCAACTACATGCCGCCGCAGGCAGGGGCGGCCGAGGGACTGCGGGTCCTGCCCGCGGGCACCGGCTACTCCGACCTGGACCTGATGATCACGGTGATGCCGGGCCTGGGCAAGGTGGGGCTGGAGTACAACGCCGACATCCTCGACGAGCCGAGCTGCGCGGCCCTCGCGAGCGCCGTTCTCGCCGTGGCGGCCGAGCTCGCCGACGACCCGGATGCCACCGTCGCCGTAGCGGCCGGGCGCACCGACAGCACCGACGCCGGCGTGGCCGCGACTCCCGCCCCTTCGGACGCGGCGGCCTCCGGTACCGTGCCGGTGCCCGGGCCCAGGCACGCCCCGGACACCACGCCCGGACCGGACGCCCCCGCCGGGCACGACGCTCCGGCCCCGCACGGCGCCCCGGCGATGGCGCGGACCGAGCAGGGCGACACCGCGGCCCATGGAGTCCGGCCGGGCGGCCAGATCGCGGTGGCGGCCACCTTCGCCCTCGGTAACCTCCCGGCCCTGCTCGGGGTCGCCCTGGAGGAGGCCGATGTCGAGGGCGGGCCCTTCGATGTCGTCGAGGCGCCCTACCACCAGGTCCTGGCCGCCCTGCACGACCCCGACGGCGTTCTCGCTCAGTCGGCGACCGCCGCCGCGCTGGTCCTGCTCCGCCCCGGCGACCTGATCCGCTTCGCCCCGGAGGACACCGGCCTGCTCGATCAGCTCGCCGAGGAGTACCCGGCCGCGCTGCGCGCCCTGGCCGACCGTACCCGCACCGCGCTCGTCGTGGCCTTCCTGCCGGAGCGGACGCAGGACGAGCGGCTGCGCGCCTGGGAACGGCAGGTGACGGAGCAGCTGGCCGACCAGCCGGGCATCGCCGTGCTGTCCGCCGACTCCTGGGCCGGCGACCTGGCCGCCGACGGCGAGGCCGCGCCCGGCGGAGTCGACGACATCTTCGACCCGCATACCGACGAGCTGGCGCATCTGCCGTTCCAGGAGGAGTTCCAGGCGGTGGTGGCGCTGCGACTCGCCGACGTCGTGTGGAAGATCCGCCGGCGCGCACCGAAGGTCATCGTCGTCGACGGCGACGAGACGCTGTGGAGCGGCATCGCCGGCGAGATCGGGCCGGAGAACGTCGACCTGACCGGTCCCCGCGCGCTGCTCGCGCGACGGCTGCTGCAGTGGCGGGCCGCAGGCGTGCTGCTCGCGATGGTCTCCAACAACGACGAGGAAACCGTGCACGGCATACTCGACCGGCCGGACAGCCTGCTGCACCGGGAGCACTTCGCGGCGATCTCCGCCGCGTGGGAGCCGAAGTGGACCCGCATCGTGCGGATCGCCGAGCAGCTCGGTCTCGGCCTGGACAGCTTCCTGTTCCTCGACGACAACCCGGTGGAGATCGCCGGCGTGCGCGCCCAGCTGCCCGAGGTGCTCAGCCTGACCTGCCCGCCCGCCGCTGAACTCGAGGACTTCGTGACCCGGTTGTGGCCGATGGTGCCGCGCGCGGCGACCACCGAGGACGCCGGCCGGGCCGAGTTCTACCAGCAGGAACGGGTGCGCGACGCGGCCCGCGCGCAGATGGGCTTCGTGGAGTTCCTGGAGAACCTGCGGCTGGAACTGGACATCGAACCGGTCTCCGCCGACACGGCCGAACGCACCGTCCAACTGAGCCGCCGCACCAACCAGTTCAACCTCCGGCCCCTGCCGCTCGACACCGATCGGCTGGAGCGGCTGCAGCAGGAGGGCGAGGTGTGGACGGCGACCGCGCGCGACCGGTTCGGAGCGTACGGGCAGATCGGCGTCCTCGCCGTACGGCCGGACGGCGACGTGCTGGAGGTCGTCGCCTGGATGATGAGCTGCCGGGTCCTCGGCCGGGGGGTGGAGGACCGGCTGCTCACCTGGCTGGCCGACCGCGCGGACGCCCTCGGGTGCGCGAGGGTGCGGCTCGTGGCCGACAACACGCCACGCAACATTCCGGCGCGGCGTCTGGTCTCCCGCCTGGGCGGCGGCGAGGTCGACGCGCCGCGGCTGGAGACGGAGGTGGCACCGGCGCAACTCCGGGAGTTCCGTTCCTGGGACCTCGGATCGGAAACCGCAGCGGAGGTCAGCAATGCCTGAGGCGGGCAGCGGCACCAGCCGCAACCGCAGTGTCAGCCGTCGGCCCGACGAGGAGGTGATCGAGCGGCGCGGACCCGCCCGCGGCCAGGCGGCCGACCTGCTGGCCCGCTTCCGCAAGTCGGCGGCCGGCCCCGCCCCGCAGACGGCCTCCGCCGGCCCCGCGGTGCGAACGGAGCCGGACGGGGCCCGCGCCACCGGCAGCGGCCGGCGCCCCACTGACCCCGACCAGCTCGCCACGGCCATCGCCGGCCTGGCCGCCCGCTTCCTGCCGGACGGCACGGCCGACGTCGACACCGACCTGTTCGACGCCGGTCTGTCCTCCGTGGACGCGGTCGAACTCGTCGCCCTCATGGCCCGCGAGCTGGACGTCCCGATGAGCCTGGACGACGTCTTCGCGGACGCGCGGCCCCGGCGCCTGGCGCAGCGCGGGGCCGGGGCCGCCGGTTCGGCCGCGTCGGCCACCGGCGCGGCCGACACCGTGCCCGCGGTCCTCCCGAAGGCCCCGCCCGCCGGTCGTGGGACGCAGGCCGGGGCGGCGGTGGACGAGGACGTGGAGATGATCCTCGCCGACCTCGCGCTGGCCGACCGGCTGCCGTTCAGCCGGCAGGCCGAGCGGGTGCAGCCGCGCCGGATCCTGCTCACCGGCGCCACCGGATTCCTCGGCAGCCACCTGCTGCTGGACCTGCTGCGCCAGAGCGACGCGGAGGTGGTGTGTGTGGTGCGCGCGACCGACGACACGGCCGCCGAGAAGCGCCTCGGCGAGGCGCTGGCGAGCTTCGACCAGCCGTGGTCCTTCGAGGTGCGGCGCCGGGTCACCGTGCTCGCGGCGGACATCCGGCAACCGCGCCTCGGCCTGTCTCAGGAGCGCTGGGAGAGCCTCGCCCACGACGTCGACTCGATCGTCAACGTGGCCGCCGCCGTGGACTTCCTGCGCGGCTATCCCTCCCTGCGGCAGACCAACGTGCTCGGCCCGCTGCAACTGGCGGAGCTGGCGATGACCGGACGGCCCAAGCCGCTGCACCACATCTCGTCGGTCGCCGTCTTCAACGAGGTCGGCATCGCCACGATGGGCGAGGACGACCCGGTCGCCCACGTGGACCGGCTGTTCGCGGGCTACGACAAGTCGAAGTGGGCCGCGGAGGCCGTCCTGCGGCGGGCCCGCGAGCACGGGCTGACCGTGACGTTCCTGCGTCCGGGCGCGATCGGCGGTCACACCCGTACGGGCGTGTACAACCCGCGCGACCTGAGCACGGGACTGATCGGGGCGATCTCCCGATTCCGCACCGTGCCGGCGTTCCGGTTCATGAACCTGGCGCCGGTGGACTGGATCAGCAAGGTCGCCGCCGCGATCGTGTTCGACCCGCAGGCCTGGGGCCGCAACTACAACCTCACCGGCCGCGCGGAGACCCTGCCGGAACTGGTGAAGGACCTGAAGCTGGCCGGCATGAACGTCCGGGCCACCGGATGGCAGCAGTGGCGCGAGGACCTCCTGCGGCGGCACGAAACGGACCCGGTGCCCGAACTCGACTTCCTGGTGCGCATCCTCAGCAGCCCGACCGCCGTCAAGCTCTTCGAGGCCCTGATGTTCGGGCCCGCCGCCGGCGCGGAGCGCACCGAGGAGTTCCTGGCCCGCCACCGGCTTCCGCTACCCGAACGCTACGGCTCCGAAGCCCAGTTGAAGGCGTTCGAACGCATGGCGCGCGACGGGGTGGCCCGGCTGCCCAGCCGCGAGGATCCGCCGTACCTGTCGTTCCGGGAGCGGATGAAGGGCCATGTCGGCCCGGTCGGGGAGGAGCCCGACACCAAGTGCCGCATGGCGTTCACGCTGTCCATCGCCAGCATGTACCAGGTCGTACGGCACCGCCGGGTCGACGTCCGCGGCCAGGTCTTCTGCGAGCGGCTGCACCCGGAGCCGCTGACCGTGCTGGACGGCGAGATCTGGGTGCGCCCCGACGAGGGGATCCCGCACCGGCACGGCAACGACCATCCGCTGCTGCGCTACCGCCTGTCCCTCCAGGACCGGGACGGCGGCCGGTGGTGGCTGGAGGGCTGGAAGACGGCTCGGGCCCGGCACGACTTCTGGAAGCAGACCCGCACGCTGGAGATCACCGTGGGCCGCGAGGGCGAGGCGGCGGGCTTCGCCGGCGTGGTCACGGTGCCGGGCAAGAGCTATGTGCCCGACCAGATCGACGGCATCCGGGTCGATCCGCGCCTGTCGTCGCAGGAGCAGCGGCTGGCCAAGCTCACTTGGCTGTCGTGGTTCTTCGTGCAGGTCGGCATGGGGCTGGCGGAGCCGTCGATGCGGGCCGCCGCCGAGCTGCTCGACCTGCGGCGGGACGCCATCGACCGGGACAAGGACAAGCTGCGGCGCAAGTTCAGGAAGCTGATGATCCACAAGGAGCAGATCCGATGACGCTGAGGCCCCTTCACCATGCTCTCCGCGCCCGGGTCGAGGACGTCCCGTTCACCGCCTCCGACGGCACCCGGCTCGGACTGACCCGCGTCGCGGCCGAAGACGGCGCCGACCGCCCGCCGGTGCTCGTCCTGCACGGCCTGACCGCCTCCTCCGACATGTTCGTCCTGCCCGAGACCCGCAACCTGGTCGACGTGCTGCTGGACGCCGGCTACGAGCCCTGGCTGCTCGACTGGCGGGGCAGCTGCCGGCTGCCGTACAACGAGGGCCGGGTGCGCTACACCTTCGACGACGTGGCCCTCTACGACATCCCCGAGGCCGTGTCCCTGGTCCGGCAGCGCACCGACGGCCGCCCGCTGCTGGTCGTCGCGCACTGCATCGGCGCCCTGTGCCTGTCGCTGAGCATGGCGGCCGGGCTGGTGCCGGGGTTGGCCGGCGTGGTCGCGCAGGGGGTGTTCCTCACCCCGAAGATGTCCTGGAAGACGCGGGCCCGCCTGCACTTCGGCGGGGAGCTGCTGCGCTCCCGCTTCGTCAACATCCCCACCGACATCAGGAAGGTGGGGCTGTGGTCGAAGTACTCCCTGCTGTTCGCGGAGGTCTCCCTGGGCGCCGAGTGCAAGGATCCCAACTGCCAGATCCTGCACAACGACTCGTGGGGCGTGGGCGGTTCGCTCTTCGTGCACGACAACCTCGACGAGCGCACCCATGACCGCCTCGCGGACCTGTACGGCACCGTGCCGATGTGGATTCTGCCGCACCTGCGGAGCATCGAACTGGCCCACACGATGATGCGGTACAACGACGGCGACGGGCGCTACGACGTGCTGCCGAAGAACGCGCTGGACAACGCGGACCGCATCGACGCCCCGCTGATGCTGGTGGCGGGCGACGACAACCGGTTCTGGTACGACTCCAACAAGCTGTGCCACGAGATCCTCACGAGCCGGCATCCGCAGCTGGACGTCCGCTATGTGGAAGTGCCGGGCTACGGCCATCTCGACACGTTCATCGGCCGCGGCGCCGCGCTGGACGTGTTCGGGCACATCGTGGACTTCCTCGACGAGTGCCGCTCGACCGGCGAACGCCCCCGTCTCGCCCGCTCCGCCACCGCGGGGGAGTAGGGGGCTCGGATGACCTCGGACGACACACAGCCGGGCGGCGCGCCGCCCGGGGCCGGTCTGGTGCTGCCGGTCATCATCCTCGCTGTCTTCACCGTCCCGTTGTCGGTTTCCGGAACGGCCGTGTCCCTGGGAGACATCGCCCGCGACCTGGGTTCCTCGTCCCTGGGGGAGCAGTGGGCGCTCAACGGCTTCACGCTGACCTTCGCCTGCTCGACGCTGGTGTGGGGTTCCGTCGCGGACATCATCGGCCGGTGGCGGTCCCTCATGGCCGGGCTGGTGACGTTCGGTGCCGGATCGGCCGCCAGCCTGGTCGCGGTCGACTACCCGATGCTGGACGCGGCCCGGCTGCTGGCGGGGGCGGGGGCCGGCGCGGTCTTCTCGGTGGGCTCCGCGATGCTGTCGTCGGTCCACACCGGGGAGCGCCGGACGCGTGCCTTTGCCCTGCTGGGCTCGGTCGCGGGCCTGTCCCTGGCCTTCGGACCGTCGCTGTGCGGCCTGCTCACGCAGGTCGTCGGCTGGCGTCTGGTCTACGGGGTCCAGCTGTGCTGCCTGGTCGTCGCCTGCGTCGGCATGCCGCCGATCCGCGGCGCGACCGCGCACGAGCGGCGGCGTGCGGTCCGCATCGACGCGGCGGGCGGGGCGCTGTTCTGCGGGGCGACGACCCTGCTGCTCGGCGGGCTGGCCCTCGGCTCGGCGACGGGCTGGCTGTCACTGCCGTTCCTGCTGTGCACGGCCGCCGGTCTCGCCTGCTACGGGCTCTTCGTCCGCCGCGAGTCCACCGCGCCGGACCCCCTGCTGAGCCTGCACACCCTGGGCGACCGGCGCTTCACGGGGACCACGCTGGTGGTGGCGGTGGCGTCGTTCACCTTCACCAATGCGGTCGCCTATCTGCCGGTGTTCTTCCAGGGAGCCTACGGTTCCTCGGCGGGCGCCAGCGGCGCGTTCCTGATGTTCCTGACGCTGCCCGTCCTCGTCACCCCTCTGGTGGCCGGCCGCCTGGTGGCCCGGGGGACGGCCGTGGACAGGGTCCTGGCCTGGAGCATCGTCTCGTTGATCGCGGGTCTGGTGGCGACGGGGGCGGCGGCCCTGTGGGGCCTGGCCTGGATGGCGCTGCCCATGGCGGTCGTCGGCGTCGGCTTCGGGCTCCAGGCCGGACTGGTCGACGGCGAGGCGCTGGCGCAACTGCCGGAGAACGAGGCGGGCATGGCGGCCGGTTGGATCAACACCGTCCGCCTCGGCAGCGAGGCCGTCGGCGTGTCGCTGTTCGGCTCACTGTTCGCCAGTTTCGCCGGCGACACCACGCACGCGTCCCGTCAGGGATTCGCCGTGATAACCATCGGCTCCACCGTGCTCGCGGCGGCCATCGGTGTGGCGTCGATATCTCTGGTGCGCCGCGACCGACGCGCGGAGGTGCTTCCGGAGAACCCGGCACATCCGATCGACAGGTGAACGCGCGGGCCGGGCTGAAGGCCGCCGACCGGCGGACCCGGCGCCGCCCGGCCGAGGGGCGCCGGGGCGAGGGGCGCCGGGGCGAGGGGCGGCCGGCGCGCCGACCAGGTCACTGCTGCTGGGCGGGGCCTGCTCGGTGCTCTCGATCAGCTGACCCCCGTGCCCCGGCCCCGCCGTACGGTCAGGCTGTGGAAGGGGGACCGGGTGGCAGGTGGACCGTCATGATCAGGTGGCAGGTCTCGGTGCCCGCGCCGCGGTAGGTGTGACGGCCACCTCCTCAAGCTCGCGGCGGACGAACTGCAGGGCCTGCTCATCCCGCACGCCGATCAGACCGCCGTGCACTACCTCGGCCCGGACCAACCCCAGGTGAGCGCCTGACAGCACAGCCCGGCCGGGGCCGGCGACACGAGCCGCCGGACCGGAACCGACCGGGGCGGACCGGAACCGACCGGGGTGGACCGGAGACGAGCGCCGGGCCGCCCGGCGGGTGGGGTCAGTCCTTCGTGCGAGCGGGCAGCCGCCATCCCGGGCGCGGGAAGTGGCAGGTGTAGCCGTCGGGGTAGCGCTGCAGGTAGTCCTGGTGCTCGGGCTCGGCCTCCCAGAAGGGGCCGACCGGCTCGACCTCGGTGACGACCTTGCCCGGCCACAGTCCGGAGGCGTCCACGTCCGCGATGGTGTCCTCGGCGATCCGCTTCTGTTCGTCATCCACGTAGTAGATCGCCGAGCGGTAGCTGAGACCGATGTCGTTGCCCTGGCGGTTCCTGGTGCTCGGGTCGTGGATCTGGAAGAAGAACTCCAGGATCGTGCGGAAGTCGGTCTTCGCGGGGTCGAACAGGATCTCGACGGCCTCCGCGTGGGTCCCGTGGTTGCGGTAGGTCGCGTTCGGCACGTCACCCCCGGTGTATCCCACCCGGGTCGCCGTCACGCCCGGGAGCCGGCGGATCAGGTCCTGCATCCCCCAGAAGCATCCGCCCGCCAGCACGGCCCTCTGCGTCTGCACTGCCATGTCGGCCCCTCCAATACCTGTCGCCGCGGTCGCTCGCGCTGCTCGGCTCGCACACCGTCGGCATCCCATACCGTCCGGCTACGTCAGCGCTGGAGGGAGCCGAAGAATTCCGTCCCCGGTGACGAGCGGTTCGGCGACGGTCTCGTGCCTCCCACCGCTGCCGCCCACCACCACGGACCCGCTGCGCTCGCAGGTCGCAGCAGCCGATGCCAGACTGACGACGTGGCCGTCTTGTCACTCCCAGTCGGCACGTCCCGGGCGCACCGCGCCCGGCGCCCGCGTCATCGCCGTCTGCCTTCCGGCCGGCCCCGGCCTACCGGTGCGCGTGGCGGTGACTCCCGGCCCGGGCCCGGGGCCGGCGGGACCTGCCGTCCACGGCCGCCCTGACCCGAGGACGTGATCGGCCTCGCCCCGGTGGAGGGCCCAGGGAGGTCTCCCGCATGAGGACCTGCATACGGAACGCCGTCGTCACCGGTGCCGCCGTCTCGCTGGCGGTTGGCCTCGCAGCCTGCGGACAGGGCGGCGGGAACGCCGCCGGCGGCGGGAGCGGCCCGAGCATCGCCCTGCTGTTGCCGGACGCCATCACGTCCCGCTGGGAGACGGAGGACAGGCCCCTGCTGGAGAAGAAGATCAAGGAGATGTGCGGCGACTGCACGGTCGAGCACGCCAACGCCCGGGGCGATGTGGCCACCCAGCAGCAGCAGGTCGACTCCATGATCACCAGAGGGATCGATGCGGTGGTGCTCGTGGCGGTCGACGCCCGATCCCTCAGTACGGCGGTCAAGAAGGCGCATGAGGCGGGCGTCCCGGTCATCTCCTACGACCGCCTCTCCGAGGGCCCGATCTCCGGCTATGTCTCCTTCAACGGTCAGGAGGTCGGCAGACTCCAGGGCAGGGCGCTTGTGCAGGCCATGGCTCACAGGGGGCACGGCGACGAGATCGTCATGATCAACGGCGACCCCACCGACCCCAACGCGGTCGCGTTCAAGAAGGGAGCCCTGTCGGTACTCAAGGGCAAGGTCAAGATCGGCAAGATGTTCGACACACCCATGTGGCGGTCGGACCTCGCCAACGCGGAGATGTCAGGAGCCATCGCCGACCTCGGCGCGGACAACGTCGCCGGTGTCTACTCCGCCAACGACGCCCTCGCCTCCGGCATCATCTCCTCGCTCCGGGGAAACAAGATCAGCCCGCTGCCCCCGGTCACCGGCCAGGACGCGGACCTCGGAGCGGTGCGGCGCATCGTCGGCGGCGAACAGTACATGACGGTCTGGAAGCCGTTCCAGCCGGAGGCCGCCGCAGGGGCCGCGATGGCCGTGGCAGCCGCCCGCGGCGAGAGCCTCGACCGCATCGCCACCACCAAGGTGAGCACTCGCGGCGCCAATGCGGTTCCGGCCGTGCTGCTCACCCCGCTGTCCGTGACCGCCGACAACATCAAGGACACCCTCGTGAAAGGCGGTGTGTACACGATCGGGCAGATCTGCGTTCCCCGGCTCAGGGCGGCCTGCGACAAGCTGGGACTCATCGGGTAGGCCGGTTCAGGCCGGTGCACCACGGCCAGGCCCGGGAAGGAGATGGTTTCCGTGCCGGCTCCACCCCTGCTGGCACTGCACGGCGTCTGCAAACGCTTCGGCGTCGTCCAGGTCCTCACCGACATCGAACTGGAGGTTCGAGCCGGCGAGGTCGTGGCGCTCCTGGGCGACAACGGGGCCGGCAAGTCCACTCTGGTCAAGGTGATCTCGGGCGTCACGCCCGCGGACACGGGCGTCATCGAGTGGGAGGGCCGGCCGGTGCAGATCAGGCGTCCCCAGGACGCCCGGGTACTCGGCATCGCCACCGTGTACCAGGACCTCGCCCTGTGCGGGAACCTCGACGTCGTCGGCAACCTGTTCCTCGGGCGCGAGATCCGAAGGTTCGGATTCCTGGACGAGGTGGAGATGGAACGCCACACCCGGGAACTGCTCAAGCGCCTGGCGACGAGCCTCGTCGATCTGCGCTGCCCGGTCGTCTCCCTGTCGAGCGGCCAGCGCCAGATGGTCGCCATCGCCCGCTCGCTCCTCGGCGACCCGCGACTGCTCCTTCTGGACGAGCCGACGGCCTCCCTCGGCATCCAGCAGACCGTCGAGGTCCTGGACCTGGTCGACCACCTGCGTGACCGCGGCATGGGAGTACTGCTGATCAGCCACAACATGGCCGACGTCAAAGCTCTCGCGGACCGGGCCGCGGTGCTGCGGCTGGGCCGCAACAACGGCTTCTTCAACGTGAACACCGCGTCTCAGGAAGAGATCATTTCCTCCATCACCGGGGCCACGGAGAACGTTCCGCGCCGGGTGGCCCACCGGGAGGTGGAGTGGTGAAAGAGAGCCGCAAGAGGGCGGACGACACGCGGACCGACCCCGCCGTCACCCGTCAGCCGCAACCCGGGCGGAAAACCGTCCGTGTCCTGGCGGGCTGGGCCGCCGCGTCCCGGCGCAGGTTCATGGCCGGCGAACTCGGCTCCGTCCCGGTCATCCTGGTCCTCGCCGCGGTATGGATCGTCTTCCAGTGCCTCAACCACAACTTCCTCTCGCCCCGGAACCTGTCCAATCTCAGCGTGGACATCGTGGGTACGGGCCTGATCGCGGTCGGCATCGTCTTCGTGCTGCTGATCGGCGAGCTCGACCTGTCGGTCGGCTCGATCAGCGGTCTCGCGGCGGCCGTCTTCGCCGTGCTCAACGTCAACAACGGCGTGCCGGAATGGCTCGCCATCATCCTCGCGGTGCTCACAGGCACCGCGGCCGGGACCATCCAGGGCTTCTCCGTCGCAAGAACCCGCGTGCCCGCCTTCGTCGTCACGCTCGCGGGGCTGCTGACCTGGAACGGCCTCATGCTCTACATCCTGCGCACCAGCGGCACCATCGACCTCCCCGAGAACGGCGTCCTCGCCAAACTGACCAGCTACTACTTCGGCAACGACGGCGTCGCCTACGGTCTGGCGGCGTTCGGCGCCGGCCTGCTCTTCCTCATCTCCTACCGGGACCGGCGACGCCGTCGCGCCACTGGCCTGCCGCACCGCTCGCTCGCGGAGATCGGCGTGCGCACGGGAGCGCTCGCGGTGATCTCGTTCGCCGCCGCCTACGTACTCAACCGGTTCCACGGCCTGCCGCTGGCCCTCCTGGTCTTCCTGGTCATCACGGCCGCCCTGGACGTCCTGCTGCGCGGTACCCACTACGGACGACAGATCTACGCACTCGGCGGCGGCGTCGAGGCGGCCCGTCGCGCCAGCCTCAGCGTGGTGCGGGTGCAGACCGCGGTGCTCGCGTTCTCGGGCACCATGGCCGCCGTCGGCGGCCTGTTCCTCGCCTCACGGATCACCTCGGTGAGCCAGTCCTCCGGCTCGGGCATCCTGCTGCTGAACGCCATCGCGGCCGCGGTCATCGGCGGCACCAGCCTGTTCGGGGGACGCGGCACCACCTGGTCTGCGGTGCTCGGCGCGCTGATCATCCAGTCGATCTCCTCGGGCATGGCGATCACGGACATCCCCATCGCCCTGCAGTTCGTGATCACCGGCGGCGTGCTGTTCGCGGCGGCGGTCGTCGACGCGCTGTCGCGGCGCTCCCAGGAGGCGCACGGGCGGGCGTGAGGCGCAGCCGTGGCCGCTCACCGCCCGGCGTACGCGGCGACAGCGGGCTACATGAAAGGGGCCCACGACTGAAGGCACCGGCCATGAGGCCGAGGCCGGACTCGCCCGCACGGACGACAGGGCTGTGAAGGCCGACAGCAAGGGGCTGACGTCGAGGCCGGGCCGGTGGCCCTCCGGTTCCGACTCACACCAACCGCGTTGGGCTCAGACGCCGACTCCCTCGGCCACGTTGCGCCCACTGGCGGTGCTCACGTCGAATGTGCCGGTCACAGCGGCGGTGATGAGGGCTTGACGACGCTCGGCCAGCAGATCCAGCAGCCGAAGAGCGCGCTCCTTGAGCCGCTTCGACGTGTGGGTCAGGGAATCGATCTGCTGAAGGGTCGAGACCTGTCGGCCAGGTTCGATGAACGGAACGACGATGTTGCCGTACTTCTCGGCATTCACATTCTGAATCGTGGACTTCACCGCCCCCTCGCTGATCTGTTGCCAGTACGCGGGGGTCTGGCAGAAATACCAGACGAGGCGGGGGAGTATCGCCCGGTGATCCACGCGTGCACGAATCAGATAGCCGGCGTGGGCGGCCGGGCCCAACCGGCTTTCGTACAAGAAGGCCTTTCCTGTCGTTGAGCCACTGCGCACCAGGAGGATGTCACCGTCCTCCAGCAGGTAGCGCTGCGCCACCTCGGGAGGAAGTGACGCGAAGGTCTCGTCCCGGAGGGTGCCGTCCTCCGTGATGTCCGTGGTGCGGATGTACCTCGGCCAGTCGCGGCGGTCGTGCTCCGCCGCTTCGTTCGCCCCGTAGGAAGGAGGGGCCACAAGCAGGTGCTTCAGACGGATCGTGCTCGCCGCCGCCCGGGACAGGGCCAGCGAGATCGCGGCCTCCTCGCGTTCCTCGAGGAGTTCCGTCAACCGCACCTGGGACTCGACCAGCCTGTCCATCCCGGCCGTCTCGGCGTCGAGGAAGTCGGCGATACGGCGCTGTTCCTCGGGCGCCGGGTAGGCCCAGCGAGAGGCGAAGAACGCGCCGGTGTCCAGGTTCTGAATGCCCGTGGTCTGCTTGATCGCGGCCTGGGTCAGCCCCTGTCCGTACGCCGCGGCGAACACATACGTCAGAAACCGGGGGTCGACATCGTCGGACGGTTTGATGCGCGCGCAGAAGTTCGAGCAGACCGCTCTGTCCCTGTCGGTGAACAGGACGGCCATACCCACCGGTTGTTTCTCACCGCCCCCCGACTTTTCGAGAATCAGATCGCCGGGACGCAGCAGGTGCTGCCGGAGTGATGCCGGGTCCACGTGGCGCAGCGGCGCGTTGGAGAGATCAACGCGTCGGCATTCGCGATCGAAATCGGCGGCGCGGACGCAGCGAACGTCACTGCCGTCCCCGCTGGGGTCGGCGCCCCAGGTGCCGTTCGTGGCCGCGGCGATGAGATTCTTGAGGCGCCCACGGGTCCAGTGAGCGGGTGCCGCGTCGAGCCACTGATCCGCGGTGGTCATTCCGTGACCTCCCCCAACAGCCCCCGAATCTCCGCCTCCAGCGCCTTCAACTCGGCGTCGATCTCCGCCAGCGGCCGCGGCGGCTTGTACACATGGAAATGCCGCGTGAAGGGGATTTCGTACCCGGTCCTGGTCCTGCCGTGGTCGATCCACGCGTCCGGCACATGCGGGTGCACCTCCCGCTTCAGGTACTCCTCGACATCCTCGCCCAGCGGCACGTTCTCGTAGTCCCGCAGCTCCGGGTCCGCCTCCGGGACGCCCTTGACCTGCTGCACCTCGCCCTCGGCATCCCGTACGCCGATGGCTTCGCGTACCGCCTTCGCGAAGGGGGCGCCCGCCGGCCACAACAACCCCGCCGCGACAACCGCGTCCTCGAGCGCCGCGAACGCCTCGGACTTCGTCCCCCAGGAGGACCCCGACAGCGTCCGCACCGCCGCCACGAACTCCTCGCTCCGCTCCAGCTTCTGCACAGGCTTCGCGGCAGCCAGCGCTGCCGGCGTCTCTTCCGTCACCTCGAACCGAAGCCTCAGCGGCCGCTCCACCGTGATCCGCCGGTACCCGAAGTCCTCGTTGGAGAAGACCTTCACCTTGCCGTGCAGCGGGTGCTCCGGATCCTCCGCCACGGCGAGCGCCTCGCCGTACAGCCGCACCACCGTCGCGATGTGCTCGCTGCCCAGCTCCTTGCGCTTGTCGCCCAGCGACTTCCGCATCCTCTGCCACTGGTCGCGCGCGTCCAGCAGGATGACCTTGCCCTTGAGGTCCGGGCTCTTGCGGTTGGTGAGGAGCCAGAAGTACGTAGCGATGCCGGTGTTGTAGAACAGCTGGTCCGGCAGGGCCACGATGCCCTCCAGCCAGTCGTTCTCCAGAATCCGGCGCCGAATCTCCGACTCACCCGAGCCCGCCGCACCCGTGAACAGCGGCGAGCCGTTGAAGACGATCGCGATGCGGGAGCCGCCCCCGCCGCCCACGTCCACCGGCTTCATCTTGGAGATCATGTGCTGGAGGAACAGCAGCGAGCCGTCATTGATGCGCGGCAGCCCCGCCCCGAAGCGGCCGGCCTCGCCGAGCGTCCGGTGCTCGTGCTCGACCTCCTCCTTCACCTTCTTCCACTCCACGCCGAACGGCGGATTGGCCAGCAGGTAGTCGAACGTCCGGCGCTTGTGGCCGTCGTCGGAGAAGGAGTTGCCGAAGACGATGTTCTCCGGGTTCTGGCCCTTGATCATGAGGTCGGAACGGCAGATCGCCCACGACTCGGGGTTGAGCTCCTGCCCGAACACCTCCACCGTCGCGTCCGGGTTGAGCGCCTTGATGTGGTCGTCCGTCGCCGACAGCATGCCGCCCGTACCGCACGCCGGGTCCATCACCGTACGGACCACTCCCGGCACGTGCAGCGCGTCGCCGTCCGGCGCGATGAGCAGCTCCACCATCAGCTTGATGACCTCACGCGGGGTGAAGTGCTCACCGGCCGTCTCGTTCGACTGCTCCGCGAAGCGGCGGATCAGCTCCTCGAAGATGTAGCCCATGTTGTGGTTGGGCACGACCGCGGGGTGCAGGTCCAGGTCCGTGAACCTGCCGATGACCTTGTACAGCAGGCCGGCGTCGTCCAGCCGCCTGACCTGCCGGGCGAAGTCGAAACGGTCCAGCACGCCCCGGGCGTTGTCGGAGAACGCCCCCACGTAGACCTGCAGGTTCTTCGCCGCGTCCTGCGGGTCGGCCGCGATCTTCTTCAGGGTGAGGCCGGACCTGTTGTAGAACGAATGGCCCGAGGCCCGGCACAGGAACCCGTCCGGGTCGATCTCACCGTCCTTGTACCGGGCCGCCAGCTCCGAGACCTTCTCGCGCGTCGGCTCCAGCACGCACTCCAGCCGTCGGAGCACCGTGAACGGCAGGATGACCTTGCCGTAGTCCGACTGCTTGTAGTCCCCCCGGAGGAGATCGGCGACGGACCACACGTGGTTCGCCAGCTCCGTGTGCTTGCTGCTGATCAAAAGGATCCCGAATTCCTTCCCGAAATGCCCCGCCCCTACCGGCACCCTTCCGCCGCGCGCATGCGCACAGGACCCTCTCGGTAGCGGAAGCCAACAACCTACAGCCCTCGTCGAACCCGGTCTGTCACCGCGCTACCTCCCCCAGATCGCCCGGTAAGCCTCCCGGTACCCCACCGGATCCCACGACGTGGCCCCACGGCTGTTCTGCGCCGTGGCCACATGCACCGGAGCCACATACCCACTCGCCGGAGCCCCCGAGAACGCCCGGTTGAACTCGTCCACGATCTGCCAGCCCTGCTGCGTGAGCGGTTCCGGGACCGTCGCCGCCTGGTACCCCCCGCTGTTGACGCGCTCGAACGCGGACGGATCCCCGTCTCCGGCGCCGATGTTGAAGGGGGGACCCGAGCCCTTGCGTCCCGCGGCGCGCAGGGCCGGGGCGGCGTCGGCGAAGTAGAGGTCGTTGATGGCCGCCGAGTAGGTCCAGCGGTCGCCCAGGCGGGACGCGAGGGAGGAGGCGTCCTGGGGAACGCGGCTGCTCGCGTCCGGGAGTGGGACGTTCTCGTAGGACAGGAGCCGCACGCCGCCGCACGTGGCCAGTTCCCTTCTGATCGACTCCGCCTTGTGCTTCGCGAACGGGATCGAGTCGTCCGTGAAGAGAACGGCCCCCGCCCGGCCGCCGGAATGAGCGATGATCCAGTCGGCCGTGATCCTCGCGACGTCCCCCACATGGGTGGTGACGTTCGTGAACAGCTTCGGGTCCTTGCTGGGGCCGGGCGCGTCGACCGCGTGCCAGCCGATCAGTGGGATCCGCTCCGCGGTGGCCCGCGACACCTGCCGCGCCGTGGACTTCGGGTCGAAGCCACCCAGCACGATGCCCGACGGCTTGAGCGCGATCGCCTGGCTCAGTGCCGCCTGGATGCCGTCCGGTGTGCCGCCTCCGTCGATCACCTGGAACTTCCAGCCGATGGCCCGCGTGGCCTCCCTCACGCCGTTCGCCGCGCCGGCGACACCCGGGTTGGTCATCGTCTGCGCGACGTAGATGATCGTCCGGCCGTGTGCGGCCCTGGGGCCGGTCCTGGGGCCGTTCCAGGCGGTACGGGGCTGCTCCGCCTGGCGTACGGTCGACTGCGCCCGGGCGAACGCCGCGGGGCAGCCGGACGTCGACGGCTCGGTGGAGGTCCCGGTACCCGGCCGCGAGCCGTGTCCGCAGCCGGTGGCGAGGACGACGACGGCCGCCAGGGCGGCGGTCCCTACGGCGGTTGCACGGTTCACGTGCACATCTTCCCGCTCTCGGCCATGTCAAGGGGCCTGCGGAGGGCCTTCGCCGGACGTCGGCGCGCGGCGGCCGTCCGCCGTGGCCGCGCGCACCCGGCGGCGCGCCGCATAGCCCGCCAGACCGACCGCCAGCAGCAGGGTGCCTCCGTCGAACAGCGGGGTGACCCAGAAGTTCGCGCCGAGTTGTTGGATGCCGGCCAGGCCGATCGCCAGCACCGCGACGGCGACGAGGGTTCCCGCGGCGTTGGCGCGGCCCGGCCTGATGGCGGTCGAGCCGAGGAGCGCGCCGACGAAGGCGGGGAGCAGATGGTCCATGCCCACGCTCGGGTTGCCGAGCTGTTGTTGCGTCGCCAGCAGCACTCCCGCGAAGCCCACGACCAGTCCGGAGGCGGTGAAGGCGTAGACGCCGTAGCGACGGGTGGGGATGCCGACCAGGTCGGCGGCGCGCGGATTGGAGCCGATGACGTAGAGGTAGCGGCCGAGCGGCAGACGTTCCAGCAGCAGCCAGAGCAGAACGGCCAGCGCCAGGACGTAGAAGGCGGGGAGGGGGAGGCCGAGGAACGTGGCGTCGTAGACCTCGGTGAAGGCGGGCGGCAGGCCCGCCGGGCCGGGGACGATACGGGCGCCGCCGGTGATCCAGCCGGTGATGCCGTACATCACCGTGCCGGTGCCCAGGGTGGCGATGAAGGAGTTGATCCGGGCGAACTCGACCAGCAGGCCGTTGCAGACGCCGACGGCCCCGCCGCCGGCGACGACGGCGAGGCAGGCCGCCGGCCAGGGCCAGCCGTCGGCCACGATCAGGTGCAGGACCATCACATGGGCGAGCCCGAGGCCGTACCCGATGGACAGGTCGAACCGGCCGGTGGCGATGGGGAGCGTCGCTCCCAGCGCGAGGACCGCCGACACCGACTGGTCGGACAGGATCGAGGAGACGTTGTCCAGCGTCGGGAAGGTGCCGGGCAGGGCCAGGGAGAACACGAGGAACAGCAGGGCGGTCAGGAACAGCAGGCCGTACGCGCCGATGACATGGCCCTTCGCACGGACCGGCCGCCACCGGGGCGGGCGGGACGGGCCGCGTGGTGACCGTGGGGCGGGGCCGGTCATCGGTCCGTCGCCGTCCCGGTGATCCCCGGCATGGCCGACGCCGTCCGGGTCAGTTCCGGGACCGTGAGGGCCGCGCCGGTCAGCTCGGCCGCCACGGTCCCCTGGACGAACACCAGGACGCGGTGGCACACGTCGGCGACCTCCTCGAAGTCCGTGGAGCACAGCAGTACCGCCGCGCCGGCGGCCGACGCCTCCTCGAGCAGGCGGTGGATCGCCGCCTTGGCGCCGACGTCGATGCCGGCGGTCGGTTCCTGCAGGACCAGCAGGCGCCGGCCGAGCCGGAGCCACCGGCCCACCATGACCTTCTGCTGGTTGCCGCCGGAGAGGGTGTCGATACGGGCCTCGGTGTCGAGGGGCCGCACCCCGTACCGGTCGAGCAGGGACAGGGCCGTGGCGCGCTCATGTCGCGGACCGATCCAGCGGGGCGCGCGCGGGCCCTCCGCCCGCGGGTTGGCCAGGAGGTTCTCGCGCACGGTCAGGTCGTGCAGGCAGCCCTCCTCCTGTCGGTCGTCGGTCACGAAACCGACCCCGGCGTCGACGGCGGCGGCCACCGTGCGTGGCTGGTAGGGGCGGCCGTCCAGCAGGACGCGTCCGCCGAGGACGGTCCCCGAGCCGGCGAGCGCGCGCCCCAGAGCCATGTGACCGGCGCCGGTGAGCCCGACCATGCCCAGCAGCTCACCGGACCGCAGCTGCAGGGTGACCGGCCCCGCGGTCTCGGTGCGGACGTCCTCCAGGCGGAGCACGACCCGACCGTGCGCGGGAGCCGTCGTGGGTGGGTGGTCGGCCGGTCCCCGTGTGGGGACCCTTGTGGGCGGGTGGTCGGCCGGTCCCTGCGCGGGAGCCGTCGTACGGCGGTTGGCGGCGGGGCCGTGTCCGACGATGTCCCGCACCAGACGGGCCGGGGGATGGTCGGCGAGGCAGCCCCGGCTGACGACGCGGCCGTCGCGCAGCACGGCGAAGCGGTCGGCGACCTGGTACACCTCGTCGAGCCGATGGCTGACGTACAGGATGCCGTGGCCGCGGTCGCGCAGGGCGTGCAGTACGTCGAACAGGCGTGCGGAGTCGCTCGCGGGCAGGCCGGCCGTGGGCTCGTCGAGCACGATCAGCGGGGCCCGGGTGCACAGCGCGCGGGCGATCGCGACCAGCGAGCGCTCGGCCCGGCCGAGGTCGGCGACCCGGGCGTCCGGGCGGAGATGGCCGGCGACGGTCTCCAGGGCCTCCGCGCAGCGCTCGCGCGCCCTCCGCCACGAAATCATCCCCAGGCGTCGGGGATACCCGGCTCCCAGCGCGATGTTCTCCGCGACCGTCATCCACCCCACGAGCCCGAGGTCCTGGTGGATGAAGGACATCGCCCGGGAGGCGGCGTGGCTGCCGAGCGGGTGCCCGGCGACCGTCACTTCTCCCTCGTCGGCGCGGTGCACCTGGGCGAGCACCTTGATGAGCGTGGACTTGCCGGCGCCGTTGGGACCCAGCAGCGCCAGCACGCTGCCCCGGTGGATGTCGAGGTCGACCGAGTCCAGCGCGAGCGTGCCGCCGAACCGCTTGCCGAGCCCCCGGATGCGCAGGAGGGGCTCCGCACCGCTGTCGTTCGCGGCGAAGTCCGGGACGTCATGCGAGGCCAGCGAGGTCCCCCCAGTCCATGTCCGTCGGCGCCGCCTCCGGCAGACCGCCGGACGGCGCCTGAAGGGCGCACTCCGCCCAGATGACCTTGCCCTCGGCGGTGTAGCGGGTGCCCCAGGCCTGGGCGAGCTGCGCCACGAGGAACAGGCCCCGGCCGCCCTCGTCGTGGGTGGCCGCGTGGCGAAGGTGCGGAGCCGTGCTGCTGGTGTCGGCGACCTCGCAGATCAGCGTGCGGTCGTGGATCAGGCGTACGCGGATCGGGCCGCTGCCGTAGCGGACCGCGTTGGTGACCAGTTCGCTCAGCAGCAGCTCCGCCGTGAACGACACCTCGTCCAGGCCCCAGTCGGCCAGGCGGCGGATGGCGGAGGCGCGGACGTCCTTGACACGGGCCGGGTCGGCGGGCAGCGACCACTCCGTGACCCGGCCGGGGTCCAGGGCGTGGGTGCGGGCCACCAGGAGCGCGATGTCGTCGTCGGGGTGCTCCGGCGCCACGGTGCTGAGGATCGCGCGGCAGGTCTCCTCCGGTGCGCGGTCCGGGTGGGCGAGCGTCCGGCGCAGCAGCTCGAAGGAGGTGTCCAGGTCCCGCCCGCGGCCCTCGACGAGCCCGTCCGTGTACAGGACGAGTTCGCTGCCCTCGGGGAGGGGGATCTCGGCGGACTCGAACGGCAGGCCGCCGAGGCCCAGGGGAGGCCCGGCGGGCAGATCGGGGAACGTCACGCTGCCGTCGGGCCGCACCAGCGCGGGCGGCAGATGGCCCGCACGCGCCACCGTGGCCCGCTGCGAGGTGGGGTCGTAGACGGCGTACAGGCAGGTCGCGCCGATGATGCCGGTGGTGCTGCAGGCCGTCTCGTCCCGGTCCATGCGCCCCACCAGGTTGTCCAGGTGGGTGAGGACCTCGTCGGGGGCGAGGTCGAGTTCGGCGTAGTTGCGCGCGGCCGTGCGCAGCCGGCCCATGGTGACCGCGGCGTGCAGGCCGTGACCCACCACGTCGCCGACGACGAGCGCGACCCGGGTGCCGGAGAGGGGGATGACGTCGAACCAGTCACCGCCGACCTCGTACTCGGCGGGCTCGTACCGGTGGGCGATCTCCACGGCGCTCTGCTCGGGCAAGCGGCTCTGGAGCAGGCTGCGCTGCAGCGCCAGGACCATGGTGTGCTCGCGGGTGTAGCGGCGGGCGTTGTCGATGCAGATCGCGGCGCGGGTGGCGAGTTCCTGGGCCAGGGAGCGGTCGTCGTCGTCGAAGGGCGACGGGGTCGCGCAACGGTAGAAGCTCGCGATGCCCAGGACCACGCCGCGGGCGAGCAGCGGGACGGCGATCAGGGAGTGGACGCCCAGGGCGACGAGGCGTTCGGTGTGCGCGGGCTCCTGGGAGATCCAGCCGGTGGAGACCCTCAGATCGGGTACCAGCACGGCCTGCTCACGGTCCAGGCACCGGGACTGCGGCGTCGCGGGGCGGGGGTCGACCCGCGCGCCGACCGGGTAGAAGGGGAGGTCGTCACGGGTGCCGTGACTCACCGCCCGCACCATGCCGGTGCTCGGGTCGGCCGCCTCCTCGCCGCGCAGAACGGCCTCGGGCAGGTCGATGGCGATGTGGTCCGCGAGACGGGGTACGGCCATCTCGGCGAGTTCCAGAGCCGTGCGGCGGACGTCCAGGGTGGTGCCGATACGGGCGCTCGCCTCGGACAGCAGTTCCAGACGGCGGCGCGCCGCGACGGCGTACGTCCCCACGCCGGGCTCCCCGACGAGGACCAGACGGCCGTCGGCCGTCGCGGGGGCGGGTGCGGTGGCGCCGGGCTGCTCGCGGGGCTGCTCGGGCGCACGGACGGTGGGCCGGGCCCTGGTCACCTGACCGGACGGCACACCGAGGAGCTGCCGGGGCACCGGAACGGCGGGCGCACCGGGCGGGGCGAGGGCGCGCGGTTCGTCGGAGGGGCCGGGCAGGGTGAGCCGCGGCTGCGGCCCGTCCTCGCGCAGGACCGCCTCGACGGCGACGCCCTCCGCGCCGCCGGGGCCCGTCACCACGTGGCTCAGGAGGATGAGCCGCCGGCCGTCGGAGAGGGTCAGCTCGACCGCGCCGCGCTGGGCGGCGGAGATCAGCTCCGCGGCCTTCTCCTTCACGCTCACCCGGTCGCGCACGCTCAGCCCGACGGGGGCCGGCTCGTCCAGGTCGATCGCCGCGGCGTCGAGGACCTGCGCACCGACCGTGGCGCCGCGCCGGGCGTCGAGGTACGCCTCCAGCAGAGCACGCTCGCGCGCCGAACTCTGTTCCAGCAGCCTCCGCTCGATCGCATGGGCGGCCTTGGTGATCAGGGTGTCCATGACCGGGCTCGCGTCGACGCGCGGGCAGCCGAAGGACAGGACGCCCTCGATACGTCCGCTGAGCAGGTCACGGATCGGGACGGCCGAACAGGCGTTGCCCTGCGACCGCTCGGCGAAGTGCTCCGCGCCGTAGAGCCGGCACAGCCGCCGCTCCGCCAGGGCGAGGCCGATGCCGTTCGTGCCCGCGACGTGCTCGGCGAACACGAACCCGGGGACCACCTGGAACGGGGGCAGACTGCGGGCCAGCGACGGTTGTCCGAAGCGGCGGGCGAGCACCGTCCCCTCCCCGTCGGCGAGCCCGATGTTCATCCGGCTGCCGGCGAACCGGTTCTGCAGCCAGTCGAGCACGGGGTCGGCCGCACGGACGAGCGCTACGTCCGTGTCGACGTCCGGACGATAGGGGAGCTGGGCCTGGTCGGGGGAGAGGCCCAACCGCACGGAGCGCTGCCAGGAGTTGAGGATCATGCTCCGCACGCTGCCCTCGACCGTCCCGCCCTGCAGGAACCGCTCGCGAACCGAGGCGAGGTCGATGCCGGTGTCCACGACCATGTGCACCACTCCCCTCGCCGGCTCGCCGCTGGACTGCTCCGCCGCCCCCCTCGGGGAGCGGTTGGATGCCGTAGGTAATTTTAGAACTTATCGGACTTATCTTGATAAAAAGGGCGAATTACCTATTTCGGGCACGGTCTGGTCCGAGAGGCTGGAGAGGTCCGAGAGGCTGGAAAGGTCCGCCAGGTCGGCGTGACCCTTCAGGTCCGCGATGGTCACGGGCCGTCCCGTCTCCACCGACCGTATGGCCGCGAGCGCGATCGTCAGAGGCCGCGCGGGCGTCCTCACCCGTGACCGCGGGGGTTCGGACGGTGCGGACGCTGTCGGCGAAGTCGGCCAGCTCCGCGACGTACGCGTCATGGAAGAGGTCCTGGTCGTAGGTGACGCACTCGGCGGCGATGCCGTCCGGTCCGTACGCCGTCAGGTGGGTGCGGCGGAGGTCGCCCATCGTCACCATGCCCGCCGAGCCGAGGACCTCGCCGCGCACGTCGTATCCGTAGACGGCCTGGAAGCTCGCCTCCGCGGTGGCCAGGGCGCCGTTGTCGAAGCGGATCGTCACCACGGCCGTGTCCAGCAGGCCGCGCTCCTTGAAGTCGGGGCGGATCAGGGCGTCTGCCCACGCGAACACCTCCACCCGCTCGGCGCCCGGGTTGAGGAAGCGCAGGGTGTCGAAGTCGTGGATGAGGGTCTCCAGGAAGATCGTCCATGGCGCGATACGGGACGGATCGACCAGCTTCGGGTCGCGGGTGAGCGAGCGCAGCAGCTGCGGGGTGCCGATGGCGCCCGCGGTGATCTTCTCGTGGGCGGCGCGGAACCCGGCGTCGTACCGGCGGTTGAAGCCCACCTGGAGCACCGTGCCCGCCTCGGCGGCGGCCGCGACGGCACAATCGGCCTCCGCGAGGGTGACGGCCATCGGCTTCTCGCAGTACACCGCCTTGCCCGCCCGCGCCGCGGCCTCGACCAGGCCGGCGGCCGACGACCCCCGCGGCCGGGCAGGGGAAACGGCCGACCCTCGCGGACGTCGCGGCACGGGCGGGCGTGTCCGTCGCCCTGGTCTCCATCGTGATGCGCGGGGTCAAGGGCGCGGGCGCCGCCACCCGCGAGCGCGTGCTCAGGGCCGCCGAGGAGATCGGCTACCGGCCCGACACCCGGGCCCGCCTGCTGCGCAGCAGCCGTTCGCGCCTGCTCGGCGTGCAGTTCGGGCTGCGCGAGCCGTTCCACACCGACCTCGTGGAGGGCATCTACGCCGCCGCCGAGCCCGCCGGCCATCAGGTGGCCCTCAGCGCGGTCGCGCCCTCCCGCGGCGAGCGGCAGGCGGTGGAGGCGCTGCTCGCCGACCGGTGCGAAGCCCTCGTCCTGCTCGGCCCCGAGGTGCCCGCTGCCCGGCTGGCGGACCTCGCGGCCCAGGCCCCCGTGGTCTCGGTGGCCCGCCGGCTGCGGCCGGCCCCGCCCGGCGTGGACGTCGTGCGCACCGCCGACGACGAGGGCGCCCGCCAGGCGGTCGACCACCTGGTCGCGCTGGGGCACCGCGCCATCGCGCACATCGACGGCGGCAGGGCGCCCGGTGCCGCCGATCGCCGCCGTGGCTACCGCACCGCGATGAACCGCCACGGCCTCGCGGACCACGTCCGCCTCCTGCCCGGTGGGCTCGGCGAGGAGGACGGGGCCCGGGCCGCCCGCGCCCTGCTCGTCGAGGCGCCCCGGCCGACCGCGGTCCTCGCCTTCAACGACCGTTGCGCCACAGGCGTTCTCGACGCCTTCCTGCGGGCCGGTGTCACCGTCCCCGACGAGGTGTCCGTGGTCGGCTTCGACGACACCAGCCTCGCCCGCCTCGCCCACATCGACCTCACCACCGTCGCCCAGGACATTCCCCGCCTGGCGGAACTCGCCGTCGGCCGCGCCATCGCCCGGCTGGAGGGGGAGAGGGACAGTGAGTCGGCCCCGGGCCAGGAGAGGGTCATCGCCCCGCGCCTGGTCGTCCGGGGCACCACGGCGGCGCCCGGCGGATCGGTCCCCACGGCTCAGCGCAGGCCCACCGGTCCCTGACGGGTACGCCCCGGCCCATCGGTCCCCGAACGGGTACGCCCCGGCCTCACGCGGCGTACCGGCCCGGTGGCCCGACGACGGTTCCGCCCCACGCCTGGGGTGCGAAACCGTACGTCCCTTCGTCGGAACGTCAGTACGTCCGTAGGGTGTCCGCAAAATCCGTGCGGCCCGCGCTCCGGTGGTTCGCAGCCGCCGGTCGTCCCACGGGACGTTTCCCGCATCCCTGGCACAACGGGACGGAATCCCCGGCCGTCGGCACGGAAACGCTGGGCGACATGAGATCACGCAGACCGTGATCGGCATCGTCAGCACGGAGGTTCCCATGATTCGCCGGACACTGCAGAGCGGCCTGGTGGCCGCGGTCGCGATGTTCGCGCTGGTGCCCACGGCCGCCGTCGCCGCCGACGGGGGCCGGCCCACTCCGGCGCCGGTCGTCCGGACGGTCCCGCACCGCCCGCACATCCCGCTCCCCGCCCCGGCCCGGCACCGCGCGCACCGCTCCACACGGTGCTCCCACCCCGCCCGCCACACCCGGCACGTCACGCGCGTGGTCCACCACCGGCGTCCCGTCCGCCTCGTGGGATACGTCGCCACGCGCCACGCCAGACTGAACGTCCGCTCCGGTCCCGGCTTCCGCTACCGCGTCGTCGGCCACGCGCACGTCAACGGCCGCCTCGTACTGGTCTGCAAGAAGAACGGATCGTACGTCTTCGGCAACCGGCGCTGGTACAAGCTCTCGGGCAACCAGGGTTACGTCTCCGCCCACTACGTCCGCACGCGGGGCGCCCTGCCCTGGTGCTGACAAGGCGATCGCTCCCTCCTCCAAGGGACGGCCTGCCCGGCGCGCGTGACCGGGCAGGCCGTCGTGCGCTGCGTCCCGGCGACCGACCATTTCTCATACCGGTCTTGATGTGTGGCGGCACCGCACCCCCGGGAACACATCTCGACAACCAGGGCGAACCACCCAAATAGGATTAGGTGTTGAGGGACAGGTCATGCGACAGCCCCAAGGATCGAGACCGTGAAAGCCGGCGCGGCACGGACGGCGGCACCGTGCGGCCCCTCGGCCGCACCGCCCGCACAGACGGACGAGGCGTTCGTGACCACGCTGCGCGATCTGAAGGAGCGCACCGGTCTCAGCCTCGCGGCCCTCGCCGCGCGCACCCCGTACAGCAAGTCCGCCTGGCACCGCTATCTCAACGGCGCCCAGCGGCCCCCTCGTTCGGCGGTCGAGGCGCTCGCCGCACTCGCCGGCGCCGACCCCGCCCCCGTGCTGGCCCTGTGGGAGACGGCCGACCGCCCGCCGCCCGCGCACACACCATCCCAGGACGGCCCCCCGGCCCGGACCGCTCGCCTCCGCAGATTGCCGCTGTCGGCGGTCGCGCTGATCGTCACGGTCACCGCGGTGGCCGTCGCCCTCCTCGCCGCGGACCGCTCCGGCGCACCGGGCGGACGGCTCGCCGCGGCGTCGCCCCGATGCCGGGGCGACGCCTGCCAGGGTCAGCTGCCCGACGTGTCCGCCTGCGACCGGGACGCGCAGACCAAGAGCAAGGTGCGCGACGCCTCCTACGCGGTGCGCCTGGAGTACTCCCCGGCCTGCGGCACCGCCTGGGCCGAGGTCGACGCGGACGCCTCCGACGCCCGCGTCATCTCCGTCCGCAAGGGGCGGGACGTGCTCTCCGCGGCGTATCCGGGAGACGGTTCCGGCGGCTCGGCGAGCCCGATGCTCGCCGTGACGTCGCCCGACGATGTGGAGGCCTGTGCCAAGGTGGATGGCAAGCTGGCGTGCACCGGCCTGGACGCCGAGCCCGCGGAGGAGCACTGACCGCATGTCTCGTCCGGCCACCGTTCCGGCACGTGTCCGGTGTCCACGCTCTGACGCTTCCGGATGTCCTACATGTTGTAGGGTTTGGCTCGTCCGTCCGCCGGTCGGTATCTCGGCCGGCCCGTTGAGCGCCGATCGGGGGATCTGTGCGGGAGTCCGAGGAGCCGTCACCAGCGGGCGGCCCGATCTTCGAACGCATGGTGGACCGGGCCCTCGGCCATCCTTGCGTCGTGGCGGCGATCGCCGCCACCGGCGCGGGACCGGTGCGCGAGCAGCTGCGCGCCCGGGCGCTGGAGGCGCGCGACCGCCTCGCCGGGATCGCCGCAGACGAGTACGACCACTACCTCGCCCTGCGGGCCGCGGCCACCGACCGCGACAGGCCGGAGGCAGACGGCGACGATCGTATGCAAAGAAGACTTCTTCCCGCGCTGGCGGTGCTGGTGCCGAGCCTCGGAGCCGCGGCAACCGGGGTGTTCCTGCTGTGCGGCTTCGGACTGCGGGCCTTCGCCGTGCGGCCGCACATCGGCGACGGGCTGGTGATGTCCGGGGTGATCGCCGCCGTCGTGACGGCGGGAGCGGCCCTCGGCGACCTCGCCTGGCTCCTGGCGGCCCGTGCCCGGGCCCGCCGCGGCGACGGCCACGACCCGGCGGACCGCGATCCCCGGGTGCGCCGGGCCCGCGAGGTCTGGGAGCGTACCCTGTTGGAAGGGGCGATCGTGCCGTTCCTCCTCGAACACGCGGACCTGGAACGTGCCGGTCTCGAGCACGCCGAGGAGAGAGCCCCGTAGACTTCGCCGGGCTCTCCTACGGGTGAACGTCTCGCCCTGGCGTGCGTCCCGCGCCGCCCCTGGCGGGACCGCGGGCTGGGACGCATCCTTGCCGGACTCCTACCCTAGGAAAAGCCACCGTTACCCCTACGAAATGTAGGGTCGATACGAGTGCTTCCGTCCACGCCGGTCGCTCCGGCCTCTTACTCGTCAAGGTGAGTCATCGCGGTGCCCCCACAGCAACAAGCAGTGATCGTCCAGCAGCGCCCCCGGCGTCCGCAGGGCGCGGCGGGGGAGGGGCCGTCCCTGCCCGCGCGCCTGGGCCCCGGCGCGGCCGTCGCCACGGTCTGGTACCTGCGGCTGATGGCCCTGCTGAACATCGTGGCCGTCGTCTCGCTGCCCTTCCGTGAGGAGGTCCACGAGCACAACGGCGGTCAGTTCTTCACCCCCTACCTGGCCACGGCCGGTCTGGTCTCGGCGGTCCTCGCCCTGTTCCTGGCCGCGGTCATGCGGCGACGCAAGCGGGCGGCGTGGATCGTCAACATGCTGCTCGCCGGGCCGCTGCTCGCGCTCTACCTGGCCGCCCTGACCCAGCACGACTACAACCGGCACGTCTTCAACTGGATCTCCGCCCTGCTCACCGGCCTGTTCGTGGCCGCGCTGCTGCTCGGCCGCAAGGAGTTCCGGGCCGTGGGCGACCCCTCCAACCCGAAGCTTGCGCTGATCGTCGCCGTCTGCGGCATCGTCGTCAGCGGCGGCATCGGCACCTGGCTGGTGGACGCCACCAACAAGGCGCACAGCGGCGCCGCGGCCTCGCTGGCCGACAAGATCGTGTACGCGCTGCTGCGCGGCGTCAGCGTCGGCCCGCTCGCCGACCACATCGAGCATGTGCACGCCCCGCGCTGGGTGGACATCACCATCAACATCCTCACCGCGGCTACCTTCCTCCTCGTCCTGTACGCCTGCTTCCGCGCTCCCCGCGGCCGCGAGCTCCTCGGCGAGGAGGACGAGCGGCGGCTGCGCGAACTGCTCGCCAAGCACGGCGAGCGGGACTCGCTCGGCTACTTCGCGCTGCGCCGCGACAAGGCCGTGATCTGGTCCCCGAGCGGCAAGGCCGCCATCACCTACCGGGTGGTCGGCGGCGTCACCCTCGCCTCCGGCGACCCGATCGGCGACCCCGAGGCCTGGCCCGGCGCGATCGAGGAGTGGCTGGAGGAGGCTCGCCGGCACGCCTGGACGCCCGCCGTCATGGGCGCGAGCGAAGAGGCCGGCACGATCTACGCCCGGCACGGCCTGGACGCCCTGGAACTGGGCGACGAGGCGATCGTGGAGGTCGCCGACTTCACCCTCGAGGGGCGTGCGATGCGGGTCGTGCGGCAGGCGCACAACCGGGTCCGGCGTGCCGGGTACACCGTCACGATCCGCCGCCACGGGGACATCCCCGAGTCCGAGATGGCCGAGCTGATCGAGAAGGCCGACCACTGGCGCGACGGCGCCACCGAGCGCGGCTTCTCCATGGCCCTCGGCCGCCTCGGCGACCCCGCCGACGGGTCCTGCATGATGCTGGAGTGCCGCGACGGCGAGGGCGAGCCGCGGGCCCTGCTCAGCTTCGTCCCCTGGGGTGAGCACGGCCTCTCCCTCGACCTGATGCGCCGCGACCGCGACTGCGAGAACGGCCTGATGGAGTTCATGGTCATCGAGCTGCTGCTGCGCGCCCGCGACCTCGGCATCGAGCGCGTCTCGCTCAACTTCGCCATGTTCCGCGCCGTCTTCGAACGCGGCTCCCGCCTCGGCGCCGGCCCCGTGCTGCGGCTGTGGCGCTCGGTGCTGACGTTCTTCTCCCGCTGGTGGCAGATCGAGTCCCTCTACCGGGCCAACGCCAAGTACCGGCCGGTGTGGGAGCCCCGCTTCCTGCTGTTCGAGAACACCCGCGACATACCGCGCATCGGGATCGCCAGCGCACGGGCCGAGGGCTTCCTGGACGTGCCGAGCCTGCCGTCCCTCTTCGGCCGCCGGCACGCCCCGGCCGCCGAGGGACAGCCGAAACTGGCGTACGGAAGCGGCCGGTGACGGCGGGCACCACGGCCGCAGGTCATCGAGCGGAAGGTCATTGATCGGCAAAGTCCCGGGTCCGCGGTGAGACACCGCGCCCGGGACTTCGTACGAGTGGGGAGCGGGAAGCCCCCCGCGCCGCCCGCCCCTTCCCGGAGGTACCCCGCCCGTGACCGTCGTCAAAGCACCCCCGGCCCCGGTCGACCGGGGCCATGACGAGGAGCCTTCGCAGGGCTGGCAGTTCAACTCCTCCCTCGGCCTGACCCTGCTGCTGCTCCTGCTGGTCGTCGGGCAGGGCCCGATCCGCCGGGCGCTGGGCGCTCCGGTGATGCAGAGCTGGATGACCGTGTTCCTCGCGGTGGTCGTCCAGGCGCTGCCGTTCCTCGTCCTCGGCGTACTGCTGTCCGCGGCGCTCGCGGTGTTCGTCCCGCCGTCGTTCTTCGCCCGCGCGCTGCCGAAACGGCCCGCGCTCGCGGTGCCCGTCGCCGGGGTGGCCGGGGCGGTCCTGCCCGGCTGCGAGTGCGCCTCGGTCCCGGTCGCCGGGGCGCTCGTGCGCCGGGGGGTGACGCCCGCGGCGGCGCTGGCGTTCCTGCTGTCCGCGCCCGCGATCAACCCGATCGTGCTGACCGCCACGGCCGTCGCGTTCCCGCGTGACCCGGAGATGGTCCTCGCCCGGTTCGTGGCGAGCCTGCTGGTGGCGTGCGCGATGGGCTGGCTGTGGCAGCGGCTCGGCCGCACCGACTGGCTGCGGCCGCCGGCCCGGGCGTCATACGAGGGGCAGAGCAAGGGGGCCGCGTTCTGGGGGTCCGTACGGCACGACGTGATGCACGCCGGGGGCTTCCTGGTCGTCGGCGCCATGGCCGCGGCGACCCTCAAGGCCGTGGCACCGGCGAGCTGGCTGCGGACGGCGGCCGGCAACCCGGTGGTGGCGGTCCTCGCGCTCTCCGTGCTCGCGGTGCTGCTGTCCATCTGCTCCGAGGCGGACGCGTTCGTGGCGGCCTCGCTGTCGCAGTTCTCGCTGACCGCGCGGCTGGCGTTCCTCGTGGTCGGGCCGATGATCGACCTGAAGCTGTTCGCGATGCAGGCCGGCACCTTCGGCCGCGCCTTCGCGGTGCGGTTCGCGCCCGCCACCTTAGCGCTGGCGATCACCGTGTCCGTCCTGACCGGGGCGGTGCTGCTGTGAACCGCCAGGCACAAGCGGCCGTCCTGTTCCTGGTCGGCGGGGCCCTGCTGCACGCCGGGACCACCGGTCTGTACCTGCGCTACGTCAAGGCGGGACTGCAACCGCTGCTGCTCGCGGCCGGCGCCGTGCTGCTCGCGGCGGCGGCCGCCACGGTCTGGTACGAGCTGCGCCACGCGCGGGCGGCCCGGCAACACCCCGGCGGCGAGTCACACGATGAACGTGACGAACGCGACAAACGTGACCAACACGACGACGGGCATGGCCACGCCCACCGCGAGCCGCGGATCTCCTGGCTCCTCGTCCTCCCCCTGTTCGCGCTCATCCTGGTCGCGCCGCCCGCGCTCGGCTCGTACAGCGCCGTGCGCTCCGGTACGGCCCTGCAGCCGCCCCTGGCCTACCCGGCCCTGCCGTCCGGCGACCCGGTCAGGCTCGGCCTGGTGGACTACGCGGGCCGCGCGGCGTACGGCCACGGCCGCTCCCTCGACGGCCGGAAGGTGGAGATCACCGGATTCGTCGCCGTGGACCACGCCGGGACGCCCTACCTGGTCCGCATGGCCCTCAACTGCTGCGCCGCCGACGCCCAGCCGGTCAAGATCGGCCTGACCGGCAAGCTGCCGCCCGTGCTGCAGCCGGACTCCTGGCTCGACGTCACCGGCACCTACACCGCGAAGCGCACCAAGGACCCCGTCAACGGCGGGATCATCCCGTACCTCGACGTGATCCGGGCGAAGCCGGTCGGGACCCCGAGCGACCCGTACGACGAGAGCTGGAACAGCTGAGCGCGGGTGCCGCGACAGGCAACGTTCGCCCCGCCGCGACGCCCGGCACGCTCCCCCAAGCTCTTCGAGCATAGGGGACCCCCACTCGCCGCACCGGCCGAAACCCCAGGTACGTCCAGTACGAGGGCTTCCGGCCGGAACTCCCCCAAGCTCTTCGAGCAGGGGGTACCCCCGGAGCACGCACCGGACGCCGCTCCTTGACGGGCAAACGTTGCCTGCCGCGGCACTGGTGACGCTGCCCGGCGGTTATCGGTTGCCCGGCGCGGGGGCGGGCCGGGGGTGGGTCGCGCTTGCCGACGCTCGCAGGGCGCCGCTGCGCCCATCCATGCCGCCCTGAGGGTCCCCCCAGGCCGTCAAGGACCGTCAAGGCTCTGGGGGAGGCACGACTGCCCGCAGCTACCTGAGACTTCCGGCAGCTACCCGCGACCGCCGCAGCTACCTGAGACCGCCCGCGGCTACGCGTGCCCCGCGCGCTCCCGTACCACCTCGCTCGCCCTCTTGTCCTCCCGCAGGCCCAGGAACCGTGGATGGCGCAGCATGCCGTCCCTCGTCCACTCCGTGAACGCGATCTGGGCGACCAGTTCGGGTCGTACCCACCGGGCACCCCTCTCGCGCACCGGATCGGTGAACGGCGAGGCGGCGGTGGTCAGTTCATCGATGCGGGTGCGCAGGGCGAGCAGGGTGCGGCGGTCGAAGCCGGTGCCGACCTTGCCCGCGTAGCGCAGGCGGCCGCCCTCGTGGTGGCCGAGCAGCAGGGCACCGAGGCCGACCCGGCTGCCGGCGGGTTCGGTGAAGCCGCCGATGACGAACTCCTGGCCCAGGGAACACTTGAGCTTGAGCCAGTCCGTGGAGCGGCGTGACTGGTAGGTGCTGTCGGCCCGCTTGGCGATCAGCCCCTCCCAGCCCCGGGCACACGACGCGGCCAGCAGCTCGGCGCCGCCCTCGTTGCGATGGGTGGTCAGCCGCAGTGGGTCCCGGTAGGTCAGCGCGCGCCGCAGCAGCGACTTGCGGGTGCGCAGCGGCAGCCGCCGGGTGTCCGCTCCCGCCAGCCGCAGCAGGTCGAAGAGGTAGTAGGTGACGGCGACCCCGCTCGCCTCGACGTCCCGTCGCCGTGTCAGCCCCATGCGCCGCTGGAGGAGGGAGAAGTCGGTGCGGCCGTGCGCGAACGCGACGATCTCGCCGTCGACGGTGAAGTCCGCGCAACTCTGGGCGGTGAGCGCGTCGACGATCTCCGGGTAGGTGGCGTTGAGGCGGTGGCCCGAGCGGGACAGCAGTACAACCCGGTCGTCCTCGCGCACCGCGAGCACACGGACGCCGTCCAGCTTCCGCTCGAAGATCCACTTTCCGCCGCCGGAGAAGTCGCGCCGGTCGCTGAGCGTGGCGAGCATGGGCCGGGCGGCGAGTTCGGTGCCGGGACGCGCCGTGCCGACCAACCGGCGCTGCTCGGCGGGCAGCGCCTGAAGGAGGCCGCTCATGACCCCTCACCCCTCACCGCCGTCCGCGGCCACCTGCGCGAGCGTGCGCCCGCTGCGGACCGACCGGGCGCGGCGCGGGTCGGGCGTCCCCTGGCCGCCGGAGCCGGCACGGCCCGCCTTCACCAGCAGCCATGCCTCCTGCCTGCCGCCCCTCTCGCCGCCGCGGAACCGGGTGAGGGCGTACTCGCCGTGCAGCTTCGACCCGTCGAGCCGGAACGTGGCGTGCCCGCGCTCCAGCGACTCCTCGAAGGGCACGGGGTGCCCGCGCCGGTCGTGGCTGAGCGGCCGGTAGGTGCCGCGGTCCCAGACGATCACGGTGCCGCCGCCGTACTCGCCCGCCGGAATGACGCCCTCGAAGTCCTCGTACTCCAGCGGATGGTCCTCGGTGGGCACGGCGAGCCGCTTGTCACCGGGGTCGGCGGACGGGCCCTTGGGGATCGACCAGGACTTCAGGACGTCGCCGACCTGGAGCCGGAAGTCGAAGTGCAGGGTGCTCGCGTCGTGGATCTGCACCACGAAGTGGGGCTCCGCGCCCGGAGCCGCCGTCTCGCCCCGGGGCTCGGCGGTCCGCTCGAAGTCACGCTTGCCGCGGTACTCCCGCAGCCGATCGCTGCCGCTCACGTCCGGCTCCTTCCGACTCGGTCCGGCGCCCGAGTACCCCGCAGGTTCCCGGGACCACCCGGTAGGTGTGAGCGGGTACCCTCCGAGACATGCGGATCTCGGTCTCCTCGGACATGGACGAACCCGTCGCCCGCGGCCTCGTGGCGGAACTGCGCGCCCGCGGCCACGAGGTGCTGACCCACGGGGCGCTGAGCCCCGGGGACGACCCGCAGTGGGCGGCGTGCTCCCAGGCCGCGGCCCGTGACGTCGCCGACGGGCGTTCCGAGCAGGCGGTCGTGTGCTGCTGGACCGGTACGGGCGCGTCGATCGCCGCGAACAAGGTGCCGGGCGTACGGGCCGCCCTGTGCACCGACGCGTACACGGCGGAGGGCGCCCGTCGCTGGAACGACGCCAACGTGCTCGCGCTCAGCCTGCGCCTGACCTCGGAGCCGCTCCTGAAGGAGATCCTCGACGCCTGGTTCGCCGCCCGCCCCAGCGAGGACCCCGAGGACCGGGAGAACGTGGCCCGCGTCGGACGGCTCGACGCCACGCGGGCCGGCTCCTGACGACCTGAGGCGATGGCGCCGGTCAGCCGCCCGCCACCAGTTCCGCGACCGGCTCCATCACCATCGCGGCGGACGACTCCACCGCCATGCCGCCCCGCACGCTCCACAGCCACAGCACGTCCCGCCCGAACGACCACACCAGCGACGCCAGCGCGCACCCGACGACCCCCACGTTCGCCGCGTACGGCAGCAGCCCCGACGCGGCCACCAGCAGCGCGACGCCCTGCACCGCCGCCACCGTCTTGCGGGCCATGCTCGGCGGCAGTTCGCCGTTCAGCCACGGAAGCACGCGGGCCGCGGCCACGAACACGTACCGCATCGCGCCGATGAGCAGCACCCACGGGCCCAGCGCCATCGACACGTACACGCTCAGCACCAGGATCAGGAACGCGTCGACCTCCATGTCGAAGCGCGCGCCCAGCGCCGTCGACGTGCCCGTGCGGCGGGCCACCTTGCCGTCCACGCCGTCCAGGACCAGCGCGACCGCCGTCAGCCCCACGAACACCCGCACCGGCGGCGCGCTCTCGAACGAGTCCGCGACCAGCGCCGTCACCCCGCCCACCAGGATCGCCCGGCCCAGCGTCACCCGGTTGGCCGGGCCGAAGGAGGTCAGCCGGGAGCGGAGCACGGCGCGGGTGAGCACGGCCCAGGTGGCGAGCGCGAACGCCAGGCCCGTCAGCCAGCCCGCCGGCCCCATGCCGATCGCCGTGCCCAGCAAGGTCAGCAGCAGTACCTGCACGCCCGCCCCCACGGTCGTCTCCTGCTGCAAGAGCCTCGCCTCGTATGTGTGGTTCAGGGCCACCGCTCACCCTCCGGCCAAGTGACAGATTGGATCTTCGCGCGTACCTTGTGCGCGACTTCTCGTAGCTGCGTACGTGGTGAAACGCCGGATCGTTCAGGGAGACGCACATGGACCTCACAGCTCGCGCCTTCTGGCTGCGTTCGCCGGGCCTCGGGGAGCTGCGGGAGGCGCGGCTGCCGAAGCCCGGTGACGGCGAGGTGCTGGTGCGCGCGCTGTACTCCGGTGTCAGTCGCGGCACCGAGACCCTCGTCTTCCGCGGCGGTGTCCCCGTCAGCCAGCACGCCGCCATGCGGGCCCCGTTCCAGGAGGGCGACTTCCCGGCCCCCGTGAAGTACGGCTACCTGAGTGTCGGGCAGGTGGAGCAGGGGCCGGAGGAGTTGGTCGGGCGGACCGTCTTCTGTCTGTACCCGCACCAGAGCCGGTACGTCGTCCCCGCCTCCGCCGTCACCGTCGTCCCCGACGCCGTGCCCGCCCACCGCGCCATCCTGGCCGGCACGGTCGAGACCGCCGTGAACGCCCTGTGGGACGCGGGCCCGCAGCTCGGTGACCGGATCGCGGTCGTCGGCGGCGGCATGATCGGATGCTCCGTCGCCGCCCTCCTCGCCCGCCACCCCGGCGTCCGCGTCCAGCTCGTCGACGCCGACCCGGAGCGCGCCGAGACCGCCCGCGCGCTCGGCGTCGACTTCGCCCTGCCCGAGGACGCCCTCGGCGAGTGCGACCTCGTCGTCCACGCCAGCGCCAGTGCACAGGGGCTCGTCCGCGCCCTGGAACTCCTCGCGCCCGAGGGCACCGTCGTCGAGCTCAGCTGGTACGGCGATCGGCGCGTCACCCTGCCGCTCGGCGAGGCCTTCCACTCCCGCCGCCTCACGATCCGCAGCAGCCAGGTCGGCACCGTCTCGCCGCGCGCCCGCGCCGGACGCACCTACGCCGACCGCATCGCCCTCGCCCTCGACCTGCTCGCCGACCCCGCGTTCGACGCGCTCATCACCGGCGAGTCCCGCTTCGAAGACCTCCCCGACGTGCTGCCGCGCCTCACCCGTGGTGAGCTCAAGGGGTTGTGCCACCGCATCCTGTATCCCGCCGACTGAGTCCCGGGGGTCCACAAGGCACCCCCCAACCGCCCGAGTTGCCCGCCCTTGGGGCAAACTCCCAAGGAATTCCCAAGGAACCTCCGAACAAGGAGAACGGGCAGCTGAACAACGCGGAGGGGTCAGCCGTACTACACGGCATACCCCGGAAGGGGACCAGACGCACCGCACCTGGAGGGTCGTCCGTTGTTCAGCATCACCGTCCGCGATCACCTGATGGTCGCCCACAGCTTCCGCGGCGAGGTCTTCGGACCCGCGCAGCGCCTGCACGGAGCGACGTTCCTCGTGGACGCCACCTTCCGCCGCGCCGAGCTGGACGACGACAACATCGTCGTCGACATCGGACTGGCCACGCAGGAACTGGGGGCGGTGGTGAGTGAGCTCAACTACCGCAACCTCGACAACGAGCCGGACTTCGCGAACATCAACACCTCGACGGAGTTCCTGGCCAAGGTGATCGCCGACCGCCTCGCCGAGCGGATCCACAAGGGCGCGCTCGGGGAGAGCGCCCGGGGCATCGCCGGCATCACCGTCACGCTGCACGAGTCGCACATCGCCTGGGCGAGTTACGAGCGTGCCCTGTGACGGACACGACCATCGACCACGCGTCCGTGCACACCACCGGGCAGCCGGCCCAGCCCCGTCTCGGCTATGTGCCCGTGCAGAACACGGCCCTCAGGAACGCGGACATCGTCCCCATGTCCCTGCGTACCGTGCACTTCGTGATGCCGGGCGGCGTCGACGATCCTGCGCGCCCGAGCGGCGGCAACGCCTACGACCGCCGGATCTGCCTGGACCTGCCCGGCTTCGGCTGGCAGGTGGAAAGGCACCTGGTCGAGGGCTCCTGGCCGCGGCCCGGCGCGCAGACCAGGGCCGAACTCGCCCGTACGCTGCGCGACCTGCCCGACGGCACGGTCGTCCTGCTCGACGGCCTGGTCGCCTGCGGCGTCCCCGAGATCGTCGTGCCCGAGGCCGAACGCCTGCGCCTCGCCGTCCTGGTGCACCTGCCGCTCGGCGACGAGACCGGGCTCGACCCCGAGACCGCGGCCGAACTCGACGCCAAGGAGCGCGACACCCTGCGGGCCGTGCCCGCCGTGATCGCCACCAGCGACTGGGCGGTGCGCCGGCTCGTCTCCCACCACGGGCTCGCCCCCGAGCGGGTCCATGTCGCCGCCCCCGGCGCCGACATCGCCCCCCTCGCCCCCGGCACCGACGGCGTCTCCCGGCTGCTGTGCGTCGCCGCCGTCACGCCCCGCAAGGGGCAGCACCGGCTCATCGAGGCCCTCGCCGCCGTGAAGGACCTGCCGTGGTCCTGCGTGTGCGTGGGCGGGCTCGGCCACGACCCGGAGTACGTGGAGCGGCTGCGCGCCCTCATCGACGAGCACGGTCTCGGCGACCGGCTGCACCTGACCGGGCCGCAGTCCGGTGCCGAACTCGAGGCGAGCTACGCCTCCGCCGACCTCATGGTCCTCACCTCGTACGCCGAGACGTACGGCATGGCCGTCACCGAGGCCCTGGCGCGCGGCATCCCGGTCCTCGCCACCGATGTCGGAGGCCTTCCGGAGGCGGTCGGGCGCGCGCCGGACGGCGGGGTGCCCGGCATCCTCGTCCCGCCGGAGGACCCCGCCGCGATCGCCGCGGAGCTGCGCGGCTGGTTCGGCGAGGCGGACGTACGGCGCCGGCTCAAGGCCGCCGCGCGCGGCCGCCGGGCGGCACTGGACGGTTGGGCGACCACGGCACGCAGCCTGGCGGGTGTGCTGGGCCGGCTGCACGAGCCTCGGAGGGCGGTATGAACACGGGTACGACATCGGCGGGGGCCGAGGCGTCCACGGAACCGGAGCCCGGGGCGCTCCCCGCGATCCCCGCCCCCGGAGGCGGCGAGACCGAGGTGCCCCGCTACGCCCCGCAGTGGCTGACGTTGCGGGAGCCCGCCGACGCGGCGGCGCGGGCGCACGAACTGCTCGACCCGCTGCGGATCCGGCTGGCGAACCAGCCGGGGCGCGGCACCGAGCTGATCGTGCACGACCTGGGCTGCGGCACCGGCTCCATGGGCCGCTGGCTCGCCCCGCTGCTCGACGGCGCCCAGCACTGGGTGCTGCACGACCGGGACCCCTATCTGCTGCACTTCGCATCGGTGGGGGCGCCCCGCGCGGCGGCCGACGGCGGCCGGGTGACCGTGACCACCCAGCGCGGCGACATCGGCCGGCTCACCGCCGACGCGCTGACCGGGGCGTCGCTGGTGACCGCGTCCGCGCTGCTCGACGTGCTCACCGCCGACGAGATCGACACGCTCGCCCGGGCCTGCGTCGGCGCGGGCTGCCCGGCGCTGCTGACCCTGTCCGTCGTGGGCCGCGTGGAACTGACGCCCGCGCACCCCATGGACCCGGACATCGGTGAGGCGTTCAACGCCCACCAGCGGCGAGGGGACCTCCTCGGTCCCGACGCGGTGCGCGCGGCCTGCGCGGCCTTCGACCGGCTCGGCGCGAGCGTACGGGTCCATCCGAGCCCGTGGCGACTCGGCGCAGGCCAACGGGAGTTGACGCAGGAGTGGCTGCGCGGCTGGGTCGGCGCGGCCGTGGAACAGCGCCCGGACCTCGCGCCCCGCGCGGAGACGTATCTGCGGGACCGCCTGGCCGCCTGCGCGGCGGGTGATCTGCGCGTCGTGGTCCACCACAGCGACGTACTGGTCCTGCCCCGCCGGACGGGAGGCGCATGATGACGACGTGGACGGCGGCTCCGGCGACGGCGGTGGAGGAGGTGGGAGCGCCCGTGGTGGAAACCGTCCCCGTGGCGGCCGTCACCCACGCCGAGGCACCCGCGCGCCGCCGGGCCCTGCGCGCCCTGCGCACCCACTTCGGGACCGTCGCCGGGGCGCTCATCCTCGGGGTGCTGCTGTGGCGGCTCGGGACCGGGGTGTTCCTCGACGGGCTGCGGCGGATCGACGTGCCGACCCTGCTCGCCGGGCTCGGGATCGGGGTGCTGACCACCGTGTTCAGCGCCTGGCGCTGGTGCCGGGTCGCCCATGCGCTCGGCATCCGGCTGCCGTTCGGCGCCGCCGTCGCGGACTACTACCGCGCCCTGTTCCTCAACGCGGCGCTCCCGGGGGGCGTCCTCGGCGACGTGCACCGCGCGGTGCGGCACGGGCAGAGCGCCGGTGACGTGGGCCGGGGTGTGCGCGCCGTCGTCCTGGAGCGCACCGCCGGCCAGGTGGCCCTGGTGGCGGTCGGTGTCCCTGCCCTGCTCACCCTGCCCTCGCCGGTGCTGGTCCAGGCCCGTCATCTGGCCGGCCTGACGGCGCTCGCCACGCTCGGCGCGCTCGCCATCGTGGTGGCCGTGCGCATGGGCCGCACCCCCCGCCCGTCACGCCGCCGCCGGGCACTCGGCGCCGCGTGCACCGAGGCGCGCACCGCCCTGCTGGCCCGCGGCAGTTGGCCCTCCGTCCTGCTGTCGTCCGTCCTCGTGCTCGCCGGACACCTGCTGATGTTCCTGGTGGCCGCACGGGTCGCCGGATCGCACGCCTCCCCGGTCACTCTGCTGCCCCTGGCCCTGCTCGCGCTCATCGCGATGGGCCTGCCGCTGAACATCGGCGGCTTCGGCCCCCGGGAGGGCGTCACCGCCTGGGCCTTCGGCGCGGCGGGCCTCGGCGCGGACACCGGACTGGCGGTCGCCGTCGTCTACGGCGTCCTCAGCTTCGTGGCGAGCCTGCCCGGCGTCCTCGTCCTCCTCGCCCGCTGGTACATGGGTCTGCGGCACCCGCGCACCGTGGCGGAGAACGCCGCCGAGGAGGTCGAAGCCCCCACGGCACCCTGCCGGCACCCCGTACCGGGCGCGGAGCGCATCCCCCACGCGCTGCGCGCCCCCCGTCCGCACACCCGCCGCACCCGCTCGGCCCCCGCGTTCTTTCTGACGCGGGGTCACCGGCGATGTGTCACACCATCGTCGCCGCCGTCCGAGGCGACCAGGGAGAAATACGGCTCGAAGGACTCCGCGAGCGTCGCGAGCAACTGCTTCCCCTTCTCCGCGGAAGCCATGGAAGGGCGCCCGATGACACCGGACTCCGTATAGGCCGACATACCGAGGGTGAGCAGATGGCGTCGGTCGTCGGCGATGAAATCCGTGGTCTCGTGCCCGGGCCTGACCAATTCGGGATGACAGTGCAGAAGAATGGAGGTCTCGATTTCCCCGGCATGCATGTCGCTGAGCAGCGAGGTGTGCACCCCGGCCCGCTCCCGGGCCGACTCCCAGTCCTCCGGGGCCGGGAAAAGCGCCATCCGCACACCACTGCCCGAGGAATCCCGGACGGCATTGCCTTCCTGGACCACATTGCCGAGGACGTAATTTCCGCCGTGACCGTTGACCAGGACCAGGGCCCGGGCGCCCGAGCGTTCGAGCGACGCGGCGATGTCGCGTACCACCGCGTGGAGCGTGACGGAGGAGATGCTCACCGTTCCCGGCCACGCCGCGTGCTCGTGCGAGCAGGAGATCGTCACCGGGGGAAGGAGGTGAACCGGATACGCGGCGGCCAGCTCGCGGGCGATCGCGCAGGCGACCAGGGTGTCGGTCGCCAACGGCAGGTACGGGCCGTGCTGTTCGAAACTGCCCACGGGAAGGACCGCGATCTGACCGTGCGGACCCTTCGCCCGCTCCTGTACGTCCCGGGAGGTGTCCGACGGCAGCACACCCGCGGTGTGGCCACCGGCAGTATCCGTAGTTCCCGAACCGCTCATCTTTTCACGGCCTTTCGTCTCGTACCGCCTGCGCTTACCAGATAGGAATCAGATCATGACAGACGTTGACGGCGTGCTCGGCGGGAATGCCCCCTCGGGAGTCACCCGGATCGCGAACGTCCCCACCGGGGTCACCCGAGTCGTGAATGCACCCCTGCCCACCAAGTACGGTGATTTCCAGGCCGTCGGCTACCTCGACCACGACCGCGGTGACGAACAAGTGGCGCTGGTGTACGGAGACATCGAGGAAGAGGGCATGCTCGTCCGCCTGCACTCCGAGTGCCTGACCGGGGACGCCTTCGGGTCCACGCACTGCGAGTGCGGTCCCCAACTCGCCACCGCCCTCAGGCAGGTCGTGGCCGAGGGCCGCGGCATCGTCGTCTACCTGCGCGGCCACGAGGGCCGCGGCATCGGCCTGCTGGCCAAGCTGCGCGCGATGAAGCTCCAGTCGGAGGGCCTGGACACGGTCGAGGCCAATCTCGCCCTCGGTCTGCCGGTGGACGCCCGCGACTACCGGGTGGCCGCGGAGATCCTGCACGACCTCGGCGTACGGTCCGTGCGCCTGCTCTCCAACAACCCGCGCAAGCGGGAGGCACTGCTGCGGCACGGCATCAAGGTCGACGAGCAGGTGTCGCTGCTGATACCGCCGTGCGAGAACAACATCACCTACCTGCGCACCAAGCGGGAGCGGCTCGACCACTACCTGCCGCACCTGGACGCGGTGGTGCAGTCCTCGTGAGCGGCTCGCGCGGCGGCCGTCCGGCGCCGGCCGCCGCGCCAGGGGTGCATTTGTCATACTTAGCCCATTGTCCCGATGAGGTCATGTCGGCCAAGGTGATGATGGGTGATGCGTACAGAGCAGGCCGGGGGGCTGCCGTTCCGTGAGTCCGCCCCGGCCGCTGCTCGCGTCGTGGCTCAGAGCGCGTCCCTGGTGGCCGCTGCGCTGGGCGCGGTGGGCCTGACCGGCTGGATCCTCGGGATCGGCGTCCTGAAGAGCGTGCTGCCGGGCGTTGCCGCGTCCATGAAACCGAACACCGCCGTGGCCCTGCTGGCGCTGGGCCTCTCCCTGTTCGTGGTGGCTCTCGGATCCGCGACCCCGCGGGTGATCGCCGTGGCCCGTGCGGCAGCGGTCCTGGCCGCCTTGATCGGCGGGCTCACCGTGCTGGAGTACGTGACCGGGGCCGGCCTGGGCATCGACGAACTCCTCTTCACGGACGACACAGCTCGGGTGGCGACCGGCATGCCCGGACGGATGGCACCGAACACTGCCGCGGCGCTGACGCTCGGCAGCGTGGCGTCACTGTGCGCGAGCACGCCCCGACTACCCGCCTGGACGAGTCAGATCCCGGGCCTGGCCGTCCTCGCCCTGGGCATGCTGCGGCTGTACGGCTTCGCCTACGCCGTGCCCGAGCTGGAACGGTTCGGTGACTACACCGGCATGGCCCTGCACACCGCCCTCGCCCTGGTGCTGCTGGGCATCGCCGCGTTCCTCGCCCGGCCTAACCAAGGCCCTGCGGGACTGCTGACGAACGCCGGCACCACGGGTGCGCTGGGTCGCCGGCTGTTCACCACCACGCTGGTCGTGCCGCTGCTGCTGGGCCGGGTCGTCCTGGCCGGTGAGGACGCGGGGCTGTACGGGAGGCGTCTGGGCACCGCGCTGCTGGTGTGCGGCGTGGTGACCGTGTTCACCGCTGTCGTCTTCGTCGCCCTGGTCGTGGGCCGCCGTATCGAGGTGGCGCACGCCTGTGCGCAATGGCAGGTGCGGCAGAACGAACTGCTGCAGGCGTTCATGGACCACACGCCCGCGGTGGTCTTCATCAAGGACCTCGACGGCCGCTTCCTGGCCGTCAACACCAGGTTCGAGGAGAACACCGGGCTGTCCCGCGAACGGGTACTGGGCCGCCGGGACCGGGACGTCCTGCAGCCCGGCTCCGCGCGTCAGGCGTGGGCCGCCGACCTCGACATGCAGGCCCGGGGCGCCGCCGTGCAGCGGGAGGAGCGCATCGAGCTGCCGAGCGGCCCCCAGGACGTCCTCACCAGCTTGTTCCCCCTCAAAGATCCGTCCGGCAGGCCCTACGCCGTATGCGGCGTGGTCACCGACATCACCGAACGCGTCGCGGCCCAGCGTGAGGTCCAGCGAGCCCACCGCCGCTTCCGCGCACTGCTGGAATCCGCACCCGACGCCACCCTGATCACGGACGGCGACGGCACCATCGTCATGGCCAACGCTCAGGTGCGACGGCTCTTCGGCCATGCGCCCGACGACCTCGTCGGCACCCATGTCGTCGATCTGGTGCCCGCCCCGCGGCGCCGGCGGCACAGCGCGCTGCTGAGCGCCTACCTGCGACGGCACGAGGCGAAGCCGATGGTCCTGGACAGGGACCTGTACGGGCAGCACAGCGACGGCCGCGAGTTCCCCGTCGAGATGAGCGTCAGCACCCTCCAGGCCGAACAGGAAACGGTGCTGTTCCTGACCGTACGGGACATCACCGAACGCAAACAGGCCGAGGCCGCCCGCGCCGAGCGCTACGAGCAGCAACGGCGCATCGCCTACACCCTCCAGCACAGCCTCATGGGCGAACCACCCAGCCTGCCGTACCTGCCCAGCGCCCACCGGTACCTCGCCTCCGTCCAGGACCCGGGAGTCGGCGGCGACTGGTTCGACATCATTCCCCTCGGCCGGGACCGTACCGGCATCGTCATCGGCGACGTGATGGGCCGGGGCCTGGACGCGGCGGCCGTCATGGGCCAGCTGCGCGCCGCCTCTCACGCGCTGGCCCGCACGGGCGTATCGCCCAGCCGGCTCATGACCGGCCTGGACGCGTTCGTCAGCGACCTGGCGGACCAGCTCGTCACCTGCGCCTATCTGGTGATCGACCAGCACGCCTGCGAGGTCACCCTGTGCTCCGCGGGACACCTGCCGGTCATCGCCCTGCCCCCTGACGGGCCCGCTCGCCGGCTGCAGGCACCGGTCAGCGTGCCGCTGGGCGTCAACGACGCATGCGGCGGCGGGCCGTACCGGCAGGCGACCCATCGGCTGCCGCCGGGCAGCACACTCGCCCTCTACACCGACGGACTGGTCGAGCGGCCCGGCACCGACATCGACACCCAGATCGACGTCCTCACCGACACGCTCGCCGACGCCCTGACGGCCACCCGGGCGGACCCGGAGAGCCTCGACCGGGCCACAGCCCGGCTCATCAAAACCCTCATCCCGGACACGGCCGCCCATGACGACGACGTGACACTGCTCCTGGTCGGCGTGGCGCAGCCGGAGGGGATCTCCGCCCGGGGCGCGTACCCTTCGTCCACGTCAGCCCCGTGAGCGCCGGCCCCCTCGCGGCCGACGCCCCGCGCCCGGAGGTCAACCGCCTATGACCGCACTCCACCTGTGGCTCCGCCACGAGTCCCGTACCACCGAACGGCGCACACCGATCGTGCCCTCCGACGCCCGGCGCCTGGTGGACAGCGGCATGACCCTCACGGTCGAGGACTCGCCGCAGCGGGTGTTCCCGGCCGAGGCGTACGAGCAGGTGGGCTGCCGTGTCGCCGAGCCCGGCTCGTGGGTGACGGCGCCGCTCGACACGGTGGTCGTCGGCCTGAAGGAACTCCCCGACGAACCCGCCGCGTTGGTCCACCGCCACCTGTTCTTCGGGCACGCCTACAAGGGACAGCCGGGCGCCGAGGCCCTGTTGCGCCGGTTCGTCGCGGGCGGCGGCGCCCTGCTGGACCTGGAGTACCTGGTGGACGAGGACGGGCGGCGGCTCGTCGCGTTCGGCTACTGGGCCGGCTACCTGGGCGCCGCCCTCGCCCTGCTCCAGCACCGAGGCCGGCTGACCACGCCGCTGCGGCCGACGTCCAAGGAGGAGTTGGACGAGCAACTGCGCGCCGCCTCGGGCGAGGTGCGGGCGCTGGTGATCGGGGCCCTCGGCCGCAGCGGACGCGGCGCCCGGGTCGCGCTCGGCGTCGCCGGCACCGACCCCACCTGCTGGGATCTGGCAGAGACCCGGAAGCTGGACCGGGAGGCCCTGCTCGCCCACGAGCTGATGGTCAACACCGTGCTGACGACCCGGCCCGTCCCGCCCTTCCTGACGGACAAGGACCTCGACGAACCCGGCCGTCGGCTGCGCACCGTGTGCGACGTGACGGTCGACGTGGGCTCGCCCCTGAACCTCCTGCCGGTCTACGACACCCCGACCGACTGGGAGCGCCCGGTGCGCCGGCTGCGCGAAGAGCCCGTGCTCGACCTCATCGCCATCGACAACCTCCCGTCCCTGCTGCCCCTGGAGGCGAGCACCGACTTCTCGGCTGCGCTCACCCCGCTGCTGCTGGACTTCGAGGTGGGCGGCGCCTGGGGCCGCTGCCGGGAACACTTCGACGCGGCGGTGCGAGCACTCGGGGCCCGAAGAGGGCAGCCGGGCCGGAGCGGCTCGTAGAACCGGCGGCGGACGGGCCGGGCTTCACGCCGCGGACCTGACACGCCCCGGCAGGGCCTCGTGCACGAGCCGCTTCAACTCCGGGTACACCGTGTGCGAGCCGGTGGGACGCAGCTGGGTGAGGAACTGGACCGTCAGGTCGTGGTGCGGGTCCACCCAGAACGTGGTGCTGGCCACCCCGCTCCAGCCGAACGCGCCCCGCACCGCCGGAGACCGGGTGAGTCGCGGGTCGGTGACGACGGAGACGCCCAGGCCGAAACCGAGGCCCGCCTTGCCGGGCTCACGGTGCACCCGGCTGCCGTAGGACCGCAGATCGGCGTCGCCCGGGAGGCGGTTGGAGGTCATCGCGGTGACCGTGCCGGTGGCCAGCAGCCGGGTGCCGTCCAGTTCGCCGCGGCGGCGCAGGAACTCCATGAAGCGGTGGTAGTCGTACGCGGATGCCACCATGCCGCCGCTCCCCGAGAGAAGACGGGGCCGTCCGTGCAGCGGAAGGCCCGGGACCGGGGTGATGCCGCCACTCCCCGTCTCGCCGTACAGCTCGGCCAGGCGCGGCGCCTGGTCCTCGGTGACGTGCAGGCCCGCGTCGTCCATGCCCAGCGGCCCGAAGACCCGTTCGGCGAGGAAGACATCCAGGTCCTGGCCCGAGGCGACCTCCACGAGGCGGCCCAGGACGTTGGTCGCCACCGAGTAGTTCCACTGCGTGCCCGGCTCGAACTGCAGTGGTAGCCGCGCGTACACCTCACAGGTCCGGGCGAGGTCCGTGCCGGGCACCACGGACGAGTCGATGCCCGCCTCCCGGTACAGCGCGTCCACGGGGTGGGAGTGGTAGAAGCCGAACGTCAGGCCGGCCGTGTGGGTGAGCAGATGGCGGACCAGGATGGGCTGCTGCGCGGGACGGGTGCGGACGGCCGGGCCGGAGCCCTCGACGTACACCTGTGGCTCGGCGAACGCCGGCAGGAAGTCGGCGACGGGCGTGTCCAGCCCGAAGCGGCCCTCCTCCATGAGGATCAGCGCGGCGACGGACGTGACCGGCTTGGTCATCGAGTACATCCGGTACAGCGTGTCGGTCTCGACCGCGAGCCGCTCGGCGACGTCGCGGTGTCCGTACGTGGTGAGGTGGGCTATGCGGCCGTGCCGGGCGACGGCCACCAGGTAGCCGGGCAGCCGGCCGTCGTCGACCTGGTGTGCGAAGTGCTGGTCGAGGCGGGCCAGCGCCTTCGGGTCGAGGCCGACCTCCTCCGGCTCGACCTCCTGCCGCAGGTGTCCCATCGTTCTCCTCCGGTCTCTCCCGATGCGGTCCCGGGCTTCCGGGCCCAACCTTTCATGGTTCGCTACGGAACCGGCGCCGGTCCCTCCGTGGCGGTGGTCCGGGCTTCGGACCGGCCGGGCAGGCGTGGCACGAGTGGTACGCCCAGCAGGGCGACGCCGGCCAGTGCCGTGAGCGTCGGCCCGGGCGCCGCATTCGTGCACGTCATCAGCGTGCTCGTGGCGGCCACGCCGACCGTGGGCCCGACGTTCAGCGCGGTCTGCTGCAGAGCACCGGCCACCCCGGCCGACGCGACGGGCACCTGCCGGACGACGACGGCGGTCGCCGTCACCATCACCGTGCCGAAACCGGCACCCACCAGCACGAATCCCATTCCCGCCCACACCACCGCGGAAGCCTCGGCGAGCCGGGAGAGCGACAGGACGCCGAGTGCGAGGACCACCATGGCCACCGCGGCCGTGCGGCGCGCACCGTACCGGCGCATCAGCACGGCCGACGCGGGCGCCGACGCCACCATCGCCACGGGGGCGGGCAGCGCGCGCAGCGCGGTCCGCAACGGGTCGAGACCCAGCACGTCCTGCAGCACGTAACTGCTCACGAAGAGCGTCCCCAGCATCGCCGCCGACGCCGCCACCAGCAGCCCGAGCGCGCGGCCGACGGCAGGTGAGCGCAGCACGTCCGCCGGCAACAGCGGGCTCGCGGCGCGCCGTTCATGGCGTACGAAGGCGCAGCCGGCCGCCGCTGCCGCGACCAGAGCCGACGTGGACAGGGCGGTCCAGCCGGAGTCCGGGATGCCGACGAGGGCGTACACCAGGCCCACCAGGGCCGTCGCGAGCAGACCGGCGCCCGGCAGGTCGAGCCGGCGTGCGGAGACGGGCGAGGAGCCGGGCGGGCGCTCGGGTTCGGGTACGAACGCCGCGAGGGCACCCATGGCCAGCGCGGGCGCGACACCCAGGAAGAAGACGGCCCGCCAGCCGAACCCGGAGACCAGCGCACCGCCCACCAGCGGACCGGCCGCCGCCGCCACCCCGATCGCACCGGTGCGCAGCGCGATCGGCATCCCCAGCTCTTCGGGTGGATACGCGGCGCGCAGCATGCCGAGCGTGGCCGGCTGGAGCAGTGCCCCGAACACGCCCTGGACCACCCGCAGTCCGATCACCCAGCCGATGCCGGGTGCCACCCCGATCGCGGCGGAGGCCACGGCGAAGCCGGTCATGCCCAGGGCGAAGACCCGCCGGTGGCCGTGGTGGTCGCCGAGTCGGCCCGCGAACACCAGCAGACTCGCCACCGCGATGAGATAGCCGGTGCTCGTCCACTGCACCTGGATGAGTGAGGCGCGCAGATCCCGTCGCAGTGCGGGTTGTGCCACGGTCAGCACCGTGCCGTCCAGCGCGACGATCACCGCGCCCACCACACTGGCCGTGAGGGTCACCACCCGGTACGCCCTCACCGGGTCGCCGGCCCGAGGTGCGCGTCCAGTGCGGTGCGCAGCAGGGGCGCGACATCGCGGGCGCCGGTGGCCAGTTGGAGGCTGCCCCAGGTCCACAGCTGTGCGATGCCGTGGAGATTCGCCAGCAGGGAACCCGCGAGCAGCGCCGCGTCGGCGTCCGGGCGGACCCGGCCGACCAGGTCCACGAGCAGGGAGAACAACGGAAGGCTCGCTTTGCGCAGGCCCAGGTGGCCGCTCTCCAGCAGGTCATGACGGAACATCAGCTCGTGCATCCCGCCATGGGTCAGCGCGAAGTCCAGATAGGCCTGCCCCAGCGCTGTGAGCCGGGTGCGCGGGTCCGCCGCCGCGTCGCCGGCCGCCTCGGCCGCCCGGGCGGCCAGGTCGGTGAAGCCGCGGCGCGCGATGGCCGACAGCAGTTCGAGGTGGGTGGGGAAGTAGCGGCGGGGTGCCCCGTGCGAGACGCCCGCCCGCCGGGCGATCTCCCGCAAGGTCAGGGCCTGCACGCCTTCGCTGTTCACCAGTTCGACACCGACATCGACCAGCCGGGTACGGAGCCCGGGTTCGTGATCATTCATAGACAGTGTCTACCAGCGTGAGGTAGACACTGTCTACTCGGGAATGCGCGGCTCGGCCCGGTCAGTTGACCCGGGTATGACTCACGACGGGACACAGAACGCGCTGCTCGCGCTGCTCTCCGAAGGTCACGGTGGGGTGCTCGTCACCCTCAAACGGGACGGCCGGCCCCAGCTGTCGAACGTCAGCCACGCCTATGACCCCGATGAGCGGATCATTCGGGTCTCGATCACCGACGACCGTGCCAAGACCCGCAATCTCCGCCGCGATCCCAGGACCTCGTACCACGTCACGAGCGCCGACCGGTGGGCGTACACGGTCGTCGAGGGCACCGCCGAACTCTCGCCCGTCGCCGAGGACCCGTACGACGCGACGGTCGAGGAGCTCATCCGGCTGTACCGCGACGTCCTGGGCGAGCACCCCGACTGGGACGAGTACCGTGCCGCCATGGTCCGCGACCGCCGCCTGGTGCTGCGCCTGCGCGTCGAGCGCGCGTACGGCATCCCCAGGGCAACCGACCAGGACTAACCCCGGAGGTCGTCCTGCGTCCGTGACTCGATCGCGCGCAGGACGGCCACCATGTCCTCGTGGCCGTGGCCCAACGTCACGGTCTCCTCGAACAGGGCGTGGCAGACGTCGAGGAGCGGCGAGGCGACCCCCGCCTTGCGGGCGGCCTCGGCGATCAGCCGGTTGTTCTTCAGGACGTCGTGCGCCGCCGCCTGCACCGTGAAGTCGCGGGCGTACAGCTTCGGCGCCTTCATACGGGACACCCCGCTCGCCATGGGGCCCGCGTCCAGGACGTCCAGGAAGAGCCGCCGGTCCAGGCCGTGCCGGTCCGCGAAGTGGTACGCCTCCGACAGGCCGGTCACCAGCGTGATCAGGAACAGGTTGACCGAGAGCTTCATCAGCAGGGCGTTCGGCACGGGACCGCAGACGAACGTCTCCCGGCACAGGGGTGCCAGCAGCGGCCGTACGACCTCGACGGCCGAGTCGTCCCCGGCCAGCATCGCCACCAACTGCCCGTTCTCCGCGGGCACCCTGGACCCGGAGACCGGCGCCTCGACGTAGCGACCGCCCGCCGCGCGCACGTCGGCGTCGAGGGCGCGCGAGTACTCGGGCGACGTCGTACCCATGTGGACCACGACGCGTCCGGCGACGCGCGCCGCGAAGTCCGGCGTGCCGCGGCCCAGGGCGGCGTCGATCGCGAGGTCGTCGGCCAGCATGAGGATCACGACGGCCGTCCGCGCGAACACCTCGGCGGGATCCGCCGCCACTTCGGCGCCGGCCGCCCGCAGCGGATCGGTGCGGGCGGCCGTGCGGTTCCAGACCAGGAGCGGGATGCCGGCCCGGGCCAGCCGGAGCGCCATCGGCTGACCCATGACCCCGAGACCGATGAAGCCGACGTCCATGGGGACCGCCCTCCGTGCGAGGCCTCGCCAGGTGGATTATGACAGCGGTCATAGTAGCGGCCTTATGACGCCGGTCATAGGGTGGGTGCCGAAGTGTCGAGACGGAGGTCACGATGGCGGTGTCCGAGCGGGGGCCACGCGAGCGCATGGTCTTCAGCGCGGCCCAGCTGATCCGGCGGGACGGTGTCACCGCGACCGGCATGCGCGACGTCGCCGCGCACGCGCGGGCGCCGCGCGGCTCGCTCCAGCACTACTTCCCGGGCGGCAAGGAACAGCTCGTCAACGAGGCGGTGGAATGGGCCGGCCGGTACGCCGCCAAGCGGATCGCCCGCTTCCTTGCGTCCATGGCCGAGCCGACACCGAGCGGGCTGTTCGCCGCGATGGTCCGGCAGTGGACGGAGGAGTTCGCCGGAACCGGCTTCGAGGGCGGCTGCCCCGTGGCAGCGGCGGCCGTGGACTGCGCACAGTCCACCGACTCCACGCGCGCCGCGGCCGCGGCGGCGTTCGCCCACTGGACGCGCCCGGTCGCCGAGGCACTGACGGACATGGGAGTCCCGGCTGCCCGGGCGCAGGCACTCGCGACGCTCATGATCAGCGCCCTGGAGGGCGCCCTGCTGATCGCCCGCGCCGAACGGGACGACCGGGCCCTGACGACCGTGGTACGGGAACTCGGACCGCTGCTGGACGCGAGCGTCGACAAGGGTGCCTCCGACGAGTCCTAGGCGGCTTCGGGACCCCGCTGTACGACCATCATGGCCATGTCGTCGTCGAGCGGGCCGCCCGCGTATGCCCTGAGGTCGGTGGTGAGCTCCTTCAGGAGCGACCTGGGGGCCCGGTCGGCCCACCTCAAGACGCGTTCGGCGAGCGGGTAGAAGGTGCCCTCGCGGTCGCGGGTCTCGGTGACGCCGTCGGTGTGAAGCAGGATCCTGTCCCCCTCGTGGAAGGGGAAGGTCGCCGCCGTGTACGCGTCGTCGGACATGGCGCCGAGGCCGAGCGGCGGGGCGGGTTCGGGCACCTGGAGCGCGGGAACGGGATGCTCACAGGCACCCGAGTGCCTGGTACGTCGCGCGGGTCGTGGCGGCGAGCTGCGACCAGGTGCGGTCACGGGCGACGACGCCGAACCATGCGCGCAGCGCGTTGCCGTCGGGTGGGGGCTGAAGGAGGACGGGATCGACGACGTCCGGGACGACCGACACCCGCTCCCCGGGCACCCCGCGCGCGACGATCTCGGTCTTCACCGCCTCGTTCGGTGCCAGCACGGCATCCGCCTCGCGCAGGCAGTACGTCTCCGACGGGTGCAGGACAGGGCACGGCTCGGCGGCGCCCGAACGCCCGGGGGGCCGCGCCGGCCAGGGCTCCGCCGGGAGGGTGCGCACCTCGTAGACCACGGGCAGCCCGTACGTCTCGCGCAGGGCGAGCGCCACGCGGCCGTTTCCGTGGTCGCCGGCCGCGTGCAGCACCGAGGGCCGCAGCCGTTCGACGAGCCGCGCGGCCAGTTCGGCGTTGCGTGCGAGGAGCGGTCCGCCGCCGTGGGGCAGCCACCGGGGCAGGAGCCGGTGCTGGGGCACTCCGTCCAGCAGATCCAGCGACCGTGCGTCGAACACACCGTGGGTGACCGGGAATCCGATGCGCGTCACCACGTGCGGATCGAGCCCCGCCTCCCACTGCGCCCGGGCGAGCGCCTGGGTGCGCAAGGCGTAGCCCGTGCGCTGGTGCGGCAGCCCGCCGGTGACCAGATGCAGCACACGCCCGGGCACCGGCCGGATCGGTCGTCCGGCCGGTGCCGGCACGGGTGCCTGCGACGGCTCCGACGAGCGGACCCGGGCGACGAGGAGGGAGGCGGCCAGGGTGAGGGCACGTACGGGACGACGGGACGGATCATGCGGCATGCCGCAAGGCTAGGGCCTTTTGCGAAAGTCCCGCCTGCCCCGCGGCGTCCGGCACGCACGCTCGCCGCGTTGCCGAATCGCCCACGTGGCTCCTCCCCCAAGCTCTCGGCTTCGGTCGAGGGGGGACCCCCATCGAGGGCGCTCCGGCGCCTTGCGATCGCACGCACCAGACGCCGCGGGGCCCGCCCTCCGGGCGGACGACCGGACTTTCGCAACAGGCCCTATGACGCACGGACCACAGCCGGGTGACATGCGGTGCGGGCCACTCGGACGGCGGGCGCACGGTGTGCGGCCCGGGGCGGGGTGGGCGCGGGGGTGCGGTGCGTGCGCGGGCGTTCGCCGGGGAGCCGCGAGGCGGAGCACCCGGGTCCCCGAACCGCCGGGCGCGGTCGGAGACCCGTAGGAGCGGGCTCGGGCCGTGACCTCGAGCGGGGCTCAGGCCGTGACCGTCTCCCGGTCGGCTGCCTCGCCCGCAGGGCGCACGCCGAGCCGTTCCGTCGGCACCTTGTGCGTCTCCCGGGCGGTGAGCGCGGCGACGACCGGCGGCACGCACAGGGCCGCGGTGAACAGGGCCACCGACGACCAGTCGGTGCCGTCGGGCCCGGCGATCTCGGCGGCGAACGTCACCGCGAACCCGGCGACCGCGAAGCCGATCTGGGTCCCGATCGCCATGCCCGACATGCGGACCCGGGTGGAGAACATCTCACCGTAGAAGGAAGGCCACACGCCGTTCGCGGCGCTGTAGGCGACGCCGAAGGCGACGATGCCCAGCAGCAGGGTGAGGGGGTAGGAGCCGGTCGAGATCGCCCACAGGTACAGGAACATCGTCACCGCGCTGCCGACGGCACCGATCAGGTACACCGGGCGGCGGCCGATACGGTCGGAGAGTGCCGCCCACAGCGGGATCGCGGCCAGGGCGGCGAGGTTGGCGAGCGCGCCCACCCACAGCATGGACGAGCGGGACATGCCCACCGTGTCGCTGGTCGCGTACGCCAGTGCCCAGACCGTGAAGATGGTGCTGACCGAGGCGATGAGGGCGCCCGCGACGACCCGCAGCACGTCCGCCCAGTGCTCGCGCAGCAGTACGGCCAGCGGCAGGCGGGCGACGCCCTCGCCGCCCGCCTGCCGGGCGAAGGCCGGGGTCTCCTCGAGCCGCCGCCGGATGACGTAGCCGACGACGGCGACCGCGACGCTCAGCCAGAACGGGATGCGCCAGCCCCAGGACAGCAGCTGGTCCTCGGGCAGCGCGGCGACCGGCAGGAAGACGAGCGTGGCGATGAGCTGGCCGCCCTGGGTGCCGCTGAGCGTGAAACTGGTGAAGAAGCCGCGCCGGTGCGGGGGCGCGTGCTCCAGGCTCATGGAACTGGCGCTCGCCTGCTCGCCGGCCGCCGAGATTCCCTGCAGGACGCGGCACAGCACCAGCAGGACGGGGGCCAGGGTGCCGGCCTCGGCGCGCGTGGGCAGACAGCCGATGAGGAACGTGGACAGGCCCATCAGGACCAGCGTGAACACCATGATCTTCTTGCGGCCGACCCGGTCGCCGAAGTGGCCGAGGAACAGGGCGCCGATCGGGCGGGCGGCGTACGCGACACCGAAGGTGGCGAGCGACAGCAGGGCCGCGGTGGCCGGATCGGAGGCGTCGAAGAAGACCTTCGGGAAGATCAGCGCGGCCGCGCTGCCGTAGACGAAGAAGTCGTAGTACTCCAGGGCGCTGCCGATCCAGGCGGCCGTCGCGGCCTTCCGTGGCTGGCCGGGCGGGGCGGCGTCGTCGGGCTGGGCGGGGACGGACACGACGGGCTCCTTCGGGGGACTCCACCGTGGACGAACGGCGGAGTGAGCGGATGGGGAGAGGCGCCGGATTCGGCTAATTAACCCACTGGGTAGTTAGTAGCGGTGGGTGGGATGTTGCGCCCGTGTTTCCCCGGTGTCAAGAGGTGCCGCCGTACCGTCCGCGGGACGGTCAGTCCTCCGTGCGGTCCGCCGTCAGATACGCGATCACCATGTCCCCGAGCATCCGGCGGTAGTGCTCGCGCTGGTCGGCGGCGACCAGGTCCCGGCCGAACAGGGCGCCGAAGGTGTGCCGGTTGGCGACCCGGAAGAAGCAGAACGAGCTGATCAGCGCGTGCAGGTCGACGGCGTCGACATCGGCCGTGAACAGCCCCGACGTGCGGCCGGCCTCGAGGATGCGGCCGGTGACCTCAAGAGCCGGCGAACCGATCGTGCCCAGCTCCGCGGAGGCGGCGATGTGCTCGGCTCCGTGGATGTTCTCGATGCTGACCAGGCGGATGAAGTCGGGGTGCTGTTCATGGTGGTCGAAGGTGACCTCGGCGAGCCGGCGGATGGCCGCGACCGGGTCCAGGTGCTCGACGTCCAGCTGCTGTTCGGCCTGGCGGATCACCCCGTACGCCCGCTCCAGCACGGCCGTGAACAGCTGCTCCTTGCCGCCGAAGTAGTAGTAGATCATCCGCTTGGTGGTGCGGGTGCGGGCGGCGATCTCGTCGACCCGGGCCCCGTCGTACCCGGCGCGAGCGAACTCCTGGGTGGCCACGTCGAGGATCTCGGCCTTCGTGCGGGCGGCGTCGCGGATGCGGCCGCCTGGTCGTGCCGGTTCGTCGACGCTGGTCATCGGGTTCCTCCGGGCCGGGTTGGTGCCCGCGATTCTAGAAGGCCGTGCGTGCCGCCTGCCCGGAGGGTCTTCCCCCGCTCCCGGAACTGCTGCTATGACTAACGTACTAGTTCGTACATTGCTCGGAAGGCTCCGTCGTGCCCCAGGACTCGTATCTCGTCGGTCTCATCGGTTCGGGCATCGGTCCCTCGCTCAGTCCCGCCCTGCACGAACGGGAGGCCGACCGGCAGGGCCTGCGCTACCTGTACCGGCTGATCGACCTGGACCGACTCGGAGCCGGCCCGGAGGCCGTGGGCGATCTGGTGCGGGCCGCCCGCGACCTGGGCTACGACGGGCTCAACATCACCCACCCGTGCAAGCAACTCGTCATCCCGCACCTCGACGCCCTCGCCCCGCAGGCCGAGGCGCTCGGCGCCGTGAACACCGTCGTCTTCGACGACGGCCGGGCCGTCGGCCACAACACGGACGTCACCGGCTTCGCCGCCTCCTTCGCCCGCGGCCTGCCCGACGCCCCGCTGGACCGCGTGGTGCAACTCGGCGCGGGCGGCGCGGGCGCGGCCGTCGCGCACGCCCTGCTGACACTCGGCGCCGGTCACGTCACCGTCGTCGACGCCCTGCCCGAGCGCGCCGCGGACCTCGCCGCCTCCCTCGGCCGGCACTTCGGCGCCGAGCGCGCCGCGTCCTGCGGCCTCGAAGCGTTGCCGACGGTTCTGACGGGCGCAGACGGCCTCGTGCACGCGACCCCGACCGGCATGGCCGCCCACCCGGGGCTGCCGCTCCCGGCGGAGCTGCTGCACCCCGGGCTGTGGGTCGCCGAGGTGGTCTACCGCCCGCTGGAGACCGAACTGCTGCGCACCGCCCGCGCGCTCGGCTGCGCCACGCTCGACGGCGGCGGCATGGCCGTCTTCCAGGCCGCCGACGCGTTCCGCCTGTTCACCGGCCGGGAACCGGACAGCACGCGGATGCTCGCGGACATCACCGAACTGGCCGGGGCCACGGCCGCCCGTCCGTAGGGAAGGAATCCTGGTGCGTACCTCCATCGCCACCGTCTCGATCGGCGGCTCCCTGACCGAGAAGCTCACCGCCGCGGCCCGCGCCGGGTTCGACGGGATCGAGATCTTCGAGAACGACCTGCTCGCCAGCCCGCTGAGCCCCGAGGAGATCCGGGCCCGCTGCGCCGACCTCGGCCTGAGCATCGACCTCTACCAGCCGATGCGCGACATCGAGGCCGTGCCGGCGGAGGAGTTCCAACACAATCTGCGCCGGGCACGGCACAAGTTCGAGCTGATGAACCGGCTCGGCGCGGACACGGTCCTGGTCTGCTCCAGCGTCTCCCCGCACGCCGAGGACGACGACGCGCTCGCCGCCTGGCACCTGCGCCGACTCGCCGACCTCGCCCAGGAGTTCGGGATCCGCGTCGCCTACGAGGCACTGGCCTGGGGCCGGCACGTGAGCACGTACGACCACGCCTGGCGCGTCGTCGAGGCCGCGGACCACCCGGCGCTCGGCGTCTGCCTGGACAGCTTCCACATCCTCGCCCGGGGCAGCGACCCGAAAGGCATCGAGGACATCCCCGGCGAGAAGATCTTCTTCCTGCAACTGGCCGACGCCCCGCTGATGGCGATGGACGTCCTGCAGTGGAGCCGCCACTACCGCTGCTTCCCCGGCCAGGGCGGCTTCGACCTCGCCGGGCTCCTCACCCATGTGACACGCGCCGGCTACACCGGCCCGCTGTCCCTGGAGGTCTTCAACGACGTCTTCCGCCAGGCCGAGGCCGCACCCACCGCCGTGGACGCCCGCCGCTCGCTGCTCGTCCTCCAGGAGGCGACCGGCCTCGCGGCCCCGCCCCCGCCGGTGGTGCCGACCGGTGTCGCCTTCGCGGAACTCGTCACCCCGGACGTCGACCCGGTCTCCGCGGTCCTCGGCGCGCTCGGCTTCGCCCGCACGGCCCGGCACCGGACGAAACCCGTGGACCTGTGGGAGCAGGGCGCGGCCCGCGTCCTCGTCAACACCGGCCCGGCCGCGCGCCGCGACGGCACCGCCCTCGCCGCCATCGGCCTGGAGTCCCCGGACCCGGAAGCAGCCGCCCGGCGCGCCGAGGCACTGCTCGCCCCGGTGCTGCCGCGCCGCCGCGCCCCGCAGGACGCGCCACTGGAGGCGGTGTCCGCGCCCGACGGCACGGAACTGTTCTTCTGCGCCACCGGCCGCCCCGAACTGCCCGACTGGCGGGGCGACTTCGAGGACGTCCCGCACGAGGCCCCGGCCTCCGGCGTCGACCGCGTCGACCACCTCGCGCTCACCCAGCCGTGGCACCAGTTCGACGAGGCGGCCCTCTTCCACCGCAGCGTGCTCGGGCTGCACGCCCAGGAAAGCGTCGACGTCGCCGACCCCCACGGACTGCACCGCAGCCGCGCGGTCACCAACGCCGACGGCAGCGTACGCATCGCCCTGAGCATCGGTCCCGCCCCGACCGACGACGGCACCCGCGCCCAGCACATCGCGCTCGCCACGGGGGACGTGGTCGCGGCGGCCCGCCGCTTCCGCGAGGCGGGCGGCCGGCTCCTTCAGGTGCCCGCGAACTACTACGACGACCTGGCCGCCCAGTACGAGTTCGCGGACGGCGAGTTGGAGACGTACCGCGACCTCGGCATCCTCTACGACCGCGATCCGGACGGCGCCTTCCTGCACTGCTACACGCACACCGTAGGGCGCGTCTTCTTCGAACTGGTCCAGCGGGACGGCGGATACCGGGGCTACGGCGCCCGGAACGCACCGGTGCGGCTGGCGGCGCAGCACGCGAGCCGACCGGTGCGCTGATCGGGCCGTACGGCCTACAGGGGCGAGGTCTTGTTCCACTCCGAGATCACGGGCCAGCCGTGCTCGGTGGACAGTCGGCTGACCGTGCCCGTCCCGAGCTGGAACAGGCGCCCCTCGGCGGCCGAGAGGCCGAGCCGGCGAGCGGTGAGGACGCGCAGGAAATGACCGTGGGCCACGAGGATCACATCGCCCTCGGCGAGGGCGGGCGCGATGCGGGCCAGTACCCGGTCGGCACGCGCCGCCACCTCGTCGGGCGACTCGCCCGGGTGCTCGGGCGGGCCCGCCGGAACCCCCTGGGTCCACAGGCACCAGTCGGGGTCGGTGCGGTGTATCTCGCGGGTGGTGATGCCCTCGTACCCGCCGTAGTCCCACTCGTGCAGGTCCGGGTCGGGGACGGCGCCGGAGAGTCCGGCGAGTTCGGCGGTGCGTATGGCGCGGCCGAGGGGGCTGGTGAGGATGCGCGCGAAGGTGCGTCCGGCGAGCAGCGGGGCGAGGGACTTGGCCTGTTCCTCGCCCCGCTGGGTGAGCGGGAGGTCGGTGAAGCTGGTGTGCTGTCCCGAAACGCTCCACTCGGTTTCGCCGTGGCGGACCAGCAGGAGGTCGCCCACGGCTCGTTACTCCTTCGCGGACTCGACCGCGTGGCCGCCGAACTGGTTGCGCAGCGCCGCGATCATCTTCATCTGGGGGGAGTCGTCCTGCCGCGAGGCGAACCGGGCGAAGAGGGACGCCGTGATCGCCGGGAGCGGGACGGCGTTGTCGATGGCGGCCTCGACGGTCCAGCGTCCTTCGCCGGAGTCCTCGGCGTAGCCGCGCAGCTTGTCCAGGTGCTCGTCCTCGTCCAGGGCGTTGACCGCGAGGTCGAGCAGCCAGGAGCGGATGACGGTGCCCTCCTGCCAGGAGCGGAAGACCTCGCGGACGTTCTCCACGGACTTGATCTTCTCCAGCAGCTCCCAGCCCTCGGCGTAGGCCTGCATCATGGCGTACTCGATGCCGTTGTGGACCATCTTGGAGAAGTGCCCGGCGCCGACCCGGCCCGCGTGGACGTAACCGTAGGGCCCCTCGGGCTTGAGCGCGTCGAAGATCGGCTGGAGTCGATCGACGTGCTCCTTGTCGCCGCCGACCATCAGCGCGTAGCCGTTCTGCAGGCCCCACACTCCGCCGGAGACGCCCGCGTCGATGAAGCCGATGCCCTTGATGCCGAGCTCGGTGGCGTGCTTCTCGTCGTCCGTCCAGCGGGAGTTGCCGCCGTCCACCACGATGTCGCCGGGGGAGAGCAGGGCGGCGAGTTCGTCGATGACGGACTGGGTGGGCGCGCCGGCCGGGACCATCACCCACACCACGCGCGGCGCTTCGAGCTTCTCGACGAGTTCGCCCAGGCTCTTGACGTCCGAGACTTCAGGGTTGCGGTCGTAGCCGACGACGGTGTGGCCCGCGCGGCGGATCCGCTCGCGCATGTTGCCGCCCATCTTGCCGAGACCGATGAGTCCGAGCTGCATGTCAGTTCACTTCTTCCGGATCGTTCTTGAGCGTGCGGTACGCGGCCACGAGGGCGGCGGTGGACGGGTCCAGACCGGGGACGTCGGCACCCCGAGTCAGGGCGGGCTCGACGCGCTTGGCGAGCACCTTGCCCAGCTCGACGCCCCACTGGTCGAAGGAGTCGATGTTCCAGATCGCGCCCTGGACAAAGACCTTGTGCTCGTAGAGGGCGATCAGCTGGCCGAGGACCGACGGGTTCAGCTCGGTGGCCAGGATCGTGGTGGTGGGGTGGTTGCCCTTGAAGGTGCGGTGCGCAACCTGCTCCTCCGGCACGCCCTCCGCGCGCACCTCCTGCTCCGTCTTGCCGAAGGCGAGCGCCTGGCCCTGCGCGAACAGGTTCGCCATCAGCAGGTCGTGCTGTGCCTTGAGCTCGTCGCCCAGCTCGGCGACCGGCTTCGCGAAGCCGATCAGGTCGGCCGGGATCAGCTTGGTGCCCTGGTGGATCAGCTGGTAGTAGGCGTGCTGGCCGTTGGTGCCCGGGGTGCCCCACACCACCGGGCCGGTCTGCCACTGCACCGGGTGCCCGTCGCGGTCCACCGACTTGCCGTTGGACTCCATGTCCAGCTGCTGGAGGTAGGCGGTGAACTTCGACAGGTAGTGCGAGTACGGCAGCACCGCGTGCGACTGGGCGTCGAAGAAGTTGCCGTACCAGATTCCCAACAGGCCCAGAATCAAGGGCGCGTTGGCCTCGGCGGGTGTGTTGCGGAAGTGCTCGTCGACGATGCGGAAGCCGTCCAGCATCTCCCGGAACCGCTCGGGACCGATCGCGATCATCAGCGACAGTCCGATGGCCGAGTCGTACGAGTAGCGGCCGCCGACCCAGTCCCAGAACTCGAACATGTTGTCCGGGTCGATGCCGAACTCGGTGACCTTCCCGGCGTTCGTCGACAGGGCGACGAAGTGCTTGGCGACCGCCTTTTCGTCGCCCTCGAAGGCCGCGAGCAGCCAGGACCGGGCCGAGGTGGCGTTCGTGATCGTCTCGATCGTGGTGAACGTCTTCGACGCGACGATGAACAGCGTCTCCGCCGGGTCCAGGTCCCGCACCGCCTCGTGCAGGTCGGCACCGTCCACGTTCGACACGAACCGGAACGTCAACTCGCGTGCCGTGTACGCGCGCAGCGCCTCGTACGCCATCGCGGGGCCCAGGTCGGAGCCGCCGATGCCGATGTTGACGATGTTCCTGATCCGCTTGCCGGTGTACCCGGTCCACTCGCCCGACCGGACCCGGTCCGCGAAGTCGGTCATCTTGTCGAGCACCGTGTGCACCTTGGGCACCACGTTCTCGCCGTCGACCTCGATCACCGCGTCCCGGGGCGCGCGCAGCGCGGTGTGCAGCACGGCCCGCTGTTCGGTGGTGTTGATCTTCTCGCCGCGGAACATGGCGTCCCGGAGGCCGAACACGTCGGTGGCGGTGGCCAGTTCCTGGAGCAGGGCCAGGGTCTCGTCGGTGATCAGGTGCTTGGAGTAGTCGATGCGCAGATCACCGACGCGTACGACGTAGCGCTCCGCACGCCCGGGGTCCTGGTCGAACAGGTCCCGCAGGTGTGCGTGCCACTGGGCACGGTGGTCCTCCAGTTCGGCCCACTCGGGCCGCCGGGTGAGCCTCGGGCTGTCAGACATGGGCGGCACCTTCCTTGGCACCGTCGCCGCCGCGCAGGGCGATGGCGTACATCTCGTCCGCGTCGAGGCGGCGCAGCTCCTCGGCGATCAGTTCGGAGGTCGGGCGCACCTTCAGCGCCAGGGTGCGCGAGGGCTGGCCGGGCAGGGTGAGTGTGGCCAGCGGGCCTTCGGGGCGGTCGATGACGATCTCGCCCTTGTCGGTGCCCAGCCGGACGGCCGTGACGACCGGTCCCGCGGTGACGACCCGGTCGACGGACACCTTCAGACGGGCTTCCAGCCAGCGGGCCAGCAGCTCGGCGGCCGGGTTCTCCGCCTCGGCCTCCACCGCCGCGGAGGTCACCTTGGTGCGGGCCTGGTCGAGCGCGGCGGCCAGCATCGACCGCCACGGCGTCAGCCGGGTCCAGGCCAGGTCGGTGTCGCCCGGCGCGTAGGAGGCGACCCGGGCGCGCAGCACCCGCTGCGGGTCCTCGACGGCGTACAGGTCGGTGATGCGGCGCTGCGCGAGGGCGCCCAGCGGGTCCTTGGCCGGGTTGTCCGGCGCGTCCACCGGCCACCACACGACGACGGGCGCGTCGGGCAGCAGCAGCGGCAGGACCACCGAGTCGGCGTGGTCGGACACCTCGCCGTACATCCGCAGCACGACCGTCTCGCCGGTGCCGGCGTCGGCACCCACCCGGACCTCGGCGTCCAGGTGCGACCGGGTGCGGTCGCGCGGGGTGCGGGCGTGCCGCTTGATGACCACCAGGGTCCGCGAGGGGTGCTCGTGCGAGGCGTCCTCGGCCGCCTTCATCGAGTCGTAGGCGTTCTCCTCGTCGGTCACGATGACCATGGTCAGGACCATGCCCACGGCGGGGGTGCCGAGGGCGCGGCGGCCCTGCACCAGCGCCTTGTTGATCTTGCTTGCCGTGGTGTCGGTCAGGTCGATCTTCATGGCCTGCGCCAGCTCCGTCCGTCTCGTGCGAGCATCTCGTCGGCTTCCTCGGGACCCCAGCTGCCCGAGGCGTACTGCGCGGGCTTGCCGTGCGTCGCCCAGTACTCCTCGATCGGGTCGAGGATCCTCCAGGACTCCTCCACTTCCTCCGTACGGGGGAAGAGGTTGGCGTCGCCGAGGAGTACGTCCAGGATCAGCCGTTCGTACGCCTCCGGGCTGGACTCGGTGAACGACTCGCCGTAGGCGAAGTCCATCGTGACGTCCCGGATCTCCATCGACGTACCCGGCACCTTCGAACCGAAGCGGACGGTCATCCCCTCATCGGGCTGCACCCGGATGACGATCGCGTTCTGGCCCAGTTCCTCCGTGGCCGTGGTGTCGAAGGGGGAGTGGGGCGCCCGCTGGAAGACGACCGCGATCTCCGTCACCCGGCGGCCCAGGCGCTTGCCCGTCCTGAGGTAGAACGGCACGCCCGCCCAGCGGCGGTTGTCGACCTCCAGCTTGATCGCCGCGTAGGTGTCCGTGGTGGACGCCGGGTCGATGCCCTCCTCCTGGAGGTATCCGCGCACCTTCTCGCCGCCCTGCCAGGCCGCCGCGTACTGGCCCCGCACGGTGTGCGCCCCGAGGTCCTCGGGCAGCTTCACCGACTTCAGGACCTTCATCTTCTCGGTGACCAGCGACGCGGCGTCGAAAGCGATGGGCTCCTCCATGGCCGTCAGGGCCATCAGCTGGAGCAGGTGGTTCTGGATGACGTCCCGGGCGGCTCCGATGCCGTCGTAGTAGCCGGCGCGGCCGCCGATGCCGATGTCCTCGGCCATGGTGATCTGCACGTGGTCCACGAAGGACCGGTTCCAGATCGGCTCGTACATCTGGTTGGCGAACCGCAGCGCCAGGATGTTCTGGACGGTCTCCTTGCCCAGGTAGTGGTCGATGCGGAACACCTGGTCCGGCTCGAACACCTCGTGCACGATCCGGTTCAGCTCGCGCGCGCTCGCCAGGTCGTGGCCGAACGGCTTCTCGATGACCGCGCGCCGCCAGGAACCCTCCGGAGCGTCGGCGAGGCCGTGCTTCTTCAGCTGCTGGACGACCTTCGGGAAGAACTTCGGCGGCACCGACAGATAGAACGCGTAGTTGCCGCTGGTGCCCCGGGAGGCGTCCAACTCGTCGACCGCGGACTTCAGCTGCTTGAACGCGGTGTCGTCGTCGAAGTCACCCGGGATGAACCGCATGCCCTCGGCGAGCTGCTGCCACACCTCCTCGCGGAAGGGCGTACGGGCGTGCTCGCGCACCGCGTCGTGCACCACCTGCGCGAAGTCCTGGTCGGCCCAGTCGCGCCGGGCGAACCCGACGAGGGAGAAGCCCGGCGGCAGCAGACCGCGGTTGGCCAGGTCGTAGACCGCCGGCATCAGCTTCTTGCGGGAAAGGTCACCGGTGACACCGAAGATGACCAGGCCGGAAGGGCCTGCGATACGGGGCAGACGGCGGTCCCGGGGGTCGCGCAGCGGGTTGTCCCAGGCGGGCGAACCGCTGTCCGGTGGGGTGAGGGCGGCTTCGAGCACCAGCGTGCTCTCCGCCGGAGCCGCGCCCTGTGCCATGGTCTCGTCGCTCATTCCGCGTCAACTCCCTTGCTGTCCAGGGACTTCGTCACGGCGTCCAGCAGGTCCTGCCAGGCCGTCTCGAACTTCGCGACGCCCTCGTCCTCGAGCTGCTGCACGACCTCGTCGTAGGAGATCCCGAGCCGCTCCACGGCGGCGAGGTCGGCGCGGGCCTGCTCGTAGCCACCCGTCACCGTGTCGCCGTGGATGTCGCCGTGGTCGGCGGTGGCGTCCAGAGTGGCCTCCGGCATGGTGTTGACCGTGCCCGGCGCGACCAGTTCGTCGACGTACAGGGTGTCCTTGTACGCCGGGTCCTTCACGCCGGTGGAGGCCCACAGGGGGCGCTGCCTGTTCGCGCCCGCGGTCTCCAGCGCGCTCCACCGCTCGGATGCGAACGCCTTCTCGTAAGCCTCGTACGCGAGCCGTGCGTTCGCGAGCGCGGCCCGGCCCGTGAGAGCCAGGGCCTCCTCGGTGCCGAGCTTCGTCAGGCGCTTGTCGATCTCGGTGTCGACGCGGGAGACGAAGAAGGAGGCGACGGAGTGGATGGCGGACAGGTCGAGACCGGCCGCCCGGGCCTTCTCCAGACCGGCGAGGTAGGCGTCCATGACCTGGCGGTAGCGCTCCAGTGAGAAGATCAGCGTCACGTTGACGCTGATGCCCTGGCCGATGACCTCGGTGATGGCCGGCAGGCCCGCCTCGGTCGCCGGGATCTTGATCATCACGTTGGGTCGGTCGACCAGCCAGGCGAGTTGCCTGGCCTCGGCGATGGTCGCCGCCGTGTTGTGGGCGAGGCGCGGGTCGACCTCGATGGAGACCCGGCCGTCCCGGCCGTCCGTCGCGTCGTACACGGGCCGCAGGATGTCGGCGGCGGCGCGGACGTCGGCGGTGGTCATCATGCGGACGGCCTCCTCGACCGTCACACCGCGCACGGCCAGGTCGGCCAGCTGCTCCTCGTAGCCCTCTCCGGAGCCGATGGCGGCCTGGAAGATGGACGGGTTGGTGGTGACGCCCACCACGTGCTTGGTCTCGATGAGTTCCGCGAGGTTGCCGGACGCGATCCGCTTGCGGGACAGGTCGTCCAGCCAGATCGACACGCCCGCCTCGGACAGGCGCTTCAGGGGCTCCGCGGCTGCGGTTGCTTCGGTCACTGTGATCATCTTCCTTCTGGCGATCGGATCAACCGCGGACGGCGGCCAGGGATTCCCGGGCGGCGGCGGCCACGTTCTCGGGGGTGAAGCCGAACTCGGCGAACAGGGTCCCCGCGTCGGCGGAGGCGCCGAAGTGCTCCAGGGACACGATGCGGCCGTTGTCGCCGACGTACCGGTACCAGGTCAGGCCGATACCGGCCTCGACGGCCACCCGGGCCTTCACGGACGGCGGGAGGACGCGCTCGCGGTACTCGGCGGGCTGCTCCTCGAACCACTCCACGGACGGCATCGACACCACCCGGGTGCCCACGCCCTCGGCCTCCAGCTGCTCCCGCGCGGCGACGGCGAGCTGCACCTCGGAACCGGTGGCGATCAGGATGACGTCCGGCGTCCCGGTGGAGGACTCCTTCAGGACGTAACCGCCCTTGGCCGCATCGGGGTTCGGGGCGTACGTCGGCACGCCCTGGCGGGTGAGCGCGAGCCCGTGCGGGGCGGGGTTGGTGGAGTGCCGCTTGAGGATCTCGGCCCAGGCGATCGCGGTCTCGTTGGCGTCGGCCGGGCGCACGATGTTCAGGCCCGGGATCGCGCGCAGGGCAGCGAGGTGTTCGACCGGCTGGTGGGTCGGGCCGTCCTCACCGAGGCCGATGGAGTCGTGCGTCCACACGTACGTGACGGGCAGCTGCATCAGGGCGGACATGCGGACCGCGTTGCGCATGTAGTCGGAGAACACCAGGAACGTGCCGCCGTAGACACGGGTGTTGCCGTGCAGGGCGATGCCGTTCATCTCCGCGGCCATCGAGAACTCGCGGATACCGAAGTGGATGGTGCGGCCGTACGGGCTCGCCTCCGGCAGCGGGTTGCCCTTCGGCAGGAAGGACGACGTCTTGTCGATGGTCGTGTTGTTCGACCCGGCGAGGTCGGCGGAGCCGCCCCACAGCTCGGGAAAGACCGCGCCGAGCGCCTGCAGCACCTTGCCGGAGGCGGCACGCGTGGCGACGGACGCGCCCTCCTCGAACTCCGGAAGCGCCTGCTCCCAGCCGTCGGGGAGCTGACCGGCCACGACACGGTCGAACAGCTTCGCGCGCTCGGGCTGGGCACCGCGCCACTCGGCGATCCGCTTGTCCCAGGCGGCGTGCGCCTCGGCGCCCCGGTCCAGGGCCTGACGGGTGTGGGCGAGGACCTCGGGGGCCACCTCGAAGGACTTCTCCGGGTCGAAGCCGAGGACGCGCTTGGTGGCGGCGACCTCGTCCGCGCCCAGGGCCGAGCCGTGGGCGGCCTCGGTGTTCTGCGCGTTCGGGGCCGGCCAGGCGATGATCGTGCGCATCGCGATGATCGAGGGGCGCTCGGTCTCGGCCTGCGCCGCCTTCAGCGCCGCGTACAGCGCGTGGACGTCGACGTCGCCGTTCTCGGCGGGCTCGATGCGCTGCGTGTGCCAGCCGTAGGCCTCGTAGCGCTTCAGCACGTCCTCGGAGAACGCGGTCGCGGTGTCGCCCTCGATGGAGATGTGGTTGTCGTCGTACAGGAAGACGAGGTTGCCGAGCTTCTGGTGGCCAGCCATCGAGGAGGCCTCGGCGGAGACGCCCTCCTCCAGGTCGCCGTCGGAGACGATCGCCCAGATCGTGTGGTCGAAGGGGGACTCGCCCGCGGGGGCGTCCGGGTCGAACAGACCGCGCTCGTAGCGGGCGGCCATCGCCATGCCCACCGCGTTGGCGACGCCCTGGCCGAGCGGGCCGGTGGTGGTCTCGACACCGGCCGTGTGCCCGTACTCAGGGTGACCGGGCGTCTTCGAGCCGTGCGTGCGGAACGCCTTGAGGTCGTCCAGCTCCAGCTCGTAGCCGGCCAGGAAGAGCTGCGTGTAGAGGGTCAGCGAGGTGTGGCCGGGGGAGAGGACGAAGCGGTCACGGCCCGTCCACTCGGGATCCGCCGGATCATGGCGCATCACCTTGTGAAAGATCGTGTACGCGGCCGGGGCCAGGCTCATCGCGGTGCCCGGGTGGCCGTTGCCGACCTTTTGCACGGCGTCGGCCGCCAGGATGCGGGCGGTGTCGACGGCCCGCCGGTCGAGCTCGGTCCATTCGAATCCGTCGGTGCTCTGCGCACTCATCTTCAAGTAGTCCTCACTGGATGCGGAATCGCTGGTGGAACGCGTTCAAACCTAAAAGTCTGACTTTTGCCGGGGAAGGTGCGCCTGTGTCAGCCTTCGGTGAAAGTGGGACATCGACAGTGGTACCGAGGCGGCACGAGAAGGACATGGCGGACAGAACCCTGCAAGACGGCGACGGGATCAGGACATACGCGTTCCCGGTCGACCTGAGCGTGTGCGGCGTCGGCATGCAGGTGGGCCCGATGGGGCCCGGGCGCACCTGGCACGAGGACGCGCCGCTGGACCGTGTCCACCGCATCGATTTCCATGTGGTGATGCTCTTCACTGGCGGCCCCGTGACACACATGGTGGATTTCGCCGAGTACGAGATGACCGACGGCGACCTTCTGTGGATCCGCCCCGGGCAGGTCCACCGCTTCTCCCGGGCGAGCGAGTACCGCGGCACCGTGCTCACCATGCAACCCGGCTTCCTCCCCCGCGCCACGGTGGAGGCCACGGGTCTGTACCGCTACGACCTGCCGCCGCTGCTGCACCCCGACCCGGCGCAGCTCGCCGCGCTCCGGGCGGCCCTCGCCCAGCTCGGGCGCGAGTACGAGGACACCACCACGCTGCCGCTCCCTCTGCACACCGAGGTGCTGCGGCACTCGCTGACCGCGTTCCTGGTACGCCTCGCGCACCTCGCCACCAGCTCCGCCGAGGCGGCCCGCGACCAGCTCGACAGCACCTTCACCCGGTTCCGGGACGCGGTGGAGAAGGACTTCGCGACCAACCACAGCGTCAGCGCCTACGCCGACGCCCTCGGCTACTCCCGCCGCACCCTGGTCCGCGCCGTCCGTGCCGCCACCGGCGAGACCCCCAAGGGCTTCATCGACAAGCGGGTGATCCTCGAGGCCAAGCGCCTGCTGGCGCACACGGACCTGCCGATAGGCCGCGTCGGCGCCGCCGTGGGTTTCCCCGACGCGGCGAACTTCTCCAAGTTCTTCCACCAGCACACGGACACGACGCCGGCGGCGTTCCGGGCGGAGCTGCGCTGAACACCTCGCGGGCACGACGTGGCAGCCGTGGCCCCGGCCGGTCAGGGCGCCGGGGCCACGGCTGCGGGTTCGGCACCTACCGCAGGCCGCCCAGCCGGGTACGGATCGCGGTGCGCCAGGCGTCGGTACCGGTACTGGCCGACCGCGGCGACCTTGGGGAACACGCCGCCCTCCGGCCGGCCCACGAGGCGGGCCGCGGCGCGGCGGATGCCGGTGAGCCGCTGCCGCACCGCCGCGTCGGCGGCGAAGAGGGCCTCCTGCTCGGGCAGTCCGAGGTCGGCGGCGTCGACGAAGACTTATGGATTGCCGGCGGACACCGGCGACACGGAGGACGCCGTCGAGTTCACCGTGCGGCGCCCCGGTGGGCAGCAGGTCGCGCAGGCGCCGAGGGGGCTGGTAGGCGAAGTCCACGGCGAACGTCGGCGTGCGGCTCGTTCCGTCGACCTCGCACTCGACTCGGTCACCGGTGTTGAGGACGTCGACGCGCAGCCGGGAGGCAGCCGCGGTGAGCGTGGTGCACCAGCCGACCGGTCTGCTGCCGATCGAGAACAGCGGTGAGCCGTCTGTCCTGTATGCCTGGATCTTCCTGCTGCTCGCCGCTTTCGGTCCCGGCCCGTGGGCGCTCGAGCGGCTGCTGTCCACCGGCAGGCAGGAGCCGCAGTCGGTCGCTGTCGCCGACCAGGCCGCGGCGAACGCGTAACGTGCCCAGCCGAGCTCGGGCGTCGCGCTGAGCTCCATGCATGGGAAAGGGACCCCGCGCACGCGTGCGCGGGGCCCGTTTCCCGTGGGGGAGAGTGGCGGTCAGTGCCCGAAGTCGAACCAGTTCACGTTGACGAAGTCGTTCGGTTGACCGCTGGTGAAGGTGAGATAGACGTCGTGCGTGCCGGTCACGGAAGTGATGTTGGCCGGGACCGTCCGCCAGCTCTGCCAGCCACCGGTGTCGGCCACCGCGAAGCTGCCGATCGGTGCGCTGCTCCGGCTGTCGAGCCGTACCTCCACCAGGCCGCTCACTCCACTCGCCGCACCGCTCGCGACCCGGCCGTAGAACTGCTTCGCGGCCGTGGAACCGAAGTCGACCCCCTTGTACAGCGCCCAGTCGCCGTTGGCCAGCGAGCCGATGTCCTGGCCGCCGCCGGTGTCCGTGGTGGTCTCGGTGGCCACGCCGGACTGGCTGTCGTACGACTCGGCCTGGATCGCGCTGTAGGCGTCGCGGTTGCCCGACGGCGGAGGTGTGGTACCGCTCCCACCGCCCGAGGACTGGAGGACCTGGACGTAGTCGACCACCATCGGGTGGTCGGGCTGCGTGTCGTTGTCCGGGCCGCCGCCGAACGCGCCCGGGAAGCCGCCGCCCATCGCCACGTTCAGGATGACGAAGAACCCGTGGTTGGTGGCGTTGGCCCAGGTCGTCGCGTCGACCTGGTCCGCGGTGACCGTCTGGTAGTTGACGCCGTCGACGTAGAAGCGGATCGCCTCCGGGCTCACCGAGCGGTCCCACTCCATGGAGTAGGTGTGGAAGCCGGACTGGCAGGTGGTGTTCGGACACGCGGTGGAGTTGCCGATGCCGCTGGTCTCGTTGCACGGGCCGCCCGGGTTGGTGCCGCAGTGCATCGTGGCCCACGTCTTGTTCAGGCCCTGGACGTTCTCCATGATGTCCAGCTCGCCGACGGACGGCCAGTTCTGGTAGTTCCCGCGGTAGGGCGCGCCCAGCATCCAGAACGCGGGCCAGTAGCCCTCGGCGGCGGTGCCGGTCACGTTCGGCATCTGCAGCCGGGCCTCGACGCGCAGCTTGCCGCCGGCCGGGGGCTGGAAGTCGGTGCGGGTCGTCTCGATACGGCCCGAGGTCCAGTGGCCGGAGGCGTCGCGGCGCGGGGTGATGAGCAGGTTGCCGTTGCCGTCCAGCGAGACGTTGCTGGTGCTGGAGGTCATGGTCTCGACCTCGCCGGTGCCCCAGTTGGCGGCGCCGCCCGGGTACGACGTCCCGGTGTCGTACTGCCAGTTGGAGGTGTTGACGCCGGAGCCGGCCGGGCCGTTGAAGTCGTCGAGGAAGACCTGGCTCCAGCCCGACGGGGGAGCGGGGGCGGAGGCGTTCGCGGACGGTGCGGCGGCCGTGGCGGCGACCACGGCGAGCACGGTCGTGCCGAGGGCGGCGAGGAGCGCCCGCCTGACGGGGCGGCGCCTTCTGGGTATGCCGGAGGAATCGCTCATGGGGGGTGCCTCTCGGGTACGGAGGGTTGACGCGCGGGTGCCCGGTGAGAGCGCCTGCGGCTTCTTGAGAGCGCTCTCACGCGGTGGTTGCGCGCTCAATGTGCTCTCCGTCACTCCGGCCGTCAAGAGGTGAAGCAGAGAAAGTCCGCGCGGGTCAGGGGAGTTCAGGTGGTGAAGGGAGGAGACTTCCGGGATGTCCGTCCGGGGAGCTCTCCCGCCTTCCGGTGCCGCCGACGGGTTCGACCGCGACACGTCACCGGGAGCGAACGATCACCGTGCCTCCGGCTGCCACCCCAGCGCTCGTGAGATCCCCCGCGCCGCGAGCCGCACCGCCGGGACGAGGGCCGGTACCTGGGCCGTCGCGTGGGGGACCACGACCGACACCGCCGCGGTCACGGTGCCGTCCCGGTCGCGGACCGGGGCCGCCACCGACAGGGCGTCGTCCGTCACCTGACGGCTGCTCACCGCAGCGCCCGAGCGCCGCACCTCGGCCAGTTCGCGGCGCAGCCGTTCCGGATCCGTGAGGGTGTACGGGGTGAACGCGGCCAGCGGCCCCGAGCAGTACTCCTCCTGGAACGCCAGGTCGCTGTGGGCCAGCAGCGCGAGCCCGACCCCCGTGGCGTGCAGCGGCCAGCGGGCGCCGACCCGGATGTGCACGCCGACGGCGGAGCGCCCCGAGAGCCACTCGATGTACACGACCTCCGCGCCGTCGCGCACGGCGAGCTGCACGTTCTCGTGCGTCGCCTCGTACAGGTCCTCCAGGTACGGCAGTGCGACCTGCCGCAGCTGGAGCCCGCGCGGGGCGAGCGCCGCGATCTCCCACAGCCTCAGGCCCACGTGGTAAACGCCGTCCCCGTCCCGCTCCAGCGCGCCCCACTCGGTCAGCGCGCCCACCAGCCGGTGCGTGGTGGTGAGGGTGAGGCCGGCCCGGCGGCTGATGTCGGTCAGGCAGAGCGCCGGATGCGCGTGGTCGAAGGCGGCGAGTACGGCGAGCAGCCGGTCCGGCGCGGAGCGTGCCGTCTGCGGGGGCAGGGCGTCGGCGGTCATCGGAACGGGTCACCCGAGTCCGGTCTCGGCGACTCTGAGCAGCAGTGCGTGCAGGACCTCCCGCTCGTCGGCGTCGAGCGGCCGGAGCAGTTCGTCGGTGACCCGCGAACCCGCCTCGTCGGTTCCGCGCAGGAAGGCGCGGCCGGCCTCGGTCAGCACGACGATACGGCTGCGCCGGTCGTCGGGGGAGGGGCGGCGTTCGGCGAAACCGAGCTTCTCCAGGTCGTCGACCAGACCGACGATCGCGCTCGGGTCGTAGCCGAGGGAGGTGCTCAGCTCGCGCTGGAGGGCGCCCTCGGAGCCGGCGAGGAAGCGCAGCAGCGCGTAGTGGCGCAGCCGCAGGCCCGACTCCTGGAGGAAGGCGTTGAACAGCTGACCCGAGCGCAGCCCGAGCCGGTACAGCAGATAGCCGGTGTCCGCGTGCAGCCCGCGCATCCACGGCTCCCGGGCGTCGATGGGGTCGGCGGAGGTGGGGGCGTGCTGCTGGCCGGTGATGACGGGCTCCCTGGGCCGGGCCTCCGGGCAGAGGCGGTCGGAGGCGGTACGGACTGCTGCCCACAGCATGCCGCAAGGACCGGTCGGCAACAACTATTGACGACAACAATGATTGTCCTTAGCTTCGATCTCGAAGCCGCACGCCGTCGGAGCCGCAGACGCCCCTGCCGCAGCGCGCCCGGTGGCCGACCCGTCTGGAAGGGACCCGCTCGTGCCCAGCATCGATCTCACCGGCAAGGTGGCCGTCGTCACCGGAAGCGGCCGTGGCCTCGGCCTGGCCTACGCCCACGCCCTGGCCGCCCACGGCGCCGCCGTGGTCGTGAACGACGTCGACGAGGCCGTCGCCGAGCAGGCCGTGAAGTCCATCACCGAGGCGGGCGGCAGGGCCGTGGCCGAGGTCGTCGCGGTCGGCACCAGCGAGGCCGCCGACCGGCTGGTCGCCCGTGCCGTGGAGGAGTTCGGCCGGCTCGACATCCTGGTCACCAACGCCGGCATCCTGCGCGACAAGGTGCTCTGGAAGATGACCGACGACGACTTCGACGCGGTGATCACCACGCATCTGCGCGGCACCTTCACCTGCGCCCGCGCCGCCGCCGTCCGCATGCGCGAGCAGGGGGAGGGCGGCACCCTGATCCTGGTCGGTTCCCCGGCCGGCCAGCGCGGCAACTTCGGCCAGACCAACTACGCCGCCGCCAAGGCCGGCATCGCCGCCATGGCCCGCACCTGGTCGATGGAGCTGGCCCGCGCGAACATCACCGTCAACGCGATCGTGCCGGTCGCCGCCACCGCCATGACCGAGACCATCCCCGCCTTCGCCCCGTACATCGAGGCCATGAAGAACGGGGAGCCGCTGCCCGACTTCCTCCGCAAGGGCGAGGGCTTCGGTACCCCGGAGGACTGCGCCGCCCTCGTCCCCTTCCTCGCCTCCGAGGCCGCGCGCGGTGTGACCGGCCAGGCCATCGGCATCGGTGGCGACAAGGTGGCACTCTGGTCGCATCCGCAGGAGATCAGGGCGGCGTACGCCGACGGCGGCTGGTCCCCGGGCGCCCTCGCCGACGTCTGGACCACCTCGGTCGGCGCCGAACCGCAGACCGTCGGCATCCCCGCGCCGAAGTTCCCGGAGGCGTGATGGACCTCAACGAACTCGTCGCGATCGACGTCCACACCCACGCGGAGGTCTCCGCCAAGGGCCACTCCTCCCTGGACGACGACCTGCACGACGCGTCCACCGCCTACTTCAAGGTGGAGGGCAAGCGGAAGCCGACGCTTCAGGAGACGGCCGCGTACTACCGCGAGCGGAAGATGGCCGCCGTGATCTTCACGGTCGACGCCGAGTCCGCGACCGGCACCCGACCCGTCCCCAACGAGGAGGTCGCCGAGGCCGCCGCCGCCAACCCGGACGTGCTGATCCCGTTCGCCTCCATCGACCCCTTCCGCGGCAAGGCGGGCGTGAAGCAGGCCCGCCGTCTGGTCGAGGAGTACGGGGTCAAGGGCTTCAAGTTCCACCCCAGCATCCAGGGCTTCTTCCCCAACGACCGCTCGGTGGCCTACGGCCTGTACGAGGTCATCGAGGAGACGGGGACGATCGCGCTCTTCCACACCGGCCAGACCGGCATCGGCGCGGGCGTCCCCGGCGGGGGCGGGATCCGCCTGAAGTACTCCAACCCGCTGCACGTGGACGACGTGGCCGCCGACTTCCCCCATCTGAAGATCATCCTGGCGCACCCGTCCTTCCCCTGGCAGGACGAGGCCCTCGCCGTCGCCACGCACAAGCCGGGCGTCCACATCGACCTGTCCGGCTGGTCGCCGAAGTACTTTCCGCCGCAGCTCGTCCAGTACGCCAACACCTTGCTCAAGGACAAGGTGCTCTTCGGCTCCGACTTCCCCGTCCTCACCCCCGACCGCTGGCTCGCCGACTTCGAGCAGCTGTCGATCAAGGACGAGGTCCGGCCGAAGATCCTCAAGGAGAACGCCGCCCGCCTGCTCGGGCTGACGAAAGCGTAAAGGGGCCGTGAGATGCGCAACGAGGGACTGGGGTCATGGCCCGCACGCCGGGCCCGCAAGACCCCGCACCGCACCGCCCTGATCCACGGCGACCGCAGCGTCACGTACGCGGAGCTGTACGAACGCACCACCCGGCTCGCGCACGCCCTGCGCGCCCGGGGCGTGCGCCGCGGCGACCGGATCGCCTACCTCGGACCCAACCATCCCGCCTATCTGGAGACGCTGTTCGCGGCGGGCACCCTCGGCGCGGTCTTCGTCCCGCTCAACATCCGCCTCGCCGGACCGGAGATCGCCTACCAGCTCGCCGACTCGGGCGCCAAGGCCCTCCTCTACGCGCCCTCGCTGGCCGCGCTCGTCGCCGGCCTGCCGGGCAGCACCGATGTGCGCACCTACGTCGAAGTGGGCCGCGAGTACGAGGAGTTGCTGGCCGCCGCGAGCGACGAGCCGATCGACCAGCCCGTCCCCCTCGACGACACCTGCATCATCATGTACACCTCGGGGACCACGGGCCGCCCCAAGGGCGCCATGCTCACCCACGGCAACCTGGTCTGGAACGCGTTCAACGTCCTCGTCGACCACGACCTGATCGCCGACGAACGCGCCCTGGTGTCCGCCCCGTTGTTCCACACGGCCGGGCTGAACATGCTCACCCTGCCGGTCCTGCTCAAGGGCGGCACCTGCGTCCTGGTCGAGTCCTTCGACCCGGACGCCACCTTCGACCTGATCGAACGCCACCGGATCACCTTCATGTTCGGGGTGCCGACCATGTTCGACCAGGTGGCCCGGCATCCGCGCTGGGCCGGGGCCGACCTGTCCAGTCTGCGCATCCTCACCTGCGGCGGCTCCCCGGTCCCGACCCCGCTGATCGCGAGGTACCAGGAGCGCGGGCTCACCTTCCTCCAGGGCTACGGCATGACCGAGGCCGCGCCCGGCACCCTTTTCCTGGACGCCGAGCACGCGGTCGGCAAGGCGGGCTCGGCCGGTGTGCCGCACTTCTTCAGCGACGTACGGGTGGTGCGCCCCGACCTCACCCCGGTCGGCGTCGGCGAGACCGGCGAGGTCGTGGTGCGCGGCCCGCACGTCATGCCCGGCTACTGGGGCCTGCCGGAGGAGACCGCGGCCGTGTTCGCCGACGGCTGGTTCCGCAGCGGGGACGCGGCCCGTGTCGACGAGGACGGATACGTCTACATCGTCGACCGCATCAAGGACATGATCATCTCGGGGGGCGAGAACATCTACCCCGCCGAGATCGAGGACCAGCTCCTCGCCCACCCCGACATCGTCGAGTGCGCCGTCATCGGCGTCCCCGACGACAAGTGGGGCGAGGTGCCGCGCGCGGTCGTCGTCCCCCGCGAGGGCGCCACGCTCGACCCGGACGAGGTCATCGCCTCACTCGCCGGGCGGCTCGCCAAGTACAAGATCCCCAAGTCGGTGGTGATCGCGGACGCCCTCCCGCGCACCGCCTCCGGAAAGCTCCTGAAGTCCCGGGTCCGCTCCCGGTACGGCACCGACTCCTAGACACAAGGACCACACATGAGCATCACCGTCAACGGCCTCGACGAACTCAAGAAGCTGGCCGGCAGCGACCTCGGCACCAGCGAGTGGATCGAGGTCACCCAGGAGCGGATCAACCTGTTCGCCGACGCGACCGGCGACCACCAGTGGATCCACATCGACCCGGAGAAGGCCAAGGAGGGCCCGTTCGGCGCGCCCATCGCGCACGGCTATCTGACCCTCTCCCTCTTCATCCCGCTGTTCACCGAGCTGCTCGAGGTCGAGGGCGTGTCGACGAAGGTGAACTACGGCCTGAACAAGGTGCGTTTCCCCGCTCCGGTGAAGGTCGGCTCCCGCATCCGGCTGGTGGCGAAGCTCGCCTCGCTGGAGGACGTGCCGGGCGGGGTGCAGATCACCGTCGACGGCACGATAGAGATCGACGGCGGCGGGAAGCCGGCGGCCGTGCTGCAGAGCCTGTCGCGGTTCTACGCCTGAGGCGGGGGCGTTCTGCCTGAGGCAGGGGCGCAGGGCGCACGCCCGGAGCCCCACCCGGGTTCCCCCGGCGGCGGGTGACAATGCGCACGGGAGTCCTCCCCGGGCCCGCCGCAACCTCGCCTCCCGTTCCGCCGTCTAACTGGCATGCAGGGCCCGCGCGGCGGGTCCCGCATCCGGACCAGGGGGACAGCTCATGCGCGTGCAGCAATTCCACAAGGTGTCGGCCGCCGCCGTGGTGCTCGCGGCGGGACTCGCGCTCACCGGCTGCAACGGCGACGACGGCAAGCACAGCACGGTGAGCGCCGCTCCGTCCGCCACGGCGTCCTCGTCGGACCCCACCCCGGGCTCCGGCGGGAGTTCGGCGGGCAGCGGTGCCTCGCCGACGGCCGGCTCCGGCACCGCGACCGGTGGTACGAGCGGCACGCCCGGCTCGGCCACGGCGTCCACGGGACCCCGGACCACCGCGCGGGCCGCCGCCACCTGCAGGACCGCACACCTGACGTTCGCCAAGGGCGACGCGTACGGCAAGGGCCCGTATTCGAACATTCCCGTACGACTGACGAACTCCGGCCCCGCCGCCTGCTCCCTGCACGGCTTCCCGGGCGTGGACCTGGTCGGCGGAAACGGACACCTCCGTGCCCGGCGGAGCGCCGAGGCCCCGCACACCGTGGTCCTCGCCCCGGGCCGGAGCGCGACCTTCGTGCTGGTCGTGCCGCAGAACTACGGCGGCGGCAGGGGAGTGACCTTCACCCGCGCGGTGATCACCCCGCCGCGGGAGATCCACCCGCACATCCTGCGGCTCACGGTGAACCTGCCCGCCAAGGGTGACGGTCCCGACGACCGGTCCGTGACCGTCGGTCCCGTCACCCGGTAGCCGCCGCGGTCAGTGGTTCATGAACGACGTGACGGGCAGCGCCCGTTCGACGATCCGCACGTCGCCGAGACGGCCGTGCAGGATCTGGTCGATCTTCCCGGCGTACTCGTATCCGCCGAGCAGCCACGGCAGCCCCACGGAGGTGATCCCGACCGCGGCGGACCTCGGATTGCGGACGACCGGGCAGCCCTCCACGTAGAGGTCGTTGCCGCGGCCGGACAGGTCGCGGACGGTGCCGGAGACGGGCGACTCGAAGCGCCAGTAGGCGACCGTGCCCGGTATCAGCATCTTCGATGCAGGTCGGGCGGGACGGGCCGGTACCGGGTCGAAGCCGGAGAAGCGCTCCGTGAAGTCGATCTCGACCGGGAACCGGTCGGCGTCCCCACTGAGTTCGATCTCCTGCCGCTCCAGCTCGTTCAGCCCCTTCACGGCCCGGCCGAGGATCCACGGCGAGACCGTCTCCACGTCGATGACGTTCCCGTCCAGGTCGAAGTGGTAGAGGCGGATCATCGCCGCGCCGCCGAAGTAGCGGTTCTGGTAGTTCGTCAGGTGCAGACGCACCTCGTTTCCGGCCGCGTTCGGAGTGATGGCCGACCGGGGCGCCCGCGCTGCGGTCGGGGTACGACTCCCAGGGGCCCTGCCCGAACCACTCCAGCAGATCGAGGCCCGGCGTCGTCTCGAACACCGACCCGACCCGCGCCACATCGTCGAACTCCTCGGGCAGCTCGGCCTCTTCGTCGACCCGGACGCCGCCCTAGACCGGTGTGAACACCTGCCGGTGCCGCACGACCCCGACGGTGCCGTCGTACTCCGCGTCCACGGTCACCAGGCCGCCGTCCCGCCGTACCGACACGACCTTGCGGACCAGCGTGTCGAGCCCCCAGGCCCGCCAGCGCAGCGCCATACCGCCCAGTTCGTCGTTGTCGGTGGGCGCCCGCAACAGGGACAGCATGCCCGTCGTCCAGATCTCCTCGCCCGGCGTCGGTGGCTTGCCCAGGCCCGTGAGGCCGAGGTCGTAGAAGAGCAGCCCGGTCAGCAGGACCTCGGGCCGGTCGTCGGCCACGCGTACGTCCTCTCGTCAGAACCGCTCAAACTCGGTGCACGGAATCGTGCGCTGCTCGACGAGATTGGTCAATACTCAAGCAGAAGTGAGCATAGAAATGATTGAAGATGACGAGTAGTGTTCACGGCGTGCTGGCGGAACGACGACACCAACTCATCCTGCGGGCCCTGCGCTCCGGCGGCCCCGCGTCAGTGACCGATCTCTCCGAGCAGCTCGGTGTGAGCCCGGCCACCATCCGGCGCGATCTCGTCAAGCTGGAGGAGGACGGGTTGCTCACGCGGGTGCACGGCGGCGCGGTCGTCGAGGAGGGCGACCAGCCCTTCGCCGAGGTCACCGAGGTGCGCGTGCCCGAGAAGGACGCGATAGCCGCGCGCGCCGCCGAGATGGTCACGGACGGACAGTCGGTGCTGCTCGACATCGGCACCACCGCCTACCGCCTGGCCCGCCGGCTGCACGGCCGTCGGCTCACCGTGATCACCAGCAACCTGGTCGTCTACGAGGAACTCGCCGACGACGAGGGCATCGAGCTGGTGCTGCTCGGCGGCATGGTCCGCCGCGAGTACCGCTCCCTGGTCGGCTTCCTCACCGAGGACAACCTGCGCCAGCTGCACGCCGACTGGCTCTTCCTCGGCACCAGCGGGGTCCGGCCCGGTGGGCAGGTGATGGACACGACGGTCGTCGAGGTGCCGGTCAAGCGAGCCATGATCAAGGCGAGCGACCGGGTCGTCCTGCTCGCCGACTCGGCGAAGTTCCCGGGTACGGGGATGGCGAAGGTCTGCGGTCCCGAGGACCTGGACGTGGTGGTGACGGACGCGGCGGTGAACGCGGCGACCCGCTCCTCGCTCGGAGAGGCGGGCGTCGAGGTGATCGTGGCAGGAGAGGTGCAAGCGTGAAGCTGACGATTCTGGGCGGTGGCGGGTTCCGGGTGCCGCTCGTGTACGGGGCGCTCCTCGCGGACCGCGCCGAGGGCCGGGTCACCCGGGTCGTGCTGCACGACCTCGACGCGGACCGACTGTCCGCGGTGACCCGGGTACTGGCCGAGCAGGCGGCGGGGGTGCCCGACGCGCCCGAGGTCACCGCCACCACCGACCTCGACGAGGCCCTGCGCGGCGCCGACTTCGTCTTCTCCGCGATCCGCGTCGGCGGCCTCGAGGGCAGGGCGAACGACGAGCGGGTGGCCCTCGCGGAGGGCGTCCTCGGCCAGGAGACGGTCGGCGCCGGCGGCATCGCCTACGGTCTGCGCACGGTCCCGGTCGCCGTCGACATCGCCCGGCGGGTGGCCCGGCTCGCCCCCGACGCCTGGGTCATCAACTTCACCAACCCCGCGGGGCTCGTCACGGAGGCCATGTCCCGCCACCTCGGCGACCGCGTCATCGGCATCTGCGACTCACCGGTCGGCCTCGGCCGCCGTATCGCCCGTGTGCTCGGCGCGAACCCGAAGGAGGCGTGGATCGACTACGTCGGCCTCAACCACCTCGGCTGGGTACGCGGCCTGCGCATCGCCGGCCGCGACGAGCTCCCGCGCCTGCTCGCCGACCCCGACCTGCTCGGCTCCTTCGAGGAGGGCAAGCTCTTCGGGGTGGAGTGGCTGCAGTCGCTCGGCGCGATCCCCAACGAGTATCTGCACTACTACTACTTCAACCGCGAGGCCGTCCGCGTCTACCAGCAAGCGGAGAAGACCCGCGGCGCCTTCCTGCGCGACCAGCAGGCCCACTTCTACCAGGAGGCCACCCGGTCGGACACCTCCGCCCTCCAGGCCTGGGAACGCACCCGCGCCGAGCGGGAGGCGACCTACATGGCCGAGAACCGCGAGACCGCGGGCGCGGGCGAGCGCGAGGCCGACGACCTGTCCGGCGGCTACGAGAAGGTCGCCCTCGCCCTGATGCGGGCCATCGCCCGGGACGAGCGCACCACCCTGATCCTCAACGTCCGCAACCGGGGCACCCTGTCCGTCCTCGACACCGAGGCCGTGATCGAGGTCCCCTGCCTGGTCGACGTGAACGGCGCGCACCCGGTCGCCGTCGACCCGCTGCCCGGCCACGCCACCGGTCTGGTCTGCGCGGTCAAGGCGGTCGAGCGCGAGGTGCTCGCCGCCGCCGCGTCCGGCGACCGTGCGACGGCCGTCAAGGCGTTCGCCCTGCATCCGCTGGTCGACTCCGTGAACGTGGCCCGCAGGCTGGTCGAGGGCTACACATCGGTGCACTCTGGGCTCGCGTACCTTAAGTGAGCACCTCTGAGTAAGCGCTTTCCCCTCGCTCGGTCCCCGCTCACCTGGAGACACCTCATGCACGACGAACGCCGCCGGATCGAGGAGCGCGTCCAGCGCCTCCACGACCAGCGCATCAAGACCGCGATCTACGCCGCCACGGTCCCCCTAGCGGTGGAGGCCTGGCAGGCCCCGGGGGAGCCGGTCCCGTTCGCCGAGGCCGCCGCCGCGCCGTACGCGCCGTTCGCGATGGGCACCCCCTGGGGCCCGCCGTGGGGCACCACCTGGTTCCGGATGCGCGGGCAGGTGCCCACCGCGTGGGCCGGGAAGCGCGTCGAGGCCGTCATCGACCTCGGCTTCGTGGGCGACTGGCCCGGCAACCAGGCCGAGGCCCTGGTGCACCTGACCGACGGCCGGCCGCTGAAGGCCGTCAACCCGCTCAACCAGTACGTGCCGATCGCCCACCCGGCCGTCGGCGGCGAGGAGATCGACTACCTTGTCGAGGCCGCCTCCAACCCGGACATCCTCGCGAACGACTTCGCGGCCCCCACCCCGCTCGGCGACGTGCTCACGGCCGGGGACAAGCCCCTCTACACCTTCCGGCGCGCCGACATCGCCATCCTCGACGAGGAGGTCTGGCACCTCGACCTCGACATCCAGGTGCTGCGCGAGCTGATGCTGCAGCTCGGCGAGCACGACCCGCGCCGGCACGAGATCATGCACACCCTCGACCGGGCGATGGACCTGCTCGACCTGGACGACATCTCCGGCTCGGCCGCCTCCGTACGCCAGGCGCTGAAGCCCGTCCTCGCCAAGCCCGCGCACGCCAGCGCGCACATCATCTCCGGCGTCGGCCACGCGCACATCGACTCCGCCTGGCTGTGGCCGATCCGCGAGACCAAGCGCAAGACCTCCCGCACCTTCTCCAACGTCACGTCCCTGGCCGACGAGTACGAGGAGTTCGTCTTCGCCTGCTCCCAGGCCCAGCAGTACGAGTGGGTGCGCGACAACCACCCGCACGTGTGGGCCCGCATCCAGGAGTCGGTGAAGAAGGGCCAGTGGGCGCCGGTCGGCGGCATGTGGGTGGAGGCCGACGGCAACCTGCCCGGCGGCGAGGCCCTGGCCCGCCAGCTGATCCACGGCAAGCGGTTCTTCATCGAGCACTTCGGCGTGGAGACCAAGGGCGTCTGGCTGCCGGACTCCTTCGGCTACACGGCGGCCTACCCGCAGCTCGCGAGGCTCGCCGGCAACGAGTGGTTCCTCACCCAGAAGATCTCCTGGAACCAGACGAACAAGTTCCCCCACCACACCTTCTGGTGGGAGGGCATCGACGGCACCCGCATCTTCACCCACTTCCCGCCGGTCGACACCTACAACGCCCGCTTCAGCGGCGAGGAGATGGCCCGGGCCGTGCGCAACTACTCGGAGAAGGGCGGCGCGACGCGCTCGCTGGCCCCCTTCGGCTGGGGCGACGGCGGTGGCGGCCCCACCCGCGAGATCATGGAACGGGCACGCCGGCTGAAGGACCTGGAGGGCTCCCCGAAGGTCGAGATCGAGCACCCCGACGCGTTCTTCGCCAAGGCCCGCGCGGAGTACCCCGACGCCCCGGTCTGGGTCGGCGAGCTGTACCTGGAGCTGCACCGGGCCACCTACACCTCCCAGGCCCGCACCAAGCAGGGCAACCGACGCAGCGAGCACCGGCTGCGCGAGGCCGAGCTGTGGGCGACGACGGCCGCACTGCACGCGCCGGGCTACGCGTACCCGTACGCGAAGCTCGACCGGCTGTGGAAGACGGTCCTGCTGCACCAGTTCCACGACATCCTGCCGGGCTCCTCGATCGCCTGGGTGCACCGCGAGGCCGAGGCCGAGTACGCCCGCGTCGCCCGGGAACTGGAGGAGCTGACGGCCGAGGCGGTCGCCGCGCTGGGCGAGGGTGGCACCCGTGTCTTCAACACCAGCCCGTTCGACCGCGCCGAGGTCATCCGCACGGCCACGGGCGTGCCGACGTACGTGGAGGTGCCGGCGGGCGGCAGTGCGCCGGTCGCGGTCGCCGAACCCCCGCAGCCCGTCACGGTGAGCGGCCGTGTGCTCGACAACGGCCTGGTACGGGTCGAGGTGGCCGAGGACGGCACGCTGGCGTCCGTACGCGACCTGCGGGCCGGTGGCCGTGAAGTCCTGGCCGACAAGGGCAACCTCCTCCGTCTGCACACCGACCTCCCGAACTGCTGGGACGCCTGGGACGTCGACAAGCACTACCGGAACCGCTACACGGACCTGTTGGACGCCGATTCCGTCACGGTCGTCGACGAGGACCCGCTGCTCGGCTCGATCCGCGTGGAGCGCAGCTTCGGCAAGGGCTCGAAGATCACGCAGACGATCACGCTCCGCGCCGGCAGCCCCCGTATCGACTTCGAGACGGACATCGACTGGCACGAGGCGGAGAAGTTCCTGAAGGCGGGCTTCCCGGTCGACATCCGCGCCCCGCACTCCTCCGCGGAGATCCAGTTCGGCCACATCCAGCGGCCCACGCACACCAACACCAGCTGGGAGGCGGCCCGTTTCGAGGTCTCCGGCCACCGCTGGGTGCACATCGCCGAGCCCGGCTACGGCGTCGCGGTCATCAACGACTCGACCTACGGCCACGACGTCTCCCGCACGGTGAGGGACGACGGCGGTACGACGACCACGGTCCGCCTCAGCCTGGTCCGCGCCCCGCGGGTCCCCGACCCGGGCGCCGACCAGGGCCGCCACCGCTTCACCTACTCCCTTCTGCCGGGCGCCACGATCGACGACGCGGTGGCCGAGGGCTACGCCCTCAACCTCCCGCTGCGGCTGGCCGATGCGGCGGGCGCGCCGGAGCCGGTCGTCTCCGTGGACGGCGAGGGCGTCACCGTGGAGGCCGTGAAACTCGCCGACGACGAGTCCGGTGACATCGTCGTACGGCTCTACGAGTCCCGGGGCGGCCGCGCCGCAGGCGTGCTGCGCACGGGCTTCCCGCTCGCCGGCGCCCAGGTGACGGATCTGCTGGAGCGCCCGCTGGAGGACGCGGAGATCGTCGACGGCGGTGTCCCCGTCACCCTGCGGCCCTTCCAGATCCTGACGCTCCGCCTGCGGAGGGGCTGACCCGTGGCCATGCAACCCTGGTTCCTCGACGCCAAGTTGGGGATCTTCGTCCACTGGGGCATCTACGCCGTCGACGGGGTCCAGGAGTCCTGGTCGTTCTACGACGGCATCGTGCCGCACGACCAGTACATGGCACAGCTTGAGCGCTTCACCGGCGCCAAGTACGACCCGAAGGCGTGGGCGGACCTGTTCGCCCGCGCCGGCGCCAAGTACGCCGTGCTGACGAGTCGGCACCACGACGGCGTGGCCCTGTGGGACACGCGGTACGGCGACCTCGACCTCGGCAGGGACTACATCGGCCCCTACGCCGAGGCCCTGCGCGAGAAGGGCCTCAAGGTCGGCCTCTACTACTCGCACTCCGACTGGAACCACCCCGACTACGCCTCCACGCGCAAGCCCGGCCGCCCGCCGGAGCTGGAGGACAACCGGTACTCCGAGGTCGCGGCCGAGGACGAGGACCTCCAGGCCTGGGAGCGGTTCATCGCCTACCGGGACGGCCAGGTCCGTGAGCTCGCCGCCCGCTACCGGCCCGACCTGATGTGGTTCGACGGCGAGTGGGACCGCAGCGAGGAGCAGTGGCGCATCCCCGAACTCGCCGCGCTCATCCGGTCGTACGTGCCCGATGTCGTCTTCAACGCCCGCATGCTCAGCGAGGGCGACTACGCGACGCCGGAGCAGGGTGCCCCCATCGTGCCGCCGGAGGGTCCCTGGGAGCTGTGCCTGACGATCAACGACTCATGGGGGTACCAGCACCACGACCACAACCACAAGTCGCTGTCCCAGCTGATCCGCTACTTCACCGAGACGATCGGCGCAGGCGGCAACCTGCTGCTCGACGTCGGCCCCATGGAGGACGGCACCATCCCGCGGCCCCAGGTCGAGCGCCTGGAAGGGCTGGGGGAGTGGATCCGGAAGCACGCGGAGGCGGTCTACGGGACGGTGCGCGGTCTTCCTGCCGGGCACCACCACGGACCCAGCACCCTCTCCGCCGACCGCCGTACCCTCTACCTCACGCTGTTCGACATCCCGCGCGCCGAGATCGGCGTCCGGGGCCTGGCGACGAAGGTCCGCAGGGTCAGTGTGCTCGGCACCGGGACCGAGCTCGGTCACCGGGTCGTCGGCGGACTGCACGAGGCGGTCGGCGTGCTCTGGGTCGATCCGCCCGCCGCGGCCGACCTCGACCCGTACGCCACCGTCCTCGCCGTCGAACTGGACGGGGAGTTGGAGCTGTACCGGGGGTCGGGCCGGTTCTGACCCGCCGAGGCGGCCGGCCCTCGTGGGACCGGCCGCCGGTCGGTGGTCTCAGCCGGTGAATCCGGCCGTGATGGACGTGAACTGCCAGTCGCTCTGGCTGATGCCGGAGCAGTTGCTCACCACGCCGCCGCCCGGGCAGGGCCGGTCGCGGTTGACCGACCAGAAGGCGAGCCGGGCGATGTGGTGGGAGTTCGCCCAGTCGCGGATCTGGGTCCAGATCGCCGGGGTGGTGTTCTCCTGCTGGTCGGACAGGCCGTTCATGCCGGAGATGCCGATGTGGGAGTACGCGGTCGCGTCGTCCCAGCCGAACGTGGACTTCAGCTTGGCCTTCAGGCCCTCGGCCGCGTTCACGGTGTTCCCGTACATGTCGGAGCCACCACCGAAGTCGAACGGCATGATCGTGAACACGTCGATGTTCGCGTTCAGCGACTGCGCCTGCTCGATGAGCCGGTTGCCGTAGTAGGTCGGGCCGGTCGTCGAGGTGCCGAAGGTGACGATCGTCTTCAGGCCCGGGTTGTTCGCCTTGACGGTCTTCAGCGCGGTGAGGATCTTCGCCTGGACGGCCTCGTTCTCGAATTCGTCCGAGTTCTCGATGTCCATGTCGATCGCCTTCAGGCCATAGGCGTCGATCACCTTCTGCAGGGCCCCGGCGAGCGCGCTCGCGGAGGAGCAGTTGGCGCCGAGCTTGCTGCCCTGCCAGCCGCCGAACGACGGGACGATGTCACCGCCCGCCGAGCGGACGGCGTTGATGGCGCTCTGGTCGGCGCCACCGGTCAGCGGCCGGCTGCCGTCCCAGGCGGGCGTGCAGCCGCCGGAGTCCAGTACGAACGCCATGGTGAACCACTTGATGCCGGTCGCGCTCATCACCGTGGCCGGGCTCGGCGGGTCGCCCCAGCCCTCGTACAGGTACGGTGCCGCCTGCGTGAAGCCGCCTCCGCCGCCGCTGCCGGCGTCCGTCGTCACGGTCACGGCGTTGGACGGCCCGGAGACGTTCCCGGCCGCGTCCCGTGCCTTGACGGTGAAGGTGTAACTCGTGCCGGACGAGAGGCCGCTGACGGTGGCGGACGTACCGGAGACGCTCAGCAGTTGGTTGGAGCCGCTGTAGATGTCGTACGCCGTGACGCCCACGTTGTCGGTGGAGGCGTTCCACTTCAGTGACACGCTCGACGACGTCTTGCCTGTGGAGGTCAGCCCCGTCGGCGCGGTCGGCGCCTGCGTGTCGCCACCGCCACCGCCGCCGCCCGGCCCGTCCAGGCTGATGTCGTCGGCGTAGTAGGTGCCCTGCGCGTACCAGCCGTGGACGTAGATCGTGGCGCTGGTCTGGGAGGCGCCGGTGGTGAAGGAGACAGTGAGCTGGCTGTACGCCGACGGGGACGTCGTCCAGGTGGACGCGCCGCCGTCGACGCCGAGGTACACGTAGGAACCGCGGACCCAGCCGCTGAGGGTGTAGGTGGTGTTCGGCTGCACCGAGACGGTCTGGCTGCACTGGGCGTCGTCGCTCGAACTCACCGCTCCGGCAAGGGCCTTGGAGCCGCTGTGAACGGGACTGGAGACGACCGAGCCCAGGTTGCCGGTACAGGTCCAGGGCGTGAGACCGCCGGACTCGAAGCCCGGGTTGGACAGGATGTTGGCCGCGTGGGCGGTCCCGGGAAGGGCGACCGCCCCGGCCAGGGCGAGGGCGGCGGAGCCTATGAGGGCGAAGAAGGCACGTCTGGAACGTCTGAGAGCTGTGCGCACGCGATCTCCCTGAAAGAAGTGGGGTTCGGGAGTGCAGGGGAGTGCAGAAGGGTGCGCAACAAAGTTGGTATGGACCAATCCTGGTGTCAAGGGGGTGCGGGAAGATTGGTCCAGACCGGTCCGGCGCCCAGGGGGCGCCCACTTCTGTTCGGAGCTCTAAAGAGGCAGGACCTCACCCGCGGAAACCGCGACGGAGTCGACCGGCACCGCGGGCAACACCGGAGCCCGCTCCTCCGCACGCTGCTGCGGCACCGAAACCGCGCGCACCGGACGTGGCCCGGCCACCACCGAGTAGTCCGTCCCCAGGAAGGGCGGGACAACCTGCCCCGGATCCTCGCCGAGCGCCAACTGCACGGCCGCCCAAGGGGCGTTGATCCCGCACAGCGACAGCTGGTGCAGCCCGCCCGCGGGGCGCGTGTTGACATCCAGCAGCACCGGCTCGTCGCCGAACATCCGGAACTGGATGTTGGACAGGAAGTGCAACCCGAACCCCTCCGCGAGGCGCCGCGCCGGCTCCAGCCACTTCTCGTGCAGCGTGAATCCGCGCCGACGGCCGTTCTTCGTACGGCCCACCGCCATACGGATCCGGTTGTCCCGTCCGGTCAGGCAGTCGACCGACACCTCGGGTTCCTCCAGGCGCGGCATCACCAGCCAGTCCACCGGCTCCCCGGCCTCCCGCACCGCCCGCACGACCAGGTCGAGCGGCACGTACGGGCTCGGGAAGCCGCTCAGGTGCGCGAGTGAGAACGGGGCGCGCGTGATGACGCGGAAGCCGACACCGCCCGCCCCCGCCGCCGGCTTGAAGCACGCCCTGTGCCCGGCGGCCTCCAACTCCTCGACCGCGGCGGCGAGTTCCTCAGCGTCGGTCACCCGTCGCCAAGGCGGCACCGGCACCCCGATCGACTCCACGGCCTGGTACGCCGTCGCCTTGTCCTGAAAGACCGCGACCGCCTCGGTGGTCGGCGCGAGCAGCGCCGTACCGGCCGACTCGAACTCGGCGCAGTGCGCGACGATCGCCTCCTGGTGCAGCCGGGGCACGAAGACATCGATGCCACGTCGTGCGCACTGGTCGAGGGCGTACTCGACGTACGCGGCCGGGGACAGGCCCTCCGGCTCCAGATCGGCGGTGTCCGCGGCGGCCAGGACGGGCGAGTCGGGGTCGCCGTGCGTGGCGTGGATCTCGACGGCCCGGTCGCTGGGATTTCTCCGCAGCTGATCCATGAAGAACACGTTCTCCGCGTACGTGCGGTTGAGCCAGACGCGTACGCGAGAGACCATGCAGGCCGCCTTTCACGGTTGTGCGGGCAGGGCGAAGCAGGCCGTGCCCGGCCAGGGGAGAGGGAGGTGCACCGAACCGCCGTACGCTTCTGCGGCGTCCGCGGCGGATGTGCTGGGGCGATCATAGGCCCTTCCGGGCGCCACCACTGCTACGCGCGTGTTACGGATTTTCCCCGGGCCTTGTTCAGGCGGCGAGGGCTGTGTTCCAGGACTCCTGAGCACCCCATGCATGCTGTTTCGGCCAGGGTCGGGGGCCGGCCGCGGGTCGCTCTTGTCCGTCCGTGGCCCGATGTGGTCTTGTGGAGCCAATTCGGTTCTCGAAAGGGGCGTCAGTGGAGTCGACGGACGGCCGTGGACGCCTGCTCGCCATCAGCGACCTGCACGTCGGATACGCCGAGAACCGCTCCCTGGTCGAGCGAATGCGGCCCACCTCGGACGAGGACTGGCTGCTGGTCGCGGGTGACGTGGCCGAGACCGTCGCCGACATCCGCTGGGCCCTGGAACTGCTCGCCGGCCGATTCCGCAAGGTGATCTGGGCGCCCGGCAACCACGAGCTGTGGACCCACCAGAGGGACACCGTCACCCTGCGCGGAGTCGAACGGTACGAACACCTGGTGGCCGTGTGCCGCGAGCTGGGCGTGACGACACCCGAGGACCCCTACCCGGTCTGGGAGGGGCCGGGCGGTCCGGCGGTCGTCGCCCCGCTGTTCCTCCTGTACGACTACTCGTTCCTGCCGGCGGGATGCGCGACCAAGGAGCAGGGACTCGCCTACGCGCACGGCACCGGCATCGTGTGCACCGACGAGTACCTGCTGCACCCCGACCCGTATCCCAGTCGCGAGGCGTGGTGCCGGGCCCGGGTGGCCGAAACCGAGCGCAGGCTGACGGAGATCCCCGGCGATCTCCCCGTGGTGCTGGTGAACCACTACCCGCTGGACCGGCACCCGACGGACATCCTGCGCTACCCCGAGTTCGCCATGTGGTGCGGCACCCGCCTGACCGCCGACTGGCACCGTCGCTTCCCGGTGGCGTGCATGGTCTACGGCCATCTGCACATTCCGCGGACCACCCACCACGACGGCGTCCGCTTCGAAGAGGTGTCCCTGGGCTACCCCCGCGAATGGGGGCCGCGCCCGCAGCCGCCCGGGGAGCTGCGCCGCATTCTGCCGATGGAGGAGCAAGCAGGTGATCGAGGAGCTGCTTCCGGGTCCGGTCGCGGTCGTGGAGGCGCACGGCCGTGACGCGCTCGGCGACGACGTCAGCCTCTACCCCGAAGAAGAAGCGGTCATAGCGCGAGCGGTGGACAAGCGGCGCCGCGAGTTCACCGCCGTACGGGGCTGCGCACGGCACGCCATGGAAAAGCTCGGCGTGCCGCCGCAGCCGGTCCTGCCCGGCGAGCGCGGCGCACCGCGCTGGCCGGACGGGCTGATCGGCAGCATGACGCACTGCGACGGCTACTGTGCCGCCGCACTGGTCCGGGCCGGGGAACTCGCCTCGCTCGGCATCGACGCCGAACCCCACGACCGGCTGCCCGACGGCGTGCTGGACGCGGTGGCCCTGCCCACCGAGCGGACCCGGCTGGCGGGCCTTTCCCACAGCCACCCTTCCGTCCACTGGGACCGGCTGCTGTTCAGCGCCAAGGAGTCCGTCTACAAGGCGTGGTTCCCCCTGACCGGCAAGTGGCTCGACTTTCTCGAGGCCGACGTGGAGATCGACCCCGGCGCCGCCCCCCAGGTCACGAACTCGGCGGACTCCCTGACCGCCTCGGCCGCCTCCGGCGGCTTCCGGGCGCGGCTTTTGGTGCCGGGGCCGCTGGTCGACGGCCGCCGGGTCGAGGCCTTCGACGGTCGCTGGACCGTACGCGGGGGTCTGCTCGCGACGGCCGTCGTCGTGCACCACTTCTGAGTCGTCCACCCGGTTCGTCCACCGGTCGTCCACCGGGTCATCGGGGACACCAGTCTCCGAGCAGGCGGAAGAACTCCTCCTCGGTGCCCGTGAGTCCCGCCTCCGCCAGGGCCCGGTCCGCCTCGGCCAGCGCGGCGGTCGGGACCACGGCTGGTCGATGCCCGTGCGGCGGGCCGTCGAAGGCGGCTCGCACGGTGTGCAGGAGACGCAGATAGGCCTGCACGGCGGCGCGCTGGTGGTCGGTCAGGGCGGCGGTCGGCATCGGTCGGCTCTCCCCGGTTTCGGCCGTGCGACGGGGCGTCGCGCGGCGGTTCGTGCACGGCACGCGCCGGCGGTACGCGGACGGCCGCCGCGCGCACCTCGGACGCACCTCCCAGCTTGCCGTCCGCCACTGACAATCCCGTTCGCCTCCCTGCGGGTTCGCCCGCTTAGCGGAGGCGAAACCTGGCCGAAATCCAGCGGGGACCACGCCCCCTACGCTGGAGAGCAAGGGCTTTCACACGCCTTTGCGGCGGCCGGCGGAAGGGAGGCGAGCGGTGGAGGACGTCACGGGTGGGCGCGCGCGGCGCGCCCTCAGGCTGCGCCCCGTGGGCGAGGGCGAACTGCGCCTGCGCCACCGGGTCGTGCACGGTTACCGGCGCGCCTACCGCCTGGCCGGCGACGGCCCGGCGCTCGTCCTCATCCACGGCATCGGCGACTCCTCGGCGACCTGGGCGGAGCTGATCCCCGACCTGGCCCGCACCCACACCGTGCTCGCGCCGGACCTGCTCGGCCACGGAGCGTCCGACAAACCGCGCGCGGACTACTCCGTGGCCGCGTACGCCAACGGGGTGCGCGATCTGCTCACCACCCTCGGCATGGAATCGGCCACCCTGGTGGGGCACTCGCTGGGCGGCGGGGTCGCCATGCAGTTCGCCTACCAGTTCCCCGAGCGCACCGAACGGCTGATTCTGGTCAGCGCCGGGGGAGTGGGCCGCGAGGTCAACCCGGTGCTCCGGGCTGTCTCCCTGCCCGGAGCGCACCTGATGCTCTCCGCGCTCCGCCTCCCCGGCATGCGGCTCAACCTGGGCCTGGCCGCCAACGTCATGCGACTGCTGGACACCGATCTCGGCCAGGACACGGCGGAGTTGCTGAACCTGGTGGACGCGCTGCCGGACGCGACGTCCCGCAGCGCCTTCATCCGCACGCTGCGGGCCGTGGTCGACTGGCGCGGCCAGGCGGTCACCATGCTCGACCGCTGCTATCTCACCGAGGGCATGCCCACCCTGCTGATCTGGGGCGACCGGGACGGTGTGGTGCCGGTGCGGCACGCCCACCGGGCGCACGAGGCGATGCCAGGCAGCCGTCTGGAGATCTTCCAGGGCGCGGGCCACTTCCCGTTCCACGCCGACCCCGCGCGTTTCCTCGCCCTGGTCGAGGAGTTCACCGGCGGCACACCCCCGGCGGCGTGGAGCCGCGACCACTGGCGCGCGCTCCTGCGGGCCGGCCGTCCCCGCCCGTCCGGGAACCCGACCCCGGCCAGGGACGTACGCGAGGCGAGCGAACGCAGCGCCACATGACCCGGCGTCGATTCCACGGGGCGTGTGCCCCCAGGTTTCCGGTGCCGCGGCAGGCAACGTTTGCCCGTCAAGGGCGGCGTCCGGTGCGTGCTCCGGGGGTACCCCCTGCTCGAAGAGCTTGGGGGAGTGCCGGCCGGAAGCCCTCGTACTGGACGTACCTGGGGTTTGGGTCGGTGCGGCGAGTGGGGGTCCCCCCTGCTCGAAGAGCTTGGGGGAGCGTGCCGGGCGTCGCGACGGGGCGAACGTTGCCTGTCGCGGCACTAGGCCGCGCTTTCCCCGGCTTCGGAAGCCTGAGGGCCTTCCGTCGACCCCGTGACCGCCTTCCACTCGTCGGCGGTCAGCGGGGGCGCCGTCAGGAGCGGGCGGCGGGGGCCGCGCAGGACGGCGATCAGCACCACCGGTCTGACCAGTTCGCTCGTCGGCTTCGACAGGGTGACCACGTCGAAGAACGCCTTGGCGACGAGCGGACGGCCGGTCGCGGTCAGCATCAGCCGGTTGACGTACGCACCGAGGACGCGGTTGGCGAGGCTCGGCGCCTTGCCGATCGCTCCGGGGTAGTGGATGTCCGTGCTGGTCGCGAACTCCCAGGCCGTCGCCACCGGACGGGCCACCGCCCGCTGCGCCCGCCGCGCGAGCCCCGGCGCGGCCGGCCCGTGCCGGGCCACCAACTCGCCCAGCGCCACGGCACCCTGCGCGGCGACCGAGAGCCCGTGCCCGTAGACCGGGTTGTAGGTGGCCACGGAGTCGCCGACCGCCACGAACCCCTCGGGCCAGCCCTTGACCTTCTCGTAGAACCGCCGGCGGTTGACCGTACTGCGGGTGACGACCGGGTCCGTCAGCGGCTCCGCGTGCGCGATCAGCTCGCCCACCACCGAATGCCGCACGCTCTCCCGGGCGAACGCCTCGAACTCCCTGGCGTCGGAGGGCGGTTCCCCGCCACGCGTGCCCGACAGCGTCACGAGCCACCGCCCGCCCTCGACCGGCTCGACGGTCGTGGTCCGCCCCGGCACCGGTACGGTCGCGTCCGACTGCACGTTGACCATCGGGAAGTCCTCCGTGCCCGCGGGCGGCCGGTAGATCCGGCTGGAGTAGACGAGCCCCGAGTCCACCTCCTCCAGCGGCGCCGCGGGCACGCCCAGCGCCTTCAGCCAGTCCGCCGCCCGCGAACCGCGTCCCGCGGCGTCCACGACCAGGTCGGCCTCCAGCACCCGCTCCTCGCCGTCGGCCGACCGCACCCGCACGCCCGTCACCCGCGACGCGTCGCCCTCCAGGGACAGCAGTTCGGTCCGCTGCAGCACGGTCACCCGCTCTCCCCGGGTGACCCGCTCACGCACCACCCAGTCGAGCAGATCACGGCTGCACGCGATCAGGAACTGCATTTCGGGCCAGCGCCGGAACCAGCCCCGCGGCTGCAGGGAAACGAGCCCCGTGGGCAGCGGGACCCGCCGGGCGCCCGCGGCGAGCCACTCCTCGGTCACCCCGGGCAGCAGTTCCTCCATGGCGCGGGCGCCCCCGGACCAGATCACGTGCACATGCCGGGCCTGCGGGAGCCCCTTGCGCGGTTCGGGGCCCTCGGGCAGCACATCCCGCTCGACGACGGTGACGTCGGCGTACGCGCGCAGGGCCGCGGCGGCCAGCATGCCGGCCATGCCACCGCCGATCACGACGGCGCGACGCGGTCTCGCGTCAGGGGAGGAGCTAGCGGTTTCGGTCATGGAAGTCGCTTCCTGGCCTGGTCGCGGCCGGCCCCCGGACGGCCGCGACGACGGGTGACTGACGCAGGGCGGTCGACATCCGCACAAGGTCTCGGGGGACCTCGGGGGACGTGGCGGAGGCGCTGTCCGCCCCCACCGAGCTGATCACCCTGCCCTCCGGATCGGCGGCCCTCGCCCGCACGGCCGCCGCCACCATCGCCGCGTCGGCCTCGGCCTGCGCGTGGACGGGGTCGGAGCCGGCCGCCAGGGCGGCCTCGTAGGCGCGGGAACGCACCTCGGAGTCGAAGTAGGGGTACAGGCCGAGCATGCCGTCGTGGATGTCGGACTCCCGCTGGGTGACCTGGAGTTCGACAGGCGACCACCAGGAGATGCGCACACCGCGGTCCGCGTGCGCGGACACCGGTCGCAGCTCGCGCCACAGCGGCCCGAGTCGGCGGTAGGTCGCCCAGGTGTTCCAGCTGTCCCCGACGCGCCGGCAGGCCAGTGGGAGACAGAAGCCGACGGCGCTGATCTGCGCCCCGGCGGAGGCCAGCACCGGCGCCGCGGCACTGCTCAGATAGTCCAGGTCGTGGCCGGACCAGCGGGCGATGACGGCGGTGAACTTGGTGGTCAGATAGGCCAGGTTGAACAGGTAGCCGGTCACGATGATCAGCAGTCCGACGCGCAGCCAGCCGCGTACCTGCAGGGCCCAGCGCCCGCACAGGACGTTCATCGCGACGCCCGCCACGGTGAGCGCCAGCAGATACAGCACGATCATCTCGCGCAGATACGGGGTGCAGGCGTAGTACGTGTCGAAGTCGACCAGCCGTTCCACCGGGGCGTCCCCGAGCGCGAACAGCGTCATCAGGGCGACGATGACCGCCCCGTACCCGATGACGACCCGCCGGGTGGTGCGCCGGGTCTCCTCGGGCGGGCCACCGCGCCAGTTGACGACGAGCACCAGACAGGACGCGCTGAACGCACTCAGCAGGCAGTACACCAGGGGCGCCGAGACATTGGTGATGCCCGTGAGGCCGTTGACCTTCGCGATGGTCGGGGGTGCGGCGAAGAAGAACACCAGGCCGGCCAGCGCCAGCAGGGCACACACCGACCTGAGCAGCGGGTCGCGCCAGGAACGGGCCAGGGCGGGCGCCTTGAAGGTGAGCGCCAGGCCCATCGCGGCAGCCGGAAGGTAATAGCTGGAACCGTCCACGGAATCGGCGTCCGCGCCCTCAGCCGCGCGGTCCGCGATAGCCGAGCGACGCCTCGATCCGCCCCGCCAGGTCGTCCCGCTTGACGGGCCCGCGCAGGGACGAACCGGCCAGCCAGGTCCGGCACTTGCTCGCCAGCAGCAGCCCGAAGCTCTCGGCGTCCTTCTCGTCACCGAGGTCGAAGTGCGTACGGGCGGCGACCCTGTGCACGGTGGCCTGCAGATCCGCGCCGTCGCTCAGCAGACGCGCCGCGACCTCCGCGCCCTCCACGTGGTGACCGTGGTGCCCGGCGTTCATGTGCCACAGCTCGTGGCCCAGGATCACCAACTGATGGTCGGGTGCGGTGCGTTCCTCGATGACGACGAGGTCCTGGTCGACCATGTCGAGCCAGAGTCCGCTCGCCGTGCCGGGCGGGAAGGCGGCCGTACGGAAGCGGACCGGACGGCCGCGCCGTCTGCTCATGCCGTCGCACAGCGCGGCGTACAGGTCGGCGGGTTCCGCCGGTGCCGGGAGCGACAGCTCCGCGACCAACTCGCCGCACAGGCGGCGCATTTCCCTTCCGATGCCCACGGTTCTCTCCCGGATCACGACTCGGGCCGTTTGACGCTCTCCAGGAGCATGTCCAGCCACTCGGCGACCTTGTCCCGATGCTGGTCGGTGGGCAGCTGGGCCGCCCGCCAGGCGATGCCGCGCACGCCGTGGTCCTGTAACAGCCGCTCCAGCGGGTCGTCGGCGGCCTCGGCCGCGGCGCGTTCGCGGTCGGCGAGCTGCTGGAGGAGCTCCTGCTCGGAGCGCTGGAGGGCGTGTCCGAGCGCCTCCGGGTCCTCGGCCGTGAGGAACCCGGCATGCACGCCGAAGAAGCGCTGAATGGCGTCGCAGTGCTCCATGGTGGGGCGCCGGTCGCCGTTGATGAGGGCACCCGCCTGCTGGCGCGACATGCCCGCGCCGTCGGCGATCTCCTGCTGGGTGTACCTGCGCCCGTTGGGTTTGAGCCGGGTGCGGCGCAGCAGGTCCAGTCGCTGCAGGAAACGCGCCTGCAGGTCCGGCTCCCCGGCGGGCACTCCGCTCAGCAGGGCCTTCACCACCGGCTCCGGGACGCCGGACTCGACCGACAGCCGCGCGACGTCGAAGATCCGCTCGTGCGGCACGCCCAGCCGGTCGGCGAGGGCGGTGACACGGGCCACGACGGCCGGTAGCAGACCCGACGCCGCGACTCCCGGCATCTCGAAGCCATCCGTCACCGACAGGTCTCCTACGTCTCGCTCAGGTCGTTGTTCTTGCTTGCCCGGAACCAACCGGAGACTAGCCGTTGCCTCGAACTGGCATCCAGGTCTCGCCACAACTGTGGCGAGATTCAGCCGTCAACAGACGCCAAATGCCACGATAGTTGACACGCCCGGATGCAGGACAGCAGGATCAAGGCGCCACGTGTAGGGCGCAAGGGCAAGAGGGGTGACCTCCCGATGGCGTTTCAGGCAGGAGGGCAGCGGTCGCAGCCGCGGCCCCTCCCCGAGAGTCCGGAAGCACGGGCGTATCTGCAGGACTATGCCACGCTCCTCGAGGCCGTCCCCTTCCCGTCCGTCGTCTTCGACCACCGCTGGGACGTGGTGCTCACCAACAGCGCGTTCAGGACGCTGTTCAGCGGAGTCGCGTCCCACCCGACGGCCATGCCGTGCGACAACTTCCTGCGGTTCGTGCTGTTCCATCCGGACGCGGGCACGGTCCTCGGCGAGCACGAGTCGAGCTGGTGCCTGCCGATGCTCGCGCACTTCGCCGCGGCCGTGGAGCGACACGGCCACGACCACGGGCTGCAGGCCATCCGCCGGGACATCGCCCAGGACCCGATCATGGAGGCCGCCTACCGGCACGGCCTGCCGCACTGGATCCGCGCGGTCGGCCCGCACGCCGTGGAGCACGACGGGGCGGTACGCCCGCTGCTGCATCCCGACCCGCGCTGGGGCACCGACTGCCGCGTGGTGGGGGAGACCCCCAAGACCCTGCAGGACATGGGGTACTCCCGGCTGACCCTGGTACTGCGCGAGGCCCGCCGCCCGGCACCGGCCGCCCGCCGCCCGCGCCGCGCCCGGCACTCGGCCGGTCACCTCAGCGTGGTGCCCGAGCTGCCGGCGTAGGGCTTCCCCCTCAGCCCCGGTCCCGTCGGTGTTCAGGTCACCGACGGTGCCGGGGCTCACCCTTGCCGTCGCGGGACAGGCGGGACGCCCGACGAGGGGGCCTACAGGGTCACCCGCAGCGCGATGAGCCGCGCCGTCGAATCCTGCACGCACCGCTCGGCCAGCTCCCTGGCCGCATCCCGCGCCCCGTCCTGCACGGCGCGGAGGAGGGAGCGATGCCGGTCGGCCACCTCGTCGCGACAGGCGTCGTCCCCAAGCACGAGACACAGCAGTGCCCCGACCTCCGTCTGGAGCGCGATCTGCTCCCGGGTGAGCCGGGCCGACTGCGCGGCGGCGGCCAGCTCCACATGGAACCGGCCGTAGACGCGACTGCGCGCCGCCGCGTCCCCGGCCGTCGCGAACTCCTCCAGGCTGCGCCGCAGGTGCTGGAGGTCGTCCGGTTCGGTGCGCTCGGCCGCGAGCCGGGCGGCGGCGCCGGAGACGGCCGCCCAGTGGTCGCCGAGGTCGCGCAGTTCCTCCGTGCTCCACCCGGCCAGCCGCTGCCTCAGCCGCTCCTCGGCCGGGTCCGCGGGCAGCGAGACGAAGCTGCCGCCGCCGCGCCCTCGCCGGGTGGTGACCAGCCCCTGCTGCCGCAGCGCCATCAGCGCCTCGCGCAGGGTCACGGTGGACACGCCGAGCTGCCCCGCCAGCTCCGCCTCCCCGGGCAGTTGCTCCCCGTCGGCGAGCAGCCCGAGCTCGATGGCGTCGCCGAGCCGGCGAACCACCGTCTCCACGCGCGCCCGGGTGTCCACCGGGGCGAACACGGCTCTCCGGGCGGCGCCGTCCCTGTTCTGCTTCACGGCAACCACCTTGTGCGTTGACTCAACCTTTACCTTAAGAGGGTCTTGAGCTTTGAACTATGACTTCATATCTTTACTACCCAGGGTAAGAACGGAAGAGTGCTTCAGAAAGGTTCCCGTCCATGGAGGGCAGCGCCATCCGGTTGCAGGGCCTGCGGAAGGAGTTCGGCGGCACCACCGCCGTGGCCGGGGTCGACCTGGAGATATCCGACGGGGAGTTCTTCTCGATGCTGGGCCCGTCCGGCTCCGGCAAGACCACCGTCCTGCGCATGATCGCGGGCTTCGAGAGCCCCACCTCCGGCACCGTCGAGCTGGCCGGCCAGGACGTCACCGGCCTGGCTCCCTTCGAGCGGGACGTGCACACCGTCTTCCAGGACTACGCGCTCTTCCCGCACATGACCGTCGAGCAGAACGTCGCCTACGGCCTCAAGGTCCGCAAGGTGCCCAAGGCCGAACGGCTCCAGCGGGCCCGCGAGGCGCTCGCCGACGTACGCCTCGAAGGCTTCGGCAAGCGGCGGCCGAGCCAGCTCTCCGGCGGCCAGCGCCAGCGGGTCGCACTCGCCCGGGCCCTCGTCGGCCGCCCCCGGCTGCTGCTGCTCGACGAGCCGCTCGGCGCCCTCGACCTCAAGCTGCGCGAGCAGATGCAGGTCGAGCTCAAGGCCCTCCAGCGCGAGGTCGGGATCACCTTCGTGTTCGTCACCCACGACCAGGAGGAGGCCCTGACGATGAGCGACCGCATCGCCGTCTTCAACCAGGGCCGCATCGAACAGGTCGGCACCCCCGCCGAGATCTACGAGCGCCCCGCGACCGCGTTCGTCGCTTCCTTCGTCGGCACCTCCAACCTGCTTCAGGGCGAGGCCGCCGAGCGGGTCACCGGCGCCCCGGGCACGTACAGCATCCGGCCCGAGAAGATCCGGGTGCTGAAGGAGTCCTCCCTCGCCGACGAGCCCGAGCACTCCACCGCCACCGGCACCGTCGCCGAAGTGGTCTACCTCGGCGACTCCACCCGCTTCCTCGTCGACCTCGACGCGGGCGGCCGCCTCACCGCGCTCCAGCAGAACCTGGAGACCTCCTCCGAGGACGTCGCCGCCTACCGCGGCACCCGGGTGCGCCTGGCGTGGCACCGCCGCCACGCCGTCCAGGTCCCCGCCGCCCGCTGACCATCCCCCACGCCAGGTCACCGTCACGTATGGAGAACGTCGTGCGTCTCACCCGTACCTTGAAAGCCACCGCAGCCGCCGCGGTACTGCTCGCGGCCACCGCCTGCGGCTCGTCCGGCTCCGGCTCGGGCGGCTCCTCCTCGTCCACCGGCCTCAACCCGCCCGACCTGAAGGCGCAGTCGAAACTGGGCAAGAACGAGGGACAGGTCAACCTGATCGCCTGGGCCGGCTATGTCGAGGACGGCTCCAACGACCCCAAGGTCAACTGGGTCAGCGACTTCGAGAAGCAGACCGGCTGTCAGGTCCACTCCAAGGTGGCGGCCAGTTCCGACGAGATGGTCAAGCTGATGAAGACCGGCGAGTACGACGCCGTCTCCGCCTCCGGCGACGCCTCCCTGCGTCTGATCGCCTCCGGTGACGCGTCCCCGGTCAACACCGACCTCGTGCCGAACTACAAGGACGTGTTCAGCGACCTGAAGCTGCAGGCCTGGAACTCCGTCAAGGGCAAGGCCTACGGCATCCCGCACGGCCGCGGCGCCAACCTCCTCATGTACAACACGGAGAAGGTCAAGCCCGCGCCGACCTCCTGGTCCGCCGTCTTCGACGACGCCGCCAGGTACAAGGGCCACGTGACGGCGTACGACTCCCCGATCTACATCGCCGACGCGGCCCTGTACCTGAAGGCCACCAAGCCCGAGCTGAAGATCAAGGACCCGTACGCGCTCGACCAGAAGCAGTTCGACGCGGCGGTCGACCTGCTGAAGAAGCAGAACGCGAACATCGGCGAGTACTGGGGCGACTACCTCAAGGAGGTCTCCGCCTTCAAGAGCGGCGACTCCGTGGTCGGCACCACCTGGCAGGTCATCGCCAACCTGGCGAAGAGCGAGGGCGCCAAGGTCAACGCCATCGTGCCCAAGGAGGGCTCGACCGGCTGGTCCGACACCTGGATGCTCTACGCCAAGGCCAAGCACCCCAACTGCGCCTACCAGTGGATGAACTGGATCATCTCCCCGAAGGTGAACGCGCAGGTCGCCGAGTACTTCGGTGAGGCGCCCGCCAACGCCAAGGCGTGCGAGCAGACCAGCGACAAGAGCTTCTGCACCACCTTCCACGCCGCCGACACGGCGTACTGGAAGAACATCGCCTTCTGGAACACGCCCATCGAGCAGTGCCTCGACGGCCGCAGCGACGTCAAGTGCGTGCCGTACGCCAAGTGGGTCCAGGCCTGGACCGAGATCAAGGGCTGAGGGCTACGACGATGACCGCCACCGCGCAGGCCGCCGGACGGGCCCCCGTCCGGCGGCTCGCCGGGATGCTGCACCGCCGCCCGCGGCTGCGGCTGTCCCTGCTGCTCACCGCTCCCCTGCTGTGGCTGGCCGTGCTCTACCTCGGCTCGCTCGCAGTGCTGTTCCTCTCGGCGTTCTGGACGACGAACTCCTTCACCTCCGAGGTGGTGAAGGTCTGGTCGACCGACAACTTCCACGCGCTGCTGACGACCCCCGTCTTCCGCGAGGTCATCTGGCGCAGCATCGTCGTGGCCCTCGCGGTCACCGTCCTGTGCGCGGTGATCGGCTTCCCGCTCGCCTTCTACACGGCGCGCGTCGCGAAGCCCAGGTGGCGACCGCTGCTGGTGGTCGCGATCCTGACACCTCTATGGGCGAGTTACCTGGTCAAGGTGTACGCGTGGCGGCTGATCCTGTCCGAGGGCGGGCTGGCCGACTGGATGCTGAAGCCGTTCGGGCTGAGCGGACCCGGGTTCGGCCTCCCGGCGGCGATCATCACGCTCACGTACCTGTGGCTGCCGTACATGATCCTTCCGGTCCACACCGCGCTGGCGCAGCTGCCCGCCAACCTGCTGGACGCCTCCGCCGACCTCGGGGCGCGGCCCGGCCGCACCTTCCGCTCGGTCGTCCTGCCGATGGTGCTGCCGTCCGTCGCCGCCGGCTCGGTCTTCACCTTCTCGCTCAGCCTCGGCGACTACATCACCGTGCAGATCGTCGGCGGCAAGACCCAGCTGATCGGCAACCTCGTGTACTCCAACATCGAACTCAACCTGCCCATGGCCGCCGCGCTGGGCACGGTACCGGTGGTGGTCATCGTGCTGTACCTGCTGGCGATGCGCCGCACCGGCGCGCTCAGCAGCCTCTAGAACTCCGCAGCCTCGCCGCTCGAAGAGGTCCCACGTCATGCAACTGTCCCGCTCCGCGCGCAGCGCGCTGCGCATCGCCGCCGGGCTCGGCTTCGCGGTCATCTACGTCCCGCTCGCGCTCGTCCTGGTCAACTCCTTCAACCCGGACCGCAGCGCGAGCTGGCCCCCGCCCGGGTGGACGTTCCACTGGTGGTCGGTGGCCTGGGAGAACGCGGGCGCCCGCAGCGCGCTGTGGGTCTCGGTGAAGGCGGGCCTCGGCGCCACGGCCATCGCCCTGGTGCTGGGCACGCTCATCGCGTTCGCGGTGGCCCGGCACCGGTTCTTCGGCCGCGGCACCATCTCGTTCGTGGTCGTCCTGCCGATCGCGCTGCCCGGCATCGTCACCGGCATCGCGCTCAACTCGGCGTTCAGCACGGTGCTTCAGCCGCTCGGAGTCGGCCTCGGGCTGTTCACCGTGATCGTCGGGCACGCCACCTTCTGCATCGTCGTCGTCTTCAACAACGTGGTCGCACGGCTGCGCCGTACCTCCGGCTCCTTCGAGGAGGCGGCGATGGACCTCGGGGCCGACACCTTCCGTGCCTTCGTCGACGTGACGTTCCCGCTGGTGCGCTCGGCGCTGTTCGCGGGGGGACTGCTCGCGTTCGCGCTGTCCTTCGACGAGATCGTGGTGACGACGTTCACCGCGGGCCCCGGCATCGAGACCCTGCCGATCTGGATCTTCAACAACATGACACGCCCTCAGCAGGCGCCCGTGGTCAACGTGGTGGCGGCGGTACTGGTCCTGCTGTCGGTGATCCCGATCTACGTCGCCCAGCGACTGTCGGCGGACACGGCTACGGAGAGCCGGATCTAGGGCCGGGACCCGGCACCGGGCCGGGCCCCGTCCTCGGGGGAGCCCCCGGTCACAGGTCGAGCACCAACCGCCCGCCCCGGCACCGCGACACGCAGATCATCATCGTCTCGCCGGACTCCCGCTCCTCCGGTGTCAGCACCGAGTCCCGGTGGTCCGGGGTGCCCTCCAGGACGTCGGTCTCGCAGGTGCCGCAGGTGCCCTCGGTGCAGGAGTAGAGCACCTCGACGCCGGCGTCGCGCACGGTGTCGAGGACCGACACGTGCGGGGGGACGGTGAGCGTACGGCCGCTCCGCGCGAGGACGACCTCGAACTCGCCGTCGTCTCCCGTTGGTTGCTCCTTGGGCTGGAACCGCTCGACGCGCAGTGTCCCGGCGGGGCAGCGCTCCTCCACCGCGTCCAGCAGCGGGCCGGGGCCGCAGCAGTAGACGAGCGTGCCGTCGGGCAGGTCGTCCAGCACCGAGGCCAGGTCCAGCAGCCCGGTCTCGTCCTGCGGGGCGACGGTGACCCGGTCCCCGTACCGCTCCAACTCCGCGGTGAACGCCATGGACCGGCGGGTGCGGCCGCCGTACAGCAGGGTCCACTCGGCACCCGCCGCCTCGGCCGCGGCGAGCATCGGCAGAACGGGCGTGATGCCGATGCCGCCGGCGATGAAGCGGTATCGGGGGGAGGGGTGCAGCGGGAAGTGGTTGCGCGGGCCCCGCACCCGTACCTTGTCGCCCTCGCGCACCTGCTCGTGGACGTGTGCCGACCCTCCCCGCCCGTCGGCCTCGCGCAGCACGGCGATCCGCCAGGCGTGCCGGTCCGCGGGATCGCCGCACAGCGAGTACTGCCGCTCCAGTCCCGGCCCGAGCAGGACGTCGACGTGGGCGCCCGGCTCCCAGGCCGGCAGCTTTTCGCCCAGCGGGTGGCGCAGGGTCAGGGCGAGCACGCCCTCGGCCGCAGGCTCGCGGCGGTCGACGACGAGTTCGGCTTCGTACGTGGTCATGAGGTGGTTCCTCGAGGCTGGTGTCCTTCGGGGTGCGCGAGCATCCACTCCCACATCTCCACCGGATCCTGGGCGGTGTGCTCCGCGCCGCAGTGGCAGGTGCCGTGCAGGGTGTCCGTGCCGGGTACCCAGTCGATGCGGTAGATCTCGCCGGTCACGAAAGGCGCGCTCACCGGACCTTCTCCACGGGCTTCTCGCCCTCCTCGACCAGCCGGGCGAGGATGCGGCGGGCGGCGAGACCGCCGGTGTCGATGTTGATGCTCAGCTCCTGGTAACCCTGGCGCTCGGTGCCGAGCGTCTTCTGCAGCAGGTTGAGCGCGGTGACGTCCTGCATGACGACGGTGTGGTTGTTCCCGCGCAGGAACTCGGTGACCTCGTCGTCGTCCGTCGCCCAGTCGCGCGAGACGGCCCAGAAGTCGTACACCTTGCCGTCGGCGGACGGCGTGATGGCGTAGGTGATCTCGGTGTGGAAGCCGTTCGGGTCGCTGCCGTCCGGCTCGGGCAGCACGCCGACCGGCGCGATCCGGCTGTGCAGCAGGTACAGGCACGGGGCGTGGTACTCGATGTCCTGCCAGCGGGTGATGCGGCCCTCGATGCCGGTCGAACGGGCGTAGAAGGGCGGGCACTCGGCGTCGTCCATGTGCCGGCCGACCCGCACGATGCCGGCGCCCTCGTCGACCTCGGTGGTGATGGGCGTCTCCGCGACCTCCGGAGTGCCGATGTAGCCGCCGTGCAGATAGGTCTCGTGGGACAGGTCGAGGAGGTTGTCGACCAGCAGGCCGTAGTCGCAGTCGATCGGTTCCATGCCGCGGACGGTGACCCAGCCCGGCGAGTCGAGGTGCTTCGCCCGCGGAATGGCCATCGGGTCGGCGAGCGCGGGGTCACCGATCCACACCCACACCAGGGAGTCCTGTTCGACGACCGGGTAGGACGCGACGCGCGCGGTGCGCGGAACGCGCTTCTGTCCCGGCACGTAGACACAGGAGCCGGTGGTGTCGTAGGTGAAGCCGTGGTAGCCGCACACGATCCGGTCGCCGTCGAGGCGGGTCGGCTTCTCCGAGAGCGGGTAGCGGCGGTGCACGCAGCGGTCGTGGAGGGCGACGGGCCTGCCGTCCTCCTCGGTGCGGTAGAGGACGAGCGGCTCACCGAGGATCGTCCGGCCGAGCAACTCGCGCCCGACCTCATGGCTGTAGGCGGCGACGTACCACTGGTTCCTGGCGAAGGCGGTCGTGTGAGGCATGGCGTTCCCGTCCCTGAGAGCGGGGCGTCGTCGCCCCGCGTGCCGTGGTCGGCCCCAGGTTCCTGACGGCCGGGGCCACGGCGCAAGGCGGCTTCTGTCAGGCGGAAGTGCCTCCGCGAAAGTCCGCACGACTGCTCCGCGGCCGATCTCGCCGTGACTGTGCGTAGCGTCGGATCGCCCCGTGCTGACGTGGCGGCGGAACACGGCCAGACTGGAGGTGGGCGTGGTGAGCGGGCGCCCGGGCCTGCGCAGCAGGCGATCATCCGCGAGGTGACGGGGAGGCGGAGACGTGACGGTGGGACGTATCGGCCTGGTCGTCCACGGCGGCCGCGCCGAAGCCGTGGACGCGGCCCGGACCGTGCGCGCGTGGTGCACCGAGCACGCCGTGCAGTACGCGGACATCGACGTGTGGCAGGACGGTGGGCGGCGCCATGCCCGGGACGAGGTGGACTCCGCGGGTGACCCGGACCTGATCGTCACCCTGGGAGGAGACGGGACCTTCCTGCGCGGTGCCCGGCTGGCCGCCGAGAACGACGCCCTGATCCTGGGGGTCGACATCGGCCGCGTGGGGTTCCTGACGGAGGTGCCCGTCACGCTGGTGCGCCAGGCGCTCGACGCCGTACGACAGAACCGGTACTCGGTCGATCAGCGCATGTTGCTCACCCTGCGCGCCTCGCGCCGTCTGGAGGTGCCGCCGGAGATGGAGGCGCTGACGCGCTACGGCCGCGGACCGCTGCTGCCGCCTCCCCAGGTGCGCGCCCATTGCGAGGTCTGCGACGACTGGGGCATTCCGCTGAACGTGATGGCGCTGAACGACGTCGTACTGGAGAAGCTGGCACGGGACCGGCAGGTGTCGGTCGGCGTCTACCTCGCCGGCCGGCTGCTCGCCTCGTACTCCGCCGACGCCCTGCTGGTGGCCACACCGACGGGTTCCACCGCCTACAGCTTCGCCGCCGGCGGCCCGGTCGTCTCGCCCCGTGCGGAAGCCCTCGTCTTCACCCCGGTCGCCCCCCACATGGCGTTCAACCGCTCGGTCGTGGCGGCCCCCGACGAACCCGTCGCCCTGAAGGTTCTCGAACGGTCGGGCCAGGCCGCCGTCAGCATCGACGGCCAGTTGCGGGGCGTCCTGTACCCGGGGGACTGGATCGGTGTCTACCCCTCCCCACGGCGCCTGAGGGCCATCCGGCTGGGGCCGATGGACTTCTACGGCCGCCTGCGCGAGCGGATGAAGCTGACCGACGCCCCGGCGGCGGTCGTGGACGGGACCCCCGCGCCGCTGTGGCCGGTGACCACCCCACGGCCGGACGACCTGGCACACCTGGCGCTGCCCATCGGCCCGGCGGCGGACGGCGGGCGCCACAGCTGACCGGGGGCCCGGCAGGAGACACGGCCGTGTCCGCCGCCGGGTACGACCCCCAGGTTCCGTGAACGCAGGGCCCGAAGTGGGTCGCCCTTGACCTCTTGGGCGGGTCTTGGTGGCACCGGGACCGAGTCTTGGCCCATCCACCATCAGCCCTTGGCCCGCCCGCATCCGGCGTACCGACGACTTTCACACAGGCGCCATCAGACCCTTTCCTGACGTTTGGTGCTCCTGGAACACTCCCTTCGCGCAGGTTCCCTCACCATCGGGCGTTTCCCGCCCCGTCAGGACAAGAGGTCACTCCGTCATGCCTGAAGTGAATCGGCGCAGATTCCTCCAACTCGCGGGCGGCACCGCCGCGTTCACGGCGCTCTCCAGCAGCATCGAGCGCGCCGCGGCCCTTCCCGCCAACCACCGTTCCGGAACCGTCGAGGACGTCGAGCACATCGTCGTCCTGATGCAGGAGAACCGTTCCTTCGACCACTACTTCGGCACCCTCAGAGGTGTGCGGGGCTTCGGCGACCCGCGCCCGGTGACCCTGCAGAACGGCAAGACGGTCTGGCACCAGTCGGACGGCACCAAGGACATCCTGCCGTTCCACCCCGACGCCGACGACCTGGGCCTCGCCTTCATCCAGGACCTGCCGCACGGCTGGAACGACGGACACGCCGCCTTCAACGGGGGCAGGTACGACAAGTGGGTGCCGTCCAAGGGCTCCACGACCATGGCGTACCTGACGCGTGCGGACATCCCCTTCCACTACGCGCTCGCCGACGCCTTCACCATCTGCGACGCGTACCACTGCTCGTTCATCGGCTCCACCGACCCGAACCGCTACTACCTGTGGACGGGGTACACCGGCAACGACGGCCAGGGCGGCGGCCCGGTCCTCGGCAACGACGAGGCGGGCTACAGCTGGACCACCTACCCCGAGCGCCTGGAGAAGGCGGGGGTCTCCTGGAAGATCTACCAGGACGTCGGCGACGGCCTCGACGCGAACGGCTCCTGGGGCTGGATCCAGGACGCCTACCGCGGCAACTACGGCGACAACTCCCTGCTGTACTTCAAGCAGTACCAGAACGCGGGGCCCGGCGACCCCCTCTACGACAAGGCCCGCACCGGCACCGACGCCCGCAAGGGCGAGGGCTTCTTCGACCGGCTCAAGGCCGACGTGACATCCGGCAAGCTGCCGCAGATCTCCTGGATCGTCGCCCCCGAGGCCTTCACCGAGCACCCCAACTGGCCCGCCAACTACGGCGCCTGGTACGTCGCCCAGGTCCTGGACGCGCTCACCTCCGACCCCGAGGTGTGGGCGAAGACCGCCCTGTTCATCACCTATGACGAGAACGACGGCTTCTTCGACCACCTCATACCGCCCATCCCGCCCGCCTCCGCCGCGCAGGGCAAGTCCACCGTCGACGTGGGACCCGACCTCTTCAAGGGCGACGGCAGCCACGTCGCCGGCCCCTACGGTCTCGGCCAGCGCGTGCCGATGCTGGTCGTCTCCCCGTGGAGCAAGGGCGGCTACGTCTGCTCCGAGACGCTCGACCACACCTCCGTCATCCGGTTCATGGAGCGCCGCTTCGGCGTGCACGAGCCGAACATCTCGCCCTGGCGGCGCGCCATCACCGGCGACCTGACCTCCGCCTTCGACTTCTCCCGCAAGGACACCAAGCCCGTCGCGCTGCCGTCCACCGACGGCTACCGGCCGCCGGACCACGACCGCCACCCCGACTATGTGCCGACCCCGCCCGCCAAGGGTGTCCTGCCCAAGCAGGAGCGCGGTCTGCGGCCCACCCGCCCGCTGAAGTACGCGCCGATCGTGGACGGTTCGGCGGACACCGCGGCCGGGACGTTCACCCTCAGCTTCGCCTCCGGTGCGCACGCCGGTGCCGCCTTCCTCGTCACCTCCGGCAACCGCACCGACGGCCCGTGGACCTACACCACGGAGGCCGGCAAGTCGGTCTCGGACACCTGGAACTCCGCGTACTCCAGCGGCTCGTACGACCTGACCGTGCACGGCCCCAACGGCTTCCTGCGCGCTTTCAAGGGCCGCGGCAAGGCCGCCGGTCCCGAGGTCACCGCCCGGCACTGCGGTGACGACCTCGCGCTGACCTTCACCAACAAGGGCTCCGGCACGGTGAAGCTGGAGGTCACCAGCGGTTACGGCGGCCGCCCGCAGACGGTCACGGTGCGACCCGGTGCCACCGTGAAGCACACCGTCGACCTGGGGGCCAGCAGGCGCTGGTACGACCTCACCGTCACCTGCGGGGCCGACCCGTCCTTCCTGCGCCGCTTCGCCGGGCACGTGGAGAACGGCCGGCCGGGCGTGAGCGACCCCGCGATCGTGACCGACTGACCGGAGCATCCGGTGCCGGCGGTGGCCGGCGCGTGCGCGCACGCGCCGGCCACCCGAGCGTTCACAGGGTGGTCAGGTGCTCCGGCGCGGCCGGCCGCTGAGCGGGCAGCGACGGCTCGACGGGAGCCGGCCCGGGCTCCAGGGCCAGCACCGCGGCGACCGGGTGGTCGTCGACGGGGGCCGGGGCGGCGGGGTCGGGCCGCGACAGCGTCACCACGCCCCAGGACGCCAGGCCCGCACCCGCCGCCGCGAGGAGCAGACCGGCCGCGCCGCCCTGGAGGCGTTCGCCCAGCAGGCTGAGGCCGATCACCGCCGCCGCGACCGGGTTGGCGAGGGTGACGAGGGCGAGCGGCGCGCCGAGGCCGCCCCGGTACGCGGTCTGCGACAGCAGCAGGCCGACCGTCGCGAACAACGCCACCAGCAGCGCCACCACGACGACGTGTGCGCTCAGCAGCGGTGCCGAGCGGTCCGTCGCCGCCACCGTCACCGTCTGGGTGAGCGCGGAGGCGACACCCGACGCGAAACCGGACGCGGTCGCGTGCCGAAGCCCGGGGTGGGCGCCCGGTCGGGAGAGCACGCCGATCACGGCGGTGGTCGCCCCGGCCACGGCCAGCGCCTCGGGCAGGCTCAGCACCTCGTCCGGCTCCGGACCGGACGCCGTCACCAGCAGCGCGGCCAGACCGAGCAGCGTCAGGGCCGTGCCCCGCCACTCCACGGCGCTGACCCGGCGGCCCGCCGCCCGCGCCCCCAGCGGCACCGCGGCCACCAGGGTGAGCGCGCCGAGCGGCTGCACCAGCGTCAGCGGACCGAACTTGAGGGCGGACACGTGCAGCAGCGCGGCGGAGGCGTTCAGCGCGACCGACCCCCACCAGGCGCCGCGCGTCAGCAGCCGCACCACACCGGTCCCGGCCTCCCGGGCGGCGAGCCGCTCCTGAGCCACGGCGGCGGCCGCGTAGGCGACGGCGGAGAACAGGGAGAGGACGATCGCGAGGACGGCGGCGCTCATCGTCCGGCTCCCACGAGACCGGGGCCGTCGGCGGTCCTGGGCTCGGCGGACCTCGGAGACGGCACCGTGCGCCGCGCTGCCGCGGCGGTGCCCCGCGCCTTCGACGACGGACTGGGGACCACGGCCAGGGCGATGCCCAGCAGGGCCGTCGCCACCACCGCGTCGAGCCAGTAGTGGTTCGCCGTGCCGACGATCACGAGCAGCGTCAGCAGCGGATGCAGCAGCCACAGCCACCGCCAGCGGGACCGGGTCGCCGCGATCAGACCGGTCGCGACCATCAGCGCCCAGCCGAAGTGCAGCGAGGGCATGGCGGCGAACTGGTTCGCCATCGAATCGGTCGCGGGCTCGGCCCCGTACACCGTCGGCCCGTACAGCTGCCCGGTGTCCACCAGGTGCCCCGCGTGCAGCATCCGCGGCGGGGCGAGCGGAAACGTGAGGTGCAGCGCCAGCGCCGCGCCGGTGACCAGGGCGAGAACCCGGCGGGCCCACAGGTAGTGGCCGGGCCGCCGCAGGTACAGCCACACCAGGAAGGCCGCCGTGGCCGTGAAGTGCACGGCCACGTAGTAGAGGTTCGCGGCGCGGACGAGGGTGTCGCCGTGCAGCAGTGCGGACTGCACGGCGCCCTCGCCCGGCAGCCGGAGTGCGCGCTCCCAGTCCCACACGCGGTGCGCGTTGTGGAACGCCTGCGCGGTGTGGCCGTTCGCGAGTTGCCGGCCGAATTTGTAGACGAGGAAGAGCCCCGCGACCAGAAGGACTTCGCGGACGAGGGCCGGCCGGTGTATCGCGGCCGCCGCTTCGCTGTCGGGCTCGGTGCGGGAATCCATCCCCGCCCCCCTTTGCTGACGATGGGCCCCCGCGCGCGAGCGAAGCCGGGCGTCGGAGTGCGTCGGGTGGTGCGTGGTGAGCCCAGGAGGGGATCCACTCGACAGAGGAGTGGGTCCTGTCCAAGGCTCATCGATACGCCAGTGTACCGATACGCTCTCGTACCGGTACACTGGCGTATCGATATACTGGTGTGAAGCGGCCCACCCGGCCGGCCACCACGACCGAGGAGCACAAGCCATGACGTCGCAGGCAGCGGAGGCACCGCAGACGGCGGCCGCCTCGCGCCGCTCCAAGCTCACGCCCGAGCGCGAGCAGGAGTTCTTCGACGCCGTGCTGGAGCAGATCCGCGAATGCGGCTATGACGCGGTCACCATGGAGGGCGTCGCCGCCGTCACCCGGTGCAGCAAGTCCACGCTGTACCGGCAGTGGAAGACCAAGCCCCAGTTCGTGGCCGCCGCCCTGCGGGCCAGCCGCTGCGTGCGGTTCGCGGGCATCGACACCGGTTCGCTCGCCGGGGACCTGCGCGCCGTGGCGCGGGCCGCGGCCGAGTGGTCGCGCCGGGACACCAAGCTCCACCAGGCCCTCGGTCACGCTGTGATGCAGGACCCTGAGCTCGCGCGGGCACTGCGCGAAGCACTGGTCGAGCCCGAGGTCAGGGCGCTGCAGGAGATCGTCCGGCGTGGTGTGGAGCGCGGGGAGGTGCCCGCCGCCCATCCGGCGCTGGAGTACGTCCCCGCACAACTGCTGGGCGTGCTGCGGGTCCGCCCCCTGCTGGAAGGGGAGTACGCGGACGAGGAGTACCTCACCCGCTTCGTCGAGGCCGTGGTGCTCCCGTCGCTCGGACTGACCTGAGGACCGGGACGCCGTCCGTGGGATGACCGGACGTCGGCCCGACAGCGCCGCACCGTGGGGACGGGGGCGGCGCGCACCCCAGGCCGGGCGGGGCTCCTCCTGAGCGGAGGGGAGCCCCGCCCGGCCGCATGGCGTCGGCCGGGGGCGGCTGGAAACCCCCTACACCTTCTGCCCGTCGCCGCTCGCCGTCGCCGCCTTGATGCCCTTGGCGATCTGGTCCAGGACGGACGGCTTGGGCGCGTTCGCCCCGGCGTCGATGCCGAAGCGTACGACGACGAGCTGCCCGGAGTCGGCGGGCGACGGGAAGACCAGCGACTCGACGTAGCCGTCCGTGCCCTTGGCCGTCTCCGCCTTCCAGCGGACCAGGTAGCCCTTCTGCCCGGCCACGGTCACCGCCCCGGAGGCCAGCACCTGGTGCGAGGTGATCCCGCCGTAGGACGTGCCGCCGTAGGACTCCTCGGCGTTCTTCGCGATGTCCTGCTCGGCCGCCGCCCGAGCGGTGGTCGCCGTCAGCCCCTGCCGCTCGGCGGGGGCCGAGTACGCCCCGCCGGTGCTGCAGGTCTTCGAGGTGTCGCCGGGGCACTTGTAGGAGCCGCCCGACTGGACGGCCGCCCCGCCCTCGATGGTCTGGCCGGTCCAGCCGTCGGGCACCGGGATGCTGATGCCGTTGAACGGGTCGGTGGCGTAACCGTCCTCGGTCCCCGGTTGCCCGGACTGCCCGGGCGCGGGCATCCGACCGCCCGAACCGCCACCGAACGGACCGCCCTGCCCGCCCTGGCCCCCCTGACCACCTTGGCCGCCCTGGCCTTCCTGGCCACCGAAGCCGCCGGGACCGCCCGGACCCTGGGCGCCCGCGGAGCGGCCGCTCCCGCCGGCTTGTGCGGTGAGCGCGTAGACACCGCCGCCTATGCCCGCCAGGACCACGATCGCCGCCGCCACGGCTATCCCGGTCCGCACCCCACGCCGCGCCGGGGCGGGCCCGGCCCCGGGGTGGGGGACGGCGGCGAACGGCTCGCCCGGGTACGCTCCGGCGACCGGCGGCTGCGCCGGCGGACCCCACGAGGCGCCCGGGTCCACGGGGCGGACCCGGTCCGTCCATGCCTTGCCGTCCCACCAGCGCTCGGTGGGGGGCCCGTCACTTGTCTGTCCCGGGTCGGGATACCACCCGGGTGGAGTCACCTGCGTCATGCCCCCACGGTATGAGGCGGGTGTGAAAGCCGGATGAGAGCGCCCGCCCGAGCCACCGGCCCGTCTGCCACCGGCCCGTCTGCCGTCTGCCGTCTGCCGTCCGCCCGTCCGGCCCGACCTGCGGGCGCAGCGGCGCCCGGCCTGTGCCCGTGCCCCGCGCCTCTGCCTGGTCCCGCGCCCGCGCCGGGCTCATGCCCGCGCCCCGCGCCCGCCCGAGCCACCGGCCCGTCTGCCACCGGCCCGTCTGCCGTCTGCCGTCTGCCGTCCGCCCGTCCGGCCCGACCTGCGGGCGCAGCGGCGCCTGGCCTGTGCCCGTGCCCCGCGCCTCTGCCTGGTCCCGCGCCCGCGCCGGGCTCATGCCCGCGCCCCGCGCCCGCCCGAGCCACCGGCCCACGCTGCCTGTTTGTCCGTTTGCCGGTCTGCCGTCTGCCGTCTGCCGTCCGCCCGTCCGGCCCGACCTGCGGGCGCAGCGGCGCCTGGCCTGTGCCCGTGCCCCGCGCCTCTGCCTGGTC
>NZ_JBIATP010000005.1:0-369450 GCF_042891915.1 Streptomyces sp. NPDC001848 | reverse complement strand
CCCGCGCCCGCGCCGGGCTCATGCCCGCGCCCCGCGCCACCCCGGCGACCCTGGCCCCTGAGGCCCGTACTCCACACCGCCCTTCGGCGACTCCGCACCCATACGCTTCCCTCCCCCAAGCGCCCCTCCGGGCAGGGGCCCGACGGCGCCGCGCGGCGAGTCGGCCGCGGTCGTCGCCGCAAGAGTGGAGAATGCGCTTGCTCCGCAAGGCCTTTGATGTTCTATTACCCGCGCCCGGGCTGGTCGGCGCCCGATCGCGTCGCCCCGGGGTGGCTCCTGTCACCCGTCACGGCAACAGGTGCCCCGACCTCCCCCCACCGCGGCAGGGGGACGGCTAGGCTCGATGTCCGTACGTCGTTTGGGCGACCTGGGGAGGTACCGGGATGACGGAGGCACGGCCCGGCGCGGCCGCCTCGGCTTCCCTGTGGGAACGCGACGCGGAACTCACCGTCATCACCGAGGCGGTCGACGCGCTCAGCGATGACGCGTCGCCCTCGGAGCCGGGGAGTCTGCTGGTGTTCAGCGGGGAGGCCGGCATCGGCAAGACCGCCCTCCTGGCCGAGACCCGCCGCATCGCGGAGGCGCGCGGCTGCACGGTGTGGTGGGCGCGCGGCGGTGAGACGGTCACCTCCGTGCCCTTCAACGTCGTACGGCAACTGCTCCAGCCCGTGCTCCTGTCCCTGATGCCGGAGGAGGCGCGGGAGTACCTGGGCGACTGGTACGAGGTCGCGGGCCCCGCCCTCGGCATAGCGGACCCCGGAGAGCGGCAGGCCGACCCGCAGGGCGTGTGCGACGGACTCGTCGAGGTCCTCTCGCGGCTCGCCCGGCGGGAGTGGCCACTGGTCCTGATCGTCGACGACGCCCACTGGGCCGACCAGGAGACCCTGCACTGGCTGGCCGCCTGCTGCGAACGCCTCGCCGACCTGCGCGTGCTGCTCGTGGTGGCCCTCCGCCCCGGCGAGGCCACCGGCGAGGGCGCCCGCCACCTCGACGCGATCACCGCGGCCGCCCGCCACCCGGTCAGCGCCCTGAGTGCGCTCACCCCCGAGGCCACCGCCGGACTCACCCGGGCCACCGTCGGCGCGCACGCCGACGCCCCGTTCTGCCGCGAGGTGTGGGCCGTGACCGGGGGCAACCCGTACGAGACCGTCGAACTCCTCGCCAAGGTGCAGGACAGCCGGCTCGACCCGGTCGAGGCGTCGTGCGCCGAACTGCGCGACCTGAACCGCTCGGCCCGTGGCAACGGCCTCGTCGCCCGCCTGGAAAGCCTCGGCATCGACGCCACCCGGTTCGCCTGGGCCGCGGCCATCCTCGGCACCGGCATCACCGTGGACCTGGTGGCCGAACTCGCCACCATGAGTCCCGAGGAGGCCGCGCGCTGCGCCCAACTGCTCACCGCCGCCCGCATCATGACCGAACCGGACAGGGCGGGCCGCCGGACGGACGGCGCGGAGCTGGAGTTCGTCCATCCGCTGATCGCCAGCGCCGTCTACCGCTCCATCCCCGACGGACTGCGCACCGCCATGCATGGCATCGCCGCACGGGTCGTCACCGACTCCGGGCTCGGCGCGGCGGCCGCCTCCCGCCACCTCCTCCAGGTCCACCCGGACGACGACGAGGAACTCGTCGAGCAGATGCGTCAGGCCGCGCGCGAACACCTCGCCGTCGGCGCCCCCGAAGCGGCCCGCCGCTGCCTGGAGCGCGCCCTGGCCGAACCGCCGACACCCGAGGTCCACCCGTACGTGCTGTACGAGCTGGGCTGCGCCACGCTGCTGACCTCACCCGCCACCACCATCGACTACCTCCAGGCCGCCCTCGCCCTGCCGGGCCTGGAAGGCGACGACCGGGTGAACGCCGTCCACCGCCTGTCCCAGGCCCTGCTGCACAACGACCAGCTCGACGACGCCATCCGCACCGTCGACGAGGAAGCCGCCCGTCTCGGACCGGGCCCCTCCCGGATGCGCCTCCAGGCCGTCCACTACATGTGGGAGAGCATCCACGCGGCCGAGGAGGACTCCCCGGTACGCTCCCGGGAACTGGCCGAACTGGCCCGCACCTGCACCGGCAGGGACAACTCCGAGCGCGCCCTGCTCATCCTGCGCGGCTTCGACGCGATGACCCACGGCGAGAACGCCGAAGAGGTCGTGGAGGTGTGCGACCGCGCCCTCGTCAACGGCCGCCTCGCCCCGGGACTCGGCTGGACCGACACCGAGTGGGGCATCGAACTGCTGCTGATGCTGGGCAGCGCGTACGCCTACACCGACCGGCTCGACCGGGCGGAGAGCCTGTTCACGGAGGCCCTGCGCGCATACGAGTCGGCCGGCTGGAGCGGCGGCCACCTCGCGCTGGCCCACGCCTACGTCGGGCTCGCGCACCGCAGGCGCGGCCGGCTCCGGGACGCGGAGACCTCCCTGCGCGAGTCGCTGCGCCTCGCGGAGCGCGTCGGGCGGGGGCTGCCCCTGTACTGGTCGGCGACCTGCGGCCTCGTCGACACGCTGCTCGCCCGCGGGCACGTCGAGGAGGCCTGGTCCCTCGCCGAGCGGTACGGCTTCGCGCCTCCGTACCCGTCCACCATCGTGCTGCCCGACACCCGTTCCGTGCGCGGCCGGCTGCTGCTCGCCGTCGGGCGGACCGAGGAGGGCGTCGGCGAGCTGGAGGCCGCCGAGAAGGCGTGCGCGGGGCGCGGACACAACACGGTCCTCGCGCCCTGGGCCGGAGACCTCGCGCGGGCGCTCGCCGTCGAGGATCCGCGCCGCGCCGCCGACCTGGCCGCGACAGCCCGTCGGCAGGCCGAGCTTCTGGGCACCGAGACGGCCATCGGTGAGGCCCTGCGGGTGGCCGCCGCGCTGGAGACAGGTCAGCGCGCGGTGCGCCTGGCCGCGCAGGCCGTCGCGTACCTCGAGGCCTCACCCTGTCAGTACGAACATGCCGCCGCGCTCGTCGAGTACGGGATCGCCACCAGGTCGGTGCCCGAGCTCCAGCGGGGGCTGTCGTTGGCGGAGTCGTGTGGGGCGGACGGGTTGGCCGTCCGGGCTCGGGACGCGTTGGGTTCTGATTGACGTCACAGCCCCGCGCCCCCGTCGGGGCGCGGCTACCGCGCGAGAAGTTGGTCTGTGACCGTCGTCAGGCGTTTCTGCACCTCGCGGTCGTACGTTCCCTCGTGTGCCCGTGACGGTCGCGTGCCGTCGAAGTACCCACCGCTTCCCACGTCCTGTGTCACCAGCGCCAGGACTCCCGACGCCCCGTCCGCCACCGTGTTCCAGGGAGTGACCCCCGCCTCGCGGACCATCGCCGTGTCCATGTAGGTCGCGGGATGCAGGACGTTCACCGACACACCCGTGCCCCGGAGTTCCTCCGCGAGCGTGAACGTGTGTGCGGCCAGCGCGAACTTGCTGCGGCAGTACGCCGAGACGCCGTTGTAGCCGCGGGTCAGCTCCGGGTCGTCGCAGTCGACGGGTTCCTGGCCCGCCGAGCCCACGTTGACGATCCGCGCGGGGGTGTTGCGCCGCAGTACCGGCAGCAGGACACGGGTGAGGGCCACCGGCGCCAGGTAGTTGACCGCGAGCCGCAGTTCGTGGCCGTCGGCGCCGACCTCGCGCCCGGAGCCGGGCGGGCCGCCGCCCACCCCCGCGTTGTTGATCAGGACGTCCAGCCCGGGGTGCGCCGCGGCGACCTCGTCACCGAGCCGGCGCACCTCGGCGAGCGAGGCGAGGTCGGCGACGAAGCCGTGCGCCGCGCCCTCGGTGCGCAACTCCGCGACGAGCCGGTCGGTGCGGCGCGCGTCGCGCCCGTGGGCGAGGACCACGTGCCCGGAGCGGACCAGCTCGAAGGCCACGTACCGGCCGAGTCCGGAGGTGGCACCGGTGATGAGAACGGTCGACATGCTCCCACCCTAGGCGGGCGCGGGCGGTCTGTGAGGGGTGCTGCCGAAGCTACGACCAGCAGGGTCACCCTCCGGCGGCCTCCTCCTCCGCGAGCACCCGCTGCGCCACCGCGAACGCCGAGTTCGCCGCCGGCACCCCGCAGTAGACGGCCGTCTGCAGCAGCACCGCGCCGATCTCCTCCGGTGTCAGACCGTTGCGCCGGGCCGCCCGCACGTGCATGGCCAGCTCCTCGTAGTGGCCGTGCGCGACGAGTGCGGTCAGCGTGATCATGCTGCGTTCGCGGCGGGAGAGCGTCGGGTCGGTCCAGACCTCGCCCCAGGCGTAGCGGGAGATGAAGTCCTGGAAGCGGGCGGTGAAGGGCGTCTGGCGCGCCTGCGCCCGGTCCACATGGGCGTCGCCCAGGACCTGGCGCCGCACCTCCATGCCGCGCTCCGGCGCTCCGGTCAGGTGCGTGCGCAGCGCCGCCAGGACGGCCTTCGGGCACTGCGCGGGCGCCAGGTGCGAGGCGCCCGGGAGCTCGACCAGCGCGGAGCCGGGCACGGCGTCGGCGATCTCCCGCAGATGCGCCGGCGGGGTCGCCGGGTCCTGGCGGCCCGCGATCAGCAGGGTCCGCGTGCTGATCGACGCCAGCCGGTCACGGATGTCGAAGGCGGCGAGCGCATCGCAGCACGCGGCGTACGCGTCCGGGTCCGCGTCCCGGTGGTCCTGGACGAGTCGCGGCACGCTGAACCCGGCCGTGAACCAGCGGGAGTCGGCCGTCGCGGCGACCGGTGCCAGCCCCTCGCGGCGTACCAGCGCGGCCCGTTCCTGCCACGGCTTGGAGCCGTTGAAGTGGGCGGAAGAGCAGATGACGGCCAGTGACGCGAGCCGCTCGGGGTGGTGCACGGCGAGGTGCAGCCCCACCGCGCCGCCGAGCGACACCCCGGCGTACGCGAACCGGTCGACGCCCAGCGAGTCCGCGAGCGCAAGGACCAGTTCGGCGAGGTCGGCGACCGTCGCGCCCGGCCCGAGGAGGTCCGGGGCCGAGCCGCCGTGGCCGGGCAGGTCCCAGCGGATCACCCGGTGGGTGACGGACAACTCCGGTGCCACCGAGTCCCACAGGGCGTACGAGGTACCGAGCGAGGGGCCGAGGATCAGCGGGGGAGCGGTGGCGGGGCCCTCGATCCGGTGGTGCAACAGCTTGTCGGTCACGAGCGCTCCAGGGCACGGTCGGTGAGGGCTCCCGCGGAGCCGGTGTACTGGGCCGGGTCGGTGAGGGCCGCGAGGTCGACGTCGTTCAACGCGGGCTCCTCGGCGAGGAGTTCGGCCGGCGTGCGGCCCTCGGTGCGGGCGCGCCGGGCGACCTCGGTGAGCAGCTCCTTGGCGCGGGTGCGGCCCAGTACGGGCGCCAGTTCCGCCGCCAGCCGCTCGGAGACGATCAACCCGCGGGTGACGCCCAGGTGTTCCCGCATGGCATCCGCGTCCACCTGGAGGCCTTCGGCCAGCTGCACGGCGTCGTGCGCCGCGCCGCCCACCAACCGCAGCAGGTCGCGCAGCGGCTCCCACTCGGCGTGCCAGGCCCCGGCGGGGCGTTCGTCCTCCGCGGTCAGCGCCCCGTACAGCGTGGCGGCGAGCTGTGGCGCGCGTCGGGCCGCCGCCGCGATCAGTGTCGCCCGTACCGGGTTCGCCTTGTGCGGCATCGCGGAGGAGCCGCCGCCCGCACCCTCGGCGACCTCGGCGATCTCGGTACGGGAGAGGGTGAGGACGTCCGTGGCCGCCTTGCCCAGCGCCCCGGCCGTGAAGGCGAGGGAGCCCGCGAGGTCGGCGATGGGTGTGCGCAGGGTGTGCCACGGCAACTCCGGTGCGCGCAGGCCGAGTTCCTGTGCGTACGCGACCACGAGCGCCGTCGGGTCCGCGGCGCCGTACGCGGTGAACGCGGCCAGTGTGCCGGCTGCTCCGCCCAGTTGGGCGGGCAGCCCCTCGCGCACGGCCCGCAGCCGGTCCCGGGCGTCCAGCACCAGCGACCGCCAGCCCGCCGCCTTCAGCCCGAACGTCGTCGGCACCGCGTGCTGGGTGAGTGTCCGCCCGGGCAGGACCGTGTCCCGGTGCCGCGCCGCCAGCCGGGCCAGCGCCTGCTGAGTACGCTCCAGATCCGCCAGGACCACGTCCAGTGTGCGGGCGGCGACCAGCATCGTCGCGGTGTCCAGGATGTCCTGGCTGGTGGCGCCCCGGTGGACGTACGGCCCGTACTCCTCGCCGGCCGCCTTCGTCAGGTCGGCGACGAGCGGGATCACGGGATTGCCGCCGCTCCGGGCCCGCAGCGCGATGCCCCGGACGTCGAAGCGACCGGACCCGGCCGCCGAGGCCACCGCCCTGGCCGCATCCTCGGGGACCAGCCCCAGCGCGGCCTGCGCCCGGGTCAGCGCCGCCTCCGCGTCGAGCAGCGCCCGCAGATACGCGCTGTCGCTCGTCGCCGAGGCGGCGGGGGAGCCGGCCCACCCGGGGGCGAGCAGGCCGGTCTCGGACTCTGCAGAGGTCACCGGAACTCCAGGAACACCGTCTCGCCTTCGCCCTGAAGGCGGATGTCGAAACGGTACGTGCCGTTGCCCCCGTCCACCGCGATCAGCGTGTCGCGGCGCTCCGGCTCCAGCTGGGCGAGCAGCGGGTCCGCGGCGAGCGCCGCCTCGTCGCCGGGGAGGTAGATCCGCGTGAACAGGTGCATGAGCAGACCGCGCGCGAACACGCAGGCGCTGATGTACGGGGCGCTGCGCCCGCGGGCGCCCGGCCGCAGCGTACGGGCGTACCAGTGGCCGTTGGCGTCGGTCTGTATGCGACCCCAGCCCGTGAACTCAACCCCGTTGCGGCCCAGGTAGCCGCCGGTCGCCGGGTCGCGCCGGATCGAGCCGTCGGTGGTGGGGACCGTGCCCTCGGGGTCCGGCCCCCACAGTTCCACGAAGGCGTCCGGCAGCGGGTTGCCCTCGCCGTCGAGGACGTACCCCTGGAGGGTGATCGTGTCGGGGTGGCCGACCGGGGCGATGTCACCGCCGCCCGGGAACGGCAGCGCGTACCCGTAGAAGGGGCCGACCGTGTGCGACGGGGTGGGCAGCACGCTCTCCGGCCTGCTCGTGTCGATCCTCGTCATGGCAGGTCAGCGTCCTTCCTCGAGCCAGGTGGCGTGGGGGCCGTCCAGCACGATGTCCCAGTGGTAGCCGAGCGAGAACTCCGGCACCGACAGATTGTGGTCGTACGTCGCGACCAGCCGCTGCCGGGCGGCGTCGTCCGTCACGGACTGCAGGATCGGGTCGTACGGGAACAGCGGGTCGTTCGGGAAGTACATCTGCGTCACCAGCCGCTGGGTGAACGCCGTACCGAAGACCGAGAAGTGGATGTGCGCCGGGCGCCAGGCGTTGACGTGGTTGCGCCACGGGTAGGGGCCCGGCTGGATGGTGGTGAAGCGGTAGCAGCCGTCGTCGTCGGTGAGCGTGCGGCCGACGCCCGTGAAGTTCGGGTCGAGCGGGGCGTCGTGCTGCTCGCGCTGGTGCGCGTACCGGCCGGCCGCGTTCGCCTGCCAGATCTCGATGAGCTGGCGGCGCACCGGTCGTCCGGCGCGGTCGAGGAGGCGGCCCGAGACGGTGATCCGTTCCCCGATCGGCTCGCCCCGGTGGTGCTTGGTGAGGTCGTTGTCGATCTCGGTGATGTCCCGCTCGCCGAAGGCCGGGGAGGACAGCTCCACCAGCTCGGGGTCCTTGCTGACGTCGATGGTGACGGGCGGCTGCTTCGGGTGGCGCAGCACCGAGGAGCGGTAGGGCGCGTAGTCGCGGCGCGGGTGGTGTCCGACGGGTCCGCCGTCGGCGACCCGCTTCTCGTAGGCGGCGTGCTCGGCCGCGATCTCGAGGTCGATGTCCTGCTGAGTGAGAGCCATGGGGGTTCCTAACGCTTCCTTAGCGTTCGAGGACGAGGGCGAGGCCCTGGCCCACGCCGATGCACAGGGTGGCGACGCCGGTGCCGGAGCCGTGGCGGGCGAGCTGGTGGGCGACGGTGCCGGCGAGCCGGGCACCGGAGGCGCCGAGGGGGTGGCCGAGGGCGATGGCGCCGCCCTGGGGGTTGAGGATCGCCGGGTCGAAGTCGGGCCACTCGGCGAGGCAGCCGAGGACCTGGGCGGCGAAGGCCTCGTTCAGTTCGAGGACCGACAGGTCGTCGAAGCTCCTGCCCGCCTTGGCCAGGGCGCGGGTGACCGCTTCGACGGGGGCGAGGCCGAAGTACTGGGGGTCGATGGCCGACACGCCGGTCGCCGAGACGCGGGCGAGGGGTTCGCGCCCGATGGCCTTCAGGCCCTCCTCGTCGGCCAGCAGCAGGGCGGCGGCGCCGTCGTTGAGCGGGGAGGCGTTGCCCGCGGTCACGGTGCCGTTCTCGGTGCGGAAGGACGGCTTGAGCTTGGCCATCGCCGCCAGGGAGGCGTCCGGGCGTACGCACTCGTCGGCGGCGAGGACCTGCGGGTCACCCTTGCGCTGCGGGATGGTCACGGGCGCGAGTTCGGCGTCGAACAGGCCCTCGGCCTGAGCCCTGGCCGCCTTCTGGTGGCTGTGCAGGGCGAACTCGTCCTGCTGCTCGCGGCTGATCTTGTGCTTGTCGGCGATCAGCTCCGCGCTCTCGCCGAGGGGGATGGTCCACTGCGGGTCCATCCTCGGGTTCACCATGCGCCAGCCCAGCGTGGTGGAGTACAGCTCCGCGTGGGCGGCCGGGAACGGCTTGTCGCTCTTGGGCAGCACATAGGGGGCCCGGGTCATGGACTCCACGCCACCCGCCAGCGCGATCGAGGCGTCCCCGACGGCGATGGCGCGGGCGGCCTGGATGACCGCCTCCAGGCCCGAGGCGCACAGCCGGTTCACCGTCACGCCCGGTACCGAGGTGGGCAGACCGGCGAGCAGGGCTGCCATACGGCCGACGTTGCGGTTTTCCTCGCCGGCGCCGTTGGCGTTGCCGAAGTAGACGTCCTCGATCCGGGAGGGGTCCAACGCGGGCGTGCGGGCCAGCAGTTCGCGGATGGTGTGGGCGGCCAGGTCGTCCGGGCGGACGCCCGCGAGGCCGCCGTTGTAGCGGCCGATCGGGGTGCGGACGGCGTCGACGATGTGGACGGTCTTCACGTGCGTTCCTCCGCGACGGTCAGTGGGGCGTCGGTCCTGGCGGTGATCTCCTCGACGGTCACACCGGGCGCGGTCTCGACGAGGACCAGTCCCTCGTCGGTCACGTCCAGCACGCCCAGGTCGGTGATGATCCGGTCGACGCAGGCCTTGCCGGTCAGCGGCAGCGCGCACTCCTTCAGGATCTTCGGGCTGCCGTCCTTGGCGGTGTGGGTCATCACGACGATGACGGTGCGGGCGCCGTGCACCAGGTCCATCGCCCCGCCGATCCCCGTGATCAGCTTTCCGGGGACCGCCCAGTTGGCGAGGTCGCCCTTCTGCGAGACCTGCATGGCGCCCAGCACGGCGACGTCGATGTGCCCGCCACGGATCATGGAGAACGACAGCGCCGAGTCGAAGAAGGAGGCGCCGGGCAGGACCGTGACCGTCTCCTTGCCCGCGTTGATCAGGTCCGGGTCGACCTCGTCCTCGGTGGGGTAGGGGCCGGTGCCCAGGATGCCGTTCTCCGACTCCAGGATCACCTCGACCCCCTCCGGCAGGTGGTTGGGGATCAGGGTCGGCAGTCCGATGCCGAGGTTGACGTACTGACCGTCCCTCAGTTCGCGCGCCGCGCGGGCCGCCATCTCCTCACGGGTCCACGCCATCACGCACTCACCGTTCCTCGTGCCCCGGGCGCGGAGATCGTGCGCCGTTCGATCTTCTTGTCCGCGGCCTGCTCGGGCGTGAGCGCGACGACCCGCTGCACGAAGATCCCCGGCAGATGCACGGCGTCCGGGTCGATCTCTCCCGGCTCCACCAGTTCCTCCACCTCCGCGATCGTGACCTGGCCGGCCATGGCCGCCAGGGGGTTGAAGTTGCGGGAGGACTTGTTGAAGACGAGGTTCCCGTGCCGGTCGCCCTTCGCCGCTCGTACCAGCGCGAAGTCGGTGCGGATGCCGCGCTCCAGCGCGTACTCCACCCCATCGAACTCCCGCACCTCCTTGGGCGGGGAGGCCAGAGCGACCCCGCCCTGCCCGTCGTAGCGCCACGGCAGGCCGCCCTCGGCGACCTGCGTACCGACACCCGCCGGCGTGTAGAACGCGGGGATGCCGGCCCCGCCCGCCCGCAGTCGCTCGGCCAGGGTGCCCTGCGGGATCATCTCGACCTCGATCTCACCGGCCAGGTACTGGCGGGCGAACTCCTTGTTCCCGCCGATGTAGGAGCCGGTCACCCGGGCGATCCGCCCGGCCGCCAGCAGCACCGCGAGACCGGACTCCATCGCCCCGCAGTTGTTGGAGACGACGCTCAGGCCGCCGACCCCGCGCTCGTACAGCGCCTGGATCAACGCGTTCGGCACACCGCTCAGCCCGAACCCGCCCACCGCGAGCGACGCGCCGTCCGGCACGTCGGCCACCGCCTCCACGGCCGTGGCGACCACCTTGTCCATCCGTCAAGCCCCCATCTGTCTTCGAAGTCCCGAGGACCGTCGAATTGCTCAGCACACTGACTATTTCTGCGAAGTTTCACTCACGCTGCCACCCGACGTCTGAGTCGTCAAGATACTGGTCTGCCTGTAGAGGAACGTCATGGGTCGCGGCGGGTGGCAGGCGGTATTGTTCAGTGCACCGATGGAATGGCCGACGCATGACGGACGGACGCTGAGGAGCGCACATGGCCGCGGTGGATCTCTCCGCCCACCCCGGGCACCTGGCCCGGCGGCTGCAGCAGGCGCACTACCTGCTGTGGAACACGATGGTCTCGGAGGAGATCACCTCGCCGCAGTTCGCGGTCCTGAACGCGCTCGTCGCCGAGCCGGGCCTCGACCAGCGCACCGTGGGGGAGCGGGTCGGCCTCGACCGCTCCACCATCGCCGAGGTGATCAGCCGGCTCGGCCGGCGGGGACTCCTGGACAAGGTCCGCGACCCGCAGGACGGCCGCCGCTTCCTGTTGCGCCTGACGGAGGACGGTGTACGGACGCACCGCAAGCTGACCGTGCGCACGGCCCGGATGAACCAGGTCTTCCTGGCTCCGCTCACCCCCGAGGAGCAGACCCTCTTCCTCGACCTGATCCGGCGTGTCGCGGACGCCGCCGAGGACCTGCGCAACCCGGCGGAACCCGTGGCGGCCACGAAGTCCTGACCCCGATGCCCACCAAAGCGGTGAGTCGACCGCTCGTCCGTTCAGCGGACCATGAGCACCGCATTCCGGATCGACGGACCTAGACTGGGGTGCCCGGCGGCACCCCAGACCGCGTACCCGCTAAGGAAGGCGGCACCACCGTGGACCGGACCCTCGCCACCCGTTCCCCGCACACCTCCGCGGACTGGTGGGTCACCGCCGACCAGGCCCGGCACGCGGCCCAGAGCGGCCTCGCGGACGCCGCGACGGCACCCGACCTGCTGCGCGCCCTCACCGAACTGGACCGGGCCCGCCATGAGGCGGGCGTCGCCGTCGGTGCCGCGGTGGAGGCGCTGCTCGAGGGCGGCGTCGCCTGGGAGGCGATCGCGGCGGCTTTGGGGTTCGGCTCCGCCGGGGAGGCCCGCCAAGCGCTCGCCGCCGACCGCCGGGACGCGGGAGTGGCGATCGAACGCCGGCTGGGGCGCAGGGCGTAGCACCCCGCCCGCTCGCTCACACCCGGCCGGGCGCCACCCACCCGGCACCGGACGAAGTCCGCCGATCTGCCGATCGCCGGGGGAGGGACTGGCCAGGGCGCCGGGCATCTCCGCGAGCGTCAGCCGGGCGGGCGTGGGATCTCCGCGAGCGTCAGCCGGGCGTGCCGAGGATCTCCGCGAGGTCGTAGCGCACCGGTTCCTGCAACTGCGCGTACGTGCAGCTCTCGGGGGTGCGGTCCGGGCGCCAGTGGCGGAAGCGCGCCGTGTGCCGGAAACGCGCCCCGTTCTCCATGTGGTCGTACGCCACCTCCGCCACCCGCTCCGGCCGCAGCGGCACCCAGGACAGGTCCTTCTTCCCCGACCAGCGGCTCGGCGCCCCCGGCAGCCGAGCCGTCTCGTGCGCCTCCTCGTCCGACCAGGCCGCCCAGGGATGCCCCGTGACATCGTCCATCCGCAGCGGCTCCAGCTCCTCCACCAGCCGCTCCCGCTGCTTCATCGGGAACGCGGCCGACACCCCCACGTGCTGGAGCGCGCCCCGGTCGTCGTACAGCCCGAGCAGCAACGACCCCACGACCGGGCCGCTCTTGTGGAAGCGGTAGCCCGCCACCACGACGTCCGCCGTGCGCTCGTGCTTGACCTTGAACATCACGCGTTCGTCCGGACGGTAGGGCAGGGACAGCGGCTTGGCGATCACCCCGTCCAGGCCGGCCCCCTCGTACTGCTCGAACCACTGCTCGGCCACCGCGCGGTCCGTGGTCGCCGGCGCCAGGTGGACGGGCGGCCGCACCCCGGCGAGCGCCCTCTCCAGCAGGGCGCGCCGGTCGCCCAGCTGCACCTCGAGCAGCGACTCGTCATCGAGCGCCAGCAGATCGAACGCCACGAAGGACGCAGGCGTCTTCTTCGCCAGCATCCGCACCCGCGAGTCCGCCGGATGGATCCGCTCCGTCAGCGCGTCGAAGTCCAGGCGCCCTTCCCGTGCGATCACGATCTCCCCGTCCACCACGCACCGCTCGGGCAACCGCTCCCGCAGCGCCTCCACCAGCTCGGGGAAATACCTGGTCAGCGGCTTTCCCGTGCGGCTGCCGAGCTCCACCTCGGCGCCGTCGCGGAACACGATGGCCCGGAAGCCGTCCCACTTCGCCTCGTACTGCATGTCCGGCGGGATGCTCGCCACGGGCTTCGCGAGCATCGGCTTGACGGGGGGCATCACCGGCAGGTCCATGCCTTCGATTCTGCTGCCGCACGAGGCGGTTCGCCCGGTGTGCGAGGACCGGGGCGGGCGCCTACCGTGGCTCGCATGGGCGATGCGGTGGAGCTGGAGGTGGCGGGCCGGACGGTACGGCTGTCCAGCCCCGACAAGATCTTCTTCCCGGAGCGCGGCTTCACCAAGCTCGACCTCGCGCAGTACTACATGGCCGTCGGCCCCGGCATTCTGCGTGCCCTGCGCGAGAGGCCCACCACCCTGGAACGCTACCCGGACGGGGTGACCGGCGAGTGGTTCTTCCAGAAGCGGGCGCCCAAGAGCATGCCGGACTGGATCCCCACCGCCCACATCACCTTCCCCAGCGGCCGCAGCGCCGACGAGATGTGCCCGACCGAGGTCGGCGCCGTCGTCTGGGCCGCCCAGTACGGCACGCTCACCTTCCACCCCTGGCCAGTACGCCGCGACGACGTCGACCGCCCCGACGAACTGCGCATCGATCTCGACCCGCAGCCCGGCACCGACTACGCCGACGCGGTGCGCGCCGCCCACGAACTGCGCGCCGTCCTCGCCGAGTACGGCGGACTGCGCGGCTGGCCCAAGACCTCGGGCGGTCGCGGCCTGCATGTCTTCGTGCCGATCGAGCCCCGCTGGACCTTCACCCAGGTGCGCCGCGCCGCGATCGCCGTCGGGCGCGAGATGGAGCGGCGGATGCCCGAGCACGTGACCATCGCCTGGTGGAAGGAGGAGCGGGGCGAAAAGATCTTCCTGGACTACAACCAGACCGCCCGCGACCGCACCGTCGCCTCCGCCTACTCGGTACGCCCACGGCCCCACGCCCCTGTGTCGGCGCCGCTGCGCTGGGAGGAGGTCGACGACGCGGAGCCCCGCGACTTCGACCTCGTGACCATGCCCCGCCGGTACGCCGAACTGGGTGACGTCCATGCGGACATGGACGACCACGCCTTCTCCCTCGAGGCGCTCCTGGAACTCGCCCGCCGCGACGAACACGACCACGGGCTCGGCGATCTGCCCTATCCCCCCGAGTATCCGAAGATGCCGGGCGAGCCGAAGCGCGTGCAGCCGAGCCGGGCACGGCGGGAGCGGAAGCCGGGGACCCCTGAGGGTTCGACCGGCTCCTGAGGGTTCGACAGGCCCCTGAAGTCCGGGCCGCGTCTGACGGGTTCGGACGCCCTGATGGTTCGGTTCGGACGCCCTGATGGTTCGGACGGCCCTCTGACCCATACGAGTCACCCCCCTCCCCGACACTTAAATATCGGTTTGTCGTCAATGCGAAGAAGTTGCTGTTTGTCCGGATAAGCTCGCGCTGTGCCGCTACCGGTCCCTTGCTCGCCCCAGCGGCTCTTCTCCATGGATTGCGTACGAGGATGGGGAGTTCCGCATGGACAGACGTAGCTTCAACCGGCGGATGCTGATGGGCGGCGCGGCCGTGGCGACATCGTTGTCACTGGCTCCGGAGGCCTTCGCGGACGGTGGACCGCGAACGGCACCCGCCGGCGGCAAGGAGCGGCACATCAAGCTGTTCGCCGAGGATCTCGGCAAAGGACGGATGGGTTACGGCCTCGGCAACGGGAGGGCGACCATCCCCGGCCCGGTGATCGAGCTCGTCGAGGGCGACACCCTGTACATCGAGTTCGAGAACCGGCTGGACGTCTCGGCGGGTCTGCATGTGCACGGGGTGGACTACACGATCAGCAACGACGGGACGAAGCTCACCGAAAGCGTCGTGAAACCGGGCCGTACCCGCACCTATGTGTGGAAGACACACGCTCCCGGCCGCCGCAACGACGGCACCTACCGGGAGGGCAGCGCGGGCTACTGGCACTACCACGACCATGCCGTCGGCACCCCGCACGGCACGGGCGGCGTCCACGCGGGCCTGTTCGGGGCCCTGATCGTGCGCCGCCAGGGCGACATCCTTCCCGACAGGACGCACACCATCGTCTTCAACGAGACGTCGATCAACAACGGCAAGGGCCACTCCGGACCCACGTTCGAGGCCACCGTCGGGGACCGAGTCGAGTTCGTGATGATCACCCACGGGGACGACTTCCACACGTTCCACCTGCACGGTCACCGGTGGGCGGACAACCGCACCGGACTGCTCACCGGTCCCGAGGACTCCAGCCAGCTCATCGACACCAGGGTCGTCGGGCCCGGTGTCTCCTTCGGTTTCCAGGTCATCGCGGGCGAGTCGGGCGGCGCGGGCGCCTGGATGTACCACTGCCACGTCCAACGACACGCCGACAAGGGGATGGACGGACTGTTCCTCGTGCGGAGGAACGACGGCACGATCCCCGAGTACGACGATGCGAGCCAGCACCGGCACGCGAAGTAACCCTGCCGTCGGACTCCCCCGAGCGCGGCGAGGACCGGCACCGTCCATTCCGTGAACGGTCCTCCCGCACATACGGCCGCGGGCCGCGGCACACCGTCCGGCGCCGTCCCGGAACGCCGTCGGACGACTGCGGCGCCACACCAGGGAGCCGCCGTCGGCCGTCGGGAGCGCTCTCAGCGGCGGGGCGGTCGGGACTATCCTGATCGGCAACCGCCGAGGAGGAGTCCCACGTGACCGAGACCGCGCCGCGCCCCACGCTGGAGGCCGTGGCTGCCCGGGCCGGGGTCTCCCGGGCCACGGTGTCCCGGGTCGTCAACGGCGGCGACGGAGTGCGTGAACCCCTCGCCGAGCGGGTGCGCCGCGCCGTGGAGGAACTCGGGTACGTGCCCAACCAGGCCGCGCGCAGCCTGGTGACCAAGCGGCACGACGCGGTCGCCGTCGTGATCGCCGAGCCCGAGACCCGGGTCTTCGCCGACCCCTTCTTCGCCCTGCAACTGCGCGGTATCAGCAAGGAACTGACGGCCCACGACTCCCAGCTCGTCCTGCTGCTGACGGAGGGCCGCGCCGACCACGCCCGGGTCGGCCGCTATCTCGCCGGCGGGCACGTCGACGGCGCGCTCGTCTTCTCGCTGCACCTCGACGACCCGCTGCCCGCGCTGGTGCGTCGGGCCGGAGTGCCCACCGTGTTCGGCGGGCGGCCCGGCTGGGGCGACGGCACCCGCAGCGCCGTCTACGTCGACAGCGACAACCGCGGTGGCGCCCGCGAGGCCGTGCGCCACCTCGTGGGGCTCGGCCGCCGCCGCATCGCGCACATCACCGGCGCCCTCGACCAGACGTCCGCCGTGGACCGGCTCGACGGGTTCCGCGACGTGATGGTCGACGCCGACCCGCGGCTCATCGTGGAGGGCGACTTCACACCGGCGGGTGGCGAACGGGCGATGCGGGAGCTGCTCGGGCGCTGCCCGGACCTGGACGCCGTGTTCGCCGCCAACGACCTGACCGCCTCGGGCGCCCTCCGGGTGCTGCGCGCCGAGGGCCGCCGGGTGCCCGACGACGTCGCCGTCATCGGTTTCGACGACATGCTGCCGGTCGCCGAGCAGACCGACCCACCGCTGACGACGGTCCGCCAGGACATCGAGGAGATGGGCCGCTTGATGGCCCGTCTCCTGCTGCGCGGCCTGGACCGGCGGGGTGACGAGCCCGGAATGGGCGGCGAGCCGTCGAGTGTGGTGCTGCCGACGACGCTGGTACGGCGGGCGTCGGCGTGACGACACGGTCATGAGCCGACCGTCACCGGAAACCAGGGTGGGTTGCCGAGGGCGGGGTCACGGGGACAGGAGCCCGGCATCGCGCCCTCGGACCGATGACGTCAGCTCTGCTGCGGCGGTGCGCTCTTGATGACCGCGAAGCGGGCTCCGTACGGGTCGGCGAGACGGGCGATACGGCCCACGCCCTCGACGTCCGTTGCGGGCGTCCGGAGGCTGCCGCCCAGCTCCTGCGCCTTGTTCACCGTGGCGTCGGTGTCCGTGACTTCGAAGTACGGCAGGAAGTAGGCACCGGCCTCCGCTTCCACCGGGTCGTCGGCCAGCGGGACGAGGCCGCCGAACATGTCGTCCCGGCCGCTACCCTCCGGGTTGATACACGTGTACGTGCCGCCGGGGAAGGGCACTCCCTCGGTCTCCCAGCCGAGCACCTGGCGGTAGAACGCGGCGGCGCGGGCGATGTCCGGCGTGTACAGCTCGATCCAGCACAGCGAGCCGGGGTCGCCGGCCACCTCGATGCCCTTGGTGCGGCCCGGTTGCCAGATACCGAACGGCACGCCGGCCGTATCGGCGAGGACGGCCATGTGACCCTCACCCATCACGTCCATGGGCCGCATGAGCACGCTGCCGCCGGACTGCTCCACCGCCTTCGCGGTGGCCTCCGCGTCGGAGCTCTGGAAGTAGACGGTCCAGGACGGCGGTCCCTGCTCCGGGGTGGTCTGCATGCCGCCGGCCGCCGTCCTGCCGGACAGTTGGAAGAAGCCGTAGCCCCCGGCGTCGGGGCCCGCCGACTGGAACTGCCAGCCGAAGAGACCGCCGTAGAAGGACTTGGCGCCGTCGATGTCCGGGGTGCCGATGTCGAGCCAGTTCGGAGCGCCGTTGACGAAACGGGTGGTGAGCATCTCTGCCCTCCTTCGAGGGGTCCCGTTGCCTGCTCTGCCGAGTCTTCCACCCCCCACTGACAATCGCCGCCGGAATGACGCGACGGACTCCTGTGACGTTCGGTGACCGGCAGGGTGTGCGGTCGTCACGGTTTTCTCGGCGTGCCGCCGTGCGGAGCGGCGCGAGCCGGGGGCATCATCGGGGGCCGTACGAAGGCACGGGCCGTACGACAGCGTGGGCCCTGCGAGGCCGGAGCCCTGCGGGGTCCTGGGTCGTCGGTCCCGGTTGCCGTGAGCCCCGGGGCGGCCGGTCGGTCGTTGATCCGGTGTTGATCGAACGTTTTTCGCCGCGCGGCACGATCTCGGCCATGCACATCGAAGCGATCACCGCCTCCGACATCGCCTGGCAGGCCCAGGCGCTCTGTGCGCAGACGGGGGGCGATTTCTTCTTCCCCGAGCCGGGCAGTTCGGTGCGGGAGGCGAAGCGTATCTGCGCGCTGTGCGAGAGCCGTGCCGCGTGTCTCGAATACGCGCTCACCCACGACGAACGGTTCGGTGTCTGGGGCGGGCTGTCCGAGAAGGAGCGGCTGCGGCTACGGCAGGCGCACGAAGACGGCTGAGGGGTCTGTCCGTCCGGATGCGCGGCCGGGCGCGCGGGACGATCCTGGATACATGCTCGGACGGGCCCCTGTCATCGTTCATCCGCCGTCGGGCACCGGCGGACGCCGGGTGACCGCGCGCGGGGAGAGCCTGGGGGTGGCGTTCTCCGACGAGGACGTGATCGAGTTCCTCGGCCGGGCCGGGCTGCCCGACGCCGAGGACCTGCTCGACGATCCGGCCTGGGTGAAGTGGCGCGGCGCGGACGCGCACCACTACGAGGCCGCGTAGGAGAGGTGCGACCGAGCGGGTGGTCCGGATTCACTCCTCGTTGAGGGGGGCCAGGACGGCGAGCGTCTCGCCCGCCCGGCGCAGCGCTTGCCGTAACACCACCGGGGAGTGCAGCAGCCCGCTTCCGTCGGGCGGAACGATCCACTCCAGGGAGCCGCCGGGCCGGTACGGCGGGGGCACGGCGATCCATGTGCCCTTGCTGGCATGGCGGACCCCGGCTCCGGCCCAGTGGCCGGGCGGATCCGGCGGCACGAAGAAACCCACCCTGAGCGCCGCCGAGTCCACCAGCGTCGGTCCGGGTGTCCGCAGCGGGTCGTCCCACAGAATGTCCAGGGCGAGCAGCCCCAGGTGGCGCGGAACGCTCACCACGTCCCAGTGGCGTCCGGCCTCCAGCAGCACCGTGCCGTCGCCCCGCTCCCACTGCTGTGTGCAGGCGTGCGGGTCCGGTGCGGCGGCTGCCAGCCACTGGACGCCTCGCATCCACATCGCATTCGTCATGACCCACTCCAGGGGCGCCACCCGGCCCGACCGCCCGACCAGGTGTACTACAGGGACAGGCCGGGCGGGCGCCCGCGCGCAGCGCTCACCCGGCATATGCATGCTGAGGGATGCTTCTGTACGGCGGACAGGGTGGCGCGACGTAGCGTTTTCGGCGGATTCGGCTGTGGATGCGGTGACGGATAGGCGGTCACGGCCATGCCGACACGGACGTGCCGACACGGACGTGCCGACACGGACGTGTCGGCGCCGGATGTGCCGATGCCGTCACGGATACCCGGTCATGCTCCGGCCTTGGCCGCCATCCGGGCCTTCCGGGCGGCCAGCTTCTCGTCGAACCGGCCGGCCTCGGCGTTCAGGCCGTCCATGAACAGGCCGAGTTCCTCCTGGGCCCGGCGCCCTTCGGGGCCCAGGCCGTCGATCTCCAGGACCTTCAGGAAGCGGAGGACCGGCTGGAGTACGTCGTCGTGGTGGATGCGCAGGTTGTAGACCTCGCCGATCGCCATCTGCGCGGCGGCACGTTCGAAGCCCGGGATGCCGTGGCCGGGCATGCGGAAGTTCACCACGACGTCCCGTACCGCCTGCATGGTCGCGTCGGGCGCGATCTCGAACGCGGCCTTCAGCAGGTTCCGGTAGAACACCATGTGCAGGTTCTCGTCGGTCGCGATGCGAGCCAGCATCCGGTCGCAGACCGGGTCGCCGGACTGGTGGCCGGTGTTGCGGTGCGAGATGCGGGTCGCCAGCTCCTGGAAGGCGACGTAGGCGACGGAGTGCAGCATCGAGTGCCGGTTGTCCGACTCGAAACCTTCGCTCATGTGTGCCATGCGGAAACGTTCCAGCTGGTCCGGGTCGACCGCGCGGGAGGCGAGCAGGTAGTCCCGCATCACGATTCCGTGCCGGCCCTCTTCCGCCGTCCAGCGGTGCACCCAGGTGCCCCACGCGCCGTCGCGGCCGAACAGCGTGGCGATCTCGTGGTGGTAGCTGGGGAGGTTGTCCTCCGTCAGGAGATTGACGACCAGCGCGATCCGGCCGATCTCGGTGACCGCCGACTGCTCCTTCTCCCAGGCCACGCCGTCCTCGAAGAGGCCCGGGAAGTTGCGGCCGTCGCTCCAGGGGACGTACTCGTGCGGCATCCAGTCCTTGGCGACCTTCAGGTGCCGGTTGAGCTCCTTCTCGACCACTTCCTCCAGGGCGTACAGCAGCCGAGCGTCGGTCCACACGGAGGGGCTGCCGAGGTGGGAGGAGGTGATCGTCACGGGAACTCCAGGGGAGACGGGGGGACAGCGGGGGAGCCGGCGAGCGGTGACCGGAACCTACGGGATCGTAGGCTACGAATCCGTAGGTTACGAATCCGTAGGTTAAGCGCGCTGTAAAGGCCACTGTTCGGCTGGAGTTCGCCCGCGCCCGCGGCGAACGGGCAGCGGGGGTTCATCCGGTCAGTCGTACAAATCCCGCAGCCGCACCGACAGGCATGTCACGCAGCCCTCGAGCTTCTCGAACTCGCTGATGTCCACCACGACCGGTTCGTACCCCAGATCGGCGAGCAGGTCCGCCGTCCTGGGCGCGCCGGCCGCCATGAGCAGCCTGTCGCCGCCGAGCAGCACGACGTGCGCGCCTGATTCCTCCGGAACCGGAAGGAAACGCGGGAACAGTGACGGCTTGTCCACCAGCGGCACATGGCCGATGACCGTGCCGTCGGGCAGCGCGGTGACCGCCGACTTCAGGTGCAGCACCTTGGTGACGGGCACCGGCACCACCCGGGCCCCCAGGGGTTCGAAGACCGCGCGCAGCTGCTGGACGGCGGCCGCGTTGGTGCGCCCGCTGCGGCCGACGTAGAGGGTGTCGTCGACCTTCAGGACGTCGCCCCCGTCGAGGGTGCCCGGCTCCCAGATCCAGTTCACCGAACAGCCCAGGCGGGCCACGGCCTCCTCGACGCCCGCGGTCTCCTCGCGCCGTGGCTCGGCGCCCGGCCGTGTGATCAGCGCGACGTTCTTGTACATCACCACCGTGTCCTCGACGAACACCGAGTCCGGGCAGTCGTCGGCCGGTTCCACCTCGACCGTCTCCCAGCCGTGCTCGCGCAGCGTCCGCGCGTACGCCTCCCACTGCTCGAGCGCGCGATCGACGTCGACCTTCTCCCGCTCGATGTGGGTCACCAGCCCCTCGGCCAGGCGCGGGCTGGGTCGGCGGATGAGGGCCTTCTTGCTGGGCACGTGCGGGACTCCGTCTCGGCTGATGATGTCGCCCGCCATCATGCAGGGCCGGAACCCGGGGACAAAGCCCCGGGCCCCGGCACCGTGCGAAGCAGGCTCCGCACCGATCAGGGTCGATCGGGGTCCCCGACGGCCTCCGGCGTGGTCTCCTTCAGCTCCCCGTCGAGCAGCAGCCAGCGTGTGATGCCGATCGACTCCAGGAACGGCAGGTCGTGGCTCGCCACGATCAGCGCGCCCTGGTACGACTCCAGGGCCGTGGTGAGCTGCCGCACGCTAACCATGTCGAGGTTGTTGGTCGGCTCGTCCAGCATCAGCAACTGCGGCGCGGGCTCGGCGAGCATCAGTGCGGCCAGGGCGGCGCGGAAGCGCTCGCCGCCCGACAGGGTCCCGGCCGGCTGGTCGGCCCGCGCGCCGCGGAACAGGAAGCGGGCCAGGCGCGCCCGGATCCGGTTGTTGGTGGCGTCGGGTGCGAACCGGGCCACGTTCTGTGCGACCGTCAGTCCGTCGTCGAGGACGTCCAGCCGCTGCGGCAGGAAACGCAGCGGCACATGCGCCGTCGCCTCGCCCGCCACCGGTTCCAACTCGCCGGCGATGGTGCGCAGCAGCGTGGTCTTGCCCGCGCCGTTGCGCCCGATCAGCGCGATCCGCTCCGGGCCGTGCAGGTCCAGGCCGCCGTCCACGCGGGCGCCGTAGGTCAGCTGCAGGTCCCGGAGCGTCAGGACGGACCGCCCCGGTGGTACCGCCGTGTGCGGCAGGTCGACCCGGATCTCGTCGTCGTCCCGGACCGCTTCCACCGCCTCGTCCAGCCGCTCCCTGGCCTCGGCGAGCCGCTCCTCGTGCAGGATGCGGTGCTTGCCCGCCGACTCCTGGGCGGCCCGTTTGCGCGCTCCCATGACGATCTTCGGTTCGCGCTTGCTGTCCCACATCTTCTGTCCGTACTTCTTGCGGCGCGCCAACTTCACCTGCGCGTCCACCAGTTCGCGCTTCTGCTTGCGCAGATCGGCCTCGGCGACGCGCACCATGCGCTCCGCCGCCTCCTGTTCGACGGTCAGTGCCTCCTCGTACGCGGAGAAGGTGCCGCCGAACCAGGTGATCTCCCCGGCGCGCAGATCGGCGATCTGGTCGACCCGGTCGAGGAGTTCCCGGTCGTGGCTGACCGCGACCATGACCCCCGGCCACGCCTCGACCGCCGCGTACAGCCGTCGGCGCGCATACAGGTCGAGGTTGTTGGTGGGTTCGTCGAGCAGCAGCACGTCCGGGCGGCGCAGCAGCAGCGCGGCCAGCCGCAGCAGGACCGACTCGCCGCCCGAGACCTCGCCGATGGTGCGGTCCAAGCCGATGTGACCGAGGCCGAGTTCGGCGAGCGTCGCCTCGGCGCGCTCCTCCACGTCCCAGGCGTCGCCGACGGTCGCGAAGTGCTCCTCCGCCGCGTCGCCCGCCTCGATGGCGTGCAGCGCGGCACGCCGCGCGGCGATCCCGAGGGCCTCGTCGACCCGCAGGGCGGTGTCGAGCGTGACATTCTGCGGGAGATGGCCGATCTCGCCGACGACGCGCACGGTGCCCGAGGCCGGGGTGAGTTCACCGGCGATCAGCTTCAACAGCGTGGACTTCCCGGATCCGTTGACTCCGACGAGTCCGGTCCTGCCGGAGGCGAAGGCCACCTGAAGGTCGTCGAAGACGGCGGTGCCGTCGGGCCAGGAGAAGGACAGGGACGTACAGGTGATGAAAGGTGACATACGGGCCTCGCGGTTGCTCAGGGGTGGCGGGTATCGGGCAACGCGTGTGAGACACCGCATGAGGCGACGGTCCACGAACGGGGGGAAGGCAAGCTCCGCACCGACAGGACGGCTCGAACGCCGAGGTCGCACGCGACGCACACAGACACGGACAGCGCTGTGTGACGCGGTGTCTCAAGACCTCAGACGAGCAACGTCCTTCTCCTCTCGGCGGGGGCAGAAGCGTCTACACCGTACGAGGGGCTCCTGATGACGTCAACGCATTAAAACGCGCGACACGGCCGGGGCGCCGCTGCTCGTCGACGCGCGCCTGGACACGTGTCCGCGTGGCGCCGGCGGCCCGGCGGAGTCCCCTGGAGCGGTCCGCGGCGTTCCTCGTCGCCGGGGCGGACGGCGTCTTCGTCCCCGGGGCCGTCGACCCGGGAACCGTGAAGACGCTCGCCGAGGGCATCGAGGGCCCGTTGAACGTGATGGTCGGCCGGGGCGCGCCCACGGTCGCCGAACTGGCCGCTCTCGGCCTCGCCCGCGTCAGCGCCGACTCGGGCATCGCGCGGGCCGCCCACGCCCTGGTCCGCCGCGCCGCGGGGAGCTGCTGGTCGCGGCGACGCACGCACACTGCCCGACGGCCTCGACCACGGGGAACTCAATGGGCTACCGGGAGCAGGCCGTCAGGGCTCCCCAGGGGCGCGGCGCTGTGACTGTGCGCGGCTGCGCGAGTGGGCGCCACCAGCCACGGATCACCTGGGCGCCACCAGCCACGAATCACCCGCACTTGCCGTCGAACCGGAGCCTCGACGGCGAGCGGGAGCACCGGTCAGCTCAGCACGCGTCCCGCATCAGCTCGGCCAGGTCGTGGTCCAGGTCCACCTGAAGATGCTCCAGACCCACCGGTACCAGCTCGGTGGTCCGCCGCAGAAAGCGCCGGACCTCGTCCGAGTGGACGTGCACGACGGCGGTTCCCTCCGGGGCGTGGAACTCCAGCACGGTGCGCTCGTAGCCGTACGGCCGCACCCGGACGTCCCCGTGCCCCTCCGGGCCCTCCAGGCCGGCGGTGAGGAGTTCGCGGGCGAAGGTCCAGCACACCTCCACCCCCTCCAGGGTGGCCGGGGCGGGGAAGGTCATGCGGACGGCGAACGGGTCGCGCCGGTCGTAGTGGAGCACGGCCGGAATGCTCGGCATGCGTGGCGCGGCAGCGACGAGACGGGCCTCCACGGGTTGCTCGATGACGGTGGACAACGCCTTGCTCCCTTGTGACGGCTGGACGGACTTCGGGCGGATGAGGCCAGGCACTTGAAGAGACGGTGGAATCGGCCGATCCGTGCACATGAAATGCGAGTGACCTCTGTCACCGAGTCCATGCCACCGGGCGGTGCACGGTGAGGGCGATCACTCCGGTGTGCCGCTTTCTCGGGACACCGGAGAGGACATCCCGCACGCGCGTACGGTTCCCGGGCGGGCGGTGCCGGTGCACCCCGGCGAAAAGGGGGTACCCGTGGAACAGCCGCATCCGGAGAGGAAGTGACGGTCATGCCACGCGGCTCGAGCCCCAAGCGGGAACGTCAGTACGAGCACATCAAGGAGAGCGCGCGCGACCGCGGGGAGAGCGAGGGGCGCGCCAAGGAGATCGCGGCGCGCACCGTGAACAAGGAGCGCGCCCGTTCCGGGGAGTCCAAGAGCGCGAGCCGCACGTCCACCCAGGACAAGTCGTCCGCCAAGCGCGGCGGAGAGCGCTCGGGCAAGGGCTCCCAGGGTCCGACCTACGACCAGCTGTACGAGGAGGCCAAGCGGCGCAACATCCGTGGCCGCTCGGACATGAACAAGAGCGAGCTGCAGCGCGCGCTGGGCAAGTGACGGCAGGCCGTGGGGTCGTACGCTCGTCACCATCATGACCACCGTACGCACTCCCGCGGGCTGGCCCGCCACCGAAGAAGAGGCCCGTGCCGTGCAGGACGACCTGCGCGGCCGGGTGATCCTCGACGAACCGGGGCCGCCGCCCGGGACCGGCCCGGTCACGGGGGTGGACGTCGCCTACGACGACGAGTGCGGCGTGGTCGCCGCGGCGGCCGTGGTCCTGGACGCGGGTACGCTCACTCCACTCGCCGAGGCCACCGCCGTCGGCGAGGTCTCTTTCCCGTACGTCCCCGGCCTGCTGGCCTTCCGCGAGATACCCACGGTCCTGGCCGCGTTGGAGGCCCTGGACCACGACCCCGGGCTGGTCGTCTGCGACGGCTACGGCCTCGCCCATCCGCGCCGTTTCGGTCTGGCCAGCCACCTCGGCGTCCTCACCGGACTGCCCACGATCGGCGTCGCCAAGAACCCGTTCACCTTCACCTACGAGGAGCCCGGGGCCGAGCGCGGCAGCAGGAGCCCGCTTCTCGCGGGCACCGACGAGGTCGGCAGCGCCCTGCGCACCCAGCGGGGCGTCAAGCCGGTGTTCGTCTCCGTGGGACACCGCGTCGGCCTCGCCGGCGCCTGCGCGCACACCCTTGCGCTCGCCCCCGTGTACCGCGTCCCCGAGTCCACCCGGCGCGCCGACAGCCTGTGTCGGCGCGCCCTCAAGGAGGCCGTCGCGTCGGCGTCCTGAGTACGGCGCCTGAGTATGCGTACCGATGTGACCGCACCGCTCTGATCGGCAGGGTGGGCCGTATGACGACACACCGTGCGCCCAAGACCGTGAGCCACTTGGCCCAGCCCGTCGGGCGGGCCGTGACGGCCGCTCTGCTGCTCGCGGTTGTCGCCGGTCTCGCCTGGATCGTCGGGATGGTCGTCACGGTCCTGCAGTGGGGGTCCTGAGACCGGCCGCATCGTTCCCCCTCTCGCGCTGTTGTCGGTGCCCGGGGTTAGCGTGGGGTGAGAAGGTGAGTACGGAGAGTGTGCGATCCGAGCCTGGTGCTTGACTAAGCGCTTGCTCGATCGGATAGTGCGGTACTGGAACACGTTCTCGACACCGCGAATGCCGCATCGGTGTGTCACGGAGCTGGGGGCCGGATGGCAGTGGCAAGGACGCCGGGGCAGGGCCCCCTCGCCGGCGTGCGCGTCGTCGAGCTGGCCGGTATCGGGCCCGGCCCGTTCGCCGGGATGCTCCTCGCCGACCTCGGCGCCGACGTCGTCCGCGTCGACCGGCCGAACGGCAACGGGCTCGCCGTCGACCCCGAGTACGACGTCACGAACCGCAACAAGCGCTCGGTGATCGTCGATCTGAAGAACGACGAGGGCCCGGCACGCGTCCTGGACCTGGCCGAGCGCGCCGACATCCTCATCGAGGGCTACCGCCCGGGCGTCGCGGAACGCCTCGGCGTCGGCCCGGGGACCTGCCACGCCCGCAACCCCCGGCTCGTCTACGGCCGGATGACCGGCTGGGGCCAGGAGGGCCCGCTCGCACCGCGCGCCGGACACGACATCGCCTACATCGCGCTCACCGGCACGCTCGGCATGATCGGCGCCCCGGACGCGCCGCCGGCGATCCCCGCGAACCTCGTCGGCGACTACGCGGGCGGCGCGCTCTACCTCGTCGTCGGCGTCCTCGCCGCCCTCCACCACGCCCGTGCGACCGGCACCGGCCAGGTGGTGGACGCGGCCATCGTCGACGGTGCCGCCCACCTCGCCTCGATGATCCACGGCATGCTCGCCGCCGGGGGCTGGCAGGACCGGCGCGGGGCCAACCTCCTCGACGGCGGCTGCCCGTTCTACGGCACCTACGAGACGGCCGACGGCCGCTACATGGCGGTGGGCGCCCTTGAACAGCGGTTCTACGCGGAGTTCGTGGAGTTGCTGGGGATCGCGGACCGGGCCCCGGCCCGCAAGGACGTCGCCCGCTGGGGTGAACTCCGCGAGATGGTCGCGGCCCGTTTCAAGACGCGCACGCGCGACGAGTGGACCGCCGTCTTCGAGGGCTCCGACGCCTGCGTGGCGCCCGTCCTGTCGCTCCGGGAGGCCCCGGCACACCCCCACCTCGCCGCCCGCGGCACCTTCACCGACCACGGCGGCATCACCCAGCCGGCGCCCGCGCCCCGCTTCTCGGTCACCCATACGGCGGTGCACAGCGGGCCCGCCCAGCCCGGCACCGACACCGAGGACGTCGCCCGAGACTGGGACGTGCCCCGACTCCTCGGGAACGGCGACCGATGAAGCCCTCGGACCGGCGACCGACGAAGCTTTCGACCCTCCTGAGCCGAGCCTGCCCGGCCGACCCTCCTCGAAAGGCTGACAGTTGAGCACCGAAGCGTATGTCTACGACGCGATCCGCACCCCGCGCGGGCGCGGCAAGGCAGGCGGCGCCCTGCACGGCACCAAGCCCATCGACCTGGTGGTCGGGCTCATCCACGAGACGCGGCGGCGCTTCCCCGACCTCGACCCCGCCGCGATCGACGACATCGTGCTCGGTGTGGTGAGCCCGGTCGGCGACCAGGGCTCCGACATCGCCCGGATCGCCGCGATCGCCGCCGGACTGCCCGACACGGTGGCCGGCGTCCAGGAGAACCGCTTCTGTGCCTCCGGTCTCGAAGCCGTCAACCTGGCCGCCGCGAAGGTCCGCTCGGGCTGGGAGGACCTGGTGCTCGCGGGCGGCGTCGAGTCCATGTCCCGAGTCCCGATGGCTTCGGACGGCGGCGCCTGGTTCGCCGACCCGATGACCAACATGACGGTCAACTTCGTGCCGCAGGGCATCGGCGCCGACCTCATCGCCACCCTCGAGGGCTTCTCCCGGCGGGATGTCGACGAGTACGCGGCCCTGTCCCAGGAGCGCGCGGCGGCGGCCTGGAAGGACAGCCGCTTCGACCGCTCGGTGGTCCCGGTGAAGGACCGCAGCGGCCTCGTCGTCCTCGACCACGACGAGCACATGCGGCCCGGCACGACCGCCGACTCGCTCGCGAAGCTCAAGCCGTCGTTCGCCGACATCGGCGAACTGGGCGGCTTCGACGCGGTGGCGCTGCAGAAGTACCACTGGATCGAGCGGATCGACCACGTCCACCACGCGGGCAACTCCTCCGGCATCGTGGACGGCGCGGCCCTCGTCGCCATCGGTTCCAAGGAGGCCGGCCAGCGGTACGGGATGCGGCCCCGGGCCCGGATCGTCTCCGCGGCGGTCTCCGGCTCCGAGCCGACGATCATGCTCACCGGCCCCGCGCCCGCCACCCGCAAGGCCCTCGCCAAGGCCGGGCTGACCATCGACGACATCGACCTGGTCGAGATCAACGAGGCGTTCGCCGCGGTCGTGCTGCGCTTCGTCAAGGACATGGGGCTGTCCCTGGACAAGGTCAACGTCAACGGCGGCGCCATCGCCCTGGGCCACCCGCTCGGCGCGACGGGCGCGATGATCCTCGGCACGCTGGTGGACGAACTGGAGCGGCAGGACAAGCGGTACGGGCTGGCCACGCTGTGCGTGGGCGGCGGTATGGGCATCGCGACGATCGTCGAGCGCGTCTGACCTTCCCCCAACGGATCGAACGGTGCGAACAGATCTGGCGGATCCGGCGGATCTGAACGGACCTTACGGATCCAAACGGACCTTACGGAGTACCCCCATGAGCACAGAGTCCACCACCATCCGCTGGGAGCAGGACGACACCGGCGTCGTCACCCTCGTCCTCGACGACCCCGACCAGTCCGCGAACACCATGAACCAGGCGTTCAAGGAGTCGATCGCGGCGATCGCCGAGCGCGCCGAGGCCGAGAAGGACTCCATCCGCGGCATCATCTACACCTCCGCCAAGAAGACCTTCTTCGCGGGCGGCGACCTCAAGGACATGATCAAGGCAGGTCCCGAGGACGCCCAGCAGGTGTTCGAGACCGGCACCGCGATCAAGAACTCCCTGCGCCGGATCGAGACCCTCGGCAAGCCGGTCGTCGCCGCCCTCAACGGGGCGGCCCTCGGCGGCGGTTACGAGATCGCGCTCGCCTCCCACCACCGCATCGCCCTCGACGCCCCCGGCTCGAAGATCGGGTTGCCGGAGGTCACGCTCGGCCTGCTCCCGGCGGGCGGCGGCGTCACCCGCACCGTACGCCTGATGGGCATCGCCGACGCCCTGCTGAAGGTGCTGCTCCAGGGCACCCAGTACGGGCCCCGGCGGGCGCTGGAGAACGGGCTCGTGCACGAGGTGGCGGCCACCCCCGAGGAGATGATGGCCAAGGCCCGCGCCTTCATCGACGCCAACCCCGAGTCCCGGCAGCCCTGGGACGTGCCGGGCTACAAGATCCCGGGCGGTACGCCGTCGAACCCGAAGTTCGCGGCCAACCTGCCCGCCTTCCCGGCGAACCTGAAGAAGCAGTTGAACGGCGCCCCCTACCCGGCCCCGCGCAACATCCTCGCGGCGGCCGTCGAGGGCTCCCAGGTCGACTTCGAGACGGCCCTGACCATCGAGGCGCGCTACTTCACGGAACTGGTCACCGGGCAGACCGCGAAGAACATGATCCAGGCGTTCTTCTTCGACCTCCAGGCCGTCAACTCCGGCGCCAACCGCCCCAAGGGCATCGAGCCGCGCCAGGTCCGCAAGGTCGGCGTCCTCGGCGCCGGGATGATGGGCGCGGGCATCGCCTACGCGTGCGCCCGTGCGGGCATCGAGGTCGTCCTCAAGGACGTCTCCCTGGAGGCGGCCGTCAAGGGCAAGGGCTACTCCGAGAAGCTGTGCGCCAAGGCGGTCGGCAAGGGGCGCACGACCCAGGAGAAGGCGGACGCGCTGCTCGCCCGTATCACCCCCACAGCCGAGGCCGCCGACCTCGCGGGCTGCGACGCCGTCATCGAGGCCGTGTTCGAGGACCCGGCGCTCAAGCACAAGGTGTTCCAGGAGATCGAGCACGTCGTCGAGCCCGACGCGCTGCTGTGCTCCAACACCTCCACGCTGCCGATCACCGCGCTCGCGGAGGGTGTGGAGCGGCAGTCCGACTTCGTCGGGCTGCACTTCTTCTCGCCGGTCGACAAGATGCCGCTGGTCGAGATCATCAAGGGCGGGCGGACCGGGGAGGAGGCGCTGGCGCGCGCGTTCGACCTGGTGCGGCAGATCAACAAGACGCCGATCGTCGTCAACGACTCGCGCGGTTTCTTCACCTCACGTGTCATCGGCCACTTCATCAACGAGGGCGTCGCGATGGTCGGCGAGGGCATCGAGCCGGCGTCCGTCGAGCAGGCGGCGGCCCAGGCGGGCTACCCGGCCAAGGTGTTGTCCCTGATGGACGAGCTGACACTGACCCTGCCGCGCAAGATCCGCAACGAGACCAGGCGGGCCGTGGAGGAGGCCGGCGGCACCTGGACCCCGCACCCGGCGGAGGCCGTCATCGACCGCATGGTCGACGAGTTCGGCCGCACCGGGCGCAGCGGCGGCGCCGGCTTCTACGAGTACGACGAGGACGGCAGGCGCGGGCGGCTGTGGCCGGGGCTGCGCGAGCACTTCACCAGGCCCGGGCACCAGATCCCGTTCCGCGACATGCAGGAGCGCATGCTGTTCGCGGAGGCGCTGGACACCGTACGGCTCCTCGAAGAGGGCGTGCTCACCTCCGTCGCCGACGCCAACATCGGCTCGATCTTCGGCATCGGCTTCCCCGGCTGGACCGGCGGCGTCCTGCAGTACATCAACGGCTACGAGGGCGGCCTGCCCGGGTTCGTGGCCCGCGCCCGGCAGCTGGCGGAGCGCTACGGAGAGCGGTTCGCGCCCCCCGCGCTGTTGGTGGAGAAGGCGGAGAAGGGGGAGCGGTTCACCGACGCCCGCTGAGACGGTTCGGGGGCCCGGGGCCAGGAATCCTGCGCCGGGTCCCCCGAGCGGGGTCGACGCTGCGGCGTGACGGCTTCATGACCACCGCAGGGTGATCCGGTGAGGGAGATGTGAGAAGTCCCGCTCTGTGACGTGCGCCATCGCATGGGGATCGGCGTCTGGGAGAAGGTGAGCCCTTGGTCTGTGCCGCGTCAGGGCCGGCCGGACCGAGCCCCATCCGGAAACCCGCGCACCACCCCAGCGCCGGGCGTACCAGAGAGTAGATCCACTCGTGAGCAAGGACGCCGTGAACACGGCCGCGGTTGCATCCCGCACCGATGCGACCCGGGCGCCCGCGGACGCGGGCGACGCCGGTTACAGCAAGGACCTCAAGGCCCGCCATATCAACATGATCGCGATCGGCGGGGCGATCGGCACCGGGCTCTTCCTCGGTGCCGGAGGACGGCTGCACAACGCGGGTCCCGCCCTCGCACTGGCGTACCTGGTCTGCGGCGTCTTCGCCTTCTTCGTCGTGCGCGCCCTCGGTGAGCTGGTCCTGTACCGGCCGTCGTCCGGGTCGTTCGTGTCGTACGCGCGCGAGTTCCTCGGTGAGAAGGGCGCGTACGTCGCGGGCTGGATGTACTTCCTGAACTGGTCGACGACCGGTATCGCCGACATCACCGCCATCGCGCTCTACACCCACTACTGGAGTTTCTTCACCTCCATCCCTCAGTGGGTGCTCGCCCTGATCGCCCTCGCGGTCGTGCTGGCCGTGAACCTGATCTCGGTGAAGATCTTCGGCGAGATGGAGTTCTGGTTCGCGATCATCAAGGTCGCCACCCTGGTGGCCTTCATGTTCGTCGGCATCTTCCTGCTGGCCACGCAGCACGAGGTGGACGGCCGCACCCCCGGACTCGGCGTGATCACGGACAACGGAGGGATCTTCCCGCACGGGCTCATGCCCGTCGTCCTGGTGATGCAGGGCGTGATCTTCGCGTACGCGGCCCTGGAGCTGGTGGGCGTCGCCGCGGGTGAGACCGCGGAGCCCGAGAAGATCGTTCCCCGCGCGGTGAACTCGATCATGTGGCGGGTGGGTCTGTTCTACGTCGGCTCGGTGGTCCTGCTCGCGCTGCTGCTGCCGGGTTCGGTGTACTCCGGCGACGAGAGCCCCTTCGTCACCGTGTTGTCGAAGATCGGCGTTCACGGCGCGGGCGGCGTGATGAACCTGGTCGTCCTCACCGCCGCGATGTCCTCGCTGAACTCCGGCCTGTACTCCACCGGCCGCATCCTGCGCTCCATGGCCATGGCGGGCTCGGCGCCGAAGTTCACGGCGCGGATGAACCGCAGCCAGGTGCCCTACGGCGGCATCCTGCTCACCTGCGCGGTGTGCGTGATCGGCGTCGCACTGAACTACTTCGTACCGAGCCAGGCCTTCGAGATCGTGCTGAACGTCGCCTCCCTCGGGATCGTCAGCACCTGGGTGATCATCATGATCTGCCACCTGGTCTTCGTCCGCCGCGCCCGCGCGGGCCAGGTCACCCGCCCGTCCTTCCGGCTGCCCGCCAGCCCGGTCACGGAGATCGCGACGATCGCCTTCCTGCTGGTCTGCCTCGGCCTGATGTGGAACGACCCCGAGGTTGGCCGCAAGACCCTGCTGCTCATCCCCGTGATCGCGGTCCTGCTCGTCGGTGGCTGGTTCGCGCTGCGCCGCCGGATCGAAGACGCCACGAACCGGGAACTGTCCGACCTCACGAAGTAGGCTCAGCGGCCCTCGCGCCGCCCGCTCCTGCCGAGGCCGGCTCCCCGTGTACACCCAGGAGCCGGCCTCGTACCCGCGAGCCGGCCGGGGCCCCGGTGGGGCGCCGCCGATCAGCCGGAGTGCACGTCGTTCGTGGCCGCGATCTTCTTCCAGGACCTCGGCTGCGTCACAGCGCCCGAAGCCGGCGCGACGGACGCGGCACGCGCCGCCGGTGCGGCCGGCTTCGACGGCTGGAACAGCCACGTGTCGAAGAGCGCCCCCAGCGGCTTCCCGGACACCTTCTCCGCGTACGCCCGGAAGTCGGCGACCGAGGCGTTGCCGTACGCGTGCTCCTTCGGCCAGCCCTTCAGGACGGCGAAGAACGCGTCGTCCCCGATCGCGTTCCGCAGCACCTGGATGGCCAGCGCACCCCGGTCGTAGACCGCGATGTCGAACTGTTTGTCCGGCCCCGGGTCACCCGGCTTCACCGTCCAGAAGGCGTCGTCGGCCGGGTGCGATGCGTACACGTAGTCCGCCAGCTCCTGCGTGGTGCCCTCGCCCTCGTGCTCCGACCACAGCCACTGCGCGTACCGCGCGAAGCCCTCGTTGATCCAGATGTCCTTCCAGCCCTTCAGCGACACGTCGTCGCCGTACCACTGGTGCGCCAGCTCGTGCACCACCACGGACGTGTTGGAGCCGTTCGCGAACTGCTTCGGGCTGTAGTACACCCGGGTCTGCGTCTCCAGCGCGTACCCGGTGGTCGTGTTCGGCACATAGCCGCCCGCCGAGCTGAACGGATACGGCCCGAAGTAGCCGCTGAGCCAGTCGACGATCTCCCCGGTGCGCTCCACGCTCGCCCGCGCGGCCCCGTCGTTGTCGCCGAGGTCCTTGCTGTAGGCGTTGACGACCGGTACGCCGCCGTCCGAGGTGCTCGTCGTGATGTCGAACTTTCCGAGCGCGAGCGTGGCGAGATACGTCGCCTGCGGCTTGTTCTCCCGCCAGTTGTAGCGGGTCCAGCCCAGCTTGGAACTCGTCGACTGCAGTGTGCCGTTGGAGATCGCCTGGGTGCCGTCCGGCACCGCCACCGACACGTCGTACGTCGCCTTGTCGCTCGGGTGGTCGTTGCTCGGGAACCACCACCACGCCGACTCGGGCTCGTCCGCGGCGACCGCGCCGTCCGGGGTGCGGTGCCAGGCGGTGAAGCCGTACGCGCTCTTGGTGGACGGCACGCCGCTGTAGCGGACCACGACGGTGATCGGCGTTCCCTTCGGCAGCGGGGTCGCGGGGGTGACCACCAGCTCGTGCTGTCCCGAGGTGGTGAAGGACGCCTTCGCGCCGTTCACCCGGACCTCGCTGACATCCAGCAGGAAGTCCAGGTCGAACCGAGACAGGTCCTGCGTGGTCCGCGCCAGGATCGTCGTCGTGCCCTGCAGCTCGTCCGTCTTCGGCTGGTAGGTCAGCCGCAGGTCGTAGTGGGAGACGTCGTATCCGCCGTTGCCGTAGTACGGGTAGTAGGGGTCGCCGATACCCGGAGCACCGGGGCTGTAGTCGGCCGCCGATGCCGGGATCGCCAGCAACAGGGAAGCCGCCGCGAGTGCGCCCGGGGCGATGAGTCTGCGGTGCACGAGAACTCCAAGTCGTAGGGGCACGAGGTCTGTTGTGTCGGAGCCTATTCAGACCCCGCACCCCACGGCATGTCCATGGCACCCCCTGTCACACGATCGCCATCCGGCCGACATGAGCCGGCCCGTCCAGTCGGCCCCGTCGACCCCACCTGACGCCGACTGTCCCTCAGATGCGCCCTTCTGCACGCCAGTTGATGCCGGTACCGTCCCGCGCATGCGGATCACCACCCCCCTCAGAGCCTTCAGACCGCTCGCGACGGCGGTCACCGCCGCCCTCCTGGCGGTCTTCCTCACCCCGTCGGCGGCCCACAGCGCGCCCCGGGAGAGCCGGCCCGTCTACTCGTACGAGAACGCCATCCGTGAGTCCGTCTGGGTGGACACCGGCCTGGACCGCGACGGCGACGGGAAGACCGACCGTGTCGCCGCCGACATCGTCCGGCCGCGCGAACCCGCCGCCCAGGGCCGCAAGGTCCCCGTCATCATGGACGCCAGCCCCTACTACTCCTGCTGCGGGCGCGGCAACGAGAGCCAGAAGAAGACCTACGACGCGAGCGGCCACGTCGTCCAGATGCCGCTCTTCTACGACAACTACTTCGTGCCGCGCGGCTACGCCTTCGTCGGCGTCGACCTGGCCGGAACCAATCGCTCCGACGGCTGTGTGGACGTCGGCGGGCGCTCCGACATCCAGTCCGCCAAGGCCGTGGTCGACTGGCTGAACGGCCGGGCCAGGGCCTACACCACCCGCACCGGCACCACGCCCGCCAGGGCCGGCTGGACCAACGGCGCCACCGGCATGATCGGCAAGAGCTGGGACGGCACCATCGCCAACGGAGTCGCCGCCACCGGCGTCAAGGGCCTGAGGACCGTCGTGCCCATCAGCGCCATCTCCTCCTGGTACGACTACTACTTCGCCAAGGGCGCGTCCCTGTACGACTCCGGCCCCAACTGGCTGTCGAACTACGTCGAGAGCCCCGACGCCCGCGCCAAGTGCGCCGCCGTGCAGCGACAACTCGTCGACGGCGCGCCGCGCACCGGTGACTGGACACCGCTGTGGACCGAACGTGACTACGTGAAGGACGCGGGCAAGGTTCGGGCCAGCGTCTTCCTGGTGCACGGAATGCAGGACCTCAACGTGCGCACCAAGCACCTGGGCCAGTGGTGGAACGCGCTCGCCGAGCACGGCGTCGAGCGCAAGATCTGGCTCTCGCAGACCGGGCACGTCGACCCCTTCGACTACCGGCGCGCCGCGTGGGTGGAGGCCCTGCACCGCTGGTTCGACCACGAACTCCTCGGCTACGACAACGGCGTCGACCGTGAGCCCATGGCCGACATCGAACGCCACCCCGACCAGTGGGTCACCTCCACCGCCTGGCCGCCGCGCGACACGGCCACTACCACCCTGCGCCCGGGCCACGGCGACCGGGCGGGCGTCGGCACCCTCGGGCTGCGCCCCGGCACCGGCAGCGAGACCTTCACCGACGACCCGCAGCTCGGTGAGACCGACTGGGCCGCGCACATCGACCGGTCCACCCCGGACAAGGCCGGGTTCATCACCCCACCCCTGACCAAGGACCTGCGCGTCTCCGGCTCCTCCACGGTGACCGTCACCGTCACACCCACCACCTCCTCGGCCCATCTGTCCGCCGTGCTGGTCGACCTCGGCCCCGACACGATCCGGGACTACGCCGACTCCGCGGAGGGCATCACCACGCTCACCGACCGCACCTGCTGGGGCGCGAGCACGGCCGGCGACAGCGCCTGCTTCAAGGTCACCCAGGCGAAGAAGACGGACGTCGCCGCCACGGTGTTCAGCCGCGGCTGGGCGGACCTCGGCCACTACGCCTCGGACACGAAGGGCGTCCCGCTGACCCCCGGCCGGCCCTACACGATCACCCTCGACCTGGCCGCCACCGACCACGTGGTCCCGAAGGGCCACCGGCTGGCGCTGATCGTCGCCGGCACCGACAAGGACCTCATCGACCCTCCGTCCAGCACGCCCACCCTGACCGTGGACCTGTCCCGCACGGCGGCCCGGGTGCCGCTCGTCGGAGGGGCCACGGCGTTCACGGGCGCCACCTCCGGGTCGTCGTCGTCCACTGCGGCGCCCACCACGCCGTACGGCCTGGAGACCGTGCCGGGCCCGCACACGGTCCACCGCGTCCCCGACGGCACCTGACGGCGGCGCAGGGCTCCTGACGGGGTGGCGGGGCGGCCGGGTCATGCAGGTCCGCCGCCCCGCCACCCCCGGTACGCCGTCCGTCCGAACCCATCCGAATCCTTTCTGCCGTGCTCACATCACTCGCCGTGTGGGGATACTCACAGCATGTCTGCCGAATACGCGACCTTCGGCCTGGCACCGGCGATGCGGGCCGGTGCCGTCCTCGCCGACGGTGACTACGAAGCGCACCGGGACTTCGTGGACTTCGTCGTCGACGGACGTCCGCTGCTGCACCGGCTCTCCGACCTGGACGCCGTCTCGCCCCTGGCCTCCGACGTACCGCCCGCCATCTTCACCGCACAGGTGCGCGGGCTGCTGCTGGAGACCCAGGCTCCACTGCCTGGCGGCCGGTACCTCCTGTACGGCTGCCCCGAGTGCGAGGACCTGGCCTGCGGAGCGGTCACCGCGGTCATCGAGCGCGACGGCGACGACTACATCTGGCGGGACTTCGCCTGGCAGACCGACGAGTCCGCCGATCCGGAGCTCAACGGCTACCACGGCATCGGCCCCTTTCGCTTCCACGGCGCCGAGTACTGTGCGGCGCTCGGCGCGCTGCTGGACGGCGGTGCCCCGGCGTCCCGACGCCGTGTGCTGCTGATCGGCGCCCGTGTCGCCGTGCTCGCCAAGCTCGCCGCGGCCCTGCGCACCATCGGCATCGGCGCCGACATCACCCGCGACGCGACCGGCGTGCCCGCCGAGGAACTGCGCCAGTACGGTGCCGTCGCCTTCGGCCGGGCGGTCACCGCGGACGAACGGGCCGCCGTGCGCCGCTCCTTCGAGCACGCCGGGCTCGACGTGGCCTACGTCGACGGACTCGCCCCGATCGTCCCGCTGCTCGTCGCCCAGATCGAACAGGCGCTGGACCGGGCCCCGATCGAACAGCGCCGTCTGACGGGACTGGTCACCACCGACGGCGTCGCGTACGTCGAGGTGACCTCCGCCTGCCGCGTCCGTCTCACCGCCCACCGCCTGGACCGCCTCTACCGCACCCACACCGGTGAGGTCTTCGACGGCATCCTGGAGCCGGGCCGTCACCGTGTCACCCTTGACCCCAAGGCGGTGCAGGGCGAGGCGTTCCTCGTGGCGCGGACGTCGGGAAGCGTGCTGGTGGCGGCCGTGACGCGGTGAGAGTCCGGCGGCGGACGGCATCGGGCGGCCATTAGGATCGGCGGTCTGATGACTGCCACCCTCGTCGCCAAGAACCTCGCCGCCGGGCACGGCGACCGCTCGCTGTTCACCGGGCTCGACCTCGTCGTCGCGCCCGGTGATGTGATCGGGCTCGTCGGTGCCAACGGCGCCGGCAAGTCCACCCTGCTGCGCATGCTCGCCGGGCTGCTCACCCCGGAGCAGGGCGAGCTGCGGCTGTCCCCGCCGACCGCGACGGTCGGGCATCTGCCGCAGGAGCCGGAGCGCAGGCCGGGGGAGACGGTGCGGGAGTTCCTGGCGCGCCGCACCGGCGTGGCTCAGGCCCAGCACGCGATGGACGAGGCCACACAGGGGCTCGTCGACGGGGCGCCCGGCGCCGACGACGCCTACGCGGCGAGCCTGGAGCGCTGGCTCGCCCTCGGCGGCGCGGACCTCGACGAGCGCGCCGAGGAGGTCGCCGACTCCCTGGGCCTGGGCGTGGGCCTCGACCAACCGATGACGTCCCTGTCCGGGGGGCAGGCGGCCCGCGCCGGTCTTGCCTCCCTGCTGCTCTCCCGCTACGACGTCTTCCTCCTCGACGAGCCCACGAACGACCTCGACCTGGACGGCTTGGAGCGGCTGGAGCGGTTCGTCGGCGGGCTGCGCGCCGGGACGGTGGTCGTCAGCCACGACCGCGAGTTCCTCACCCGCACGGTCACCAAGGTCCTCGAACTCGACCTCGCCCAGCGGCAGATCAACCTCTACGGCGGCGGATACGAGGCCTACCTGGAGGAACGCGAGTGGGCGCGTCGGCACGCCCGTGAGGAGTACGAGGAGTACGCCGACAAGAAGTCCGCCCTCCAGGAACGTGCCCAGATGCAGCGCGCCTGGATGGACAAGGGCGTCAAGAACGCGCGCCGCAAGGCGAGCGACAACGACAAGATCGGCCGCAAGTTCCGCAGCGAGGCCAGCGAGAAGCAGGCCGCGAAGGCCCGGCAGACGCAGCGGATGATCGAGCGCCTGGAGGTCGTCGAGGAGCCTCGCAAGGAGTGGGAACTGCGCATGGAGATCGCGGCGGCCCCGCGTTCGGGAGCGGTCGTCGCCACGCTGCGGGACGCGGAGATCCGGCGCGGCGACTTCATCTTCGGTCCGGTGTCCCTCCAGATCGACTGGGCGGACCGGGTCGCGGTGACGGGCGCGAACGGCGCGGGCAAGTCCACACTGCTCGGCGCGCTGCTCGGCCGTGTCCCGCTGGACGCGGGCCACGCCTCCCTCGGCTCGGGTGTCCTGGTCGGCGAGGTCGACCAGGCCCGCAAGGTGTTCCACGGCCCGGAGACCCTGCTGGACGCGTTCCGCGCGGCGGTCCCGGACACCGAGCCGGTCGAGGTCCGTACCCTGCTCGCCAAGTTCGGCCTGAAGACGGACCACATCCTGCGTCCCGCGGCGACCCTCTCCCCGGGCGAACGGACCCGGGCCGCGCTGGCGTTGCTCCAGGGCCGCGGCGTCAACCTGCTGGTCCTGGACGAGCCGACGAACCACCTGGACCTGCCGGCGATCGAACAACTGGAGTCGGCCCTGGACTCCTACGAGGGCACCCTGCTCCTCGTCACCCACGACCGCCGGATGCTGGACGCGGTACGGGTGACACGCCGCCTGGAGGTGGCCGACGGCAAGGTGACGGAACACCGGTGACCGCGTCGGGAAATCGGCTTGTTGCCCGAACTTCCCTCGCTCTACAGTGAGTTCACTCCGACGAGACGTTCCCCCGAAGTACGCCGCAGAGCGGGAGCGTCCCACCTGGGCGGATTGCGCAACCGCCCCGCCGAGGTGCCGGAGGGGCGGCAGCTGTCCTTGTCGACCCTTCCTGTCGGAGGTCTCCCGTATGAACGTCGGTATCGGTCTGCCCATCGGCGACCCGACCACCCTGCTCACCTGGGCGCGGCACGCGGACGCCGGGCCCTTCAGCACCCTCGGCCTGCTCGACCGGCTCGTCTACGACAACCCCGAACCGCTGGTCGCGCTCTCCGTCCTCGCGGGCGCCACCTCCCGCATCCGCGTCCAGACCGAGGTGCTGCTCGCCCCGCTGCGCGACACCGCCCTGCTCGCCAAGCAGACAGCCACCCTGGACCGGATGACCGGTGGGCGGCTGGTCCTCGGCCTGGGCATCGGCGGCCGTGACGACGACCACCGTGCCACGGGCACCGACCCGCGCACCCGCGGCCGGCGCCTCGACGAGCAGATGGCGGTCATGCGCCGCCTGTGGTCCGGCGAACCGTACGGCGAGGGCGCCGGCCCGATCGGACCGGCGCCCTCTCGTCCGGGCGGCCCGGAGGTGCTCTTCGGCGGGTTCAAGCCGGCCGCGCTCGAACGCGTCGCGCGGTGGGGCGACGGCTTCCTGGCCGCCGCGCCGCCCTCCTGGGCGGGCGGCCTGTTCGACACCGTCCGTGGATTCTGGCAGGAACACGGCCGCGACGGTGAGCCCCGCCTCGTCGCGCAGGTCAATGTGGCGCTCGGCCCCCAGGTGGTGATCGACGACGCCCGGGCCGCCATGCACGCCTACTACACCTTCACCGGCATGGCCGACCGGATGGTCGCCGCAATGCTCACCACACCGGCGGAGATCCGCGAGGCGATCACCGCCTTCACCGACCTCGGCGCCGACGAGGTGATGCTCTACTGCTACGGTCTCGACCCCGCGCAGGTGGATCGCCTGGCCGACGTCCTGTGACGGCCTGAACCCGCAGGCTTCGCCGGGACGGGCCCGGGCCCCAGGACGAGCGGGGCCCGGGCCCGACACCTCAGCGGCGGCCCGGCTTCTGGTCCAGCAGGCCCGCGCGGCGCAGTGCGTCCGCCATCGCGCTGTTGGCCGGCGGGGGAGCCTGGCGGGAGCCGCCGCCCTGGCGGCCCTGGCGTTGCTGCGGGGGACGGCCGCCGCTGCGCTGCCGGCCTCCGCCGGAGGACTGCCCCTGCGCAGCGGCCTCGTCGTCCAGGCGCAGCGTCAGCGAGATCCGCTTGCGCGGAATGTCCACGTCCAGCACCTTCACCTTGACGATGTCCCCAGGCTTCACCACGTCCCGCGGGTCCTTGACGAACGTCTTCGACATCGCGGAGACGTGCACAAGGCCGTCCTGGTGGACGCCTACGTCCACGAAAGCGCCGAAGGCGGCGACGTTCGTGACCACGCCCTCGAGAATCATCCCGGCCGACAGGTCGGAGATCTTCTCCACGCCTTCCTTGAAGCTGGCCGTCTTGAACGCCGGGCGCGGGTCGCGGCCCGGCTTCTCCAGCTCCTTCAGGATGTCCGTCACCGTCGGCAGACCGAACGTCTCGTCCACGAAGTCGGACGCCTTCAACGAGCGCAGCACCGCCGTGTTGCCGATCAGTGACGCCACCTCCTGGCCCGTCGTCTTCACCATCCGCCGCACCACCGGGTACGCCTCCGGGTGCACGCTGGACGCGTCCAGCGGATCGTCGCCGCCCCGGATCCGCAGGAAGCCCGCGCACTGCTCGTACGCCTTGGGCCCGAGCCGTGCCACGTTCTTCAGCTGTGCGCGCGAGGTGAACGGGCCGTTGGCGTCGCGGTGGGCCACGATGTTCTCCGCGAGCCCGGAGGAGATGCCGGAGACCCGTGCGAGCAGCGGAGCGGACGCCGTGTTGACGTCCACCCCCACGGCGTTCACACAGTCCTCGACCACCGCGTCCAGCGAGCGTGACAGCTTCACCTCAGACAGGTCGTGCTGGTACTGGCCGACGCCGATCGACTTCGGGTCGATCTTCACCAGCTCGGCCAGCGGGTCCTGCAGACGGCGGGCGATGGAGACGGCGCCACGCAGCGACACGTCCATGTCCGGCAGCTCCTGCGAGGCGAACGCGGAGGCGGAGTACACCGACGCGCCCGCCTCGGACACCACCACCTTGGTGAGCTTCAACTCCGGGTGCTTCGCGATGAGTTCACCGGCGAGCTTGTCGGTCTCGCGGGACGCCGTGCCGTTGCCGATCGCGATCAGCTCGACCGCGTGCTCCTTGGCCAGCCGCGCCAGCTTGGCGATCGCCTCGTCCCACCTGTTGGCCGGGACGTGGGGGTGGATCACGTCGGTCGCGACCACCTTGCCGGTCGCGTCCACCACGGCCACCTTCACCCCGGTACGGAAACCGGGGTCCAGGCCCAGCGTCGCGCGCGTGCCGGCGGGGGCGGCGAGCAGCAGGTCGCGCAGGTTGGCCGCGAAGACCTTGACAGCCTCGTCCTCGGCGGCCGTGCGCAGCCTGAGCCGCAGGTCGATGCCGAGGTGCACCAGGATGCGGGTGCGCCAGGCCCAGCGGACCGTGTCCAGCAGCCACTTGTCGGCGGGGCGGCCGCGGTCGGCGATCCCGAAGCGGTGCGCCACGATTGCCTCGTACGACGACGGGCCGGCCGTCGGCTCCTCCGGCTCCAGGACCAGGTCGAGGACCTCCTCCTTCTCGCCGCGCAGCAGGGCGAGGATCCGGTGCGAGGGCAGCTCGGTGAAGGGCTCGGCGAAGTCGAAGTAGTCGGCGAACTTGGCGCCCGCCTCCTCCTTGCCCTCCCGCACCTTGGAGGCCAGCCGTCCGCGCACCCACATGCGCTCGCGCAGCTCCCCGATCAGGTCCGCGTCCTCGGAGAAGCGCTCGGTGAGGATCGCCCGCGCGCCGTCCAGCGCGGCCTGCGGGTCGGGCACCCCCTTGTCGGCGTCGACGAACGCGGAGGCAGCGGCGAGCGGCTCGACCGCCGGGTCGCCGAGCAGGCCCTCGGCCAGCGGCTCCAGACCCGCCTCCCGTGCGATCTGCGCCTTCGTGCGCCGCTTCGGCTTGTAGGGCAGGTAGATGTCCTCCAGGCGCGCCTTGGTCTCCGCGCTTCGGATCTGCGCCTCAAGCTCGTCGGTGAGCTTGCCCTGCTCGCGCACCGACTCCAGGATCGCCGTGCGCCGCTCCTCGAGCTCCCGCAGATAGCGCAGCCGCTCCTCGATCACGCGCAGCTGCGCGTCGTCGAGCATCTCGGTCGCTTCCTTGCGGTAGCGGGCGATGAAAGGCACCGTCGAACCGCCGTCCAGCAGCTCGACCGCGGCCTTCACCTGCCGCTCCCGTACGCCGAGCTCCTCGGCGATCCTGCCTTCGATGGACCCTACGAGGGGTGTCGTCACGATCCCGTACCGCCTTCTCCACTGAGGTTGCGCGGCAATTGTGGCAGGTCGCACCGACAACGGCGGCTCAGGGCACGGACACGGGGCGGCGGAGCCGGGCTCCGCCGCCCCACGGACAGGGGTCCTCGTACCCGCTCAGGCCCGGCGGGCGGAGCCCGAAGCCCCGCCGAACAGCCGGGCCAGTGCCCGGAACGGCAGCGTCACGACGGTCGCGACGGCGCCGCCGATCTGGCGCAGTACGTCTGCGATCGCACGGAACACAAGCTTCCCCTTTCGCCTCCCGGTGTGGACCACCGGGTGGCGCCCGGGTACCTCATCCCTTGCCGATCATGCCCTCCGGGAAGGCCCCGGCCGTAAGAGCCCTGGTCAGGAACGCACTCGCGAGCTCCGTCAGCCGTTCGACGCCCGCGGCGCCGAGGTGCTCGTACGGGGCCCGGTCCAGGCGGTCGGTCTCCGCCTCGATGTCCCCGCGCAGCGCGGTGCCCGCCTCGGTCAACTCGCCCTCCGGACCGAGCAGTCCACGCTCGCGCAGCCGCTCGCACGCCGCGTCCCAGTCCTCCCGGCGCCAGCCGCGCGTGCCGAGCACCCACTTCGGGGCCATGCCCTTGCCGGTCGCGGTGTGCGTCACCAGCGCCTCCACCGGATCGAGGTCCGCGGCCAGCAGCGCCGCGAGATGGCCGTCGCCACGGTGCTCCCGCAGCAGCGTGGCCGCGTGCCAGAACGCCAGGTGCGGTTCCTCCGGCACCGGCAGATCGGCGTGTGCGGCGTACAGCGGGCGCGCGTGCCGGGTGCACGCCTCCGTCGCGTGCAGCGCGAGCTCCGCCGCCTCGGCCATCTCCTTGGCGGCGAGGGTCTCCTCGCCCAGCAGTCGCCGCAGCGTGGCGTCGACGGCACGCGCGCGTGCCGCGAGCACCACCTGGGGAGACGCTGACTCCCACACGGCGGGCACATGCCGTGCCACCAGCCCGGGGTGGAAGTTGAAGAACGCGGCCGTCACAACACCCGCGCCCACGGCGCCCAGCGCGGCGGCCCGCACCGCGAAGTAGGCGGCCCTGCTGTCGGACACGCCCACCGCGGTCAGTTCGCGCTCCAGATCCGGTGAGAAGTAGTGCGTCGAGTGCAGTGGATTGATCACATTGTGGCAGCGCCGCCCGGCGCGCTCCGGCAGGGAAGAGGTCATGAACGGCAGATTACCGACTGGTCGGTACGCCGAGTGGCGCGCGGTGTGTCATGGCAGGAAAGGTGGGATCTTCGTCGTTGCGGCCATGCCGCCGACCGCCAAGAATCGACGGCATGCGCACCCTCCTGGTCGTCCTCTTCGACGGCGTGCAGAGCCTCGACGTCACCGGCCCCGTGGAGGTCTTCGCGGGCGCCGAACTGCGCCGCCCCGGGTCCTACCGCCTCGTCACCGCCGCCCTCGACGGCAGCCCGGTCCGCACCTCCAGCGGCCTCACGCTGGTGCCCGACCACGCCCTCTGCGACGCGCCCACCCCGCACACCCTGATCGTCCCCGGCGGTCAGGGCAGCCGGCACACCGATGAGCGCCTGCTCGACTGGCTGCGGGAACGCGGGCCCCGCGCCGACCGTCTGGTCTCCGTCTGCACCGGCGCCGTCCTGCTCGCCCGCGCGGGCCTCCTCGACGGGCGCCGAGCCACCACCCACTGGGCGTACTGCGACACGCTGGCCCGTCACCACCCCGAGATCGCGGTCGATCCCGACCCCATCTACGTGCGCGACGGACACATCGCCACCTCGGCCGGCGTCACCTCCGGCATCGACCTCGCCCTGGCCCTCGTCGAGGAGGACCTGGGCCGCGACACCGCCCTGACCATCGCCCGCCACCTGGTCGTCTTCCTGCGCCGCCCCGGCAACCAGGCCCAGTTCAGCGCCCAGCTCGCCGCCCAGACCGCGCAGCGCGAGCCCCTGCGCCAGGTCCAGCAGTGGATCACCGAGCACCCGGACGGCGACCTCACCGTCGAGTCGCTCGCCGCCCGCGCCCGGCTGTCGCCCCGTCACTTCGCCCGCGCCTTCCAGGCCGAGACGGGGACGGCCCCGGGCCGCTATGTCGACCGCGTCCGCCTCGAACACGCACGCCGCCTCCTGGAGGACACCGCCGACGGCATCGAGGAGGTCTCCCGCGCCAGCGGCTACGGAACTCCCGAGGCCATGCGCCGTGCATTCGTCAAGGCGCTCGGCGCGTCCCCGGCGGAGTACCGCCGCCGCTTCCGTCCCGCGCCCGCCCGGTGAGAGGAACCCCATGCAGATCGCCATCGTCCTCTACGACCGTTTCACCGCCCTCGACGCCGTCGGCCCGTACGAGACCCTCGGCCGGCTCCCCGGCGCGCAGACCCTGTTCGTCGCCGAGCGGACCGGACCCGTGCGCACCGACACCAGGGCCCTCGCGCTGACCGCCGACCGGACGCTCGCCGAGGTGCCGGACCCCGACATCGTGGTCGTCCCCGGCGGCCCCGGACAGACCGGGCAGATGGAGAACCGGGCGCTGCTCGACTGGCTGCGCACCGTCGACGCCACCAGCGCCTGGACGACGTCCGTGTGCACCGGCTCCCTGCTGCTCGCCGCCGCCGGGCTGCTCAGGGGCCGCCGGGCCACCTCCCACTGGCTGGCCCTGGACGCCCTGAAGCCCTTCGGCGCCGAACCCGCCGGCGAGCGCGTCGTCTTCGACGGCAAGTACGTCACCGCCGCCGGCGTCTCCTCCGGCATCGACATGGGGCTCACCCTGCTCGGCCGCATCGCGGGCGACGAACACGCCCAGGCCGTACAACTGGCCACCGAGTACGACCCGCAGCCCCCCTACGACGCCGGATCCCCGCGCAAGGCGCCCAGGCACATCGTCGAGCGGCTCCGCGCACGGAGCCGGTTCATCCTGAGGTAGTCCAGGTGAACCGCGGCTGCCTGCGCTCCAGGAACGCGGCGACGCCCTCCGCGGTGTCGCCGCTGCCGAGCGCCTGCGCCGCCCAGTACGCGTCCCGGTCCGTCAGCCCGTTCGCGAACTCCTTGGCGGCCGCCTGCGTCAGCTGCGAGCGCGAAGCCAGCACCCGCGTGAACTCCACGACCCGCTTGTCGAGCTCCCCCTCCGGCAGCACCTCCTCGACCAGGCCGGTTCGCAGCGCCCGCTCCGCGTCCATCAACTCGCCCGAGAACAGCAGGTACTTGGCGGTGCCCGGCCCCATTAGCGACACCAGCCGCCGGGTCGAAGAGGCCGGGTAGACGATCCCCAGCTTGGCCGGCGTCACCCCGAACAGCGCGCCCTCCTCGGCGAACCGCAGATCGCAGGCCGCCGCGAGCTGGGCACCGCCACCCACGCAGTACCCGCGCACCGCCGCCAGCGTCGGCTTCGGGAACGCGGCCAGCGCCTCCTCCGCCCGTACCGCGAGCGTCTGCGCGCGCTCCGGGGAACCTCTCAGGGTGGAGATGTCGGCGCCCGCGCAGAACGTTCCGCCCTCCCCGGTCAGGACCAGCGCCCGGACCGCGGGATCGGCGGCCAGGGCGTCCAGCAGCGGTGGCAATGCCTCCCACATGCCGGCCGTCATGGCGTTCCGCTTGGCCGGATGGTGTATGACGACGGTCGCGACCCCGTCGGTGACGCGGTGCAGCAGCTGGGGCTCCATACGCCGGATGCTATCCGCAGCCGCCGGGGGCTCGACGAACGCGTACAACCCGAAGAGTTCGCAAGGGGGCGCGGCAAGGATCAGGAGTGGTCACACAATTGACCGTGTCATACGCAGGCGGTCAGATGTCGTCGATACCCGCTGACTTGTGTTCAGTCTTTTGGGACGGACCAGCGCATTCCCAACACTCGACGTGTGGTGACAATCGAGCGCAAGGGTGGCGACCGGACGATGGAGAACCAAGGGCGAGGGTCTGGCCCACGCCCTGAAGGCGGCGGGAGGGCGCCGGAAGGCGTGCGGCCCTCGGGACCGCTGCCGTACGAGGGGGTGTGGCGGTTCACCGCCGCCGCCGTGGACGCCTCGGTGCCGCAGGCGCGGCACGCGGTCCGGGACCTGCTCGTCCGCCAGGGCGTGCCCGTCTCGGACGACACCGTGCAGGCGCTGTTGCTGATCGTCTCCGAGCTGGTCACCAACGCCGTCCGGCACGCGGCGCTGCTGTCGCCGATGCTCGCCGTGGAGGTCGCCGTCGGCCCCGAGTGGGTGCGGGTGGCGGTGGAGGACGACCACCCCTACCGGCCGAGCGCGCTGGAGGCCGACCACGGCCGTACCGGCGGCCGCGGACTGCTCCTGGTGCGTGAGGTGACCAGGGAGGCCGGGGGAGTGTGCGACGTCGAGCACACGGCCGGGGGCGGCAAGGTGATCTGGGCGGCGCTTCCGCTCAAGCCCACGGTCATCCTCTGATCAAGCCCACGCGCGTCCCCTGAGCCGGCCCCTCACCGGCGGACCGTGCGGGTCCGTCCGGACGGGCCGGACGGGCCCCCTCTCACCAGCCCGCGGACGGTCCCGTCAGCTCCCTGATCGCGGGCCGCGCCGCGTCCAGGACCGTCATGAACCACGACGAGAACGTGTCCTCGGCGTGCCGCTGAGCGAGCTCCTCCGCGGTCACGAACGCCGTCGCCCCCACCTCCTCCGGGTCCGGGTGCAGGGAGGACTGCACCAGACCGACGAAGAGGTGGTTGTACTCCTGCTCCACCAGGCCCGAGTCCGGGTCCGGATGGTTGTAGCGGACCGTGCCCGCCTCCGCGAGCAGCGACGGGGAGACGCCCAGCTCCTCGAACGTCCGCCGGGCCGCCGCCGCGAACGGGGCCTCGCCCGGGTAGGGGTGACCGCAGCAGGTGTTGGACCAGACACCGGGGGAGTGATACTTGCCGAGCGCCCGCTGCTGGAGCAGCAGCCGGCCCCGCTCGTCGAAGAGGAACACCGAGAACGCCCGGTGCAGCCGGCCCGGAGGTTGATGGGCGGCGAGCTTCTCGGCCGTACCGATCGTGGTGCCGTTCTCGTCGACCAGCTCCAGCATGATGGCTTCCGCGGTGCCGTTCGACGAACGGTGCGTCGCGGTGGCAGGTGTGATCGGCATACCCATCCTTCGCATCGGTTGTCCAGCCCCAAGTCTGCCGTACGAATCCGGCACTCCCGGCACTTCGTTCCTTCCCGCATGTCCCGACCCGGCCCCTGGAAGGTCCCCGGGGACCACCGGGAGGGGGACGCCGGAAGCGGTCGGATACCTGATCGTGCCCGGCGCCACGGACGCGGAACCGCACGGGGGGCGCCCGGCCCGGCCCACGCCCCGCGTACGCGCCCTGTACGCGCTACGCACCTGGCGCACCCCCGCGTACCCCGGGAAGGGGCGCACATCTCGCTCAGTCGCGGCGAGCCTCCGGGTGGTGCAGCAGCCAGCCCTGCCAGGCCGACTCCACCATGTCGCGCACGCCGCGCCGGGCGGACCAGCCCAGTTCCCGCTCGGCCAGCGCGGACGACGCGACCGCGCGGGGCGCGTCCCCGGGGCGGCGCGGCTCGACGACCGCGGGCGTGGTGTCACCGGTCACCGCGCCGATGAGCGTGACGAGCTCCCGTACCGAGACGCCCTCGCCACGGCCGACGTTGACCGTCAGGTCGCCCGTGGCGCCCCCGGCCAGCCGCCGGGCCGCCGCGAGGTGCGCCTCGGCGAGGTCGGCGACGTGGATGTAGTCGCGGATGCAGGTGCCGTCCGGTGTCGGATAGTCGTCACCGAAGATCCGCGGGGCCTCGCCCCGGGTCAGCCGGTCGAAGACCATCGGCACGACGTTGAACACGCCCGTGTCGGCCAGCTCGGGCGCCGCCGTGCCCGCCACGTTGAAGTAGCGCAGACACACCGTCGCGATGCCGTGCGCGCGGCCCGCCGCCCGCACCAGCCACTCGCCCGCGAGCTTCGTCTCGCCGTACGGGCTCATCGGGACGCAGGGGGTGTCCTCCGTGATGAGGTCCACATCGGGGTTGCCGTAGACGGCCGCGGACGACGAGAACAGGAACCGCTTGATCCCGGCCTCCGCGACCGCGTCCAGCAGCGTGGCGAGACCGCCCACGTTCTCCTGGTAGTAGTGCGTCGGCCGCTCCACGGACTCGCCGACCTGCTTGCGCGCCGCGAGGTGCACCACACCGGTCACCGCGTGCTCCGCCAGGACCCGCTTGAGCAGCTCGCCGTCCAGCGCGGAGCCCTGCACCAGCGCGATGCCCTCCGGAAGCCGGGCGGGAACGCCGGCCGAGAGGTCGTCCAGGGCGAGGACCCGCTCACCCTCGGCGGCCATCGCCCGCGCCACATGAGCTCCGATGTACCCGGCCCCGCCGGTGATCAGCCATGTCATGGAGCCTCACCCTATGCCCGTCCGGCGAACACCCCTCGGCCCCGGCCCGGTCGGATGTCGTGAACAGGTCGGATGTCGTGAATGGGGAGATCCGGACCCGCGGTTTGTGGCCTGCCCCTCCCATCCCCGATGATGATCGCGGCGGCGGCCGCTCAGACCGCGTTGATCAGCCCATGAACGCCCGGTGAACACGGGCTTCCAGGTATCCGATAGCCTCTGCCGACATGCCGCCCGGCCCCTGCCCGGGGGTACCGCACCGCACACATGACCGGCGCCCGTACGCGTCGGGCCTTCAGGGAGTGAGTTCGTCTGTCGACCGCCATCCTCACCGGACAGCCGGTCCCCGGATCGTCGCTCGAGGGCGATCTGCGGTCCCTCGGCTTCGACGTGCGGGTCGCCACCGGCACCGGTGACGCCGAGACGCTCCTCGCCGCCGTGCCGGCGGGCCAGCGGGTCGCGATCGTCGACGCCCGCTTCGTGGGGCATCTGCACGCGCTGCGCCTCGGTCTGACCGACCCCCGCTTCCCGGCCGCCGCCGTGCCCGGCGCCGTCACCGCCCAGCCCACCGCCCGCCAGGCCCTGACCCGCGCCCTGACCCGCGAGAACTCCGCCGCGGCCGGCGGGGCGGCCGTGGTCACCGACAACCTCGCCGAGCGCATCGCCGCCGCCCTCGACGCCGACGGCATCCCGGTCCACCGCCCCGAGCTCGGCACGCTGGTCGCCGCCGTCCCCACCGACCCGCAGTCCCGCAACGAGGCCCGGCAGGCCGTCGCCGCCGTCGACGACGAGGCCGTCCGGCTGCGCAGCGCCGTCAAGGCCCGCGACGGCTTCTTCACCACCCACTTCATCAGCCCGTACTCGCGCTACATCGCCCGCTGGTGCACCCGCCGGGGCCTGACCCCCAACCAGGTCACCACCGCCTCGCTGCTCACCGCCCTGATCGCGGCGGGCAGCGCGGCCACCGGCACCCGTGGCGGTTTCATAGCCGCGGGCGTCCTGCTGATCCTTTCCTTCGTCCTCGACTGCACCGACGGCCAGCTCGCCCGCTACTCCCTGCAGTACTCGACGCTCGGCGCCTGGCTCGACGCCACCTTCGACCGGGTCAAGGAGTACGCCTACTACGCCGGCCTCGCCCTCGGCGCCGCTCGCGGCGGCGACGACGTGTGGGCCCTCGCGCTCGGCGCGATGATCCTGCAGACGTGCCGGCACGTGGTCGACTTCGCCTTCAACGAGGCCAACCACGACGCCACCGCCAACACCAGTCCCACCGCGGCCCTCTCGGACCGCCTGGACAGCGTCGGCTGGACGGTGTGGGTGCGCCGGATGATCGTTCTGCCGATCGGGGAGCGGTGGGCACTCATAGCCGTCCTGACGGCCGCCACCACTCCTCGTATCACCTTCGTCGTGCTGCTCATCGGCTGTGCGTTCGCGGCGACCTACACCACGGCGGGGCGGGTGCTGCGGTCGGTGACGCGCAAGGCGCGCCGCACCGACCGGGCCGCGCGGGCGCTGGCGGACCTCACGGACAGCGGCCCGCTCGCCGAGCTGCTGACGCGCGTCGCACGCCGCGTGTCCCTGCGGGCTCCGGCGTACACCGCCCTGGTCGGCGGCGCCGTGGTCGTGCTCGCGGCCTCGCTCGCCGGATACGGCAGCTGGTGGCCCGTCCTGGGCGCCGTCTTCTACGTGCTCCAGTCGCCTCTGGCCCTCGCCCGGCCCCTCAAGGGCTCCCTCGACTGGCTCGTTCCCCCGCTCTTCCGGGCCGCCGAATACGGCACGGTCCTGATCCTCGCGGCCGAAGCCGGGGTGAACGGAGTGCTCCCGGCGGCTTTCGGGCTGGTGGCGGCCGTCGCCTACCATCACTACGACACGGTGTACCGCATCCGCGGCGACGCCGGCGCGCCGCCGCCCTGGCTGGTACGCGCGATCGGGGGGCACGAGGGCCGGACGCTGCTCGTCACGGTTCTGGCCGCGACTCTCACCGCGGCACAGTTCGAGGTCGCGCTCACGGCTCTCGCCGGGTACGTGGCCCTCGTGGTGCTCGTCGAGAGCATCCGCTTCTGGGTGGCCGCCCACAAGGGTGGCGCGCCCGCCGTACACGATGAAGGAGAACCCGCATGATCGGCCTCGTGCTGGCGGCCGGCGCCGGACGGCGCCTGCGCCCCTACACCGACACCCTGCCCAAGGCTCTGGTGCCGGTGGGGCCCGAGGGCGCGCAGGACAGCCTCACGGTCCTGGACCTGACGCTCGGCAACTTCGCCGAGGTGGGTCTGACCGAGGTCGGCGTCATCGTCGGCTACCGCAAGGAGGCCGTGTACGAGCGCAAGGCGGCCCTGGAGCAGAAGTACGGCCTGAAGCTCACCCTGATCGACAACGACAAGGCCGAGGAGTGGAACAACGCCTACTCCCTGTGGTGCGGTCGTGACGCCCTCAAGGACGGCGTGATCCTCGCCAACGGCGACACCGTCCACCCGGTCTCCGTCGAGAAGACGCTGCTCGCCGCCCGCGGCGAGGGCAAGAAGATCATCCTCGCCCTCGACACGGTGAAGCAGCTCGCCGACGAGGAGATGAAGGTCGTCGTCGACACCGACAAGGGCGTCCAGAAGATCACCAAGCTGATGGACCCGGCCGAGGCGACCGGCGAGTACATCGGTGTCACCCTCATCGAGGGCGAGGCCGCCGAGGAACTGGCCGACGCGCTGAAGGCCACCTTCGAGCGCGACCCGCAGCTGTACTACGAGGACGGCTACCAGGAGCTCGTCAACCGCGGCTTCAAGATCGACGTGGCGCCGATCGGCGACGTCCCGTGGGTCGAGATCGACAACCACGACGACCTGGCCCGGGGGCGGGAGATCGCGTGCCGGTACTGACGAGGCTCATCCCCTCGCCGGTCGTCGTCGACATCCGCCCGGGTGCCCTCGACGACCTGGCGGGCGTGCTCGCGGACGAGCGCATCTCCCACGCGGGCAAGCTGGCCGTCGCGGTCAGCGACGGCTCCGGCGCCCGGCTGCGCGAGCGGCTCGCCCCGAGCCTGCCCGGCGCCACCTGGTTCGAGGTGGGCGGCGGCACACTCGACGACGCGGTCCGGCTGGCCGCCGACATGAAGGCCGGCCGCTACGACGCGGTCGTAGGCCTGGGCGGCGGAAAGATCATCGACTGCGCCAAGTTCGCGGCGGCCCGCGTCGGCCTGCCGCTCGTCGCCGTCGCCACCAACCTCGCGCACGACGGCCTGTGCTCGCCGGTCGCGACCCTCGACAACGACGCGGGCCGCGGCTCGTACGGCGTGCCGAACCCGATCGCCGTCGTCATCGACCTCAACGTGATCCGCGAGGCTCCCGTCCGTTTCGTGCGCTCCGGCATCGGCGACGCCATCTCCAACATCTCCGCGGTCGCGGACTGGGAGTTGTCCAACCGCGTCAACGGGGAGAAGATCGACGGTCTCGCCGCCGCCATGGCCCGGCAGGCCGGTGAGGCGGTGCTCCGGCACCCGGGCGGCGTCGGCGACGACGGCTTCCTGCAGGTCCTGGCCGAGGCACTGGTCCTCACCGGCATCGCCATGTCCGTGTCGGGCGACTCCCGCCCGTCCTCCGGGGCCTGCCACGAGATCAACCACGCCTTCGACCTGCTGTTCCCCAAGCGCGCGGCCGCCCACGGCGAGCAGTGCGGCCTCGGTGCCGCCTTCGCGATGTACCTGCGCGGGGCGCACGAGGAGTCGGCGTTCATGGCCGAGGTGCTGCGTCGGCACGGGCTGCCCGTGCTGCCGCAGGAGATCGGCTTCACGGTGGACGAGTTCGTCCGGGTCGTGGAGTACGCCCCGCAGACCCGCCCCGGCCGCTACACGATCCTCGAACACCTCGACCTGAAGCCCGAACAGATCAAGGACACCTACGCCGACTATGTCAAGGCCATCGGTAGCTGAACTCCGGCCCGTCGTCCACCCGGCAGGGGTGAAGGACCGGCGCAGCGGTGAGCACTGGATGGGACGCCTCTACATGCGAGAGGTGTCCCTGCGGGTCGACCGCTACCTGGTCAACACCAGGGTCACGCCCAACCAGCTCACGTACCTGATGACCGTCTTCGGCGTGCTCGCGGCCCCGGCACTGCTCGTGCCGGGGATCCCGGGTGCTGTGCTGGGCGTGGTGTGCGTCCAGCTGTACCTGCTGCTGGACTGTGTCGACGGCGAGGTCGCGCGCTGGAAGAAGCAGTACTCGCTGGGCGGGGTCTACCTGGACCGCGTGGGCGCCTACCTCACCGATGCCGCCGTGCTCGTCGGCTTCGGCCTCCGGGACGCCGACCCGTGGGGCAGCGGCCGTATCGACTGGCTGTGGGCCTTCCTCGGGACGCTGGCCGCGCTCGGCGCCATCCTGATCAAGGCCGAGACCGACCTGGTCGGCGTGGCCCGGCACCAGAACGGGCTGCCGCCGGTGAAGGAGGCCGCCTCGGAGATGCGCTCCTCCGGCATGGCCCTGGCCCGCAGGGCCGCCGCCGCGCTCAAGTTCCACCGGCTGATCCTGGGCATCGAGGCGTCCCTGCTGATCCTGGTCCTGGCGATCGTGGACACGGTGCGGGGCGACCTGTTCTTCGAGCGGCTCGGCGTCGCCGTGCTGGCCGGCATCGCACTGCTCCAGACGGTGCTGCACCTCGTGTCCGTCCTGGCCTCCAGCAGGCTGAAGTGAGCGGCCCCGCACGGGGCGGCGCCATGAAGGTCGGGGCCGTCGTCATCACGATGGGCAACCGCCCGGCCGAGCTGCGGGCCCTCCTGGACTCGGTGGCCAAGCAGGACGGAGACCCCGTCGAGGTGGTCGTGGTCGGCAACGGCTCCCCGGTCCCGGACGTCCCCGAGGGCGTCCGCACGATCGAGCTGTCCGAGAACCTCGGCATCCCCGGCGGCCGCAACGTCGGCATCGAGGCCTTCGGGCCCGGTGGCACCGACGTCGACGTGCTGCTCTTCCTGGACGACGACGGCCTCCTCGCCCGCACCGACACCGCCGAGCTGTGCCGCGAGGCCTTCGCCGCCGACCCGCGGCTCGGCATCATCAGCTTCCGCATCGCCGACCCCGACACCGGCGAGACCCAGCGCCGCCATGTGCCCCGACTGCGCGCCTCCGACCCGATGCGCTCCTCGCGGGTGACCACCTTCCTCGGGGGCGCCAACGCCGTCCGCACGAAAGTGTTCGCCGAGGTCGGCGGGCTGCCGGACGAGTTCTTCTACGCCCATGAGGAGACCGACCTGGCCTGGCGGGCCCTGGACGCGGGCTGGATGATCGACTACCGGTCCGACATGGTGCTGTACCACCCGACGACCGCGCCCTCCCGCCACGCGGTCTACCACCGGATGGTCGCCCGCAACCGGGTGTGGCTCGCCCGCCGTAACCTGCCCGCCGTCCTCGTTCCGGTGTACCTCGGTGTCTGGATGCTCCTGACACTGCTGCGCCGCCCTTCGAGGGCCGCTCTGAGGGCCTGGTTCGGCGGCTTCCGGGAGGGCTGGACGACCCCGTGCGGGCCCCGCCGCCCCATGCGGTGGCGTACGGTCTGGCGGCTTGCCCGACTGGGCCGGCCCCCGGTGATCTGACAAGCTCGGTACTCGGAAGCCGGCGGGCGGGACCCACATCCCGGCTCACGCCCGCGCGCGGGACGTCCGCGCATCCCGAAAACGGAGAGTTTGCCAACCTGTGAGTGAGACAACGCATGACGGGCGCGTCGCGGTGACCGCCGGCCTGTCGGCCGACGGCGGGCTGACCCCGGCCGAGCTGGCCGCCAAGTACGGGCTCTCGGTCAGCGGCGCCCGGCCCGGACTGGTCCGTTACGTCCGCCGGCTGTGGGGACGGCGTCACTTCATCCTCGCCTTCTCGCAGGCGAAGCTCACCGCCCAGTACAGCCAGGCCAAGCTCGGCCAGCTGTGGCAGGTCGCCACGCCGCTGCTGAACGCGCTCGTGTACTACTTCATCTTCGGGCTGATCCTGAAGGCCAGCCGGGGCATGTCGCACGGCACGTACATCCCGTTCCTGGTGACCGGCGTGTTCGTGTTCACCTTCACCCAGAACTCGATCATGGCGGGCGTCCGGGCGATCTCCGGCAACCTGGGCCTCGTGCGGGCCCTGCACTTCCCGCGCGCCTCGCTGCCCATCTCGTTCGCGCTGCAGCAGCTCCAACAACTGCTCTTCTCGATGATCGTGCTGTTCGCCGTCGCCATCGGGTTCGGCAGCTACCCGAGGCTGTCCTGGCTGCTTATCATCCCGGCCCTGGTGCTGCAGTTCCTCTTCAACACCGGCCTCTCCCTGATCGTGGCGCGGATGGGTGCCAAGACCCCGGACCTCGCCCAGCTGATGCCCTTCATCCTGCGCACCTGGATGTACGCGTCCGGTGTCATGTTCTCCCTCCACACCATGCTCGCCGGCCGCCCCGAATGGGTCGTGCGCGCACTGCAGGTCAACCCGGCCGCCGTCTACATGGACCTGATGCGCTTCGCGCTCATCAAGCACTACGGCGCCGCCAACCTCCCGCCGCACGTGTGGGCCATCGCACTGTTCTGGGCCGTCGTCGTCTTCGCCGGCGGGTTCGTGTACTTCTGGAAGGCGGAGGAGCGGTACGGCCGTGGCTGAGCAGAACACCGGGGCCAGGGTGCCCACCGTCATCGCGGACGACCTGCACATCGTCTACCGCGTCAACGGCGCGAAGACCGGCAAGGGCAGCGCGACCGCGGCCCTCAGCCGCATCCTGAAGCGGGGCTCCGACGAGGCGGCGCGCGGCGTGCGCAAGGTGCACGCGGTCCGGGGCGTGTCCTTCGTCGCCTACCGCGGCGAGGCCGTCGGCCTGATCGGCTCCAACGGCTCCGGCAAGTCCACCCTGCTGCGCGCCATCGCCGGACTGCTGCCGCCCGAGAAGGGCAGGGTGTACACCGACGGCCAGCCCTCGCTGCTCGGCGTCAACGCGGCCCTGATGAACGACCTGACGGGCGAGCGCAACGTCATCCTGGGCGGCCTGGCGATGGGCATGTCCCGGGAGGAGATCAAGGATCGCTACCAGGAGATCGTCGACTTCTCCGGCATCAACGACAAGGGCGACTTCATCACCCTGCCGATGCGCACCTACTCCTCCGGCATGGCCGCCCGGCTGCGCTTCTCCATCGCCGCCGCCAAGGACCACGACGTCCTCATGATCGACGAGGCGCTCGCCACCGGCGACCGCGCCTTCCAGAAGCGCTCCGAGGAACGCATCCGGGAACTGCGCAAGGAGGCGGGCACGGTGTTTCTGGTCAGTCACAACAACAAATCCATCCGTGACACCTGCAACCGCGTCCTGTGGCTGGAGCGCGGTGAACTCCGGATGGACGGCCCCACAGAAGAGGTCCTCAAGGAGTACGAGAAGTTCACGGGCAAGTAATCCGTGCAGCCCCTGGCCCCGTCGCAACGTTTCGGCGGGGCCGTGCGTCTGCAAAGGAAACGTCAACTCGGGTTTGTCTCGGGAATCTTGGCACCAATCGGTGTGTTGTTGTGATGCGCAGGACACCCCGCGGAACCTCGCTGCGTTGTACAACGTAAGCTGTAACGGTGCTGATTCGCGGCAAGTGGGGCGATAATGCCCTACACCCCCACACCTGTCGCGTTGCACGGACAGCCGGGCGGCGTGTCCGAAAGAGGATGTATTGGGTCGGCGGTGTAGAACGGGAGATGTGACGGCAATGGCTACGGAAAGTCTCCAGCTCCGCGGGGCATGCGCCGTCTCCGCGCCGGGCGGCGAGCGGTGACGCAAGCCGGGACGGCGCGCACCGGCGACCCGGAGCGCGACACCCTCGACAAGGCCGCGGACGAGAACTTCCCCGTGGCGCCGTTCTTCCTGCCGACGGCGTGGCGGGCGGACCTCATGGCCGTCTACGGCTTCGCCCGGCTGGTCGACGACATCGGTGACGGCGACCTCGCGCCCGGTGGATCCGACGCCCGCCTGCTCGGCGTGTCGCCCGATCAGGCCGAGGACCGCCTGGCCCTCCTGGACGCCTTCGAGGCCGACCTGCGCCGGGTCTTCGACGACACACCCCGTCATCCCCTGCTGCGCCGGCTGCAGCCCACGGTCCGGCGCGCCGGCCTCACCCCCGAGCCGTTCCTCGGCCTGATCGCGGCGAACCGCCAGGACCAGCTCGTCAAGCGGTACGAGACGTACGACGACCTCCTCGCCTACTGCGAACTGTCCGCCAATCCGGTCGGCCGCCTCGTCCTGGCCGTGACCGGCACCTCCACTCCCGAGCGAGTGCGCCGCTCCGACGCGATCTGCACGGCGCTGCAGATCGTCGAACACCTCCAGGACGTCGCGGAGGACCTCGGCCGCGACCGCATCTATCTGCCCGCCGCGGACATGAAACGCTTCCACGTCCAGGAGGCGGACCTCGCCACGCCCACGGCGGGCGCATCGGTTCGCGCACTGGTCGCGTACGAAGCAGAACGCGCCCGCGATCTCCTGAATGAAGGCGCCCCCCTGGTGGGTAGCGTCCACGGCAGGCTGAAGCTGCTGCTCGCGGGCTTCGTGGCGGGAGGAAGGGCGGCCATCCACGCGATCGCCGCAGCCCACTACGACGTACTTCCCGGCCCGCCCAAGCCCGGCAAGCTCCGGTTGCTGCGTGAGGTGGGCGTGACTCTGCGAGGAGAGGGGTGATCCGGACCGTGGAGTCGGAAGAACACGTGTCCCCACCGGTACTCGCCGCGTACCGCTACTGCGAGGCCGTGACCGGGCAGCAGGCCCGTAACTTCGCCTACGGAATCAGGCTCCTGCCGACGCCGAAGCGCCGCGCGATGTCGGCGCTCTACGCGTTCTCCCGGCGCGTCGACGACATCGGTGACGGCGCGCTGGCGGCCGATGTGAAGACGGCACGGCTGGAGGAGACCCGTGCGCTGCTGGGCCGTATCCGCGATGAGGAGGTCTCCGAGGACGACACCGACCCGGTCGCGGTAGCCCTCACCCACGCCGCCCAGCACTTCCCGATCCCGCTCGGTGGCCTCGACGAGCTCATCGACGGCGTCCTGATGGACGTACACGGCGAGACCTACGAGACCTGGGACGATCTGAAGGTCTACTGCCGCTGTGTGGCCGGGGCCATCGGACGGCTCTCGCTCGGTGTGTTCGGCACGGAACCGGGGGCGCGCGGTACCGAGCGTGCGCCGGAGTATGCAGACACGCTAGGGCTCGCGCTCCAACTCACCAACATCCTCAGGGACATCCGCGAGGACGCCGAGGGCGGACGCGTCTACCTCCCCGCCGACGACCTCGCCAAGTTCGGCTGCTCGGCCGGGTTCCACGGACCCACTCCACCCGAGGGCTCCGACTTCGCGGGCCTCGTGCACTTCGAAGTGCGTCGGGCCCGCGCCCTTTTCGCCGAGGGCTACCGGCTGCTGCCCATGCTCGACCGGCGCAGCGGCGCCTGTGTCGCCGCCATGGCCGGCATCTACCGCCGGCTCCTCGACCGCATCGAGCGCGACCCGGAGGCCGTGCTGCGCGGCCGTGTCTCGCTGCCCGGTCGGGAGAAGGCGTACGTGGCGGTGCGCGGCCTGTCGGGGCTCGACGCGCGGAACGTCTCCCGTCGGACCGTCAGGAGGCGTGTGTGATGGACTCCCCGGTCTCTTCCCTCGCCACCTCCGAAAAGCGGCAGGCAACCCTCCGGTGCGGCGCGGCGTCCCTGACTGCGACGGCCCGCCGTGCATCGTTCAAACACCACGGTGGACCGGCACGGGAGGAAACACGATGAGCGACGGCACCCAGGTGGAGGACCCGGCCGCGGACACCTCGGGCCGCCGCGGCGTGCCGTCCTCGCCCGGGACGTCCGCCGTGGTGGTCGGCGGCGGGCTCGCCGGGATCACGGCGGCGCTGGCGCTCGCCGACGCCGGGGTGCGGGTCACTCTGCTCGAGGGACGGCCGCGGCTCGGTGGTCTCGCGTTCTCCTTCCACCGGGGCGAGCTGACCGTCGACAACGGCCAGCACGTCTACCTGCGCTGCTGCACCGCGTACCGCTGGTTCCTCGACCGCATCGACGCCACCACGCTCGCGCCGCTGCAGGATCGTCTCGACGTGCCCGTCCTCGACGCGAACGCGGCACCGGGACGGCGGCTCGGCAGACTACGGCGCGACGCGCTGCCCGTACCCCTGCATCTCGGGCGCAGCCTGGCCACCTATCCGCATCTCTCGCTGGCCGAGCGCGCCAAGGTGGGGCGTGCCGCACTGGCGCTTCGGGCACTGGACCTCGCGGACCCCGCGCTCGACGCGCAGGACTTCGGCAGTTGGCTGGCCGCGCACGGTCAGTCGGCGCGTGCCGTCGAGGCACTGTGGGACCTGGTCGGGGTCGCCACCCTCAACGCGGTGGCCGGCGACGCCTCGCTCGGGCTCGCCGCGATGGTGTTCAAGACGGGTCTGCTGTCCGACCCGGGCGCGGCCGACATCGGCTGGGCACGCGTCCCGCTGGGCGAACTGCACGACCGGCTGGCCCGCAAGGCGCTCGACTCCGCGGGCGTTCGTACCGAGGTCCGTACACGCGTCACCTCCATCTCCACTGACGAAAACGGGCTCTGGAGCGTTCAGGTTCCCGGCGAGCGCATCGAAACGGACGCCGTCGTCCTCGCCGTACCGCAACGCGAGGCCCACGATCTGCTGCCCCCCGGCGCCCTCGACGCCCCCGAGCGGCTGCTGGACATCGGCACGGCCCCGATCCTCAACGTCCATGTCGTCTACGACCGCAAGGTGCTCAGCCGCCCGTTCTTCGCGGCGCTCGGCTCCCCGGTCCAGTGGGTCTTCGACCGCACCGAGGCCTCCGGCCTGCGCGAGGGCCAGTACCTGGCACTGTCGCAGTCGGCCGCCCAGGCGGAGATCGACGAGCCGGTCGCCGTACTCCGCGAGCGCTATCTGCCGGAACTCGAGCGGTTGTTGCCCGCCACCCGCGGCGCCGAGGTGAAGGACTTCTTCGTGACCCGGGAGCGCACGGCGACGTTCGCCCCCAGCCCCGGCGTCGGGCGCCTCAGGCCCGGCGCCCGCACCAAGGCCCCCGGCCTGTACCTGGCCGGAGCGTGGACCGCCACCGGGTGGCCCGCGACCATGGAGAGCGCGGTCCGCAGTGGCATCGGTGCGGCGGGTGCCGCACTCGGCGCGCTGGGCCGGTCCGGCGCCCACCTCCCCGATCTCTTCGAGGAGGCGGCATGAGCGTCGATTCGCTGGAAACGGGCCCCCGCACCCCCGGTATCGCAACAAGAGGAGAGACCGTGCCCACTGTGCCCCCGGCCGAGACGGCCGCCCCGAGGACCGCGGTGGACGTGTCCGTGCTCCTGGAGCGCGGCCGGACCCTGGCCACCCCGGTGCTGCGGACGGCCGTCGACCGCCTGGCGCCGCCCATGGACACCGTCGCCGCCTACCACTTCGGCTGGATCGACGCCGCGGGCAACCCCGCCGACGGGGACGGCGGCAAGGCCGTGCGTCCCGCGCTGGCCCTGCTGTCCGCCGAGGCCGCCGGCCGGGCCCCCGAGGTGGGCGTGCCCGGGGCGGTCGCCGTCGAGTTGGTGCACAACTTCTCCCTGCTGCACGACGACCTGATGGACGGCGACGAACAGCGCCGCCACCGCGACACGGTGTGGAAGGTGCACGGCCCCGCCCAGGCCATCCTCGTCGGTGACGCCCTGTTCGCCCTGGCCAACGAGATCCTGCTGGAACTCGGCACCGTCGAGGCCGGCCGCGCCACCCGCCGGCTGACCACCGCCACCCGCGCCCTGATCGACGGTCAGGCACAGGACATCTCCTACGAGCACCGCGAGCGGGTCACCGTCGCCGAGTGCCTGGAGATGGAGGGCAACAAGACCGGCGCCCTGCTCGCCTGCGCGTCCTCCATCGGTGCCGTGCTCGGCGGTGCGGACGACGCGACGGCCGACGCGCTCGAGAAGTACGGTTACCACCTCGGCCTCGCCTTCCAGGCCGTGGACGACCTCCTCGGCATCTGGGGCGACCCGGAGGCCACCGGAAAGCAGACCTGGAGCGATCTGCGCCAGCGCAAGAAGTCCCTGCCGGTCGTGGCCGCGCTCGCGGCGGGCGGAGAGGCCTCCGAGCGGCTCGGCGAACTGCTCGCCGAGGACGCCAAGAGCAGCGACTTCGAGAACTTCTCCGAGGAGGAGTTCGCCGCGCGCGCCGCCCTCATCGAGGAGGCCGGCGGCCGCGAATGGACCGCTCAGGAGGCGCGTCGCCAGCACACGATCGCCGTCCAGGCCCTGGACTCGGTCCGGATGCCCCAGGAGGTGCGGGCGCGGTTCACGGCGCTCGCCGACTTCGTCGTCGTACGAAAGAGATGATCACTATCGGTCGAATACACCTCGCGTAGTCGCCGGCCGGTGCCCTGAGCGCACGCGCACCGGCCGACGGCGGACCCACAGCAGCACGACTCGCACGACTGCACGAAGGGGAAGCCATGACAGCGACGACCGACGGAAGCCCCGGGGCCGTGCCGCCCCGCGCTGCCTCGGCCAGCGAAACCAGCGAACCGATCCCGGAGGCGGCCGGGACCGGGGGCACTCGAGAGGCCGCCGAGCGTGCCATGCGGCGTGCGACGGACTTCCTGCTCGCGCGGCAGGACGCCGAGGGCTGGTGGAAGGGCGACCTCGAGACCAACGTCACGATGGACGCCGAGGACCTGCTCCTGCGTCAGTTCCTGGGCATCCGTGACGAGCAGACCACCCGCGCCGCCGCCCTGTTCATCCGTGGCGAGCAGCGCGACGACGGCACCTGGGCCACCTTCTACGGCGGGCCCGGCGAGCTGTCCACCACGATCGAGGCGTACGTCGCCCTGCGCCTGGCCGGCGACACGCCGGACGAACCCCACATGGCGAAGGCGTCCGCCTGGATCCGCGAACAGGGCGGCATCGCCGCCGCCCGCGTCTTCACCCGGATCTGGCTCGCCCTGTTCGGCTGGTGGAAGTGGGAGGACCTGCCCGAACTCCCGCCGGAGCTGATCTGGTTCCCGAAGTGGATGCCGCTGAACATCTACGACTTCGGCTGCTGGGCACGGCAGACCATCGTGCCGCTCACCATCGTCTCCGCCAAGCGCCCGGTGCGTCCCGCGCCGTTCCCGCTGGACGAACTGCACACAGACCCGGACGACCCGAACCCCGCGAGGGACCTCGCCCCGGTGGCGAGCTGGGACGGCGTGTTCCAGCGGCTCGACAAGGCGCTGCACCAGTTCCGCAAGGTCGCCCCGCGTCGGCTGCGCAGAGCCGCCATGAACACCGCCGCCCGCTGGGTCATCGAGCGGCAGGAGAACGACGGCTGCTGGGGCGGCATCCAGCCGCCCGCGGTGTACTCGATCATCGCCCTGCACCTGCTCGGCTACGACCTCCAGCACCCGGTGATGCGTGAGGGCATCGCCTCGCTGGACCGTTTCGCCGTCTGGCGCGAGGACGGCGCCCGGATGATCGAGGCGTGCCAGTCCCCGGTGTGGGACACCTGCCTCGCCACCATCGCGCTCGCCGACGCGGGCGTGCCCGCCGACCACCCGCAGCTGGTCAAGGCCGCCGACTGGATGCTCGGCGAGCAGATCGTCCGGCCCGGCGACTGGTCGGTGCGCCGGCCCCAGCTGCAGCCCGGTGGCTGGGCGTTCGAGTTCCACAATGACAACTACCCCGACATCGACGACACCGCGGAGGTCGTCCTCGCGCTGCGCCGCGTCAGGCACCACGACCGGGACCGGCTGGAGAAGGCCATCGGGCGCGGGGTGAGCTGGAACCTCGGCATGCAGTCGAAGAACGGCGCCTGGGGCGCCTTCGACGTCGACAACACGAGCCCCTTCCCCAACCGGTTGCCGTTCTGCGACTTCGGTGAGGTGATCGACCCGCCGTCCGCCGACGTCACCGCGCACGTGGTGGAGATGCTCGCGGTCGAGGGCCTGGCCCACGACCCGCGCACCCGCCGCGGCATCGAGTGGCTGCTGGCGGAACAGGAGCCCGACGGCTCCTGGTTCGGACGCTGGGGCGTCAACTACGTCTACGGCACCGGATCGGTGGTGCCCGCCCTGGTCACTGCCGGAATCCCGGCCGCGCATCCGGCGATCCGCCGCGCCGTCGCCTGGCTGGAGAGCGTGCAGAACGACGACGGCGGCTGGGGCGAGGACCTGCGCTCCTACAAGGACGCCGGCCGGTGGAGCGGCCGCGGTGCCTCCACCGCCTCGCAGACGGCGTGGGCCCTGCTCGCGCTGCTGGCCGCCGGAGAGAGCGAGTCCAAGGCCGTCGAACGCGGCATCGAGTTCCTCGCCCAGACCCAGAACGAGGACGGCTCCTGGGACGAGCCGTACTTCACCGGCACCGGTTTCCCCTGGGACTTCTCCATCAACTACCACCTCTACCGGCAGGTCTTCCCGCTCACCGCACTGGGCCGCTACGTGCACGGCGAGCCGTTCGCCAAGGCCAAGGGGAGCTGATGACCGTGAAGCCCGACCCGGCCCCGCTGCTGATCGCCTGCGCGCTCGGCATCGAGCACCTCGCCCTGCGCAGCGGCGGCAACGGCGGCGCGGACGGGCCCGTCACCGTACTCCGTACGGGTATGGGACCCCGGGCGGCCGAGCGCTCGGTCACCCGGGCGCTCGGCGACCCCGCGTTCGCCCATGCGGCCGTCCTGGCCACCGGCTTCTGCGCGGGACTCGCACCCGGGATGCACCCCGGCGACCTGGTCGTCGCCGAGGAGACCCGGGACCCGCGCGGCACCACCCCGTGCGAGGGCACCGACCTGCTCGTGAAGGAACTCGTGCGCGTCCTGCCGGGGCGCACCGTCCACACCGGACCGCTCACCGGATCGGACCACGTCATCCGTGGCCAGGAGCGGTCGGAACTGCTCGCGACCGGCGCGATCGCGGTCGACATGGAGTCCGCGGCGACGCTCCTCAGCGCCGTCCGCACGGGGCCGCGCCCGGTTGCGGCCGTCCGGGTGGTCGTGGACGCTCCAGAACATGAACTCGTCCGTATCGGCACCTTGCGCGGTGGAATATCGGCTTTCCGTGTTCTTCGTGCCGTACTGCCTGTTTTCTTTGAATGGCACCGATCTTTGCTGCTCCCCAGGAGGTGAGCCAGATGGCCATGCCGCTGCGCCAGTCCATCAAGGTGGCGACCTATCTCTTCGAACAGAAGCTGCGCGGGCGGGACAAGTTTCCGCTCATCGTGGAGCTGGAACCGCTCTTCGCCTGCAATCTGAAGTGTGAGGGCTGCGGCAAGATCCAGCACCCGGCGGGCGTGCTCAAGCAGCGCATGCCGGTGGCGCAGGCCGTGGGAGCGGTTCTGGAGTCCGGTGCGCCGATGGTGTCGATCGCGGGTGGCGAGCCGCTGATGCATCCGCAGATCGATGAGATCGTGCGGCAGTTGGTGGCGCGCAAGAAGTACGTCTTCCTGTGCACCAACGCCATGTTGCTGCGCAAGAAGATGGACAAGTTCACGCCGTCCCCGTACTTCGCGTTCGCCGTGCACATCGACGGGCTGCGCGAGCGGCACGACGAGTCCGTGGCGAAGGAGGGCGTCTTCGACGAGGCGGTGGAGGCCATCAAGGAGGCCAAGCGGCGCGGCTTCCGGGTCACCACCAACTCGACGTTCTTCAACACGGACACCCCGCAGACCGTCATCGAGGTGCTCAACTACCTCAACGACGACCTGAAGGTGGACGAGATGATGATCTCACCCGCCTACGCCTACGAGAAGGCGCCCGACCAGGAGCACTTCCTGGGCGTCGAGCAGACCCGTGAGCTGTTCAAGAAGGCCTTCGCGGGCGGCAACCGCGGCCGCTGGCGGCTCAACCACTCGCCGCTGTTCCTCGACTTCCTCGAGGGCAAGGTCGACTTCCCGTGCACGGCGTGGGCGATCCCGAACTACTCGCTCTTCGGCTGGCAGCGGCCCTGCTACCTGATGAGCGACGGGTACGTGCCGACGTACCGCGAACTCATCGAGAAGACCGACTGGGACAAGTACGGCCGCGGCAAGGACCCGCGCTGCGCCAACTGCATGGCGCACTGCGGCTACGAGCCCACCGCCGTCCTCGCCACCATGGGCTCCCTGAAGGAGTCCCTGCGGGCCATGCGCGAGACCGTCCAGCAGAACCGCGGGTGACGCGATGACCGCCGTTCCTCTGGGCGTCCCCGAGGTACCGGCCCGGCCGATCGCCGAGCGACGCATGTCGCGGCAGATCCATGTCGGGCCGGTGGCGGTCGGGGGCGGGGCCCCGGTGTCGGTGCAGTCGATGACGACGACCCGTACGTCGGACATCGGCGCCACCCTGCAGCAGATCGCGGAACTCACCGCCTCCGGCTGCCAGATCGTCCGGGTCGCCTGCCCCACGCAGGACGACGCGGACGCCCTCGCCACGATCGCGCGCAGGTCGCAGATCCCGGTGATCGCGGACATCCACTTCCAGCCGAAGTACGTGTTCGCGGCGATCGAGGCGGGCTGCGCGGCCGTCCGCGTCAACCCGGGCAACATCAAGCAGTTCGACGACAAGGTGAAGGAGATCGCCAAGGCCGCCAAGGACCACGGCACCCCGATCCGGATCGGGGTGAACGCGGGCTCCCTGGACAAGCGGCTGCTGAAGAAGTACGGCAGGGCGACCCCCGAGGCGCTCGTCGAGTCCGCCCTGTGGGAGGCGTCCCTCTTCGAGGAGCACGACTTCCGGGACATCAAGATCTCCGTCAAGCACAACGACCCGGTCGTGATGATCGAGGCGTACCGGCAGCTCGCCGCCCAGTGCGACTACCCGCTGCACCTCGGTGTGACGGAGGCCGGTCCCGCCTTCCAGGGCACGATCAAGTCGGCAGTGGCGTTCGGCGCGCTGCTGTCGCAGGGCATCGGTGACACCATCCGGGTCTCCCTGTCCGCGCCTCCGGTCGAGGAGGTCAAGGTCGGCATCCAGATCCTCCAGTCGCTCGGCCTCAGGGAGCGGCGCCTGGAGATCGTCTCCTGCCCGTCGTGCGGACGCGCCCAGGTCGACGTCTACAAGCTGGCCGAGGAGGTCACGGCCGGCCTCGAGGGCATGGAGGTGCCGCTGCGGGTCGCGGTGATGGGCTGTGTGGTCAACGGTCCCGGGGAGGCACGGGAGGCGGACCTGGGGGTCGCCTCCGGCAACGGCAAGGGCCAGATCTTCGTCAAGGGCGAGGTCGTCAAGACGGTGCCCGAGTCGAAGATCGTGGAGACCCTCATCGAGGAGGCGATGAGGATCGCCGAGCGGATGGAGAAGGACGGCGTCGGGCCGGGAGCGCCGGCCGTCACCGTGAGTTGAACAGCACGGACCGAGAGGGGGCCCGGCGTGACCATTCTGGAGAACATCCGGGGACCACGCGACCTGAAGGCGCTGTCCGAGGCAGAGCTGAATCAACTGGCCGGGGAGATCAGGGAGTTCCTGATCCATGCGGTCGCCAGGACCGGCGGTCACCTGGGGCCCAATCTGGGGGTGGTGGAACTCTCCATCGCACTCCACCGGGCCTTCGAGTCACCGGTCGACCGCATCCTGTGGGACACCGGTCACCAGAGCTACGTGCACAAGATCCTGACAGGTCGTCAGGATTTTTCGAAGCTGCGCGGAAAGGGCGGTCTGTCCGGCTATCCGTCGCGTGAGGAGTCCGAGCACGACATCGTCGAGAACAGCCACGCGTCCACCGCGCTCGGCTGGGCCGACGGGCTCGCCAAGGCCCGCCAGGTGCAGGGGGAGAAGGGCCACATCGTCGCCGTCATCGGGGACGGCGCGCTCACCGGCGGCATGGCGTGGGAGGCCCTCAACAACATCGCCGCCGCCAAGGACCGCCCGCTGATCATCGTCGTCAACGACAACGAACGCTCCTACGCGCCCACCATCGGCGGCCTCGCCAACCACCTCGCCACCCTGCGCACCACCGACGGCTACGAGAAGGTCCTCGCCTGGGGCAAGGACGTGTTGCAGCGCACACCCGTCATCGGCCCCACCGTGTACGAGGCCCTGCACGGCGCGAAGAAGGGCTTCAAGGACGCGTTCGCCCCCCAGGGGCTCTTCGAGGACCTGGGCCTGAAGTACGTGGGCCCCATCGACGGACACGACATACGGGCCGTCGAGTCGGCGATGCGCCGCGCCAAACGCTTCCACGGCCCGGTCCTCATCCACTGCCTCACCGAGAAGGGCCGCGGCTACGAGCCGGCCCTCGCCCACGAGGAGGACCACTTCCACACCGTCGGTGTGATGGACCCGCGCACCTGCGAGCCCCTCGTGCCCCCCAAGGCCCCGTCGTGGACCTCGGTCTTCGGCGACGAGATCGTGCGGATCGGCGAGGAGCGTGAGGACGTCGTGGCGATCACGGCGGCCATGCTGCACCCGGTGGGCCTCGGCAAGTTCGCCGAGCGGTTCCCCGACCGCGTCTGGGACGTGGGCATAGCCGAGCAGCACGCGGCGGTCTCCGCGGCGGGGCTCGCCACCGGTGGACTGCACCCCGTCGTCGCCGTCTACGCCACCTTCCTCAACCGCGCCTTCGACCAGCTCCTGATGGACGTGGCCCTGCACCGCTGCGGCGTCACCTTCGTACTCGACCGGGCAGGCGTCACGGGCGTCGACGGGCCGTCGCACAACGGCATGTGGGACATGTCCGTGCTGCAGGTCGTGCCGGGCCTGAGGATCGCCGCGCCACGCGACGCCGACCAGCTGCAGGCCCAGCTGCGGGAGGCGGTCGCGGTCGACGACGCGCCGACCCTGATCCGGTTCCCGAAGGAGTCGGTGGGCCCGGCGATCCCGGCCGTGGACCGGGTGGGCGGCCTGGACGTGCTGCACCGCGACGAGGAGTCCCAGGTGCTGCTCGTCACCGTCGGCGTCATGGCGCCCGTCTGCCTGCAGGCCGCCGACCTGCTTCAGGCCCGCGGCATCGGCTGCACGGTCGTCGACCCCCGCTGGGTCAAACCCGTCGACCCCTCCCTGCCGGGCCTCGCCGCCGAGCACCGGCTCGTCGCGGTCGTCGAGGACAACAGCCGCTCCGCCGGCGTCGGCTCCGCGGTCGCCCTCGCGCTCGGCGACGCCGACGTCGACGTACCGGTGCGGCGGTTCGGGATCCCGGAGCAGTTCCTCGCGCACGCCAAGCGCAGCGAGGTGCTCGCCGACATCGGCCTCACGCCCGTGGAGATCGCCGGGCGGATCAGCGCCTGCCTGGCCGCCAAGGAAGAGCTGTCCGAGGAAGAGCTGTCCAAGGATGTGGTGCCCAAGGATGTGGTGCCCAAGGATGTGGTGTCCCAGGATGTGCTGTCCCAGGAGAAAGTGAACGCGGAATGACCATCCCCACCGGGCAACGGGAGTTCGACCTCGGCGCGCTCCTGGCCGAACGCGGGGCCGAGCGCTACGAGCTGCACGCGAAGTACCTCAACCACCAGCTTCCGCGCATGCTCCACACCATCGGCTTCGACAAGGTCTACGAGCGGGCCGAGGGTGCTCACTTCTGGGACGCGGACGGCAACGACTACCTGGACATGCTCGCCGGGTTCGGGGTGATGGGCCTCGGCCGCCACCACCCCGTGGTCCGCAAGGCGCTGCACGACGTGCTGGACGCCCAGCTCGCCGACCTCACCCGCTTCGACTGCCAGCCCCTGCCCGGCCTGCTGGCGGAGAAGCTGCTCACCCACAGCCCGCACCTGGACCGGGTCTTCTTCGGCAACAGTGGCACGGAGGCCGTCGAGACCGCGCTGAAGTTCGCCCGGTACGCCACCGGGAAGCCGCGGATTCTCTACTGCACCCACGCCTTCCACGGGCTGACCACCGGGTCCCTCTCCGTCAACGGTGAGACGGGCTTCCGCGACGGCTTCGCCCCGCTGCTGCCCGACACCGCCGTCCCGCTCGGCGACCTCGACGCGCTGGCCCGGGAGCTGAAGAAGGGGGACGTGGCCGCTCTCATCGTCGAGCCGATCCAGGGCAAGGGCGTCCACGAGGCCCCGCCCGGCTATCTGCGCGCCGCCCAGGAGCTGCTCCACCGGCACAAGGCGCTGCTCATCGCGGACGAGGTGCAGACCGGCCTCGGCCGCACCGGCGACTTCTACGCCTACCAGCACGAGGACGGCGTCGAGCCGGACCTGGTGTGCGTGGCGAAGGCCCTCTCCGGCGGCTATGTTCCGGTCGGCGCCACCCTCGGCAAGGACTGGATCTTCAAGAAGGTCTACTCGTCCATGGACCGGGTCCTCGTGCACTCGGCGAGCTTCGGCTCCAACGCACAGGCGATGGCGGCCGGGCTCGCCGTCCTGTCCGTGATGGAGAACGAGCAGATCGTCGCGAACGCCCGTGCCGTCGGGGAACAGCTGAAGTCCCGGCTCACCGAGCTCGTCGACAAGTACGAGATGCTCAGCGAGATCCGCGGCCGGGGCCTGATGATCGGCATCGAGTTCGGCCGGCCCAGCTCCCTGAAGCTGCGCAGCCGCTGGACCATGCTCCAGGCCGCCCGGAAGGGTCTGTTCGCGCAGATGGTCGTCGTGCCGCTGCTGCAACGCCACCGGATCCTCACCCAGGTCTCCGGCGACCACCTGGAGGTGATCAAGCTGATCCCGCCGCTGATCATCGATGAGGCGGATGTCGACCGGTTCGTGGACGCCTTCACCGCGGTGATGGACGACGCACACGGCGGCGGCCTGGTGTGGGACTTCGGCAAGACGCTGATCAAGCAGGCGGTGGCCAACCGCTGACCCTCCCCGAGTCGGAGCCTTTTGTCTCAGAGGCAAGAAATTTGCCGAAGGGGCAAAGGCTCCGGCTCAATGGAGGCATGAACTCCCCTGAGACCGATCCCGGCCCCGGGGCCGACGACGGGCCCTCCGAGGACCTGCCCCTCGTCGCGCCGCAGCTGCGCGCGCTGCGCCGCCGCGCCGGGCTCACCCTGGAGGCCGCGGCCCGTGCCGCCGGGCTCTCGCCGGCGCATCTGTCCCGGCTGGAGACCGACCGGCGACAGCCGTCGCTGCCCATGCTGCTGGCGCTCGCCCGCATCTACGGTACGACCGTCTCCGAACTGCTCGGCGAGACCGTCGCCGACCGGGACGCCGTCGTGCGCGCCGCCGACATGGAGCCGACCCGGGCGGGCGGCTGGACGTACTGGCAGGCAGGCGGAGCCGGACGCGGCATGCAGGCCCTGCGGGTCCACATCCCCTACGGCACCCAGGGCGACATCGTGCGCGTCCACCCCGGCGAGGAGTGGCTGTACGTCCTCAAGGGGCGGCTGCGGCTGCGCCTCGGCGACACCACGCACGTACTCGCGCCGGGGGACAGCGCGCACTTCGACTCGCTGACCCCGCACCGCCTCGCCGCCGCCGACCACGACGGCACGGAGCTGCTCTTCGTCCACACCCTGCTGCAGAGCCCGACCGCCGCGCTGTGCGTCGGTCCCACCCACGGAGAGATGCCATGACCGACATGGAGGAGAAGTTCCCGCGCGGCCTCTGGGTGCGGCTGATCGTCTACATCGCGGTCGGCCATCTGTTCGCCGCCTTCATCTATCTGCTGTTCCAGGTGGGCGCCAAGTGAGCGCCCACCCCGGGCCGGGCCTCAGTCCAGCAGCCGGTCGCGCAGCCGCTCCCGCACGTCGGGCGTGATCCGCAGCCCCTTCTCCAGATAGGCGTCGACACCGCCCCAGGTCTCCTCGACCGTCTCCATCGCCGCCAGCAGATACTCCGTCCGCGCGTCGAAGAGGGGACTGAGCAGCTCCATCACCTCGGGAGAGTACGTGTCGGGCGACGAGCCGTTGCGGTACACCTTGTAGCGGCGGTGCTTCGCGTTCGACTCCAGGTAGTCCGCGACGATCGCCTCACGCTCGACCCCGAGGGCGAGGAGCGTCACCGCGATCGACAGTCCCGCGCGGTCCTTGCCCGCGGCGCAGTGCATCAGCGCGGGCACGCTGTCCTCGGCCAGCGCGTGCAGCACCTGGGAGTGCTCGGCCGTGCGCTCCTTGACGATCGTGCGGTACGAGTGGATCATCCGGTTCTCCGCCCTGCCGTCGGCGAGCAGGGCGCGCAGTTGCTCCAGGTCGCCGTCGCGGACCATCTTCCAGAACTCGGCGCCGTGCGCCGGGTCGGTCAGCGGCAGGTTGACGTTCCGCACGCCGGGCAGCTCGACGTCCGGGCCCTCCAGCTTCTTGTCCGCCGCGTTGCGGAAGTCGAAGATCGTGTGCAGGCCCAACGAGGCGAGGAAGGCCGCGTCCCGCTCCGTCGCGTGCGCGAGATGGCCGCTGCGGAAGAGCACTCCGCGCCGCACCCGCCGTCCGTCCACGGTCGGCAGGCCTCCCACGTCGCGGAAATTGCGTACGCCGGTCAGCTCGGGCTCGGTAGACGGGACCTGCTGCGTCACGAGGGCTCCTCCCATCCGTCCGTCGGCGCTGTTCGCCGGCGGGCCGCGCCACGACGATACGGCACCGTGTGCTGAGGCAACCGTCAGGTAACCGTCCACGCCAGGACGCCGTGGGGAACGGCGAGGCGTTGCCAAGAGCGGCCACACAACCGATGATGTTCGGGCCTGATCGCACCTGTTCGAATCTGTGGGGGCATGTGATGCTGGAGATCGCCGCGGACGGCCGCACCTGGCTGCTGTCAGGGCCCACGAGCAGCTACGCGCTGCGGCTCACCGAGGACGACACGCTGCTGCACCTGCACTGGGGCCCGCGGATCGCCCTCGCCGACGCCGAGGCGCTCGCGGCCCTGCCCGCGCCGCCGTACCGGCCCTTCGAGTCCCCGCTCGACGGCCGCGAGGAGTACCCGGTCGAGGGCGGCCCCCGCTTCGTACGCCCCGCACTGTCCGTGCGCACCGAGGAGCGCCGCGGCACCGAGTGGACGTTCGAGGCGTTCGAGGCCGACGGCGACGAACTGCGGCTGCGATTCACCGACGCCGGACTGCGGATCACCCTCCACCACCGGATGCGCGGCGACGTCGTCGAGCGCTGGGTGACCATCGCCAACGACGGCCCCACCCCCGCCGAACTCCTCCGCGCCGACTCCGCCACCTGGACCCTGCCCGAGCGCGAGGGCTGGCACCTCTCCCACCTGCACGGCCGCTGGGCGGCCGAGTCCCGGCTGGTGCGGTCCGAGCTCACCTACGGCGAGAAGGTCATCGGCAGCCGTCGCGGCCACACCGGCCACCAGTACCTGCCGTGGGTCGCGCTCGACACCGACGCGACCGAGGAGAGCGGCGAGGTCTACGGCTGCGCGCTCGCCTGGTCGGGCACCTGGCGGATCGCCGTGGCCCAGCTCCCGGACGCCCGGGTGCAGATCACCGGCGGTGCCGGGTACGACGACTCGGGCCTGCTGCTGCTCGCGCCGGGGGAGACGTACACCACTCCCGTCTTCGCGGGGCTGTGGAGCGACGGCGGCCACGGCGGGGCGAGCCGCATCTGGCACGCGTACCAGCGCGCGCACGTCATCCCGGACGCCGACCGGGACCGCCCCGTGCTCTACAACTCCTGGGAGGCCACCGAGTTCGACATCTCCGAGGAGCAGCAGGGCGCGCTGGCGCGGCGGGCGGCGGCCATCGGTGTGGAGCTGTTCGTGGTCGACGACGGCTGGTTCGGCGCCCGTACCAGCGACCGCGCCGGGCTCGGCGACTGGCGGCCCAACCCCGACCGCTTCCCCTCCGGCCTCAAGCCGCTCGCCGACTACGTGCACGCCCTCGGGATGCAGTTCGGCATCTGGGTCGAACCCGAGATGGTCAACCCGGACAGCGATCTCTACCGCGCTCACCCCGACTGGGTGCAGTACCAGCCGGGACGGAAGCGGACGGAGTTCCGCAACCAACTGGTACTGAACCTCGCCCGCGAGGACGTCCAGGAGTACCTCTGGGAGCAGCTCGACGCCCTGCTGACCAGCGCCCCGATCGACTACGTGAAGTGGGACTTCAACCGCTGCTTCACCGACGCCGGTTGGCCCGGCGAGCCCTACCCGCAGCGCTTGTGGGTCGACCACGTGCGCGCCTTCCACTCCCTGCTGGACCGGTTGCGGGCCGCCCACCCCCATGTCGCCTTCGAGTCCTGCTCGGGCGGCGGCGGGCGCATCGACCTCGGCGTCATGAGCCGTACGGACCAGGTGTGGACCTCCGACAACACCGACCCGCTGGACCGCCTCACCATCCAGCACGGCTTCAGCCAGATCCACCCGGCCCGGGTCATGGCCGCCTGGGTCACCGACAGCCCGAACGTGATGCTCAACGGACGGGTGAGCTCGCTGCGCTTCCGGTTCGTCAGCGCCATGGCCGGGGTGCTCGGCGTCGGCGGCGACCTCGCCCGGTGGACCGAGGAGCAGCTGGCCGAGGCCGGGGACTGGGTCGCCCTCTACAAGGAGATCCGGCCCGTGGTCCAGCGCGGCGACCTGTACCGGCTGCGGCCGCCGACGGGCGGGCTGAGCGCGGTGCAGTACGTGCTCGGCGACGAGACCGTCGTCCTCGCCTGGCTCCAGGCACAGCACTACGGCGAGCCGGTCGCCCCGCTGCGACTGCGCGGCCTCGACCCCGCGGCGACGTACGAATGCCGGGAGACGGGCGAACTGCACCGCGGCGCGGTCCTTCTGCACCACGGACTGCGGCCCGCGCTGCGGGGCGACCTCGACGCGACGGTGATCCGGTTGCGCCGCCGCTGATCAGGGGCCTATTCCTGATCGGCGCAGATACGGCGAGTGGTTTATCTCACCGTCCGTCAACCCTTTCCTACGGTCGCGTAGCTCACATCCCAAGGTGAATCATGGACCGATGTGGCAGACGATTCGAAGAATGACAACAGATCAGTGATCGGGTCGTACGTGGCGGTGGGGGACAGCTTCACCGAGGGTGTCGGCGACCCAGGGCCCGACGGTCAGTTCGTCGGCTGGGCCGACCGGTTCGCGGTCCTCCTCGCCGACCGGCGGCCCGAGGGCGACTTCCGGTACACGAACCTCGCCGTGCGCGGCAAACTGCTCGACCAGATCGTCGCGGACCAGGTCCCGAGGGCCGTCGAACTCGCCCCGGACCTGGTCTCGTTCTGCGCGGGCGGCAACGACATCATCCGGCCGGGCACCGACCCCGACGACGTCGCCGAGCGGTTCGAGCGGGCCGTCGCCACCCTCACGGCCGCCGTGGGCACGGTGATGGTGACCACCGGGTTCGACACAAGGGGCGTGCCGGTGCTCAAGCATCTGCGCGGCAAGATCGCCACCTACAACGGTCATGTGCGAGCCATCGCGGACCGGTACGGCTGCCCGGTCCTCGACCTGTGGTCGCTCAAGTCCGTGCAGGACCGGCGCGCCTGGGACGATGACCGCCTCCACCTCTCACCCGAGGGGCACACCAGGGTCGCCCTGCGGGCCGGCCAGGTCCTCGGCATCGAGGTACCGGCCGACCCGGACCAGCCGTGGCCGCCCCTGCCGCCGCGCGGCACGTTCGAGGTACGGCGCGACGACATCCACTGGGCGCGCGAGTACCTGGTGCCGTGGATCGGGCGGCGGCTGCGCGGAGAGTCGTCGGGGGACCGGGTGGTGGCCAAGGGGACGCTGTCGCCGGACGACATCAGGGTGCGGATCGCGCAGGCGGTGTGAGGCCGGGCCTGCGCTCCTCGAACGCCGGAGGGGCTGATGTGTGCACCGGTCGGCACCACTCAGCCCGTCCGGCGATCGAGGGCCGGCCCGTTCGGGCCGAAAAAGGGGCCTGGGGACGGCAACGGTACGGCGCGCCGACCCGACGACCTTCAACAGCGTGCCGCCGCCCCGGAGACCGGGGCCGCATGTCGTCCGAGAGGCCCGCTACCGCGCGGAGGTCGTCCGCCGTTCCACGGGCGGCACGTCGCAGGAGTCCTTGAACCCCTGGCTGGTCAGGCCGAGCGCGGCGTTGATGCGCGAGCGCAGGTTCTCCACCGCGACCATCGCCGTCAGCTCCACGAACGCGGGCTCGCCCAGCCGGCCCAGGAGCCGGGCCGCGAGGGCGTCGTCGACGGTGGGCGGGGTGGCCGTCATCGCCTCGGCGTACTGCATGACGTCCCGCTCCAGTTCGGTGTACACGTCGCTGTCGCGCCAGCACGGCACGTCGACCAGCTTCTCGCGGGCCATACCCCGCTCCCGGCTCACCCAGTAGCCGAAGTCCAGGCACCAGGCGCAGCCGATCGCCGCTGCCGAGGCCATCTCGGCCAGCGCCTTCAGGTCCGGGTCCAGCTCGTTCCACTTCGCCACCGACTGCTCGAACCGCAGATCGCTCCACAGCACCCGCGGGTGGTGGGCGAGCGCCTTGCCCGGGTCCAGCACCTTGCCGTACGTCCGCTTCGAATACCACTCCACGACACGGAAGAAGAGCGTGCGGCGCGGGGTTAGGGAGATACGGGCCATGGGGCACCTCCGGTGCGTCGTTCCGGGCGCTCCGTGGTGAGCGTCCGCACGGATACGACGGACCGGCGCGCACGGATGTGACATCCCGGCCCGCACGAATGCGCCGTGTGCCGGGGAGGCCGGGGACATGGCTTTGTGACACGGCCGAACCCGGTTCGCCGGACGGGCCGACCATAATGAGGGCCTCACCCACTCCACTGGAGGTGCCGTGACCGGTTTCGGTCCCCTGAGCTCCGGGCTCCGCGCGCTGCGGCCCACCGCCTTCGGCGCGGATCCCAGCGGGGAGCGCCTGGCGCGCATCCGCAGATCGCCGCACTTCGCGGACGGCGCCTTCGTGAACCCGGAGGGCACCCGGACCCGCCCCTCGGGCGGTTCCGCGCTGGAGCTCGCGAAGATGTACTTCCGCAAGGAGGACCGTGTTCGCCGCGCCCCGGCCGACCTGGTCCCCGTACACCCGACGACCTACGCCGAGCTGGCCGAACCCCCGGCGAGCGGACTGCGGCTGACCTGGATGGGCCACTCCAGCGTGCTCGCGGAGATCGACGGGCAGCGGGTGCTGTTCGACCCGGTGTGGGGGCAGCGCTGCTCGCCGTTCGACTTCGCCGGCCCCAAGCGGCTGCACCCGGTGCCGCTGCCGCTCGCCGCGCTCGGCCCGGTGGACGTGGTCGTCATCTCCCACGACCACTACGACCACCTCGACCTGCCCACCATCAAGGCCCTGGCCGACACGGACACCGTGTTCGCGATACCGCTCGGCGTCGGCGCCCACCTGGAGCACTGGGGTGTGTCCGCGGACCGGCTGCGTGAGCTGGACTGGCACGAGTCGACCCGGGTCGGCGGCCTCACGCTCACCGCCACCCCGGCCCGCCACTTCTGCGGCCGCGGCCTGCGCAACGGTCAGCACACGCTGTGGGCGTCCTGGTCCGTGGCGGGCGACGAGCACCGCGTCTACCACAGCGGCGACACCGGCTACTTCGAGGGATTCAAGGACATCGGCGCGGCACACGGCCCGTTCGACGCGACGATGATCCAGATCGGTGCGTACTCCGATTTCTGGCCGGACATCCACATGACCCCCGATGAGGGCACGCGCGCCCACCTCGACCTCCAGGGCGGCGAGCCGCACGGTGTGCTGCTCCCCATCCACTGGGCGACCTTCAACCTCGCCCCGCACGCCTGGGCGGAGCCCGGTGAGTGGACGAAGGCCGCGGCCGACGCAGTCGGGCAGGCGGTCGCGGTCCCGGTTCCGGGCCAGCCCTTCGAGCCCGCCGGCGACCTCCCCACGCACCCCTGGTGGCGGGATGTGTCCCCGCCGCTGCACGGCAAGTGGCCCGTTCCGGATATCACCCCGGTGGCATCTCGTGACGACCTCGACCTTGTGGGCGAGGGCTGACCGAACCCAAGAGTGTGACGGAAGTCCGCCCTTGAGCCGATACGGAGGTGTCCGCCGGACTCAGCGGTCGAACGTCAGGCGCGGTACCGCGTTGCGGGCCAGGGCGTGGGCCTGGTCGGGCCACCAGGCGCCGGCGGGTGGATCGACGATGCCGTACTCGGGGTCGATCGTGCCGCCGGTGTTGCGCGTGCAACTGCCGTCGGATTCACCGGGGGTTTTGATCCACAGGTAGGCATCGACGAGCGGGACGCCGGTGTCGGCGGTGGGGCGCGGGCCGAGACCGCGGCCGGGCGCGTTGCACCAGCTCTCAGGGTCCCCGCTGTACTTGCCCGGTGCCGGGGTCCAGGCGCCCCGACCGTTGCGGCTGGTGTCGATCACGAAGTGACGCAGCTCGCCGGCCGGCGGGGTGCCCACGTTCTGGTCGAACCAGGCGTCCGTCCACCGCCAGGTGCTCGGATCCGAGGGGGAGACGGCGTTGCCGGGGGCGCCGTCGTTGGGGGCGGCGGACGAGTAGTACTGGCTGGCGCACCAGTCGGTGTGGCCGCGCGCCTGCTCGGGTCCGTTGGTGGCGAACCACATGCACTTGGCGATCCAGGTGCCGTATCTGGCGTTGTGGTCGGTGGGGTGGTTGTTGGACACGTTCAGGGCGAAGCCGTCGCCGTACCGGAGGCCGGCATCCAGCAGTCGCTGGGCGATGTCGCCGACGGCCCGCCACTGTACGTTGCCGGCGTCCAGGTAGACCGCGGTGCGGGGCCGGGCCTTCAGGGTTTTCACGGCGTATGCGATGTCGGCGATGCGGGCGGCCGTGAGTTCGCCGGTCGGGTCGGTGGTGGGCCCGCAGTCCTTGGGAAGGTTGGCCAGGCCGTCGGGTTCGACGACGACCACCGCCTTGTCGTCGCCGATGCCGGCGGCGAAGGCGTCGATCCACTTGCGGTAGGCGGCGGAGGATGCGGCTCCGCCACTGGAGTACTGGGAGCAGTCCCGGCCGGGTATGTCGTAAGCGACCAGGACGGGGGTCCGGTCGATCGCCCGGGCCCGGCGGACAAGCCTGTTCACCTTGACGCGCACCTCGTCGGGCGTGCCGTCGGTGAACCACTCGGCCTGCGGCCAGCTCGCGAGTTCGGCCATGTTCGCGGCGTTCTCGATGTCCCCGTTCCTGAAGTCGACGAGGGCCTGTTTCGCGGCCTTGCTGTGCGGGTCCACGTAGAACTTCGTGGCCGGAGTGATCACGTCCTGCGCGGGCGTGGCCTGCGCCTGCGTCGCGGTGAGGGCGGCGCAGGCGGTGAGCGCCGCGATGACGGCGGCCGCGCTCCGTCGTGAGCTGCGTGGTTTCATGACTGCTCCAGGGGGTGGAGGAGTGGGGGGTCTGCCACCGAGGGGGCTGTCGACCGCCTGTGCGGAAGGCAGTGCGCGGTGGACCCGGCCGGGCTGCGGCGGACGGTGCCCATGGCCGGTCGCGGGGCAGGTACGCACCGGGCCACGGCTGGTCCGGGATCAGTAGCCGTAGATCATCTTGTAGGCGACCTCGGGGAGGAACTGTCCGGCCGTGGAGCCCGCTCCGACGCCGCAGTTGCCGTCGGACTCGCCCGGCGTCTTGATCCATAGGAGCATCTCGGCCCCTCCACCCTTCTGGGTGGGGGTGCCGATGCGGCGGCCTGAGGGGTTGCACCACTGGCCGTTGGAGCCGTTGCCGTTGCGGCTGGTGTCCACGACGAACGGCTTGGTATAGCCGTAGCGGGCGCCCAGTTCGCTGTTGACGGCGTTGCCGTAGGCGATGTTCTCGGCCGTGGTGTAGTAGTTGGAGATGTTGAGCGAGAAGCCGTGGGCCTGCCGGAGTCCGGCTTCGTTCAGGCGCTGGGCCATGGTCGCCGGACTCGCCCAGCCCGGGTTGCCGGCGTCCAGATAGACCCAGGTGTTGGGCGCCTGGCGGTTGAACTGCCCGAGTGCGCCGGTGATCATGCCTTCCCGTTCGGCGATCTGAGCCTGCGTCATACAGCCGTAGTCCGCGAGGGAGTCCGGTTCGAGGAGGACGATGGCCGGACGGTTGGCGATACCGCCGGCGAACTGGGCGATCCAACTCGCGTAGGCGGACGGCGAGGCGGCTCCGCCGGCGGAGTGCCCGCCGCAGTAGTCGCGGTTGTAGATGTTGTACGCGACGAGGAGGGGCAGCCTGTCCTGACTGTCCGCCGCGCCCACGTACGCACCCGTGGCGGTGCCGATGGTGCCGCTCCAGGATCCGAACCAGTGGGCCATGGGGGTGTTGGCGATGGAGGTGTTGATCGCGTACGCCCGGCCGTCGCCGGGGTTGGCGGCGACCCACCGCTTCACGCTGGAGTCGGGGTCCACGTAGAACCCGTTGGTCATGGTGGTCGGGTCGGCAGCGTGGGCGGACGGTGCGACGGCGAGCGCCAGCGGAAGAGCCAAGAACGCTGCCACGAGGGCGTGGAGTCTGCGGCGCATGACTGTACCTCGTTTTCCTGGCAGGGGTACGTCGCACGCTCTCGTCCCGAGCGTGCGACGTGCTGAGGAAGTGCGGTGGTACGAGCCCCCTTGGGCCGGTGGGCTCAGGCAAGGACGCGTACCCGAAGGACTGGCGACCTGATCTTGGGAGCGCTCCCACTGGAAGCGCTCCCAAAAGCACCGGGAACTTTTGGCGTGTGGCCGGTATCGTGTTGTGCTCAGGTCAAGCTGTCAAGAGGCGCTGCACGAACCTGCACTTCATATGGTGAAGACCAAGGCTCTACGGCCTTGAGCTGGAAGCGCTTCCGGCTCCTGGTCCGGCTCCTGGTCCTTGAAGAGTCCGTCTGCCCCCGTTGCCACCGCCGGGCGGACGGCAGTGGAACCAGGCCGGGGACGGGGCGCTTCACGCGAGGCCGAGAGGGACGGCTCAGGGATCATGGGGGAGAATGTGCCGCGTCGGCAGTCGACGCTCGACGAGGTGGCCGAACGCGCCGGCGTCTCCCGCTCGGTGGCCTCCCGCGTCCTCAACAACGCCCCGCACGTCAGCCGCGCCAAACGCGAGGCGGTCGAACGGGCCGTCCAACAGCTGGGTTACGTCCCCAACCCGACCGCGCGCGCTCTGGCCACCCGCCGGGCGGGAGCGGCGGCCCTGGTCGTCGCGGGAGAGGATCCGTCCATCTTCGCGGACCCGTTCTTCGCCCAGGTGATCGTGGGGGCGTCGGCCGCCCTGGAGGAGGCCGACCTGCATCTGATGCTGTGTCTGGCCGCCTCCGACCGGGGCCGCAAGCGGGTGGCGGAACTCCTTCGGTCCAGGGGCGCCGACGGCGTCATGCTGATGGCGCTGCGCGAGGGCGATCCGCTGGCCCGTGTGGCAGAGGACGCGGAGATGCCCGTCGTGTTCGGCGGTCGCCCGGTCGGTTCGGCACCCCGGTGGTACGTGGACGTCGACAACGCCGGCGGAGCGCGCGAGGCCACCGAGCACCTGCTCATCCGTGGCCGGACCCGGGTGGCGACGATCTGCGGACGTCTGGACACCGAGGTCGGGCGCGCCCGCTACCGCGGCTACCGGGACGCCATGCTGGCAGCCGGCCTGGACCCGTACCCGCCGCAGGAGGGGGACTTCACCGAGCCCGGTGGAGCCGCCGCCATGGCCGCACTGCTGGCGGACCACCCCGAGGTCGACGCGGTGTTCGCCGCCAACGACAACATGGGGGCGGGGGCGCTGCGCACGTTGCGTGAGGCCGGCCGACCGGCCCCCGCCGATGTCGCCGTGGTCGGCTTCGACGACCTGACCGTCGCCCGGATCACCGATCCTCCGCTCACCACCGTCCACCAGCCCATCAAGGCTTTCGGACGGGAGATGGCCCGCATGCTCGTCGCACTGATCAATGGGCAGGACCCCACCCCGCTGATCCTGCCCACCCGCCTGGTCATCCGCTCCAGCGCCTGACGGCCGTGCCTCGCGCCGGCGCGGCGCACACCGACGCCCCACCACAGCGACGGTCGGGTTGCACTGCCGCTTCTTGGTCTGCGAGGGCGCCCGCCCGGCCGGCTGGGTCTCGGCCGGGCAACCGCCGTGCGCCGGTGGCGTCTTGTGGCCGCGATCGCCGTACCGCCCGGCTCAGCGCGCCGCGCGGTGGGACCCTGCCGGCCCGCCGGTGGGTACGGCGGCTGTGCTGGAACGCAACGAGATCGGGGGAGTCAACAGGATGTGCCGAGGCGGTGTGTCCGGCGCGGCGATGCGTTCCACGAGCAGGGAAACGGCCTTCTCGCCCATTTCCAGAGCCGGTACGTCCGCTGCCGTGAGCGGCGGGCGGAAGTCCTCGGCCCACGTCCTGGCCGCCACACCGGTGATGGAGAAGTCGTACGGCACTTCGAGACCGGCGTCCGCCAGCGCGCGCTGGATGCCGGGCAGGGCGGCCTCGTTGATGGTGGTGACAGCGGTGACGTCCGGATGGCTGCGCAGGAGCGCCTCGGCGCATTCCTGACCGGAGCGGGCGTCGTCCCCGCAGGGCACTTCGACGCCCTCGAGGCCGCGTTCCGCCACGGCCGCTTCGAAACCCTCTCTGGCCCTGTGCGCGGGGCCATAGCCGGCCGAGATGAGTTCCGGGGAACGAGTGACCAGAGCCACCCGGCGGTGCCCGAGATCGGCGAGGTGCCGCACGCAGTGCTGGACCAGGCCGGCGTAATCGACGTCGATCCAGGACATCTGGTGGTCGCCGGCCGTGTGCCCGATCCCGACGAAGGGCAGCCCGGCTTCCTGCAGGCGCCCCGCACGAGGGTCCTCCAGGCGGATCTCCATCAGAATGACGCCGTCCACCCGGTTCTCCGAGACCAACCGCTCGAAGGAACGCTCGTGTTCCCCGCCGGAAGGGGACAGCAGCACATCCAGGTCGACCCGGGCGGCGGCGTCGACCACGCTGGCGACGAAGTCCAGCTGCATGTGTGTGAGCCTGTTGCCGGCCGGCGGGATGACGAGACCGATGGTCCGGGTCCGGCCCTCCTTGAGGGCCCTCGCGGTCGCGTTGGGGCGATATCCCAATTCGTTGATCACGTCCTGGATGCGTCGGCGCGTGCTGGTGGCGACGGGGCGTTTGCCGCTGAGCGCGTACGACACCGTGCTGCGCGACACCCCCGCGCGCCGAGCTATCTCCCCGATGTTCATGAAGCTCCTCAAGGCCGCACTCAGGCCGCAAGGATACTGACGGGTGGTGGGGGTACCGCCCGGCCTCGCCACGCTCCGGCACGACCGACCTGTGCACCACGGCATCGCCGGCGACCAGGTGCGGGAACGCCAGGGCACGCAGATCGTCGACAACTCGGCAAGATGATCGTCGGTGGGCGCAGTGGTGGCTGCCGTGGCCGAGCGGCCATGTCCCGCTTCGTCGCGTCTTCCTCGGCAACGGCGCCACGTCGCTGCGACCGTGTGGCGCAAGATGGTGAGTTCGCGGCGGTGGACCGCGCGTACAGCGTCGCAGCCGCCCCGAAGGGACTCGTCATGGATGGCCCTTGACGAGCGCCAAGTGCCCCGCGGCGCCACGCAGATGGCCGCCCCGTGGTTGGGCCCGGGCGGACGAAGGACGCAGGGTGCCCGAGGGCCGTGAGCCCGCGAGGAACGGCGTCAGGCTGCCGGAACCGCCATGCGTGCCGCGTCTCACGTGGTGGCGGATGGCGTGGGGCGAATCGATTCCACGCAAGCGCTTCGACGAGGATGCTAGGACCGGCGGTGTGCGGGGTCAATGGCGGCCGCGAGAGGAATGCGGAGCCGACGCGCGAGCCGAGCTCCGCCGCTTGGGCCAGTGCCCTGCGAACCGGCCCTCCGCCGTCTCCCGGTCTGGCAGCTGCGTCCCTGCTCACCGGCATGACGGCGGATCACCGGGATAATCCTGGCCTGGTCGTCGCACACCCTTGCGGGGCCCGGCACATCGGCGCAACGGACGGTGACGTCGCCGTCTGCCTGCCGCCACGCCGCAACTCTTCGAGCGCGTCGAGAGCTTCCGAACCGCAGGAATCAGCCTTCGAATCGATTCCGCGACAACGTTCGCAACAGTGGGCTCCGGACCCTTGACAGCCCTGCGAAACCGGGAGCACCGTCTCCCCCCGAAACCTCTCTGCAATCTCGCTGCGAAGCGGCACCTTCAAGCGCTTCCGGATGGTCAGCGCCACCAACACAGCCCGGCCGGGTTGCGTCGGCACGGTAGGGAGATCGGATGAGAACCATACGTACAGGACGCCACCTGCCGTCCGGGCGCGGTGGCGTCCGGCGATTACTCGCGGCGGTACGGCACCGTGGCAGGCCGCACAGAGTGCTGGACCGGGCGCACGTTCCGCCGCCGGAGCGCTCGCCCCGCTCTCGTTCGAAAACGTTGGCCCGGGCGGGGGCCGCAGCCGCACTCGTCGCCGGGGCACTGTTCGGCGCCACGGCCACGGCGGGCCCGGCCCGCGCGGCCGCGTCCGGGCCGTGCGACATCTATGCGGCAGGCGGCACGCCCTGTGTGGCGGCGCACAGCACGACCCGAGCGCTGTACGCCTCGTACAACGGACCGCTCTACCAGGTCCGGCGTGCCTCGGACAACACCACCCGGAACATCGGCGTCCTGAGCGCGGGCGGGTACGCCGACGCCGCCGCCCAGGACTCGTTCTGCTCGGGAACGACCTGTCTGATCACGATCATCTACGACCAGTCCGGCCGCGGCAACAACCTCACCCAGGCGCCCGGCGGCGGTGCCGCGGGCGGTCCCGACAACCTCGCGAACGCGACCGCCGCGCCGACCATGGTGGGCGGTCACAAGGCCTACGGCGTCTTCGTGGCGCCCGGCACGGGCTACCGCAACAACCACACCAACGGGATCGCGACCGGGGACAACCCCGAAGGTATGTATGCGATCTTCGACGGCACGCACTACAACGGCGGCTGCTGCTTCGACTACGGCAACGCGGAGACGGACAGCAACGACGACGGCAACGGCACCATGGAGGCCATCTACTTCGGCAACATCAGGGTCTGGGGCTATGGTTCGGGCAACGGTCCGTGGATCATGGCTGACCTGGAGAACGGCCTGTTCTCCGGGGTCAACCAGCATTACAACGCGGGCGATCCGACCATCAACCACCGGTACACGACCGCCATCGTCAAGGGCGGGCCGAACCACTGGGCGATCCGTGGCGGCAACGCCCAGTCCGGAGGCCTGTCCACCTTCTACGACGGGCCGCGGCCCAACGTCCCGGGCTACAACCCGATGCGGAAACAGGGTGCCATCATCCTGGGCATCGGAGGTGACAACAGCAAGGGCGCCCAAGGCACCTTCTACGAAGGCGTGATGACCTCCGGCTACCCGTCGGACGCCACGGAGAACGCCGTTCAGGCCAACATCACCGCGGCCGGATACAGCAATTTCTCCGGCGGGACGAGCACCGGTGCGTTGCACGCGGTGGGCGCCGGCAAGTGCCTGGACGTGCCGAACTCGTCCACCACGGCCGGCATACAGGTGCAGATCTGGGACTGCAGCGGCGGCGCCAACCAGACCTGGACCCGCACGTCCTCGGGCCAGCTGACCGTCTACGGCGGCAGCAGTCAGATGTGCCTCGACGCGTACGACAACCAGACCTCCGCCGGCACCAAGGTGGAGACCTGGCCGTGCAACGGTGGCGCCAACCAGCAGTGGCAGCTGAACTCCGACGGCACCGTCACCGGCACCCAGTCCGGGCTCTGCCTCGACGTCACCGGCGCCTCCACGGCCAACGGCGCCCTGGCCGAACTCTGGCCGTGCAACGGTGGATCCAACCAGCGATGGAGCCTCAACTGACCTGAACGGCTCCGGCCCGTGGCCTGCTCACGGTCGGCCACGGGTCACTGCCCCCGGAGCAGGTCTCCGTATGCCCGGCGCCCGTCGGGCACCTCCGGGATCCTCCGACCGTCCGGCCGCATCGCCCCGTCCAGGACGTCGTGGTCCACCTGGCCGGTGGCTCCTACCGGCTGTCCAAGCCGCTGATACCCAGCAGGCCATGCCAGGCATCAGCCGGTCGTGGCCGGCGCCCGGCAAAGAGCGTTGGCAGGTACATGATCAGACTCTCAACCATCCGCTGACCGGCTCGCCGGCCCGTTCACCCCACCCACTGTCCCGCACCAGTGAGGAACGCTGATGAAGAAGTACTCGGCACCCTTGGCCGCGGCGCTGACGGCCGCGCTCGGCATGGGCTGTGCACTGCCCGCGGCGGCCGCCACCGGCACCCAGGCGCCGCCATCCGCCGTGCGGGCCGCCGCGCCCGCCCCCTTGCGGCTGATGCCGTTGGGCGACTCGATCACCTGGGGCGTCGGCAGCCCCTCCGGGAACGGCTACCGGGGCTTTTTGTGGAACCAGCTGTCGACCGAGGGGCACGCCCTGGACTTCGTCGGGTCGGGCCGCAACGGCACCATGTCCGACCCGGACAACGAAGGCCACTCCGGCTGGCTGATCGACCAGATAGCCGGTATCGCGGACAGCGTGCTGGCCCGTTACCGGCCGAACGTGGTCACCTTGGAGATCGGTACCAACGACCTGAACGGCAACTACCAGATCCCGACCGCACCCGACCGGCTCCGTGCGCTCATCGACCAGATCACCCGCGACGCCCCCGACGCGACCGTCCTCGTGGGCACCGTGATCGTCTCCACCAGCGGCACCGAGGAGGCCAACCGGCCCGCTTTCAACGCCAAGCTCCCCGGGATCGTCCAGGCCGAGCAGGCTACCGGCAAGCACGTGCGCCTGGTGGACATGAGCGCTCTGACCACCGCGGACCTGTCCGACCCCTTTCACCCCAACGACAACGGCTACCGCAAGATGGCGGACGCCTTCAACGCCGGAGTCCAGGCCGCGGACGCGGCAGGCTGGATCAAGCCGCCGGTTTCCGCCGGTGGGGAGGTGCGTTCCGGGGTCGCGGGGAAGTGCCTGGACGTCAACGGTGGAAACAGTGCCAACGGGACCGCCGCGCAGATCTGGTCCTGCAACGGCTCCGACGCGCAGCTGTGGTCCGCGCGCTCCGACGGCACCTTGCGGGCGCTCGGGAAGTGCCTCGACGCCACGGGCGGTGGTACCGCCAACGGCACCAAGATCGAGATCTGGGACTGCAACGGCGGCACCAACCAGCAATGGCAGCCGTACAACGGCGGTTACCGCAATCCGGTCTCGGGCCGCTGCCTCGACGACCCCAACGCGTCCACCACCGACGGTACGCAGCTGATCCTGTGGGACTGCAACGGCGGCGTCAACCAGCAATGGACCGCTCTGCCGGTCTCCTGAGCCCCGTGACCCGACCCCACCGCGGCGCCGTCCTGTGATCGATGTTCCACCCCCCCACACAAGGAGGATGATCCTTCATGCCCTGGCCCAACGAGCAACTCCGCCTCCGCAAGGCCCTGGCCTTGGCCACCGGACTGACAGCCGGCACGGTACTGGCCCTGACCGGGGCGGCATCTCCCGCCGCCCATGCCGCTTCCGGCACGCTGGGCGCGGCGGCGGCCGGCAGCGGCCGCTATTTCGGCACGGCCGTGGCTGCCGGAAGGCTCGGCGACTCGACGTACTCCACGATTCTCGACCGGGAGTTCAACATGATCACCCCGGAGAACGAGATGAAGTGGGACACCACCGAACCGTCCCGGGGCGCCTTCAACTTCGGCCCGGCCGACCAGATCGTCGGCCATGCCACCGGGCACGGACAGCGGATGCGCGGCCACACCCTGGTGTGGCACTCGCAACTGCCCGGCTGGGTCAGCGGAATCAGGGACGCGAACACGCTGCGCAGCGTGATGAACAACCACATCACCACCGAGATGAGCCACTTCAAGGGCAAGATCTATGCCTGGGACGTGGTCAACGAGGCCTTCGCCGACGGCTCCTCCCAGCACCGCAGCTCGGTGTTCCAGGACGTGCTGGGCAACGGCTTCATCGAGGAGGCCTTCCGCACCGCCCGGGCCGCCGACCCCTCGGCCAAGCTCTGCTACAACGACTACAACATCGAGAACTGGACCGACGCCAAGACGCAGGGCGTCTACGCGATGGTCAAGGACTTCAAGTCCCGCGGTGTGCCCATCGACTGCGTCGGCTTCCAGAGCCACTTCGGCGTCGGCGGCCCGCCGTCGAGCTTCCGGACCACCCTGGCCAACTTCGCCGCGCTCGGCGTGGACGTGCAGATCACCGAACTCGACATCGCCCAGGCGTCGCCGACGGCGTACGCCAACACGGTCCAGGCGTGCATGAACGTCGCCCGCTGCACCGGCATCACGGTGTGGGGAATCAGGGACAGCGACTCCTGGCGCAGCGGGGACAATCCGCTGCTGTTCGATGCGGCCGGCAACAAGAAGCCCGCCTACGACGCGGTCCTGTCCGCGCTGGGCGGCAGTGCGGGGAACCCGGGGGACCCAGGAGGCATCGTCTCGGGCACGGTGTATTCGCTGAGTGATGTCGCGGCGGGCCGGGTGTTGGACGTCCCGGCCGGACAGACGGGGAACGGCACGCCTTTGCAGCTCTGGGACGCCAACGGTGGTGCTGCGAACCAGCAGTGGCGGGCGAGTCAGAACAGTGATGGTTCGTACACGCTGACCAATGTCGGCAGTGGTCGGGTGCTGGACGAGCCGGGCGGTCGGACGGGCAACGGCACGCGGATGGAGATCTGGGATGCCAACGGTGGCGCGAACCAGCACTGGCGGGCGAGTCGGAACGGCGACGGTTCGTACACCTTGACCAACGTCGCTTCCGGCCGGGCGCTGGAGATTCCCGCCGGGCAGACCGGCAACGGGGCTCCGGTCCAGGTCTGGGACTCCAACGGCGGCGCCAACCAGCACTGGAACCTCAGGTGAGGTGATCGGCGCCCAGCGCGCGCTCCTGCCCCGGATCGCTTCGGAGTAGCCGCACAACACCTGCGCCCGGCACGGCGGCCGTCGCCGGACGCGGGTTTCGGCATGCCGTCATGGCGGGCTGACTGTCCAAAACATGGGATGGATCGGGAGGTGATTCGGCGTAACAGGTCTATTGACAGGGTGTCAGGCGTGTGGGATCACTATGCGACATGGGATGTCTGAGTGTTCTCTGTGGGTGCTCTCGGGCACTCTGACGGGAGCGGTCGACGCACCTTGTAAGCCCTTGTGATCCCGTTTGGACAGGCGCGGCACTCTCTGTCCCCTTCCCCCACACACCAAGGAACAGAATGCAGCCTTCATCTGTTTCGCCCCGGACCCCTGCGGCCCGGAGACCCCGCTTACCGGCGGCCGCCGCTGTATGCGTGATGGCGCTGCTGACCGTGTTGCCGGCGGCCGCGCCGACATGGTCGGCACCGGCGCCGGCGGCACCCCTGGTGAGCTCCGCGTCGGGGCGGTGCCTGGACGTCAAGGGCAACGTCGACACGCCGGGCACGGCGCTGGAGATCTGGGACTGCAACGACCAGCCCAATCAGGCGTTCGAGTTCACGTCGGCGGGTGAGCTGAGGACGATGAACGGCACCCGGTGCGTGGACACCTACGACAACCGGACGACTGCCGGGGCCCCGGTGGTCATCCGGCCGTGCGACGGGCGGCCGACCCAGGTGTGGCGGCAGAACCCCGACGGGTCCCTCACGGGTGTCGCATCCGGTTTCTGCCTGGACGTCAACGGAGCGGCCACGGCCAACGGCACTGCGGTCATCCTGTGGACCTGCAACGGCCACAGCAACCAGAAGTGGAGCACGCCGGCACCTCCGCCTCCGCCTCCGCCCAGCGGATCGGGCCCGTGCGACATCTACGCCGCGGGCGGTACGCCGTGCGTGGCCGCGCACAGCACGGTGCGGGCGCTCTTCCGTTCGTACAACGGCTCCCTGTACCAGGTCAGGCGCTCCTCGGACAACAAGACCCGGGACATCGGCGTGCCGGCGCCCGGCGGCTTCGCCGACGCGGCGGCCCAGGACTCGTTCTGCGCGGGCACCTCGTGCGTGATCACGGTCGTCCGCGACCAGTCCGGGCACGGCAACGACCTGTGGTACCAGGGATCGGCCCAGGTCCCAGGATCGAGTCAGAGCAGCCCCGCGAAAGCGACCTCGGAGTCGCTGACCATCGGGGGCACCAAGGCCTACTCGCTGTACATCAACCCCGGGAACAGCTACTGGCGGGACGGTCACTTGACGGGCGTGCCGACCGGTGCCGAACCCGAAGGGGCGTACATGGTCACCAGCGGCACCCACGTCAACAGCGGCTGCTGCTTCGACTACGGCAACAGCGAGACGACCAGGAAGGCCGACGCGGCCGGGGCGATGGACGCGATCAACTTCGGGACCCAGTGCTGGTTCGGCGGCTGCGCCGGCAGCGGTCCCTGGGTGCAGGCCGATCTCGAATGGGGCCTGTACTCCGGCGGCAGCCAGTCGTGGAACACCAACCAGCGGACGTTTCCGAGCAAGTTCGTCACCGCGATGCTGAAGAACAACGGAACGTCGAGGTTCGCCCTCAAGGGCGGCAACGCGCAGTCCGGCGGCCTGACCACCCTCTGGGACGGCGGGCTCCCCGGCGGATACAGCCCCATGAAGAAGCAGGGAGCCATCGTCCTGGGGAGCGGCGGCGACTGCTGCAAGCCAGGCGGCGGCGCCAACCTGAGCGCCGGCACCTTCTACGAAGGAGCCATCGTCGCCGGCTACCCCTCCGACGCCACCGACAACGCGGTGCAGGCCAACATCACCGCGGCCGGCTACCGCTGAGCTCCCTCCGGCACCTGCGGCAGGCGGTGGTCCTCCCGTAGGTGCCGAAGGACCGCAACGCGACCTGCCCCCGCCCCGCACGACCTCATCCACACCTCGGCCCAGGAGTCGATGACCCATGCCCATGACCACTGCGAGAGCCAGGCGCCTTCGGCCGCTGCCTCCGCTGCCGTCCCTGCGCCGGACCCTGGCGCTCACGTTCTCGGCCGTGCTGCTCGCCGTCACCGCCCCCCTCCTCTCCCTCGCCACGGCCCAGCCCGCCGCCGCGCTCGGCAACGGGCTCGCACTGACCCCGCAGATGGGATTCAACGACTGGAACGCGTACGGCTGCAATGTCTCCGAGTCGCTGATCAAATCCACCGCGCAGGCCATGCACACCAACGGTATGCAGGCGGCGGGCTACTCCTACGTCAACATCGATGACTGCTGGATGACCCACAGCCGCGATTCCGGCGGCCGCCTGGTGCCGGACCCGGCCAAGTTCCCCGACGGCATCAAGGGCACCGCGGACTACGTGCACTCGCTCGGGCTGAAGCTGGGGATCTACGAGGACGCCGGCACCGCGACCTGCGCGGGATACCCGGGCAGCCTGGGGCACGAGACCACGGACGCGCAATCGTTCGCGTCCTGGGGTGTGGACTACCTGAAGTACGACAACTGCAACAACACCGGCGTGCCGGCGCGGACCCGGTACACCGCGATGCGGGACGCGCTGGCGGCCGCCGGCCGGCCCATCCTGTTCAGCCTGTGCAACTGGGGTCAGGAGAACGTGTGGACCTGGGGCGCGGGCGTGGGCAACAGTTGGCGCACCACCGGGGACATCACCGCCGACTACTCCAGCATGCTGTCGATCTTCCACAGCAACGTGGGACTGGCCTCGTACGCCGGCCCCGGCCACTGGAACGACCCGGACATGCTGGAAGTCGGCAACGGTTCGCTGACGGCCACCGAGAGCCGCAGCGAGTTCAGTCTGTGGGCGGAGATGGCCGCGCCGCTGATCGCGGGCACCAACATCCCCTCGGCCAGTGCGGGCACCTTGTCCATCCTGACCAACTCCCGGGTCATCGCGGTCGACCAGGACTCCCTGGGCAAGCAGGGCACCATGGTGTCGTCCTCGGGCGGCCTGGACGTGCTGGCCAAGCCGCTGGCCAACGGGGACGTGTCGGTGGCGCTGTTCAACGAGACCGGCTCGACGGCGACCATCACCACCACCGCGGCCGCGATCGGGAAGACCGGGGCGTCCACGTATACCCTCACCGACCTGTGGTCGGGGGCGTCCTCCACCACCTCGGGCACCATCAGCGCCTCGGTTCCGGCGCACGGCACGGTGATGTACCGGGTCGCGGGCGGCACCAACAGCGGCGGCGGCGCCGGCGTGACCGGTGAGCTGCACGCGGTGGGTGCGGGCAAGTGCCTGGACGTACCGAACGCCAGCACGGCCGCCGGCACCCAGGTGGAGATCTGGAGCTGCAACGGCGGGGCCAACCAGACATGGACGCATTCCGCCTCCAACCAGCTCACCGTCTACTCCGGCAGCGCCCAGATGTGCCTCGACGCCTACAACAACCAGACCACCTCCGGGACGAAGGTGGAGATCTGGCCGTGCAACGGCCAGACCAACCAGCAGTGGACGCTGAACGCCAACGGCACGATCACCGGCGTCCAGTCCGGCCTGTGCCTGGACGTCACCGGAGGGGCCACGGCCGACGGAGCCCTCGCCGAACTATGGACCTGCAACGGCGGCAGTGGCCAGCAGTGGACGCTGGGGTGAGTCCCCTCCCCTCGGCCACTGGCAGCTTCGGTGCCGCCGCGCGGTGGCACCGCCCCTGAGGAGGTCTCCTTGCTCGGATCAGCAACCGATCACCGGCGAAGGCGATTCCCGGCCGTTCTCCTGATCATCCTGGCGATGGCCGTGGCCACGTTGGGCGCACCGGCGTTCGCCACACCCTCACGATCCGGCACGGCCGCCGCCGTCCACCAGGCGGCCCTGTCGGCGAAAGCCTCCGCGGCCGACGCGTCGCTTCCGTGCGACATCTATGCCGCGGGCGGTACGCCGTGCGTGACGGCGCACTCCACGACCAGGGCGCTTTTCGCGTCGTACAACGGGCCGCTGTACCAGATCCAGCGGGCCTCCGACCACAGTTACCGCGACATCGCAGTGCTCAGTGCGGGCGGCTACGCCGACGGGGCGTCCCAGGTGTCGTTCTGCGCGGGCACGTCGTGCACGATCACGAAGATCTACGACCAGACTTCCAGGCACAACGACCTGCCGATCTCCTGGGGCGGCTACTGGAAGGGACCTGGCCCCAATGGTTCAGACGTCGGAGCGGACGCCATGGCCCTGCCGGTGACGGTGGCCGGCCACCAGGTCTTCGGAGTGAAGGTCACCCCCGGCGTCGGCTACCGGATCGACCACGCGAGCGGCGTGGCCACCGGCTCCCAGCCCGAAGGCATCTACATGGTGACGTCGTCGAACTACACGAACCAGTGGTGCTGCTTCGACTACGGCAGTGGCGAGAACTCCCACACCGACACCGGCAACGCCACCATGAACGCCATCTACTGGGGCAAAGCCTGCTGGTTCGGCGGCTGCACCGGCAGTGGCCCGTGGGTCGAAGCCGACCTGGAGAACGGCATGTTCCATACCAACACCGGCTCCAACAAAGACCCGAACAGCCCGGGCGTGCACCATCCGTTCGTCAGCGCGTGGCTGAAGAACAACGGCACCAGCAACTTCACCCTCAAGTACGGCGACGGCACGAGCGGAGGCCTGACCACCACCTTCTCCGGGCCCCTGCCCAACGGCTACTCGCCGATGAAGGTCGACAGCTCCGTCCTCCTCGGCACCGGTGGCGACAACAGCCCCTCGGGCGTCGGCGAGTTCTTCGAAGGCGCGATGACGGCGGGCTACCCCTCCGACGCCACCGAGAACGCCGTCCAGGCCGCCATCACCGCCGCCGGCTACGGGACGGCAAGCGGCGGCGGCACACCGGGCGCGCTGCATGCGGTGGGTGCGGGCAAATGTCTGGAGGTGCCGGGCGGGTCCACGACGCCGGGGACGCAGACACAGATCCGGGACTGCTCGGGCGGGGCGAACCAGACCTGGTCCCAGACCGCCTCGCACGAGCTCTCCGTGTACTCCGGCAGCAGCCGGTTGTGCCTGGACGCCTCGAACCAGGGCACCAGCCCCGGCACCAAGGTCATCACCTGGCCCTGCAACGGCCAGACCAACCAGCAGTGGAACCTCAACGCTGGCGGCACCATCACCAGCGCCCAGTCCGGTCTGTGCCTGGACGTGACGGGCGCCGCCACCGCCAACGGCAGCCCCGTGGAGCTGTGGACCTGCAACGGCGGATCCAACCAGCAATGGTCGCTGAGCTGACCCGTGAGCGAACGCACCCAACGCCGGGGCGGGCACCCGACGGCCGCCCCGGCGTGTCACCGCGCCACACCGCCCAGTGCCGCAGCACAGCGGTGCCCACCCGCAGGAGGATCGGATGAGGACGAGAGCGAGACCCGGCCGTCTGGCACTGGTGGCCGGCATCGTGCTGACGCTCGTGCTGCCGCTGCTGTCGACGGCCGCGAGCCAGGCCGCCTCGGGCAAGTCGCTGAGCGTGCACCTCGCGTCGACCCGCGGGCCGTCGACCGGAGTGGGAGAGGGGTTCCTCTACGGCATCAGTGAAGACGGCAGCCAGCCGGCGGACCAGTTCCTTCAGCCGCTGGGACTGAACGCATTCCGCGGCGGAGGATGGTTCTCCGGTGGCTGGATCAGGGACGGCTACAAGTACGGCTCTGCCACGCGGGCCGACATCGACTCGATCATCGCTCAGGCGAAGCGGCTCACCCGGCCGCCGTACCACGCCCAGTACCAGGTGCTGGTGAGCGACATCTACGGCGCGAACGGCGGCCAGCCGTCGAACACGACGTACCCGTGCGACAACGGCGACTGCTCCAACTGGATCACCTTCATCGACTCCACGGTGGGAGCGCTACAGACTTCGGGGCTGACGTTCTCCTACGACATCTGGAACGAGCCGGACATCTCGGTCTTCTGGACCCGGGGTGTCGACAGCGCACAGTACTTCCAGATGTGGGACACCGCCTACCGGGAGATCCGGCGCATCGCCCCCGGGGCGCAGATCGTGGGGCCGTCCCTCGCGTTCACCCCGCAGCGCAGCCCGGGCGAATGGCAGACCTGGCTCGCGCATGTGAAGGCGGCCGGGACGGTGCCGGACATGATCACCAATCACAACGAGGGCGATGTCGACGATCCGGTCACCGTCGCGCAGGGCCTCCGCGACGCCCTTGGCTCGGCGGGCATCGGTCCGCTGCCGCTGTCCTCGAACGAGTACCAGCCGGCCGACCGGCAGACCGCCGGGGTGACGGCCTGGTACCTGGCGCGGTTCGCGCAGTCCGGGTACACCAACGCGATGCGGGGCAACTGGGTGTGTTGCGTCACCCCGAACCTGACGGGAGTGCTCACCCGGAGTGGGGGCAGCTGGCAGCCGACCGGCAACTGGTGGGCGCTTCGGGACTACGCCGACATGACCGGTACTCTCGTCGACACCTCCGGCCAGGTCGGCTCGACGGCGATCTCCGCCTCCGAGGACTCCGCCGGCAAGCGTGCGGTGGCCGTCATCGGCGACTCCGACGGGTACACCGGCGCCGCGTCCGTGACCTTCGACGGGCTGTCGTCCGTACCCTGGTTGGCGAACGCCGGCAGCGTGCACGTCACCGTGCACCGCATCCCGGACCAGGCACCGCTCACCGCCCCAGAGATCGTGTACGACCAGAACGTGAGCGCCTCCGGGGGCTCGATCACCGTGCCGTTCACGTTCCAGGGCTCGCACGACGCGTTCGCCGTCCATCTGACACCGGCCTCGTCGAGCGGTGGCGGCTTCCCGGACGGCTACCACCAACTCGTGGTCGCGAGCGGCAACTTGTGCCTGGACGTGTACGGCAACTCCTCCGATGCCGGCGCCGCGATCGACCAGTGGACGTGCAACGGGCAGAGCAACCAGCGGTTCCAGTTCGTGCCGGCCTCGGGCGGCTACGGCGAACTGCGGGCACAGAACTCCGGCCAGGACGTGGCGGTGGCCGGCAGCTCCACGGCGGCGGGCACTCCGGACATCGTCCAGCAGGCCCCCGGCACAGCGGCCGCCGGACTCTGGCTTCCCGTGCGGCAGTCCGACGGCTCCTACGCGCTCCAGAACCGGAACAGCGGTCTGTGCCTGGACGTCTACGGCGCCGGCAGCAACGCAGGTCAGCAACTGGACCAGTGGCCGTGCAAGAACGCGCCCGGCACCAACCAGGACTTCGTCCTCCGCTGACCACACAGCCATCGATCCCTGTGACCGGACCCGCCACACCGGCCACGGGACACCTCCGACCTGCGAAAGGAACCCACCGTGTCAGCATTCGGACGGCTGTTGCGGCGCCTGCGCGCCTCGACGGCCGTGCTCGCGGGCCTCCTCCTGGCCGCCGGCGGCGTCGTGGCCACGAGCGCCGCGCCGGCCCAGGCCGCCACCTCCGTCACGATCAACGGCGCGTCCGCCGGCCGCACCTTCGACGGCGTCGGCGCGATCAGCGGCGGCGGCGGCAACAGCAGACTCCTGGTCGACTATCCCGAGCCCCAACGCGGCCAGATCCTGGACTACCTGTTCCGGCCCGGCTACGGCGCCTCCCTGCAGATCCTCAAGACCGAGATCGGCGGTGACACCAACTCCACCTCGGGGGCCGAGCCCAGTCACCAGCACACCCGGTCCGACCTGAACTGCAACCGCGGCTACGAGTGGTGGCTGATGGAGCAAGCCAGAGCGCGCAACCCGGACATCAAGCTGTACGGGCTCGCCTGGGGCGCGCCCGGCTGGATCGGCGGCGGGAACTTCTGGTCCACCGACATGATCAACTATCTGCTCTCCTGGCTGGGCTGCGCCAAACAGCACGGCTTGAGCATCGACTACCTCGGCGGGTGGAACGAGAGAGGCTACAACGTCTCCTGGTACGAGCAACTGCGCGGCGCGCTCGACACCAACGGCTACGGAAACGTCAAGATCGTCGCAGCCGACTCCGACTGGTCCGTGGCGAACGACGTCGACTCCGACCCGGCGTTCGCCGCCTCGGTGAACGTCCTCGGCACGCACTACCCCTGCGGCTACCGTTCGTCCCAGTCCAACTGCTCGGTGCCGTCGGCCGCCACGTCGTCCGGCAAGACGCTGTGGGCGAGCGAGAACGGCTCCGACGACTACGACGCGGGAGCGCCGGCCATGGCCCGCGGCATCAACCGCGGTTACATCGACGGCCGGATGACCGCGTACCTCAACTGGCCGGTGGTCGCCGCGATCACGCCGAACCTGCCCTACCCCACCATGGGTCTCGCCCTGGCCTCGCAGCCGTGGTCCGGGCACTACGCGATCGGCAAGAACGCCTGGGTGATGGCACAGACCAGCCAGTTCACCGCCCCGGGGTGGCACTACCTCGACGCCTCCAGTGGCTACATCGGCGGCAACCGGAACAACGGCAGCTACGTTTCACTGAAGTCCACCAACAACTCCGACTACTCCACGGTCGTCGAGACGATGGACGCCGGCAGCGCCCAGACGCTGAACTTCAACGTCACCGGCGGGCTGTCCACCAAAACCGTCCACGTCTGGTCGACGGACGTCAACTCCGGCAACCCGGCCGACTACCTCGTGCACACCACGGACATCACCCCGTCCGGCGGCGGCTTCAGCCTGACCGTGCAGCCCCATCGCGTCTACACCCTGACCACCACGACCGGACAGGGGAAAGGCACCGCCACCAGCCCTGCCCAGGGCGCGATGAGCCTGCCGTACAGCGACTCCTTCGACAGCTACGCCACCGGCACCGAGGCCAAGTACCTCATGGACTGGCAGGGCGCCTTCGAGGCGGTGGGCTGCGGCGGCGGCCGCAGCGGCAGGTGCGTGCGCCAGATGAGTCCGCAGAAACCGATCACCTGGGACGCGCTGTCCGATCCGCACGCCCTGCTCGGTGACGTGAGCTGGAGCAACTACACCGTCTCGTCCGACGTGATGCTCGAACAGCCGGGATACGCCGAGCTGATCGGCCGTGCCAACGCACAGGACTACGGCAGCACCGGCGGGCTGAACGCCTACCACCTGCGGGTGAGCGACACCGGAGCCTGGTCGATCCTGAACTCGAACACCAACGGCAACGTCTCCACCCTCGCCCACGGCACCACCACGGCGCTGGGCACCAACCGGTGGCACACCCTGGCCCTCACCTTCTCCGGCAGCACCGTCACCGCTGTCATCGACGGTTCCACGGTCGGTTCCGTGAACGACCACACCTGGGCCGGCGGCCAGGTCGGCTACGCGACCAGCCAGGGCGAGACGGCACAGTTCGACAACCTGTCCCTCACTCCCGGCAGCGGCGGAAGCGGTGGCGGCACGACCGCCGGGATCGTCGGAGTCGGCTCCGGCAAATGCGTGGACGTGCCGAACCAGTCGCAGACATCGGGCACCCAGGTGGAGCTGTGGGACTGCAACGGCGGTAGCAACCAGCAGTGGACCAGCACTCCGGACGGTGAGCTGCGGGTCTACGGCGGCGACTGCCTGGACGCCGCGGGCCAGGGGACCAGCCCCGGCACCAAGGTGGACATCTGGACCTGCAACGGCGGCAGCAACCAGAAGTGGACGATCAACGCCGACGGCACGATCACCGGTGCCCAGTCCGGCCTGTGCCTGGACGCCACGGGCGCGGGAACGGCCAACGGCACCTTGCTGGAGCTGTGGACCTGCAATGGCAGCAGCAACCAGAAGTGGACCCGCAGTTGATCAGGTGACCGACTGACGAACCTCCTGAGCCACCCCCGTCAATCCCTCTGAGAGGCCCCGCATGACTTCCTCCTCCCACCCGATCAGCCGGCGCCGTCTGCTGGCGGCGGCCGGCGCGGCCACGGCCTTCGGCCTGCTCCGGTTCGCCCCCGAGGCCGCCGCGACCGACGGCCCCCGAAGCTACACCGCGAACTGGTCGTCCGTGGACCAGCACCCCCCGGCCCCGGCCTGGTTCCAGGACGCCAAGTTCGGCATCTACTACCACTGGGGCGTCTTCAGCGTTCCCGCGTTCGGGAACGAGTGGTATCCGCGCAACATGTACATCGGCGGCTCGGCCGAGAACCGTCACCACATCGCCACCTACGGCGACCCCTCGGTGTGGCCGTACAACAACTTCATCGACGGTGCCCGGGACAAGGCCGGCAACTACGTGCAGTTCGCCCCCAGACTGGTCTCCCAGGGCGGCAACTGGGATCCCGATGCCTGGGCGCGGCTGTTCAAGGCCGCAGGCGCCAGGTTCGCGGGCCCGGTCGCCGAGCACCACGACGGCTTCTCCATGTGGAACAGCCGCTCCAACCCGTGGAACTCGGTCCGGCACGGCCCCGGACTCGACCTACTGGGTCTGCACGCGCAGGCCATCCGCGGGCAGGGGCTGAAGTTCATGGCCTCGCTGCACCACGCCTACCACTTCAACGGCTACTACGACCACGTGCCGTCCCAGTCGGATCCGACGCTGCGCATCCTCTTCGGTCAGCAGGGCTCGGCGGCGGAGAACAAGCTCTGGTACGACAAGCTGATCGAGGTCATCGACGGCTACCAGCCGGATCTGGTCTGGCAGGACTTCGACCTGGGCCTGGTGCAGGAGTCCTATCGCCTCCAGTTCCTCGCGCACTACTACAACCAGGCGGTCTCCTGGAACAAGGACGTGGTCGCGACCTACAAGGACGGCCTGGACAACAAGGGCGAGGTCTTCGACTTCGAGCGCGGCGGCCCGGCAGGGCTGCTCAGCCCCTACTGGCTGACCGACGACAGCATCTCCTCCTCCAGCTGGTGCTACACGGTCGGCATCGGCTACTACTCGACGCAGGCCCTGCTCCACTCGCTGATCGACCGGGTCAGCAAGGGCGGCAGCATGCTGCTGAACATCGCCCCGATGGCCGACGGCACCATCCCCTCCGGACAGCAGTCGATCCTGCTCGGCATGGGCGACTGGCTCGGCCGCTTCGGAGAGGCGGTCTACGGCACCCGCTCCTGGGCCAGTTACGGCGAAGGCCCCACCAAGATGGGCGGAGGCTCGTTCAGTGGACCGGTGGCCGGCACACCCGAGGACATCCGGTTCACCCGCAGCCAGGACAACAAGGTGCTCTACGCCACCGCGCTGGGCTGGCAGGGCGGAACCATGACCATCACGACGCTGAACTCGAGCCAGATCAACCTCAGCAGCCTGACGGGCGCGCAACTGCTCAACAACGCCGCCGGCACCTACATCAACCTGCCCGCGCCGACCCAGGATGCTTCCGGCCTGCACCTAGCCATGCCCTCGTCCAACCCGCCGTTCAACGCCCTGGCGTACACGGTCAAGCTCACCTTCTCCGGAGAGATCCCCGTCCTGGGCGCGCCGGGCGGCTCCACGACCTGGGTCAAGATCGCCAACGCGACGAGCGGACTGGTGCTCGACAGCGGGGGCAACGTCGCCTCCGGCTCCAACCTCAAGCAGTGGAACTACGACGGGAGCACCAACCTGCAGTGGCAGCTGATCGACCTCGGCAACGGCTACCACCGCATCATGAACCGCACCAACGGAATGGCCGTCGACAGCTGGGGCAACTCCGCCAACGGCGCACCCGCCCGCCAGGAGGCGTGGAACGGCGGCAACAACCAGCAGTGGTCGCTGACCAGCCTCGGTGGCAACCGCTACCAGATCGTCAATCGAGGCACCGGCACCGCCCTTGACGGCAGCGGCAGCACGACCGTCGGCTCCACCACGGTGATGTGGACGCCGAACTCGAGCACCAACAACGAATGGACCATCACGGCCATCTGAACCGGCCCGGCTACCGACGCTCCCTGTCCACCCCCCAACCACGGAAGAAGGAGTGTATGAAACGCAAACCGCTCTTAACCTCCATCGTGGCCGCGGTACTTCTCGTCCTGGCAGCTGCGGGCACCTCCTTCAGCAGCGGCCCGGGCGCGCCCGCGTCGGCCACGACCACCGGCGCCGTCCGGGCGACCGCCGGCTGCGGCAAGGCCCCGACGCTGACGAGTGGTACACACACGATTCAGAGCGGCGGCCAGACGCGCAGTTACATACTGCGGGTTCCGGCCGGCTACGACAGCAACCACCCCTACCGGCTGATCTTCGGTTTCCACTGGCGGGGCGGCACGGCCAACGACGTCGACTCGGGCGGAACGGACGGGTACAACTGGTCCTACTACGGCCTTAGGCGCCTGGCTGACAACGCGAACAACGGTACGATCTTCGTCGCCCCGCAGGGCATCGGCAACGGCTGGGCCAACTCCGGCGGCCAGGACGTGGCCTTCGTCGACGCGATGGTCAGCCAGATCGAATCAGGGCTGTGCGTCGACGCCACCCAGTTGTTCTCCGCCGGCTTCAGCTACGGCGGCGCGATGTCGTACGCCCTGGCCTGCTCCCGGGCAACGGTCTTCCGCGCGGTCGCGGTCTACTCCGGCGCGAACCTCAGCGGGTGCAACGGCGGCACCCAGCCCATCGCCTACATGGGTCTGCACGGCATCAGGGACAACGTGCTGCCCATCTCGCTGGGACGGGAACTGCGCGACACCTTCGTCCGGACCAACGGCTGCACCCCGCAGAACCCGCCCGAGCCGGCCTACGGAAGCCTGACCCACATCATCACCACCTACTCCGGGTGCAGGTCCGGATACCCCGTCGTCTGGGCCGCGTTCGACGGAGCGGGCCACGACCCCGGGCCCATAGACGGCTCCACCGGTGACGGCTGGCGCACCTGGACGTCGGCGGCGGTGTGGCAGTTCTTCACCCAGTTCGGCTCGAACACGCCGCCGCCACCGCCCTCCGGCAACCAGGAGATCGTCGGCCGGCAGTCGGGGCGCTGCCTCGACATCAACAACTCCACCACGGCCAACGGCACGCAGGCACAACTGTGGGACTGCAACGGCGGCTCCAACCAACGGTGGACCTACGCCGCTGGAAAGCAGCTGGTTGTCTACGGCAACAAATGCCTGGGCGTCGGCCTGGCAGCGGGCAACGGCACCCCGGCGGCGATCTGGGACTGCAGCGGACAGCCGGACCAGCAATGGAACATCAATCCCGACGGCACGATCACAGCGGTGCAGTCGGGGCTCTGCCTGGACGCCAACGGCCAGGGAACGGCCAACGGAACGAAAGTCCAGCTATGGAGTTGCACGGGCGGTGCGAACCAGCACTGGAGCCTGGAGAAATGAAACGCCGGCGCCAGGCACGGCACCGTGCGGGGCCGGCTCCGCAGACCTCGGCACGCCAAGCCTCGTGGAGTACGGGGGTTGCGCACCACATGGACAGTCCGGACAGCCTCTGACGGGCCAACCGGAATTATTCACTCAAGGACTACGAGGTTCCCATGCGCAGACGAAGTTTCAGCCGCAGACATCTGTCCGTGGTGTTCGCCGCTGCCGTTGTGGTCCTGGTCACGTTGGCGGCGACGCTCGTCGCCAACCCGGCTCAGGCGGCCGCCAGCGGCGCCTTGCGCGGTGTTGGGTCCGGCCGGTGTCTCGATGTGCCGAACGCCGGTCAGACCGATGGCACGTACCTGCAGATCTGGGACTGCTCGGGCGGGACCAACCAGCAGTGGACGTTGACGGACAACAACGAGCTGACCGTGTACGGCAACAAGTGCCTGGATGTTCCGGGCCACGCCACCGCGGCCGGTACCCGGGTGCAGATCTGGTCCTGTAACGGCGGTGCGAACCAGCAGTGGCGGGTGAACTCCGACGGCACGATCGTCGGCGTGGAGTCCGGGCTGTGCCTGGATGTTACGGGCTCCGGTACGGCCAACGGCACGGCGGTGGAGATCTGGACGTGCAACGGCGGCAGCAACCAGAAGTGGACCGGCCTGCCCGGGACGTCGACACCGCCGGGGGGCGGCATGTGTTCTCTTCCGTCGACATACCGGTGGACGTCGACCGGTCCGTTGGCGCAGCCGGCGAACGGGTGGGTCTCGCTGAAGGACTTCACCGACGTCGTGTACAACGGCAAGCACCTGGTCTACGCGTCGAACGTGTCGGGATCGGGATACGGCTCGATGATGTTCCGTCCCTTCACGAACTGGTCGGACATGGCGTCGGCCGGCCAAACGGGGATGAGTCAGTCCGCGGTGGCGCCCACGCTGTTCTACTTCGCGCCCAAGCACATCTGGGTGCTGGCGTCCCAGTGGGGTGCGTCGCCCTTCGTCTACCGCACGTCGAGCGACCCCACCAACCCCAACGGCTGGTCCGCGCCGCAGCCACTGTTCACCGGCAGCATCCCCGGCTCCGCCCCGATCGACCAGACCCTGATCGGTGACGACCAGAACATGTACCTGTTCTTCGCCGGCGACAACGGCAAGATCTATCGGGCGAGCATGCCGATCGGGAACTTCCCGGGCAACTTCGGCTCGTCGTACACGACGGTCATGAGCGACACGACGGTCAACCTGTTCGAGGCGCCGCAGGTCTACAAGGTCCAGGGCCAGAACCAGTACCTCATGATCGTCGAGGCTCGGGGTGCCAATGAGCAGCGCTACTTCCGCTCGTTCACGGCCTCCGGCCTGAGCGGCTCGTGGACCCCGCAGGCCGCCGGCGAGTCCAACCCCTTCGCGGGCAAGGCCAACAGCGGTGCCACCTGGACCAACGACATCAGCCACGGTGACCTGGTCCGCAACAACCCCGACCAGACCATGACCATCGACCCCTGCCACCTGCAGTTCCTCTACCAGGGCAAGTCCCCCACCGCGGGCGGACCCTACGACCAACTGCCCTGGCGGCCGGGTGTCCTCACTCTGCAGCACTGATCTGCCGAGGAACCCCAGCCCTGTCCCGGCTGGGGTTCCTTGTCGTCCTCGCCGTCACCCTCCTCGACGCGTCGTCTTCCCTGCTGCGACTACGTGATCACATCTCACCGGTACCGGTGCGCCGCGCACGGATCGCTCCCGGCCATCGGCTGCTTTCCGACCAGTGACATGTGGTACTCGTTGTAGCGGACTCCCCGCACCCCGACCCGACCCGCGAGTGCATTGAGGTCCGCCAGTTCATCGGCGGAGAGCGGCAGCTGGGTGGCGCCCACGTTCTCCTCGATGCGCGTGAGGCGGCGCGTTCCGGGAATCGGAACGATCGACGCGTGCTGCGCGAGCAGCCAGGCGAGCGCGACCTGCCCCGGTGTGGCGCCCTTGGCCTGCGCGAGCCTGACCACGTGATCGACGAGGACCTGGTTCGCCGCGCGGTTCTCGGCCGTGAACCGTGGAATGGTCGTGCGGACGTCCCCGTTCGCGAAGAACGTCGAGGCGTCCACCGTTCCGGTCAGGAACCCCTTGCCGAGCGGGCTGAAGGGCACGAATCCGATCCCCAGCGCCGCGCAGGTCGGCAGCACTTTCGGCTCGGGATCCCGGGTCCACAAGTACTCGCTCTGCACCGCCGTCACCGGGTGGACCGAATGCGCGCGGCGGATGGTCTCCGCGCCGGCCTCCGAGAGCCCGAAGCACCGGACCTTGCCCTCCTGGACGAGCTCGCCGACCGCCACGCTGACCGCTCCGACCGCGATCAGGGCGTCTTGGAGGTCGGACTGGCTCAACTGGCCAAGGGCGTAGTGGAGTTCCCTGCCGACCAGGACGAACAGGGCACCGTTGATGATGAACGTCGCCAGCGGCCAGAAGGCCATCGCCTGCCGGCGGTGTTCGGCGCGGATGAGGCGTGGAGCCACCTGGGCCGTGATCAGTCCGCTCACGACGACCGCGGGGACCCCCGAGGCATGGACCAGCTCGGCCGGCAGGTAGGCCGTGAACGGCGCCAGGATCATGACCAGATTGCCCAGGAGCGGGGCCTCCAGGCGGCGCCGCAGGTTCATGTTGACCCAGGCCACCGCCACGCCGACCGCTGCCCCGCCGCCGTAGGCCAGCAGGAAGAGAGCCCCGACGTGGGGGAGGGTGAGGTGTTCCTCGCCGACGGTCATACCGACCGCCAGGCCGTAGCTGACCAGCGCGGTACCGTCGTTGACGAGACTCCCGGCACGCAACACCGTGACCTGACGGCGCGGCAGGTGCCGGCCAGGGCGCCGACCGCCGTGGCGTCCGTGGGAGCCACGGCCGCGCCCAACACCCACGCCGGCCCCCACGGCAGCCCGAGCGCATGCCTGGTGACTGCCACGGCCCACGCGGTGAGGATCACCAGGACCGTGCTGAGCAGGACGATGCCGCGCAGGTTCGAACGGATCTCCCGGCTCGACGTGGTCAGGCTCTCCCAGTACAGCAGCACGGGAAGGAACAGCAACAGCACCACCTCGGGCGGCTTGCGTCCGACGGACGGCCGGCACGAGGCCGAGAAGAGTTCCCACGACAAGCAGCACGACGGGTGGTGCCACGCCGATGCGCTGCCCCAGGACGTCGCCCACCAGCACGGCCACGCCCAGGACCACGACGAGTTCGAGACCGAGCATGGCGCTCACTCCTGGGACGGACCGGTTGTCGATGGGGAGTTGGCGGTTCCCGCAAGGATCGCCTTGTTCATCGGGGTACGAGCCGCAATGTCGTCGAGCGTGCCGCGACCATGGGGTTGACGTACGCTCCGCCGTAGCGGCCGTACTTGGTGCGGTACGCCGTGTCGATACGGTCGTTGATCTCGGATTCCTCCCCCCTGGGGCGCCGGAGCAGCGGCCGTGCCCGCCGGCTTTGCCGTCGCGCCGCTGTTCGTTTCGGACCGCCGGCCATGCCGGGCCCCGGCCGGCTGTGCCGAGTCGAGCCGCCGCCCGAACACGGCTACCGGGCTGACGCTGTCCGCGGCGGTGGCGAAGCAGGTTGTCCAAAGTTGGAGCAAGGTAGTCTGGTCACATGACCGACCACCCCACCTCCGCTGACGTGCCCGCCGACGTGCCTGCCGACGGCGACTCGTGCGCGGGCCGGCTGCTCCCGGCCGAGTTGCGTACCTGGATGCAGGTGCTCGCGGCAGCGGGGGCGGTGGAGCAGCACATGCGCAGGCAGGTCAAGCAGGCCTTCGGCGTCTCCCACGACGAGTTCCTGGTGTTGTGCCTGCTCGCGGACGAGCCAGGTCAGTCCCTGCGCATGACGCGCATCGCTGAGCTGCTCGGGCGCCCCAAGACCCGGCTGACCTACCAGGTCGCCTGCCTCCAGCACTCCGGCCTGGTCACCCGGGAATCCGTCCGCGACGACCGGCGCGGGGCCGCGGTGGCCCTCACCGACAAGGCGCGCCGGCTGCTCGCCGAGCACTCCGCGGACCTCGTCCGTGCTGTCAACGAGGCCCTCGCCCGCGCCATCGGCCCCACTGAGTGCCAGGCCATGAGCGGCCTGCTCGCCCAGGCCTCACGCAGGACGAGCCCGGGAGCGCCGTGACCCGTCGCACGGATCGCCCGGGGCCGTGGCAGGTCCCATCTCTCTGACGCCGCTCCCTCTGACGCCGCCAGCGGTGCACGCAAGCGGCGACGGCGTTCGGCAACCTCGCCCACCGGGCGGCGGGCCCGCCCGAGCGCGAGGAGGTCATGGCCGCTTCCGCGCTGTTGAGGGAGCCACCGACGTGCGCCGATCGCCTCCGCCGGGTTCGCGTTCTACGTGGCCGACTTCGCCTCGTACAACAAGACCTGCGGCACCATGGCGGGAGTGATCGTCTTCCTGGTCTGGTTGTGGATCACCAATCTCGCCCTCCTGCTGCGCCTGGAGTTCGATGCGGAGGTCGCACGGCAGCGGGCCGTCGCCGGCGGCTACCCGCCCGACGCGGAACCGTACGCCCGGCCACGTGACACCCGGAAGTGGAACGAGGAGGACCGTCGCCGTCTGGGTGGCCCGTGAGCCGCCGCGGATGATCAGGCTCACCAAGAGTCCGGCCCAGGCCCGCCGGCTCCGCGACGAAGAGCGCAACTGTGGAGTGCCGACCGGACCGGCCGGGAAGACGCCGGGGGCAACAGCCTCTGACACGCAACAGTCCCCGGCACGCATGGCGCCAACCCGCGGGTGGGCCGCGCCGAGTCGTCCTCGACGCGGCCCGGTGAGCACGAGATGCCGCCGCGCCGATGCCGACCGTCGATCACCAGCCGGTCAAGCCGGTGATCAACGGAAGCCGCCTGCCTGTGGCCGGAGCACCCCTTTCATGCGGTGCCAGGGCCGACCGCCGGGCCGGCGAAGCGTTCCGGTCGTGCGAGGTCCCAGACCTCGCTCCGTCCGCCTGCCGCAGCCGTCTCGCCGTCCAGCCGCAGCGTGACGACGTCGGACACCCGCAGGTCGGACCAGGTCCCCGCCACGCCGCCGCGGAACACCTCGATGATGCCCGCGTCCCAGAACAGCCGCAGCGGCCCGTCGAGTCCGGCGAACGCCGCCAGGTCGACGGTCATCTCGGTTCCGGCCGGGGAACGGAGGGCGACTGCCCGCACACCGTCCGCCGCCGCCGCGTCGAGTACCAGCTCCCCGGCGGTCCTGCCCCCGTCGAGGCCGACCGCACCGGCCACCGGTACGGGGGTCGAAGCCCGCCGCAGCCGTGTCAGTTCGGCCGCGGGCTCGCAGTGCAGGCGTCCCCGCCGCACCGAGAGTTCGCGGGGCAGGCTCATGAAGCCCACCGCGTGGCCACTGCGGCCGGCCGGGTCCTGGTGGGTACGGATCCAGCCGAACTGGATCCGCCGGCCGTCCGCGGTCCAGTACGACTGAGGGGCGTAGAAACGGTCGCCGACATCCGCGACGCCGGTTTCGCGCACCTCGAAACCGGCCTCCGACGCGGTCCCGGTCATCCACCACACCGCCGGCCCCTCCCCGCCGTCCTCGTGGATGACCGAGACCAGCAGTGTCCCCGTGTCCTCCACGGCGAAGTAGTCGGGGCATTCCCACACCGCGCCCGGCACCTTCGACGCGGCCCGGTCCACGAAGACGCCGTCGTAGTCCCACGCCCGCAGGTCGGCCGAGGACAGCGTGAACACCGAGCCGCCGTGGTCGCGGCGCGCGCCCGCGACGAGCTGACGCCACCGGCCGTCCTCGCGCCACACGCTGTGGTCACGGAATTCGGTGATGTCGGCGGCGGGCGGAGCGGACAGCAGAGGGTTGGCCGGGTCCTTGACGAAGCCCGACAGCGCGTCGTCGGCGGCGTGCGCGAGGCAGGGCAGCTGGGCGTCGCCCAGCACGCCGGTGTAGAGGATCGACACACCGCCGTCGTGTTCCACCGCGCAGCCCGAGAAGCAGGCGGTCGCGTCGTACGGCGCGGTTCCTGCCGGGCCGGGGAAGAGTGCCACCTCGTGCTCGGTCCAGGTGAGCAGGTCCGGGGAACTGGCATGACCCCAGTGCTGGTTGGTGAACTCGGTGCCCTCCGGGTTGTACTGGTAGAAGAGGTGGTGCCGCCCCCGCCGGTGGACCAGCCCGTTGGGGTCGTTCATCCAGCCCTTCGCGGGCGCGTAGTGGAGCCATGCGGGCATATTGGAGATTCCTCTCATTGCGCATGAAATAACCCCAAAGCTGCAAGCGCTGCTGGGTGTGGGAACCGGTGCTCGGGAACCGAGACGTCTCGTACTCTTGCGGCGTGTCAACCCATGAAGATCACCGACCGAGGGCGAGAAGGCCTCGCCGTGCCGATGTGGCGCGCCTGGCCGGCGTGTCGCCCGCGACCGTCTCGTTCGTGCTCAACCGGACAGCCGGGCAGACGATCAGCGACGAGACCCGGCAGCGGGTCCTGCAGGCCGTCGCCGAACTCGACTACCGTCCCAACCGGGCCGCGCAGGGACTGCGTCAAGGGCGCAGTGCCACCATCGGCTTCGTCAGTCACGACGTCGACTTCGGCGTGTTCGCCGCCTCCGCCATCAAGGGAGCGCACGAGGCGTCCCTCCGCCACGGCAATCTGCTGCTCCTGGTCAACACCGGTGCCTCGAACCGGCAGGCGGCACAACTGGTCGCCGACCTGCTCGACCGGCAGGTCGACGCCCTCATCTTCGCCGCGGTCGGCACCAAGTCGGTGGTGCTCCCGGACGACGCCCGGCGGGTGCCCACGATTCTGCTGAACTGCTTCGTCCCGGACGACTCCGTTCCGGCGATCCTGCCCGACGAGGTGCGCGGTGGCAGGGAGGCCACCCAGGCGCTGCTCGACCTCGGGCACCGGGACATCGCCTACCTCACCGGCACGGTCAGTGCCTGGGCCACCAAGGCCCGGTTGCGTGGCTTCCGTGAGGCGCTGCGCGGGGCGGGACTCGACCCGCGGAACCACACCGTGATGCCCGGCAACTACCACGCCGACTCGGGCTACGAGCTGGCGCGGAAGCTGCTGAGGCGCGGTCCCCGGCCGACCGCCATCATGTGCGGCAACGACCGTATGGCCGTCGGAGCGATCCTGGCCCTGCTGGAGGCGGGGGTCCGGGTGCCCGAGGACGTGTCGGTGATGGGGTACGACGACCAGTTCCAGCTCGCGGCGGAGGTCCACCCGGCGCTGAGCACCGTACGGCTGCCGTACGACGTGATGGGCCGGCTGGCCGCCGAGCAGCTGGCCGCCGGTGAGCCCGCCGTGGGGAACGGGCGCACCCTCGTGCACTGCCCGCTCGTGATGCGGGACTCCACAGCGGCCCCGGCCGGGGGGCCCGCCGGGGCCTGAGGCGGGCCGGCTCCGCCGACACGTGCGGACATCCACCGATAACTCCCCTGTAACGAGTTCTTGACGCGAGAAACGGGCGGCGGCTAGCTTTCGGGCCACTAACCCGAATTAGTAACCCGCCGCGGTGGCCAGGTGCAAGACCCGCCCCGGCAGGCGAGGTCACCTCAGGTGCGCGATGGCGGCTGCCCCGCCGTCCGGTCACCGACCAAGGAGGAACGCATGTCCAGGCGGAAGCTGGTTCTCGGCGTGAGCGCGATCAGTGCGCTCGCACTGCTCGCCACCGGTTGCTCTTCCGGCTCCGGCAGCGGTCCGAGCGACGCGAAGGCCGTCACGATCTGGACGAGCATGGACCAGCCGGTCATCGACGGTCTCAAGGCCCGGCTCGACCCCCGTGCCAAGGCGCAGGGGATCACCGTCCAGTGGCGCAAGGTCGACAACCTCAACCAGATCATCGTGCAGAAGGTGCAGGCCGACGACGCCCCCGACATCGCCCTGATGCCGCAGCCGGGCATCATCAAGGACCTCGCGGCCAAGGGCAAGATCACTCCGCTGGACGACGTCCTCGATCTCCCGGCGCTCCGGAAGAGCATGACGGCGGGCACGCTGGACGTGGCCAAGGTGAACGGCAAGACCTACGGCCTGATGGTCAGCATGAACGTCAAGGGCCTGGTCTTCTACCCGAAGAAGGCCTTCGAGGCGGCGGGTTACACCGCCCCCAAGACCCTCGACGAGCTCAACGCCCTCACGGAGAAGATCAAGGCCGACGGAAAGACGCCCTGGTGCCTGGGCGTCGAGTCCGGCACGGCGACGGGCTGGCCCGCCACCGACTGGTTCGAGAACCTGATCCTCAAGGACGGCGGCGTCGCGAAGTACAACGACTGGATCTCCCACAAGATCAAGTTCGACTCGCCGCTGGTCCGCCAGGCCGCCGCCCAGTTCCAGAAGATCGCCTTCACCGACGGCAACGTTCTCGGCGGCCGGAAGTCGATCGCCAGCAACGCCTTCGGCACCGCCGGCAACCCGATGTTCAACAGCAAGCCGGGCTGCTACATGTACCAGCAGGGCAGCTTCATCACCGGCTTCTTCCCCAAGTCCGTCCAGCAGAACCTGGACTCCGAGGTCGGCGTCTTCGGCCTGCCCCCGGCCACAGCAGGCGGCGAGAACCCCGTCGAGGGCGGCGGCGACACCGCCTCCATCTACAAGGACAGCCCGTCCGCCCGCAAGGTCATGAAGCTGCTCGCGGCCACCGACCTCGGCACCACCGCGGCGAAGAACGGCTCCTCCTTCATCTCCCCGCACAAGGACTTCCCGCTCGCCGACTACCCGCTGAAGACGACTCAGTCGATCGCGAAGGTCGCCTACGACTCCACCGGGTTCGCCTTCGACGGGTCCGACGCGATGCCGTCCGCGGTCGGCTCCGGAACGTTCTGGAAGGACATGACGGCCTGGATCTCCGGCCAGGAGTCGCTGGACACCGCCCTGAAGAACATAGACGCCAGCTGGCCCGCCGGCTGACCACCTCGCGGAACGGCCGCCCAGGGCGGGCGAGTTGCAGTGCCGTCCGCCCTCGGCGCCACCGAACCGAACCGACAACGACTCACGTTCGAGGAAAGGGACCGCCGTGGTCAGCCAAGTGCTCTCGACGATCCTCACGGTACTGGCGGGCATCGCTGCCGCCCTGGTCGTCTACTGGGCCCTCAACAAGCTCGCCGAGGCCTTGCCGGGCCGCTGGGAGAACCGGATCAAGCCCTATTTCTACGTCGCCCCGGCGGTCGCGGCGATCGGGGTCTACCTGGTGTACCCGACCGTCATCACTGTCATCAACAGCTTCAAGAGCAGCGACGGTTCACGCTTCGTCGGCCTGGACAACTTCGGCAAGCTGCTCGGGACGCCGGCCTTCCGGCAGACCCTGTTCACCACCCTGCTGTGGATCGCCGTCGTTCCCGCCGCCTGCATCGTGGTGGGCCTGCTCGTCGCCACACTCGCCGACCGCCTGACACCCAGGGCCGAGAAGGCGGCCAAGACCGTCGTCTTCATGCCCATGGCCATCAGCGCCGTGGGCTCGGCCACGGTGTGGCGCTTCATGTACGCCGCCCAGCCCGCGGGCCAGCCGCAGACCGGCCTGCTCAACGGCATCGTCACCGCCTTCGGCCACGACCCGATCCCCTGGCTGCAGCAGAGCACCCTGCACGCCAACAGTCTGCTGCTCATGGTCATGCTGCTGTGGGGACAGACCGGCTTCTCCATGGTGCTGCTGTCCTCGGCCATCAAGGGTGTCCCCGCGGAGACCCTCGAAGCGGCCCGCCTGGACGGCGCCGGCGAACTGCGCATCTTCTGGCGCATCATCATCCCGCAGATCCGCGGGACGGTCATCACGGTCTTCGTCACCATCCTCATCACCGTCATGAAGATCTTCGACGTGATCTACGTGATGACCAACGGGGCCTTCAACACCAACGTCGTCGGCCTGGAGTTCTTCAACCAGCTCTACACCAACTACAACTACGGCTACGCATCGGCGATCGTCGTCATGCTGCTCATCGCCATCGTGCCGATCATGATCTACCAGATTCGCCACTTCAGGGCGGAGGAGTCGGCATGACCACCCAGACGACCCCGACGATCACCCCGGCGGCCCCGCGCCGCGGCCGCCCGCCCCGGCGAGGCGCCCGGACACCCCCCGGCGGGAGCGGCAGGCGCAGCCCGCTCCCGGTCAGGCTGAGCGTGCTGTTCGTGTGCGCCCTGTGGATCGTGCCCACCCTCGGGGTGGTCGTCACGTCGTTCCGCACCGTCGACGCCGCGAACTCCACCGGTTGGTGGACCCTGTTCGCCCACCCCGGCGGACTGGTCGACCTGACCACCGGCAACTACGCCAAGGCCATCGAGCAGGGCGACCTCGGGTCGGCCTTCTTCAACAGCCTGGCCATCACGCTCCCGGCGGTGTTCCTGCCGATCCTCATCGCCGCCTTCGCCGCCTACGCCTTCACCTTCATGACCTTCAAGGGGCGCGACGTCCTCTTCATCGTCATCGTGAGCCTGCTCGTCGTCCCCAACTACGTCGCCTTCGTCCCCCTCATCAAGCTCTACGCCTCCGTCCACCTCAACGGCACCTTCCCGGCCGCCTGGCTCGCCCACATCGGCTTCGGCATGTCGCTGGCCGTCTACATCCTGCGCAACTACATGGCGACCCTGCCCAAGGACGTCGTCGAGTCCGCCAAGATCGACGGCGCGAGCCACTTCCAGACCTTCTACCGGTTGATCCTGCCGATGTCGGCTCCCGCACTGGCGTCCTTCGCCATCTTCCAGTTCCTCTGGGTCTGGAACGACCTGCTCGTCGCCCTGATCTTCGTGGGCCCGGGCGACAAGCAGCCGATCACCATCGCGACCAACGGCCTGCTGGGACAGCAGGGCACGGGCTGGGAGCTCGTGACGGCCGGCGGCCTCTTCTCCATGCTCGTCCCGATCCTGGTCTTCCTGACCCTGCAGCGGTACTTCGTCCGCGGCCTCACCAGCGGAGCCGTCAAGGGCTGAGACGAGCCGCGACTCCCGGCACCGTACGGAGGGCCCCGGGAGCCACGCACGATGCCGACGCAGTCCTCCACCCCCGGACGTACACCGCACAGTCAGGAACCCGACAACGTGAGCAACGCCAGCGACGGGTCGTGGCGCTCCGCCGTGATCTACCAGGTCTACATCCGCAGCTTCGCCGACGGTGACGGCGACGGAGCCGGTGACATCACCGGCCTCCGCTCCCGCCTGCCCTACCTGTCCGACCTCGGTGTCGACGCGATCTGGATCAACCCCTGGTACCCGTCCCCGCTCGCCGACGGCGGCTACGACGTGGCCGACTACCGCGACATCCACCCCGCCTTCGGCACGCTCGACGATGCGAAGCAGTTGATCGCCGAAGCCCACGACCTCGGCCTGCGTGTCATCCTGGACATCGTCCCCAACCACACCTCGCACCAACATGTCTGGTTCCGGCAGGCATTGGCCGCGGCACCGGGCTCGCCCGAGCGGGAGCGCTACGTCTTCCGGGACGGGCAGGGCGAGGACGGCTCCCTGCCCCCCAACGACTGGCACGCGGCCTTCGGCGGGCCCGCATGGACCCGCACCCCGGACGGCCAGTGGTATCTGCATCTGTTCGCCCCCGAACAGCCCGACCTCAACTGGGACAACCCGGAGGTCCGCGCCGAGTTCGAATCGATCCTGCGCTTCTGGTTCGACCTCGGTGTCGACGGCTTCCGCATCGACGTCGCCCACGGCATGGTCAAGGACCCCGCCCTGCCCGACCTCGGCCTGCCGGAGTTCCGCGTCCTGGCCGAGGAGGGCCAGGACCACCCGCACTGGGACCGCGACGGCGTCCACGAGATCTTCCGCAGCTGGCGCGCCATCGCCGACAGCTACGCCGACCGCCGGATCTTCGTGGCGGAGGCTCACGTCCGCCCCGGCCGCCTTGCCGACTACCTCCGCCCCGACGAACTCCACACGGCCTTCAACTTCGACTTCCTCAAGTGTCCTTGGGAAGCGGACAGGTTGCGTGAGGTCATCGACCGCAGCATGAGTGACCTCGCCGCCGTCGGTGCCCCCGCCACCTGGGTGCTGTCCAACCATGACGAAACCCGTCACGTCACCCGCTTCGGCCGCGCGTACACCGGCGTGACCGCGCCGCTGCGCCACCAGTGCCGGCCCACCGACCTCGCCCTCGGCACCCGCCGCGCCCGCGCAGCCGCCCTCGTCATGCTCGCCCTTCCCGGCGGCGCGTACATCTACCAGGGTGAGGAACTGGGGCTCTACGAAGTCGAGGATCTCCCCGAAGAGGTCCTGCAGGACCCCACCTGGGAACGCTCCGGCCACACCGTCCGCGGCCGCGACGGCTGCCGAGTCCCCCTGCCGTGGAGCGGCGACACCCCGCCCTTCGGCTTCGGTCCGCCCGGATCCACCCCCTGGCTCCCACAACCCGAGGACTGGAAGTCGTACACCGCCGAAGCCAACCAGGCCGACCCCGCCTCCGTGCTTCAGCTCTACCGGTCCGCCCTGAGCCTGCGCCGCACCCACGCCGGCCTGAGCGGCGAGGAGTTCCGCTGGCTGGACAGCCCGCAGGGCACGCTCCTCTTCGAACGCGGCAACGGCCTGCTGTGCGCGGTCAACCTCTCCCACCGATCGGTCCCGCTCCCCGACGCCTGCAGCCCCGTCCTCGCATCAGGACCGCTCGACGAGGACGGGCTGCTGCCTTCCGACACCACGGTCTGGCTGTGCCGGGACTGAAGGCCGGGCCCTGGAGCGCACGTTCGCCCACCTGCAGTGGTTCCGCCGCCTGAGCATCCGTTGGGAGCGACGCGACGACATCCACGCAGCCTTCCTCTCCCTCGGATGCGCACTGATCTGCCGGCGACGCCTGGTTGCAGCTGACTGCCGCCAGTTTTTCTGCAGGGTGCGGCTGATACCCGCGATGACGGCGCTCGTCAGCACCCAGCCGAATGCGATCAGCGGGTAGGCCAGCCACTGGAGGCTGACGTTCGACCAGTACCAGGCCGTACGCTGAGCCAGGCCACCGATGGGAATCAAGAGGTCGAGTGTGTGGACGAGGGGCTGGAACGGGGCGCCTTGTCCTCGTTGGACCGGGTTGGGGGGAGTGCGTGCCGAAGGACAGCGTGCCCAGCAAGGTCAGCGCGAGGAGCCAGACGCCTCGCGCAGGGGCAGCGGCGTCATCACGTTCCGCACCAGCATCGTGATGTCCGCCGAGGCTGCCGGGCTCCGCCGGGCGGAATCGCTCCTCCCGGACTGTGGCCAGGGTGTCGTAGCCGGGGAGCGCTCGGTGTCGTGGACGTCGGCGGCAGGATTGCAAAGCGATGGCAGGCAGGCGACGTTGCGGAGGAGGATGGTCGCCATGACGGATGAAGGCTCTTCCATCGACGCGACCAAGCCCAGCATCGCCCGCGTCTACGACTACCTGCTCGGTGGCAAGGACAACTACGCCGTGGATCGGGAGATCGGCGACGTATTCAAACGTGACCTTCCTGGTTCGGTGGCAATCGCCTTCGCCAACCGCTCAGCCCTGACCCGAGCGGTTCGGGAGATCGCGACGACCACCGATGTACGGCAGTTCATCGACCTGGGCAGTGGTCTTCCGACGGCCGACAACGTCCACCAGGTCGCGCAACGGCACGCTCGGGAGTCTCGGGTCGTGTACGTCGACATCGACCCCCAAGTGCTGGTCCACGGCCGTGCCCTGTTGGAGGAGAACGACCGGACCCGGGTCGTCGCGGCCGATGTGCGCGACCCCGAAGCCGTCCGTACCCACCCGGACACCCTGGAACTGATCGACTTCGATCAACCCGTCGCCGTCATGTTCAGTGCCATCCTTCACCACGTCAACGACGAGGAGGACCCAGCCGGCATCGTCCGCTACTGGCGCGACCACGTGCCCTCCGGGAGCTACTTCTTCGTCAGCCACTTCCGTTCCGGCAACAACCCGGAGACAGCGGAGGCCGAGGGAGTGCTCCAGCAGACTTTCGGCCGCGGCCGGTGGCGCTCCGACGAGGAGATCGAGTCCCTGCTGGATGGCCTGGAGATCCTCGACCCCGGGATCGTCCCCGCGTCCCTGTGGCGTCCTGACGTGGTTGACAGCCCGTGGAGCAGCAGCGGCGAACGGGAGCTCACCGTCTGGGAGCGCCTCATCGCCGCCGGGCTGGCCCGGAAAGCCTAGGAAGTGTCCGGTGACCATGTGATCGCCCCGTGCCCGTTTCGTTGGTGTGGGCAGGGGGCGCGGTGATCTGATGGTTGCCGAGTGGGCCGACCGGGGCCCGTTCCTGCCGGTCAGCAGTGGACGTTGCGGCCGGTCAAAGGATCACTGACAGGTGATCGACGGGATTCTGCTCCGCGTGCGGACCGGGGCGCAGTAGCGCGGGTTGTGGTCGGCAGACGGCATCGGGGGAGCGTCCGAGCGCGGCGTCCGCACCGACAGGGCGGCGGATCCGCTGGTCAGGGGCATCGAACCGGCCGACCGGTGTGGTGCCGACCATCTCGCTGAGCGAGGCCGGGTGGAGTTGGCCATCGCGGGACTGCGGCTGCGTGGGCAACCCAGGCCGCACCCTGACCGTGCGGCTCCATGCCCGCTGCGTCACCGCCAGAGGTCGGTTACGTTGGTAAAGCACCTGGTCACAGGGGGATGACAAACCGTAACCCACCGGGGACGCTCCATGACCGGCCTGACCGTCGTCCTGCTGCTCGTGGTCCTGGCCACAGCCGTGGCGACCGGCGCCCGGCGCTGGAGCTTGCCCGCCCCCTCGCTCCTCGTGGTCGCCGGTGTGGTCGTCGGGCTGATGCCATGGGTACCGGAGATTCGACTGGCGCCTCACGTGATCAACGTGCTGGTGCTGCCCCCACTGCTCTTCGCCTCGGCCGGGGAAATCTCCGTCCGAGACCTGCGCGCCGTGTGGCGACCGGTGACCGGCCTCGTTTTCGGCCTGGTCCTCGCCTCCGCCCTCGCCGTCGGGTACGTCGCCCGAGCCATCACCCCGCTCACCGCCGCGACCGCGTTCATCCTCGGTTCCGTCCTGGCCAGCACCGACCCCGTGGCCGTCACCGCGCTCGGCCGGCGCCTGTCCCTCCCACCGCGCGTGCAGGCCATGGTGCAGGCGGAAAGCCTGTTCAACGACGCCACGTCCCTCGTCCTGTACAAGGTCGCCGTGGCCACCGTGGTCTCCGGCAGCGCCATCACCGTCCCCAGGACCGTCGAGCAGTTCCTGATCCTGGCGGGCGGAGGAGCCCTCATCGGCGCGGCGGTCGCCGCAGTGGTGACCCTCATCCGTAGACGGACCGAGGACCCCGTGCTGGAGACCGTCATCGCGTTGGTCACTCCGTACGCCGCGTACGTCATCGCGGAGCAGTCGCACACATCCGGAGTGACCGCCGTCATCGTGTCCGGGGTCGTCCTCGGCAGCACCGGCCACAAGGTCAGCAACGCCCCCATCCGCCTCCAGGTCCACGCCGTCTACGACACCGTGACCTTCCTGCTGGAGAGCGTCGTCTTCGCCCTCATCGGCCTCCAGCTCCCCTCCGCCGTCCGACACCTCGCGCACGACGAGCAAGGCTGGCCGCTGTGGGTGCCGGTGATCGCCTTCACTGTGCTGGCGATCCGCCTGCTGTGGATCTTCCCGCTGTCCGCCTTGATCCAGCACCGGCACGGGGAAGGCGACCGCCGTCTGTCCTGGCGTGTGCCGGCCGTCCTGTCCTGGGCGGGCACCCGGGGGGTCATGCCGCTTGCTGCCACGCTGTCCATTCCCCTGGTCACCCATACAGGGGCGCCGCTGCCGCACCGGGCGCTGATCCTCACGCTCACCACCGGGACCATCGCGCTCACTCTTGTCGTCCAGGGTTTCACCCTCGCCCCTGTGGTCCGTCGCTCCGGCATTTCCCTGGAACCGGAGCACACCGCCCGCGAGGAGGCCCGGACCCGCCGACGCATTGCCCACGCTGCTCTGGAAGAGCTCAAACAGCTCGGCGATCTGGATCAGCTCGCCGAGCTGGGTGCCGCCGCCGAGGCCGCCCTGAAACAGGCCCGTCGCCATCTGGAAGCGCGCATCCACCAGGCCGAGGACGCCCACTACACCGACCCGGACGCCCGTCCTGCCGACGCCTACCGCGAGATACGCCGGACACTCATCGCCATCGAGGCGGCCGAACTCCAGCGCCTCTACGACGCGAACAAGATCAGCAACGCCACCCGGCGCCGGATCCAGCACGAACTCGACCTCGAAGAAGCCAGCCTCCGCGACAGCGGCTGACTGCCACACCCGGCAGCCGCGGACGGGCGAGGCTTCCGAGGCCCGTGCCCGACTGCGCTCGGCTGCCGTGCCGGCGACCCATCGGATTCTGTGTTCACGGGAGGTCTCGGTGTCCGCGGTTCGGCAACGCCGGCATGGCGTGCAGGGTCGCACCGCCGGTGGAGGCGGACGGAAGCGGCCGACGCTCAGGTGACCGGTTGTGAGGACGGCAGGTTCTGTTCGGCGGCCCAGGAGGCGAGGATGCGCAGGCGTTCGTGGGTGGGGGAGCCGGGGGCGGCGGTCCAGACGGTCAGGTGCTGGTCGGGATCGGTGTTGGCGGTGAGGGTGTCCTGGTTCAGGACGAGTTCCCCGACGACCGGGTGGTTGAGGGTCTTGGTGCCGACAGTCCGGGCGGCGACCTGATGTTCTCCCCACCACTGGGCGAACTGCTGGTCATGCATCGACAGTTCACCGACCAGTTCGACAAGCCGCGGGTCCTCACGGTATTTCGCCGCCTCCCTACGCAGTTGGGCGACCGAAATCTGGGCGGAAGCCTCCCAGTCGGCGTACAGGATCCGCATCGCCGGGTCGGTGAACTGGATCCGCGGGTAGTTGCGGTGTTTCTCCGGAATCCTGGAGAAGTCGGTGACCAGGGCGGCGGCCAGCGCGTTCCAGGCCAGGATGTGCCCGCGTCGGCCCTGCTCAATGGCCGGTGTGGAGGTGAGGTCGTCCAGAACACGCTGCAGCTGGGACTGGACCTTCTGCCGGCCGCGACGGCGCGTGCGAGTGGTGGTCTTGCCGGCGAGCTGGAAGAGGTAGGCCCGCTGGTCGTCGTCCAGGTGAAGCACGCGGGTGAGAACGTCCAGTACGGGAGCGGAGGCCTGCATGCGGCCCTGCTCCAGCCGGGTGTGGTAGTCGGTGCTGATCGCGGCGAGCTGGGCGACCTCCTCACGGCGCAGCCCCGCCACCCGGCGCGGTCCGCCGGAGTCGGGCAGGCCGACGGTGCGCGGGCTCAGCTCGGCGCGGCGCTTCTTGAGAAATTCTCCCAGCTCGTTGAAGGGGACATTGGCGGTCATGCCTCCCAGCATGGCATTGAACGTGCCGGGGCAGAGGGGGAGAGTCTTCTCCCAGGAAGTGCCTGTCCCCGGATGGTTTTCTCCGCTTTTCGCCCGCGCTTCGGCGTGTGAGGCTCGTTCATGAGCAGCCGTTGTCGACACGGCTGCGGCACATAGACCCCGCGATGAAGGAAGCCCCCATGCGTGGTGCAGTCATCTATGCCCCCGGCGACGTCCGCTTCGAGGAGCGCGACGACCCGGAGATCATCAACCCGACCGACGCGATCATCCGCACGGTCGCCACCTGCGTGTGCGGCTCGGACCTGTGGGCCTACCGCGGTCTGGAGCCCGTCGACGAACCCCACCCCATGGGCCACGAGTACGTCGGCATCGTCGAGGAGGTCGGCAGTGAGGTCACCGGTGTCAGGCCGGGACAGTTCGTCGTCGGCTCCTTCGCCACCTCGGACAACACCTGCCCGAACTGTCTCAACGGCTGGCAGTCGTCGTGCCTGCACCGGGAGTTCATGAGCACGTGCCAGGCCGATTACGTCCGCATCCCGAACGCCCACGGCACCCTCGTCGCCACGGACGACCACCCGGACAGCGCGTTCGTCCCGAGCCTGCTCGCCGTCTCCGACGTCATGGGCACCGGCTGGTACGCCGCCAAGGCAGCCGAGGTGAAGCCGGGGTCCACCGCCGTGGTCGTCGGTGACGGAGCGGTCGGCCTGTGCGGTGTCATCGCCGCCAGGGAACTGGGCGCCGAGCGGATCATCGCGATGAGCCGCCACGAGCCTCGCCAGCAGCTGGCCCGCGAGTTCGGGGCGACGGACATCGTCACCGAGCGTGGCGAGGAGGGTGTCGCCCGTGTGAAGGAGCTGACGAACGGCATCGGCGCCGACAGCGTCCTGGAGTGCGTCGGCACGGCCGAGGCCATGCAGCAGGCTCTGCGCTCGGCCCGCCCCGGCGGCAACGTCGGCTTCGTCGGTGTACCCCACGACGTGGCGATCGACGGGCAGGAGTTGTTCTTCTCCCACGTGGGCCTGCGCGGCGGCCCCGCGCCCGTACGCGGCTACCTGCCCGACCTGATCGACCGGGTCCTCTCCGGCCGGATCAACCCGGGCAAGGTCTTCGACCTCGCCCTGCCCCTGGAGCAGGTCGCCGAGGGCTACAAGGCCATGGACGAGCGCCGCGCCATCAAGGCCCTCCTGAAGCCCTGATCAGGCCATTGCCGGGGCCGGCCTCCGCTGCCGGACCCTCTCCCGAGGACTCATGGTGACCGCCTTCGCCCTCATGGGCGCCGGCCCCGGCCTCGGGCCGGCCACCGCCCGCCGTTGGCGGCGCCGCCGGCCACGCCGCGGCCCTGGTCCACCGCAGTGCCGGGCACCTGAACGACCTGACGGCCGACCTCCGACCTGGCCCGGGACGGCATCCAGGCCCGCGGCTTCCCCACCGACGTCCCGAGCGCGCCCGCACCTTGATCGCCTTCGCCGCCGAGAGCGCCTATGCCCGCATGCCCCACGAGGCCCTCGCACCGAGAACATCCACGCGGCGCAACTGATCATTCCCGGCGCCATCCGCCCGGACGCCGAGCACAGCAGCCCCGAGGTCCTGGCCGAGCGCCTGTACGACATCCATGTCAAGCGCGATGGCTTCCGCCACTACGCCGAACCGCTGCCCGACTGACTCCGCCCGCCTGCCCCTGGCTCCGTCTCGCTCGCACGCCACGGCCGGCCCTTTGATGCCGGCCGTGACTGCTTCGCACACCACGCGAAGAGAGACCGCACGCATGTCTTCCACGGCTGGGACCACACCCGGCAACCTGCCGTTCGTCGTCTGGGTGCTCGCCGCTGGTACCTTCCTGATGGGCACGACCGAGTTCCTCATCGTCGGCCTGCTGCCTGAACTGTCCACTGATCTCGGTGTCAGCGTCTCCAGCGTCGGCTTGCTGATCACGGCCTTCGCCGTCGGCATGATCATCGGCTCCCCGACCATGGTCCTGGCCACCCTGCGCCTGCCTCAGCGCCAGACACTCGTCCTGGCGCTCGCGGTCCTCAGCCTTGGGCACGTCGTCGCAGCCCTGAGTACATCCTTCACGGTCGTTCTCGCGGCTCGCATCGACACGGCGCTGGCCACCGGTGCCTTCTGGTCCGTCGGCGCGGTGGTCGCGACCGCCGCCCGCCCCGCAGCCGCGACACGCGCCATCGGCGGCATGATCGGCGGCCTGGCCCTCGCCAATGTCGTCGGCGTGCCCGTCGGCTCCTTCGTCGGCCAGTTCGTCGGCTGGCGCGGTCCGTTCTGGGCTCTGGCAGCCCTGTCCGCGCTTGCCGCCGCGCTGATCGGTCGCTTCGTTCCGGCGGGGGAACAGCGCGCGGCCCTCTCGCTGCGGGCAGAGTTCGGCGCCTTGCGCCAAGGCCGCATTGGAACGCACCGAGGTGGACGCCCGTACGGCCATCTGCGCCCTCACACGCGACGTCAAGTTCGACATCCCGCTGCTGCGCCTGGCCCTCGACCTGCCGGTCGGCCACGTCGGCGCCATGGGATCCCGACGCACGCACGACGAACGCCTGCGCCTGCTGCGTGCAGCCGGCGTCCCGGACGACCGGCTGGCCCGGCTGCGTTCGACCATCGGGCTCGATCTCGGAGCCCGCACGGCACAGGCGACGGCGGTGTCGATCACCGCGGAGAGCATCGCCCATACCCATCACGGCAGCGGCCTGCCCCTGTCCGGGCGAACCGGGCCCATTCACCGAACACCCGCTGCGGAGGCGGTCGCCGACCTGGGACAGACACCCGCACTGCGGCCCGCAGCTCCTCGGCGAATCGAACGGATCACCCGCGCACGAGGTCACAGCCCGAGCGTGTGCCCTGGCTGACACAGCGGCGGCACGGATGAGCAACGAAGCACGAGCACTTTCAGCTCGTGCCCCAGCGCGGGTACGACAAGGGCGCCCGGCCGGGCATCGGCCCCCGGCCAGGCGCCCTTTGCCGGTCTAGAAGAAGCCGAGCTTCTTCGGCGAGTACGACACCAGGAGGTTCTTCGTCTGCTGGTAGTGCTCCAGCATCATCTTGTGGTTCTCACGGCCGATGCCCGAGCCCTTGTAACCGCCGAACGCCGCGTGCGCCGGGTACGCGTGGTAGCAGTTCGTCCAGACGCGGCCCGCCTGGATGGCGCGGCCCGCGCGGTACGCGGTGTTGATGTCCCGCGTCCACACGCCCGCACCGAGGCCGTACAGCGTGTCGTTGGCGATCTTGATGGCGTCGTCGAAGTCGTGGAACGACGTCACCGACACCACCGGCCCGAAGATCTCCTCCTGGAAGATCCGCATCCGGTTGTCGCCCTCGAAGATCGTCGGCTGGACGTAGTACCCGCCCTTCAACTCACCGTCGTACTCGATCCGTTCCCCACCCGTGAGGACCTTCGCGCCCTCCTGCCGACCGATGTCCAGGTACGAAAGGATCTTCTCCAGCTGGTCGTTCGACGCCTGGGCGCCGATCATCGTGTCCGTGTCCAGCGGGTGCCCGGTCCTGATCTTCTCGGTGCGGGCGACCGCCGCCTCCATGAACTCGGCGTAGTGTCCCCGCTGCACCAGTGCCCGTGAGGGGCAGGTGCACACCTCGCCCTGGTTGAGCGCGAACATCGTGAAGCCTTCCAGCGCCTTGTCGCGGAAGTCGTCGTTCGCCGACCACACGTCGTCGAAGAAGATGTTCGGGGACTTCCCGCCGAGTTCCAGCGTCACCGGAGTGATGTTCTCGGAGGCGTACTGCATGATCAGCCGCCCCGTCGTGGTCTCGCCGGTGAACGCGACCTTCGCCACGCGCGGGCTGGACGCCAGTGGTTTGCCCGCCTCCACACCGAAGCCGTTGACGATGTTCACCACGCCCGGCGGCAGCAGGTCGGCGACCAGGCTGAGCCAGTAGTGGATGGACGCCGGGGTCTGCTCGGCCGGCTTCAGCACGACCGCGTTGCCCGCGGCGAGCGCCGGCGCGAGCTTCCACGTGGCCATCAGAAGGGGGAAGTTCCACGGAATGATCTGCGCCACCACGCCGAGCGGCTCGTGGAAGTGGTACGCCACCGTGTCGTCGTCGAGTTCGCCCAGTGACCCCTCCTGCGCGCGGATCGCACCCGCGAAGTAGCGGAAGTGGTCGATGGCGAGCGGAATGTCCGCGGCCAGCGTCTCCCGGACGGGTTTGCCGTTCTCCCAGCTCTCGGCCACCGCCAACTGCTCCAGGTTGGCCTCCATCCGGTCGGCGATCTTCTGGAGGATGTCGGAGCGCTCGGTCGCCGACGTACGGCCCCAGGCGGGCGCGGCGGCGTGCGCCGCGTCCAGCGCGCGCTCCACGTCCTCGGCGGTGCCCCGCGCGATCTCCGTGAACGGCTGCCCGTTGACCGGAGTCGGATTCTCGAAGTACTGGCCACGCGCCGGCGGCACGTACTCCCCACCGATGAAGTGGTCGTAACGCGCCTGGTAGGAGACGATGGCGCCCTCGGTGCCGGGCGCTGCGTAACGGGTCATTGCGGCTCTGCCTCCTGGGAAGGCGCTGCCCGCCGTTGGGCAGCTCTCGACGCCGAGGCTAGGAACGGGGACGTTGCGAGGACGTTGCGTCCTGGGGCTCACGGACGTGTGCCGGTCTCGCTTCCCCGCGTCAGTGGGGTCCGGGACGCTCCCATCCCGCCGGCACCGCCAGTTCCGCCTCCAGGTCCTCGAGGCGTGCCATCACCGCCGCGGTCGGCCGTGCCGCCGCCAGTGCCCGCCAGACGTCGAGGTCGTCCTCGCCCCACGGCGCGTGGACCCAGTCGGCCAGCAGGTCCGGGTCGCGGCGGGCGATCAGCGCCGTCCGCAACCCGTCGGCCAGCCTGCGCCGCAACCGGGCCACCGCGGGCGCCTGCGAACCCGGCAGCAACGGGCCCCGGTACGCGGCCGCCGCCTCCGCCACCGCGCCCGACGCCAGCCGGCGCTCGACGGCCGTGACATCCGACTCGACCGCCGCTGTGAGCCGGTACGGGCGCGACGCCAGCAGACCGGGGCCGAGGATCCGGCGCAGCCGGGCCAGCTCGGCGCGCAGCGTCACCGGCGTCACCGACTCGTCCTCGTACAGCGCGCACAGCAGTTCGTCACCGGTCAGCCCCTCCGGGTGCCGGGCCAGCAGCACCAGGATCTCGCTGTGCCGGCGGCTCAGCCGGACCCTTCGGCCGCCGACGAGGAGCCACGCCTCGTCACGGCCGAGAGCGGTCAGCCGCACCGTGTCCGCCGCGTCCTCGGCCGGTGCCAGGAGCGCCAGCTGGGACTCGGCGGCCCGGGCCACCGCCTGCACGAACCCCAGGCTGTGCGGATGCGCGAGCCGGTCCCCGCCGGTGATGTCCAGCGCGCCGAGCACGCGCCCGGTACGCGGATCGTGCACCCGCCGCGCACGTCCAGGGCTGGACCCGCCGGATGAAGTGCTCGGCGGCGAACACCTGCACGGGCCGGTCCACTGCGACGGCCGTCCCCGGCGCGTTCGTCCCCACCGCGGACTCCGCCCAGCGGGCACCCGGCACGAAGTTCATGCTGTCCGCCCGCCGCCGTGTCGCCTGATGCCCCTCCACCCACAGCAGCCTGCCCTGAGCGTCGCACACCGCCAGCAGATGCTCGCCGTCCGCCGCGAACGGGCCCATCAGCTCACGCACCAACGGCATCACCCGCGCGAGCGGATGCTCGGCCCGGTAGGAGCCGAGGTCGCCGTCCGTCAGCTCCACCGGCGCAGTACCGTCCGGTCCGACGCCCGCCCGCGCCGAACGCCGCCACGAGTCGGCGACCACGGGACGCACCCGCCGTGCCACCGTCCCCACCGCCGTGAACGTCTCGTGCGCGCGACGCAGCTCCCGCACCCGTTCGACGGGATCGGCCCCTGGCTCCAGGGCCACCCACGGCTCGGTCAACTCGGCCTCCCGGGAACGGCGGTGCGATGGGTGACATCGTCACTCCGGGGTCGGCCGCCGACAACCTCTTCGACCGCCATCGACCAGAACGGGACCGACAGTTCGCGCGCCGACGTCAAGCGGCGTTGACCAGCCTCATGTAGCGCGTCCAGTCCCAGTTCGGTCCCGGGTCGGTATGGTCGGTGCCCGGGACTTCGTAGTGCCCGATGATGTGCGCCCGGTCCTTAGGGATGCCGTGCCGGGTGCAGATCGCCGCCGTCAGTCCGGCCGACTGCTCGTAGAGTGCGTTCGTGAAGTATCCGGGCCGGTCCACCCACCCTTCGTGCTCGATGCCGATGCTGCGTGTGTTGTAGTCCCAGTTGCCTGCGTGCCAGGCGATGTCGTGCTCGCGGACGCACTGCGCGATGTGCCCGTCCGCCGACCGGACGACGTAGTGCGCGGACACGTTCTTCCGCGGGTTCTGGAAGATACCCAGGGTGCTTGTGTACGTCGCCTGCGTGACATGGATGACGACGAGGTCGAGCGGGTAGCTGAAGGGCCGGTCGGACGGCGTGTAGTTACCGGGACTGGCCGACATCCAGTCCGCGGAGGGATGGTCGACGACCCGTGGCCGGGCCTGGGCCGGTGCGGAGGGAAGCAGCGTGTAGGGCACCGCCGCGAGGGCCGCGCCCTGCAGCAACCGCCGTCTACTGGTGAGGGGTCTTGCCCGTTCCTGCTCGGTTCGTTCCATGGACGGAGTGCCTTCCGCGCTCGACTTTCGAAGAAGTGCCGATTTTGTTCCTGATCTGCTCAACGCCCCAGCGCGGCCGCCGTTTCGCGCATCAGGGCATGGATTCAGCGGTGCGTTTCACATCCCGGCAGCCGACCAGGTCCCTCTCGGACCGAACCGGCCCGGCGAAACGGGGGACCGGCGTACGACACCGGTGCGGTCGGCGTGGACCCGAAGCCGAACACCTGCGGGGCTGCCGCGGTCAGCAGCGCGGGCCCGAAGCCGGCCCGCGCCCGAGGGGGCGGATGCCGCGACCGCTGCCGCCGGCGCCATCGCTGTGACGCTCCGGAACAGGACCTCGCGCAGACCGATCGCCTCACGCCTCCGGCCCGAAGCCGTGTCCCCGCCATGTGAACCCCCCGATTCGACTCCCGAGCCGCCACTGCCCGACGGCTGCGCCTCGCGTGAATCACGGTACGACGCTGGGCGGTTGGGCACGAAGGGCCCGGTGTCCTCGGTGGACAACCAGGAGACTGTGGATATCTCCATCACCCGTTCGAGGGATATGGTCCTACGTGACCGGGATACCGGCGGTCCCGGGCCGGGTCGCGGGCCGGGTCGTCACATCCGTGCGGCCACCGCCGCGGGATCGTCCAGCACCGCACGCACCACCGAGTGCGCGGCACCCAGCAGCGGCCCCTCGGAGCCCAGCCGTGAGACGCTCACGGCGCAGGCCGGGCCTGCCGTTCGCCGGGCCAGTTCCCGCTCCAGGGACGGAAGGAGCCAGGGGGCGAGTGCGGCCAGGGCTCCCCCCAGCACCACCGTCTCCGGGTCGAGCAGGTTGACCGCGCCGGTGAGCGCTATCCCGAGCGCGGTGCCGGCGCCCCGCAGGGCTCGGAGCACCTCCCCGTCGCCCTGCGCCGCACGCTCGGCCAGGAGTTCGACGCGGTCCTCGCCCGGTGTCAGCCCGGCCGCGCGCAGCACGGCCTCCTCGCCGGCGTACTGCTCCAGACAGCCACGCCCGCCGCAGGCGCACGCGGGACCGTCCGGGCGCACCGGGACATGACCCAACTCGCCCGCGAATCCACGCGTCCCGCGCAACAGCCGCCCGTCCACGACCACGGCGCCGCCGATGCCGATCTCCGCCGAGACGTGCAGGAAGTCGCGGGGGATGTCGCCACCGAGCCATAGTTCCGCGAGCGAGCCGAAGTTGGCCTCGTTGTCCACTGTCAGCGACAGCTCCTCCGGCAGGAGGGGCCCCAGGTCGACATCGTGCCAGTCGAGGTTGGGGGCGCGCACCACGGTCCGTGCGTCGCGCGCGACGAGGCCGGGCACGGCGACGGCGAGCCCCGCGGGCCACAGGCCTTCCCGCTCCGCCTCCGCGACCACCTGCCGTACCAGCGCGGTCAGTTCGCCCAGCACCGGCTGCGGCGGGCGGCCCCGGTTCGTTCCGTGCCGCACGGCCCGCGCCCGTACGTCGCCGCGCAGATCGACCGCGCACACCGCCAGATGATCGACACCGATCTCGGCGCCGATCCCGGCGGGGCCGCGGCCACTTACGGCCAAAGCGGACCCCGGGCGCCCGACCCGGCCGGGCCGCTCCGGCCCCAGCTCTTCCAGCAGCCCCGACCGGATCAGCTCGTCGACCAGCGTCGAGACCGCCGCGCGGGTCAGCCCGATCCGGGAGGCGACCGCGGCACGCGACAGCGGCCCCTCGGCGCTGACGGTATGCATGACCCGCGCCAGGTTCCGGCGGCGCATGCCCTGCTGGGTGTCCGGCAGCCGTCGGCCGGGGCTGGACGGATGGGCTTCGTGCAGCGGAGCGGACATGCCTCCCTCGGATTCGTCAGCGCCGGTCCGGCTCCCGCTCCAGCAGCGGCGCCGCGTCGGAGAGTACCCCGGCGATCCTGGCCAGCGTCACCTCGTCCCGCTCCACGGCCTCGAGGACCGGCCCACGGGCGGTGTCCCAGCGCCGGGCGACGGCTGCCGGGTCCTCACCGGTCAGCAACCCAGCGGCCTGCGCGGCGGCGCCCAGCGCGACCAGCTCCCTGGCCTCCGGAACCTGAACCGGACGTCCCGAGAGCCGCCGTACGGTCTGCTGCCAGGCCCGGCCCCGTGCCCCGCCTCCGATGAGCAGCAGCGGAGCGGTGCGGTCCGCGTCCGCGTCGAGCACCAGGTCGAGGGCACCGAGCAGCGAGTGCACCGCGCCGTCGTAGGCCGCCTGCAGCAGCTGTCCGGCCGTCGTGTCGTGCCGCAGGCCGTGCAGTAGCCCCGAGGCGTGCGGGAGGTCCGGGGTGCGCTCGCCGTCGAGATAGGGGAGCAGCGTCACACCGGCGCCGGGCTCGACGGCCTCCCGGTCCAGGCCGAGCAGGGCGGCGATCCGGTCGACGGCGAGCGTGCAGTTCAGCGTGCACGCCAGCGGCAGCCAGTCACCGTGCGCGTCCGCGAAGCCGGCCACGGTCCCGGTCGGGTCGGCGGGGCGGCGCTTCGAGACCGCGTACACCGTCCCGGAGGTCCCGAGGCTGAGCACCGGAGTCCCGGGGCGCAGCCCCAGCCCCATCGCGGCGGCCGCGTTGTCCCCGGTGCCCGGCGCGACCAGGGTGCCCTTGGAGAACGGCAGGTCATGGACGTCGCGCACCGTGCCGGCCACCTCCCCGGGCCGGACCACGCGCGGCAGCAGGGCAGGGTCCAGGCCCACGTGCCCGAGGATCTCCTCGTCGTACGACTCCGTCGCCGACGCCCACCAGCCGGTGCCGGAGGCATCGCCACGGTCGGTCGTGCCCTGCCCCGTGAGGCGCTCGGTCAGGTAGTCGTGGGGCAGCCGCACGGCCTTGGTCGCGCGGACGGCCTCCGGTTCGTTCTCGGCCAGCCAGGCCCACTTCGTGACCGTGAAAGAGGGCCCGGGCACGCTGCCCGTGCGCTCCGCCCAGATCTTGGGGCCGCCCAGCTCCTCCACCAGGCGGCGGGCCTGCGGCGCCGACCGTACGTCGTTCCACAGCAGGGCCGGTCGGACCGGCTCGCCCCGGGCGTCCAAGGTGACCAGGCCGTGCTGCTGGCCGCCGATCGACACCGCGGCGGCCTCGTGCGCCGCCTCGCCGCACTGGTGCAGGGCTTCGCACAGCGCCTCCCACCACTGGCGCGGGTCGCTCTCGCGACCGGCGCCAGACGTGACGGTGTGCGGCGCCTGACCGCTCGCCACCACCTGTCCGGTCGACGCGTCGACGACCAGGGCCTTGGTGGACTGGGTGGACGAGTCCACCCCGACGACGAGCGGACCCTCGGCTGCTGACATCGGGCTCTCCCTCTTCCGCGGCTCGCGGGATCTGGCCTGTGGCGGGCGTGTCGCCGACCGGCGTGGCCGAACGTGCGCCCATCGTCACCGTACGGAGTCCTCGTGCCGAGTCCCTGTACGGGGTGCCCGTACAGAGTCCCCGGACGGGGGACACCTGGTCTCTTCCCAGAGATGCCTCCGCATACTAATTTGTTAAGCGCCATGACGAAATAGTCTCAGCGAGCAAGGAGCCGCGGCATGAGCTACCAGCCCACCCCCGAGGACAGGTTCACCTTCGGCCTGTGGACCGTCGGCTGGCAGGGACGGGACCCGTTCGGGGACGCCACCCGGCGCGCCCTGGACCCGGTGGAGACGGTGCAGCGCCTCGCCGAGCTCGGGGCCTACGGCGTGACCTTCCACGACGACGACCTGATCCCCTTCGGGTCCTCGGACAGCGAGCGCGAGGGGCACATCAAGCGCTTCCGCCAGGCCCTCGACACGACCGGGATGACCGTGCCGATGGCCACCACCAACCTCTTCACGCACCCCGTCTTCAAGGACGGCGCCTTCACCGCGAACGACCGGGACGTCCGCCGCTACGCACTGCGCAAGACCATCCGCAACATCGACCTGGCGGTGGAGCTGGGCGCCAAGACGTACGTCGCCTGGGGCGGCCGGGAGGGCGCCGAGTCCGGCGCGGCCAAGGACGTGCGGGTCGCACTCGACCGCATGAAGGAGGCCTTCGACCTCCTGGGCGAGTACGTCACCTCACAGGGCTACGATCTGCGCTTCGCCATCGAGCCCAAGCCGAACGAGCCCCGCGGCGACATCCTGCTGCCCACCGTCGGCCACGCCCTGGCCTTCATCGAGCGCCTGGAGCGTCCGGAGCTGTACGGCGTCAACCCCGAGGTGGGCCACGAGCAGATGGCCGGGCTCAACTTCCCGCACGGCATCGCCCAGGCCCTGTGGGCGGGCAAGCTCTTCCACATCGACCTCAACGGCCAGTCCGGCATCAAGTACGACCAGGACCTGCGCTTCGGCGCGGGCGACCTGCGCGCCGCGTTCTGGCTGGTCGACCTCCTGGAGAGCGCCGGCTACACCGGACCGCGCCACTTCGACTTCAAGCCGCCGCGCACCGAGGACCTCGACGGCGTGTGGGCGTCGGCGGCGGGCTGCATGCGCAACTACCTGATCCTCAAGGAGCGCACGGCCGCCTTCCGGGCCGATCCGGAGGTCCAGGAGGCCCTGCGCGCCTCGCGTCTGGACCAGCTGGCGCTGCCGACCGCCCAGGACGGGCTGGATGCGCTGCTCGCCGATCGCAGTGCCTTCGAGGAGTTCGACGTGGAGGCGGCCGCCGCGCGCGGAATGGCCTTCGAGCGCCTGGACCAGCTGGCCATGGACCATCTGCTGGGTGCGCGCGGCTGATCGCTGCCGGTACTCGAGGGTGACGGGCCCTCACGCGGATGTCCTGGAATCATGCGGTCCCTGGCATGAGTCCGTATCACCATCCACGTGAGGGTCCCGCCACCACCGGTTCGAGGCGACTGTTGACCGTATGGCCATGCCACCGGGAGACACGCCGCCCTCGGACCACACCGGATTCGGCCCGCCGTCCCAGCCGCCGTCCGGACCACCCGGCGCGCCCGGCCGCCGTCGCGCCGGCCTCCTTCTGACGCTCGCCGCGATCGTGGCCCTCGGAATCGCCGCCGTGGTCCTCGTGGTCCGCAGCGGCGATGGCGCGTCGCAGCGGAAATCGCCCACCGAGAGCGGCGCGAGCACGAGCCGCACGCCTGCCCCGTCCGAGGGGATACCGACAGGACTGCCGACCATGTCGCCCTCGAAGCTCCCCTCGGATCCGGCGACGAGATTCCCGTCGAGGTTGCCGTCAGGCTTCCCCACCGAGCTTCCCGGTGGCTTTCCCAGCGACCTGGAGTCACTCTTCGCGGCGCCGGTCTCAGCACCGCCGACACACTGAGGTCGCGGCCGTCCCCGAGGGGTCTCTCAGGGACGGCTGAGGGGTGCGACTCAGGGTTGTCTCAGGGTCCGGGCCCGGAACCGTGCGCAGCAGGCACCCGTTCTCAGAACAAGGAGCGGCAGTGGCCGCGAAGGAGGCGACACATGTCGAGGAACGCGAAGATCGCCACCGGGGGAGTGCTGGCCGGGCTCATCCTGTGGATATGGCTGCCGTGGTGGGCCGCCCTCCTGATCGTGCTGGGAGTCCCTGCGGCGGCGTACTTCACCCTGGACCCGTCACAGCGGCGCAGGCTGCGCCGAGTGGCGCGGAAGGAGCTCGGCCGCTGAGAGGCTAGCGGTCGGCCCGGGGTTCTGTCAGCGCGCAGGAGTTGACCACGTCACCGTCCGCGGGCCTGCCGACGGTACGGTCCGCGGGCGGCCGCTCGCCCCGCTCGACCCACGCGGTGAGGGCGTCGAAGGCCGCCCGGTAGCACGGCAGAATCGGCCTGAGCCGGTCGGGATAGGTGTCGTAGAGGCCGTCGACGTGCGTACCGCCCTCGATGGTGTAGAAGCGGTGCAGCGGTCCGCGACCGGCCTCCCGCACCATGCGCGCGTACACGTCGGAGTCCGTGCTCTTGGGCAGCAGGGTGTCCAGGTCGCCGTGCAGCGTGATCAGCGGCTTGCGGAGCCGTCCTGTGAGGGCGACCCGGGCGACCGCCCGGTGCACGGACGCGGGGCGCGCCGCATAGTCGTAGGCCGCGTCCGACGGACAGGGTGCCAGGATCTGCTCCGCAGTCGACCCGGCGGACGCACCGGGGCAGGCGGGGTCGTACGCGGGGTCGAACTCGGCCCGGTAGATCTTCTGCGTGACGCCCCAGTACGCCTTCTCGTGGTACGGCCACAGGAACTCGGACCCGTGGGCGAACCCGGCCGCGTACAGATCCTCGTCCCGGGCGGAGCCCAGCGTGCGAGCCACGGCCACCGGCAGCGAGGTCAGCAGGTTCGGGCCGTCGGCCGTCCACAGCGCGCCCTCCCAGTCCACCCCGCCGTCGTACAGCTCGGGGTGGTGCTCCAGCTGCCAGCGCGTCAGGTAGCCGCCGTTGGAGATACCGGTCATGTACGTGTGCCGGGGGGCCCGTCCGTAGCGTTGCGCCACCACCCGCTTGGCGGCCAGCGTGAGCTGCGTCGTGCGCTGGTTCCACTCGGCGACGGCGTCACCAGGGCGGGTGCCGTCGCGGTAGAAGTCCGGCCCGCTGTTGCCCTTGTCGGTGGCCGCGTACGCATAGCCCTGAGCCAGCACCCGGTCGGAGATCGCCGTGTCGGTCGCGTACTGCCGCCGCGTACCAGGAGCGCCCGTGACGACGAGGCCGCCGTTCCACCGGTCGGGGAGCCGGATCACGAACTGGGCGTCGTGGTGCCAGCCGTGCGTGGTGTTGAAGTGCGAGTCGTCCGGGAAGTAGCCGTCGATCTGCAGCCCGGGCACACCGGACGGATTGTGGGTGGCCGCGGCGGTCAGGCCCGCCTGCTCGGTCATGTCCGTGTAGGGCGTTCCCGCGAGCCCTGCCGTCGTCATGTCACCCAGGCAAGCGCTTTGTTGGAACGCCGCACCAGGCACCCGTATCCCCTCCTGCGGTTCGCAGTGGCGACCGTCGCCCGCCGCCGCGCGGCCGGGGAGGACCGAGAGGAGCAGGGCGGCGGCACACAACGCGACGCGACGGGAAGACAGGCGCATGAGGAACCTCCGGGGCAGCACGGGAGCGCGGGGCTGCCCATGCTGCGACCACGGAAGTTCGTCGACCATAGGTGTGAGCCACATGGACGCTAAGGGCCGTATGGGTTCTCACAACGCAGGCCCAGCCCATCGCGCCGCAGCTGTGCCGCCTCAGGCCGGACGTGCCGCCACCTTGTCGAGCCCCTCCAGCAGTCCGGGCAACTGTCGGCCCCGCCCCACCGGGATAACCTCTCCGGGCTTCTCGTCGAGGAGGAAGAACGCGATGTCGTCGGTCCTGGCCACCATGGACCAGCCGGGCCCGTCGGCACGCAACAGGCGTGCGTCACCGGGTGCGAACGCGGAACGGACACGGCCCGGCGGCGGAGGAGAGGCCACATACGCGTGCGCGTCGTCGAGCGCGCGGTGTATCCCGCTGCGGGCCCCGTCGCCGGCCTTGCCGCCGACGGGCTCGCCACCTTCCGCTGACGGCTCGGCGTCGTCCACGGGTGCGAAGTCGGCGTCGTCGACCTGGCCCCGCCACATGGCCCACTGGAGCGCGATCTGGTCGGCACCCAGGCGCCGTTGCGCCGGCCCCCAGGTGTCGGTGTCCGGCGGGGAGAGCGGCTGACGGTCGGTGTCCTCGGGCGCCGGGTCGTGCGGGGCGGGCACCCCGGGCGCCGCGACAGCCACAGCCAGCGGCCAGCCCGGCAGCGCGGCGACGACCGTGCGCTCGTCGGGCGACAGGTCGTACTCCATGCCGCAGTCCCAGGACGCGATCGCCACGGCCACCAGCGACACGTCGTCGACGACCACCGTCCAGCGCGCACCGTCGCCGTCCTGGCCGAGCACCAGGCCGTACCCGTCCATCACGGGCGGCAGACCGAGCGCCGCGCAGGCCTCCGGATAGTCGTCGCCCAGCACGCTCGGGAACTGCGCGGGCGTCAGCAGAATGGCCGTCAGTACATACAGCGCGTCGTCCGTGGCGGCGACGGAGTCCTCGTCCGTCCCGGTCATGCCGTCCTCCCGATCCGTGGTTCGTCGGCGCACCCTAATGCGCCCGCGAGCCGGTTGTCACGACTGCGAATCGCGGAAGGAACCGCACGTCTCCGGCCGGACGGGGCGAAAGCACCCGGCGAATTTCGGCGTCAGGCGGCAGGTAGGCCGAGCAGTGTCCGCGCGACCGCCCAGGGAGAGTCGCCGCGCTCCCGTGCGAGAGCGATCAGCGCACGGCAGGCAAGCTCCGTGACACCGAACGACAGGGCCTCCGGCGAGACCCACGCCGCGGCCTCGTCCATCCGTTCCTGGTCGCCCTCGGCGCACGCCGACACGTAAGCGGCAGCCGCCTCGAACAGGTTGTGTGTGCGCTTGCCCCCGGCCGCGGCCACCCGGGTGCGCGAAGAGTTGTTGACCAGTCTGCCGACCGATGTGCGGATCCTGTCGAACATGCCGAGCCACCTTCCCCCTTGTGGTTGCCTTGGCCGACGTGCGTGTGCTGCTCTTCAACGTAGGGTTGGAGTCGCCGTGGCAGAAGGGGGACGGAACGGTGAAGCGGTTCGAGCGGCTCGAACAGATCCGGCGACTGGACCCCGAGAAGGACGCCCTGGAGATCTACCGGCTCAGTGCCGCGTACGAGTTCCCCTGGGACTACACCCGTGCCCTGGAACTGGCGCTCTACCGCACGTACGCCGTCCCCGGCATCGGTCGGCTGCTCGCCGAGACCAGGGAGCTCACCGACCGCACACAGAAGCGGTACGACGACACCTCGCTGCTCCTCGACACCGTGGTCGAGTACGGCTTCGACAGTGACGAAGGGCGCACCGCGATCCGCCGATCCGCCGCATCAACCAGATGCACCGCAGCTACGACATCAGCAACGACGACATGAGGTACGTGCCGTGCACCTTCGTGGCGATGCCCAAGCGGTGGATCGACGCCTACGGATGGCGCCGGCTGTCCCGGCACGAGACCATCGCCTCCGCCGTCCACTACCGCACCCTGGGGCGGCGCATGGGCATCAAGGACGTCCCCGGCACCTTGCGGAGTTCGAGGCCTGCCTGGACGCCTATGAGGCCGCCCACTTCGCCTGGGACCCGCAGGCCCGGCGCGTGTCCGACGCGACCCTGGACCTGATGGCCTCCTGGTATCCGCGCCCCCTCGCCCCCGTCCTGCGGCTGGCGACCCTCTCCCTGCTGGACGACTCGCTCCTGCGGGCCTTCCGGTACGAGCCGCCGAGCGCCGCCGCGCGCGCGTGGGTGCGCCGTGCGGTCCGGGCCCGCGGCCGCCTGGTCCGCCTCATGCCCCCGCGCCGAACTCCCCACCACGCACGGCAGAACTGGGAGATCAAGGGCTACCCGAACGGCTACCGCGTCGCCGAACTGGGCACCCATCCGGTTCCCGGGGTCAGGGGCTGCCCGGTTCGGCAGGCAGGTGCCCCCTCAACGATCTCCTCCACCGAGTGAGTCGAGGGAGTCGAGCGTGGCGCGCAGCCAGGCCAGTTCGGCCCGGGTCGTGGCCCGCGCGATCGTGAGGATCCCACGCCGGAAGGGATCCTCCACCTCCTCCGCGCCCAACGGACGGTCTCCCTCGTAGAAGAAGCTCGCGGGCTCCTCCAGGAAGGCGAGCCGGCGCCGCAGGACCGCGCCCTGTGCCGCCGGGTCCTCCAGATGACGGAGGAAGGCGAGCACCGTGAACCAGCGGTTCTCGTCCGTGACGTCTCGCGGGTCCGGTTCCGCGAGCCTGCGCCGCAGCTCCTGCCTGCCCTCCTCCGTGAGCGTCAGGACATGACGGGGAGCCGCCACCGAACCCGGCTGAGTGGTACGTGCCAGCAGTCCGGACCTCTCCAGTCGCTTGATCGCCGGGTACAGCGTGCTCTCCGCGACGGGTCGCACGTGTCCGGTCAACGCCGCGATGCGCTTCCGCAGCTCGTACCCGTGCAGTGGGGCGTCGTACAGGAAACCGAGGATGGCCAGCTCGAGCATGGCCATATTGTGCCGCAGCAACGCGGTACATCGGATGGGTAATACATCGGTGCCGATGTATTCTGCCTCGGGGAACGGTGAGGACGAAAGCACGAAGGAGTGGCTGATGAGACAGGCCGGGTTCGACAACAGGGGAAGCCTGATCCGCTGGACCGAGACGGCAGGCGCGGAACCCGCGAGGGTATTCGTGCACGGACTCGGGGCCACCTCGGCGGTCTACCACGCGCGCATCGCCGCGCGGCCCGAACTCGCCGGGCGCCGCAGCCTCTTCGTCGACCTGCCGGGACACGGCATCAGCGACCGCCCCGCCGACTTCGCGTACTCCCTGGAGGGTCATGCCGACGCGCTGGCCGCCGCGCTGGACGCGGCACGGGTCACGGGGGCCGAGGTCGTCGCGCACAGCATGGGTGGCTCCGTCGCCGTCGTTCTCGCCCACCGGCGACCCGACCTGGTCACGCGCCTGGTGCTCATCGAGGCCAACCTGGATCCGAACCCGCCGATCGGTGCGGGCAGCAGCGGCATCGCCGCCTACACCGAGGACGAGTACGTCGACAACGGCGGCCACGCGCGCGTACTGCAGAAGGTCGGCCCGAGCTGGGCGGCGACCATGCGGCTCGCCGACCCGCGGGCCCTGCACCGCACGGCGACGCACCTCGTGCGCGGTACGAATCCCACGATGCGTCGCATGCTCGAGGGCCTGACGGCGGACCGCGTCTACCTCCAGGGGGAGCTGAGCGGTGAACTGGCCGGCAGGGAAGGGCTGGAAGCGGCGGGTGTTTGCGTGGTGACCGTGCCGGGCGCGGGCCACAACGTCATGTTCGACAACCCGGATGCCCTGGTGGCCGCGGTTGCGGGGCGGGGCTGAGGCTCAGCCCTCGCGGACGGCCAGGGCGAGGAAGCGGGTGTCCTCGTCGACGTACGACGTCATGCGCCAGCCGGAGCCGGCCAGCAGTGGACGGAGGTTGGGCTCGGCGCGCAGATCGTCGGGGGTGATCTGCCGCTCCTGGCGGGCCGCGAGGGCCGCCCGGCCGATCGGATGGAAGAGCGCGAGCAGTCCGCCGGGCCGCACCACGCGCGCCAGCTCACGCAGATTCACGGCCGGGTGGGGGAGGTGGGCGATCAGTCCCGCCGCGAAGACCGCGTCCAGTGACTCTGTGCGCAGTGGAAGCGCGGCCACGTCGGCGAGCAGCAACACGCCGTCGCGGTCCCGTCCGGCCCGTACCGCTGCCTGAAGCATCGCCGGGGTGAGATCAGCCCCGAGGACCACGCCCGAGGGCCCCACGGCCGCACGCAACGGTGTGAGGGCCCGCCCTGTGCCGCAGCCGGCGTCGAGCACCCGGTCGCCCTCGCGCAGTCCGAGAGCGGCGACCGCGGCGACGTACGCCGGGCCGTCGTCGGGGAACCTCGCGTCCCAGTCGGCCGCTCGCACGGTGAAGAACTCCTGGACGTGTGTGTGGTCGTCGCTCATGTTCGGCATGATCCCTCACCTTCGCGAGGGATGTCTCTGTGCACATGTTCGAGCATGACGCGATCGTTCCGTGCCTCGTCTGCGTCAGATTCCAACCGCTTTCGAAATGCGCCCCCATTGCGCCCCTACGCCAGGGCTAGCGTCCCGTGGCCATGGGACACCTGGACCACGCCGCATTCGGCTGGCTGACCCCCGTGCTGTCGTACGTGATGGCCTGCATAGGCGCCGCCCTGGGGCTGCGCTGCACGGTCCGCGCGCTCGGCGCCACCGGCAGGTCGCGTCGCAACTGGCTCGTCACCGCCGCCTCGGCGATCGGCACCGGCATCTGGACCATGCACTTCGTGGCCATGCTCGGTTTCGGCGTCACCGGGACCGAGGTCCGCTACGACGTGCCGCTGACCATCCTCAGCCTGCTCGTTGCCATGATCGTCGTGGGAGTCGGCGTGTTCGCCGTCGGCTACGACGGTGGCCGCCCCCGGGCCCTCTTCCTCGGTGGGCTCACCACCGGTCTCGGGGTCGCGAGCATGCACTACCTCGGCATGGCGGCGCTGCGGCTGCACGGGACGGTGCACTACGACCCGGTGCTCGTCGCGCTCTCCGTGCTGATCGCGGTCGTCGCGGCGACGGCGGCTCTGTGGGCGGGCCTCAACATCAAGTCGCCCATCGCGGTCACCGTCGCCTCGCTCGTCATGGGTGCGGCGGTCAGCAGCATGCACTACACCGCGATGTTCGCGGTGAGCGTGGATGTGGTCCCGTCCGGCGATGTCCTGCCCGGGGCCACGGCGATGCAGTTCATCTTCCCTCTCGCCGTCGGCCTCGGGTCCTACCTCTTTCTGACTTCGGCGTTCGTCGCTCTGTCGCCCACCGCCGGAGAGCGCGAGGCCTCCGCGTCGGCCCAGCGGCCGGTCGAGAGCGCCGCCCGCTGACCACGGGCACGGACCACACGTCGCGACACACTCCGAGTGAGAAGGCCATGCGAACATCCCGCAGGACACCCACGGCCGGCGCCGAGCCGCCGCCCCGGCCACCGGCGCGTGGCCGCCGCGCGCACGCCGGCCCGCCGGCTGACGAGCGCGCCGGAACCGAAGAGACCGGCGGAATCGAACCACCCGGCACCGCCGCGCGGGCGGGACGGTGGCGCCTACGGCCGCGCACCGTGCGGGCGAAGATCGTCTGCCTGCTCATGGTGCCTGTGATCTCGCTGATCGCCCTGTGGGCCTACGCCACCGTCAGCACCGCCCAGGACGTCGCCCGGCTGCGCCAGCTGCAACGCGTGGACTCCGGAGTGCGCGTGCCGGTCGCCGACGCCGTGGCCGCGCTCCAGGACGAGCGCGCCGCCGCCGTACGCTACGCGACGGATCCTGCCGCCGAACAGCAGAGCGATCTGCAAGCTCTCGCCGGGCGCACCGACCGGGCAGTGGCCGCACTGAGGCTCGACGGCGGTCACACCGTCGCCGACGGCACCGACCTGCCCTCCGGCGTCTCAGGCCGTCTCCAGTCCTTCGTCACGGGGGCCGAACGCCTGCGGTCCCTGCGCGGCGGCGTACTCGCCCATCGCGTCGGCTGGGAGGAGGCGTACGGGCAGTACACCAAGACCATCGCTGCCGCCTTCCAGGTGGGCGGTGCGCTCACCGGTGTGCAGGACGCCGACCTGGGGTCCGACGCGCGCGTACTGCTCGAGTTCTCCCGCGCGGGCGAGTCGCTGGCCCGGGAGGACGCCGTTCTGGCCGGCGCCCGCCTGGTGCGGAGCCTTGACGGCGACCGGCTGAGGCTGTTCACCGGCGCCGTCGACACGCGCCGCACCCTGACCGCGTCCGCCGTCGCCGACCTGCGCGGCGCCGAACGCACCTCCTGGAACCGGCTGGCGGAGAGCAGCGCGTACGCCGGTATCGGTGCCATGGAGGACAGGGTGCTGGCCAGGCGGTCCGGTGCCTCGGCCGTCGCCGCCGCCCCCGAAGCGGCCTGGAACACGGCACACGCGCGCGTGCAGGACGGCATGCGGACCATCGAGGCGGAGGCGGGCCGGAGCGTCGCACGCCAGGCCGACCCGTTCACCCGCGGCGTGCTCACACCCGCCGGCGCAGCCGTGCTGCTCGGCCTCGTCGCCGTCGCCGCGTCGCTCGTCATCTCCGTACGCATCGGACGAGGACTCGTCGTCGAGCTGGTGAGCCTGCGCAACAGCGCCCTGGAGATCGCGCGCCACAAACTCCCGCACGCCATGCGCAAGCTGCGTGCTGGGGAGGAGATCGACGTCGACGCCGAGGCACCCGGCGGCCCACCGGCCGACGACGAGACCGGGCAGGTCGCCGAGGCCCTGGGAATCGTGCACCGTGCCGCCCTGCGCGCCGCCGTCGAACGCGCGGAACTCGCCAGCGGCATCTCCGGGGTGTTCGTCAATCTCGCACGGCGCAGCCAGGTCCTGGTGCACCGCCAGCTCAACCTGCTCGACAGCATGGAGCGCCGCTCCGAGGACCCGGGCGAACTGAGCGACCTCTTCCGGCTCGACCACCTGACCACGCGCATGCGCCGCCACGCCGAGAGCCTCATCATCCTCTCCGGCGCCGCACCCGGCCGCGCCTGGCGCAGGCCCGTCTCACTGACCAACGTGGTACGCGCCGCCGTCTCGGAAATCGAGGACTACGCGCGCGTGGAGGTGCGGCAGCTCCCCGAGGCCTCGTTGATCGGCACCGCGGTCGCCGACCTCACGCACCTGCTCGCCGAACTCATCGAGAACGCCGCACAGTTCTCGCCGCCCCACACGCGCGTGCGTGTCAACGGAGAACCCGTCGGCAACGGCTACGCCGTCGAGATCGAGGACCGGGGGCTCGGCATGGGCAAGGAGACCCTCACCGAGGCCAACCGGCGCATCGAACAGTCCGAGGCGCTCGACCTGTTCGACAGCGACCGGCTCGGCCTCTTCGTGGTCAGCAGGCTCGCCTCCCGGCACGGCATCAAGGTGCACCTGCGCACGTCGCCCTACGGCGGCACCACCGCCGTCGTCCTCCTACCGACCGCCCTGCTGCACAGCGGTGCGGCGGAACCCGCTCGACGTACGGCGGACGCCGAGCGGGAGGAGGACCGCCAGTACGCGCGCGTGGCCGCTGTCCCGGCACCGAGGGAACCCGTGGCGCAGGCGACGGAACGGCCCGCCCTGGCGCGTTCCGCGCAGGTCGGAGGGGAACGCTCCGTCGACCTGCCGCCCGAGAGCCCTCGCCCGGGAGTCGCGTCCCTGAGGCTGCACCGCCCCGCGGACGACGCCGAGGTCTCGGAAGACCTCCCGCGACGGGTACGGCAGGCGAGCCTCGCCCCACAACTGCGCGACCGGCGCCCGGAGGAGGGCGCGACAAGCGCTCGCAGCTCCCGGGGCGACGACGAGCGCACCCCCGAACTGGTACGGGACCGCATGGCGGCCTACCGCGACGGCTGGGCACGCGGCGGTGGCCGCGCACCTGGACGGGCGGCCCGACCCGACGGCGACAGCAGCGAAGGAGACCCCGCATGATCCAGGACCCGAGCATGAGGGCCGCCCAGCGGTCGGGCGAACTCGACTGGCTGCTGGACGACCTAGTGGTACGCGTGAGCGAAGTACGGCACGCCGTGGTGCTGTCGAACGACGGCCTGGCGGTCGGCGCCTCCACCGGCCTCAGCCGCGAGGACGCGGAACACCTGGCGGCGGTCGCCTCCGGCTTCCACAGCCTGGCCAAGGGCGCGGGCCGCCACTTCGGGGCGGGCGGTGTACGGCAGACCATGGTGGAGATGGATGACGGCTTCCTCTTCGTGGCGGCCGCGGGCGACGGCTCCTGCCTCGCCGTCCTCACCGCCGTCACCGCCGACATCGGCCTGGTGGGGTACGAGATGGCACGACTGGTCAAACGCGTCGGCGAGCACCTCTACACCCCGCCCAGGGTGGGCGCGCGACCGCCCGCCGCCGGATGAGGAGCGAAGGCGGTCGCAGATGACCGAGGACCGGACAGGCGTCCCGTACCAGCCGGGCAGCCAGTGGTACGACCACGAGGCCGGCCCCCTCGTGCGGCCCTATGCGATGACGGGCGGCCGCACCAAGCCGGGCCCGACCGGGGTGCGCTTCGACCTCATCGCCCTTGTCTTGCTCGATCCCGGGGCACCGAACCTCGACGACGCCGCGCTGGGGCCGGAACACCGAGCCCTCATCGACCTGTGCCGCATCGAGACACAGTCCGTCGCCGAACTTGCCGCGGGGGCCGACCTGCCCGTGGGCGTCGTCCGTGTGCTCCTCGGGGACCTCCTGGAGTTGGGGTGCGTGACGGTCAGCCGTCCGGTACCACCGGCCCAACTCCCCGACGAACGGATTCTTCGCGAGGTCATCGAGGGACTGAGGGCGCTGTAGACGAAGGGCGGGAAGCACAGCGGGCCGGACCCGTACCGAGTTGTACGTGCATTCGGGCACCGAATGGACGACAGGTGGTCGCATCGTTCAGAAAGCGGTCGAACTCCCCGGAGGAGCACCGCTGTTGCCATGATGCTGACTCCGCACGGATGTACTGACGTCGACCGCGGTCGGCACTCCCGAGAGAAGTGATCGATGGTCTCCGAGCACTCCGACGCCACCGAGGACGAGATGGCCGCCCTGGCGTTGAAGATACTGGTCGCCGGCGGGTTCGGCGTGGGCAAGACCACCCTGGTGGGCGCGGTCAGCGAGATCAGGCCCCTGCGCACCGAGGAACTGCTGAGCGAGGCAGGCCAGTCCGTGGACGACACCGACGGTGTGGACCAGAAGGTCACGACGACCGTCGCCATGGACTTCGGGCGCATCACCATCCGGTCCGGGCTCTCGCTCTACCTCTTCGGCACACCGGGGCAGGACCGGTTCTGGTTCCTGTGGGACGAGCTCTCCCAGGGCGCCCTCGGCGCCGTCGTACTCGCGGACACCCGGCGGCTCGAGGACTGCTTCCCGGCGGTGGACTACTTCGAGCACCGCCGCATCCCGTTCGTGGTCGCCGTGAACTGCTTCGCCGGAGCCCGCACCCACGCGGCCCACGACGTGTCACGCGCCCTCGACCTCGACCAGGGCACGCCGGTGGTGCTGTGCGACGCACGGGACCGGGACTCGGGGAAGGAGGTGCTGATCCGCCTCGTGGAGTACGCCGGGCGGATGCACACCGCCCGGCTGCTCGACTCCGTGGGCTGACACGTCTGCCGGTCAGGACCGGCAGGTTATCCGGCAACGGACGAATAGGCCAGGACCTTCTCGACCCGTACCCGGACGAGGAGTTCTCCCGGAACGCCGTTGCGGGCGCCGAACTCCTCGGCCCGGTCCTCACCCATGTACCGGGCGCCGAGCCGAGTCGCCCAGTGCCGCACCTCCTCCAGATCCTCCGACAACTCGGCCCGCCCGTGCAGCACCACGAAGTCGTACGGAGGGTGATCATCGTCCACGCAGAGGGCGACCCGGCCGTCCCTGGCCAGATTCCGCCCCTTCACGGTCTCCTTACCCGTGTTGAAGACCACGTCGTCGCCGTCCAGCAGGAACCAGATCGGCGCCACATGCGGAGCGCCATCGGCGCGGACCGTGCAGAGCTTCCCGGTGCGGGTCCCGTGCGAGACGAAGTCTCGCCATTCCTCGTCGGTCATCTTCTGTGCCATACCCTCATCGTGCTTGCCGGGACGGCGGCTGTGGTGAAGGCTGGCTGACCAAATCCTCCGGCCAGGGGGAGCGACAACACGGGGAGAGCGGACCATGGCGCAGAACACGGAGCTCGGCTGGCTCCTGGACGACCTCACCGAGCGCGTGGAGCCCATACGACACGCGCTGGTCCTGACCAACGACGGACTGGTGACCGGCACCAGCACCGGGCTGCGGCGGGAGGACGCCGAGCATCTCGCCGCCGTCTCGTCCGGCCTGCACAGCCTGGCCAAGGGCTCAGGCCGCCACTTCGGCGCGGGCCGGGTACGGCAGACCATGATCGAATTCGACGAAGCGATCCTGTTCGTCACGGCGGCCGGGCCCGGCAGCTGCCTGTGCGTGCTCAGCGCCGCCGACGCCGACATCGGCCAGATCGCCTACGAGATGACGCTGATGGTGAACCGGGTCGGGGAGCACCTCGCCGTGGCCGAGCGGCAGCGGGAACACACGCCGACAGTCGACCTCTGACCTGCGTCGACGGCGGGGTGGGCGGAGTTTTCCACAGGCTCGTTCCCGGATCCGGCGATGAGGCTACGGTTTTTCCGACGCGGACGCACACGGCGCCCGCAGCGGACTCCACGGGGGAGACGGCCATGTCCGGACACACGATCATGCCCACCATCGGCGAGACCACCGGTTCGGCGGACATCGCGTCGCGGTCGCCATCGCTGGCGTTGGGTCGCGCCGCACGAGAACTGGACCTCAAGCGCGGTGAGTTGGATCTCGCCGTCCAGCTCGGCTGTGTGCGGACGGTTCCCGACGACAGGGGAGGGGGCCGCCGCGTCACGCGCGCCGAAATCGACCGCGTGCGATGCGAGGACGGTTTCCCCGAGACCCTCCGGGAACGGGTCGCGACGGTGGGCACCAGGGACGGTGCGGCCCTGATGGACGTGGCGCCCGCCCGGTTCACTCGGTTCGCACGCCTGGGCCTGATCGTGCCGGTGAAGTGGTATCTGAACCGCTACCGTGCCGTGGTGTGGCTGTATCTGGCCGAGGAGGTCAAGCAGTTCGCGTCCGGAGAGGCGAACGCGCGGCTGCTCACCGGCCGGACTCCGGAGGGTCTGCGTGACCAGTTGGATGCGGGGCTGGACCTGCGCCCCCGTAACTGGCGTGGGCGCCACCTCGGATTCCGGCTGCGGCTGACGGACGACCCGTGGGCGAAGGCCGCCGTGGTGGCGTCCCTGCTGGACCCGGCACACGTGGCGGATGTCGTCCCCGATTCGTACGAGCGCGCCGAGCTGTACCGTCTGCGGCCCGCCCAGTCCGTGCAGTGGCCGCCCGACTCATCCGCGGCCCGGGTCGCCGCGCGCATCATGGTCGCGGACGACCCCGACGAGGTCGGCTGGCTCCGGGCCGATCTGGGACAGGCGCTGGTCGAGGCGCGGCGGCAGCGGCCTGCGGCGCGGCTGTCACCGGGAGTCCCCGACGACGAACGCCGGCCCGGGACCGCACACCGTACCGCACCGGTCCGCGGGGGCAGGGCCGCGACGGTCTGTGGAAACACGACCGTGCACCGGGCCACGGACGTGTGCCGGACCGCCTGCCTCACCAAGACGGCCGTCCGGGTCGAGCCTGTGACCCACACCGGGACCGCGCCCGGCCGGAAGGCGGCGGCCGAGCGCCACGAACCGACGCCGTCGCGAGGCGTGCTCGGGTGGCTGCGCCGCAGAAACCCGTGACCGTCGCCGCGCGCCGACCGGCCGACGCCGGTGTGCGGCACGCGCCATTTCACCGCTCGAGCCGACGGAATAGTCCCTCCTGGACGACCGAGACGAGCAGGCGGCCCTCGACGTCGTAGATGCGGCCCCGGGCAAGGCCCCGGCCACCCACCGCGATCGGGGACTCCTGGTCGTACAGGAACCACTCGTCCGCGCGGAACGGCCGGTGGAACCACATCGCGTGGTCCAGCGACGCCATGTCGAAGCCCCGCGGCCCCCAGAGCGGTTCCACGGGGATACGTACGGCGTCCAGAAGGGTCATGTCGCTCGCGTACGTCAGCGCACAGGTGTGCACGAGCGGGTCGTCCCCGAGCGGGCCCACGGCACGCATCCACACCGCGCTGCGCGGCTCGGCGCCCTTGACGTCGTCGGCGCTCCAGCGCAGCCGGTCCACATAGCGGATGTCGAACGGCTGACGCCGAGCCATCCGTTCCAGCGCCTCGGGCAGCGCGCCCAGATGCTCCTTGACCTCCTGCGCCACCGTCGGCAGCGACTCAGGATCCGGCACCTCGCGGGCCGGCGGCAGCTGGTGTTCGAAGCTCCCCTCTTCAGGCTTGTGAAAGGAGGCGGTCAGATTGAAGATGGTGCGGCCCTGCTGCACGGCCGTGACCCGCCGAGTTGTGAAGGACCTTCCGTCACGGACCCGTTCGACCTGGTACACGATGGGCACGCCCGGTATGCCCGGGCGCAGGAAGTACGCGTGCAGGGAGTGCACCGGTCGTTCGCCGTCCGTGGTGCGGCCGGCGGCGACCAGCGCCTGGCCGGCCACCTGCCCGCCGAAGACCCGCTGCAAGGACTCCTGCGGGCTGCGGCCACGGAAGATGTTGACCTCGATCCGCTCCAGGTCGAGCAGGTCGACGAGCCTCTCGGCTGGGTTCGTCATGAGTGGTGTGCTCCTGTGCTCACAGCTGGCCGACGTCGGTGACCCGGACGACGGCTCGGCCCTCCGCGTCGGAGGCCGCGAGGTCGATCTCGGCGCTGATGCCCCAGTCGTGGTCGCCGTTGGGGTCGGCGAAGATCTGGCGGACCCGCCACAGCGCGTTCTCCGGCTCCTCTTCGATGATCAGCAGCTTCGGGCCACGGGCGTCGGGGCCGGTGCCGAGTTCGTCGTACTCGTCCCAGTACTTGTCCATGGCCGCGCCCCACGCCTCGGCGTCCCAGCCGGACTCGGCGTCCATCTCGCCGAGCTCCTCGATCTGGTCGAGCGCGGCGAGCTCCACGCGGCGGAACATGGCGTTGCGGACCAGCACCCGGAAGGCGCGCGCGTTCGCGGTGACCGGTTTCACCTCGTCGGCCTTCTCCTGGGCCTCCTCGGCCGTCATCTCCTCCGGATTGGCCAGCTGCTCCCACTCGTCCAGCAGGCTGGAGTCGACCTGGCGCACCATCTCGCCGAGCCAGGCGATCAGGTCCTCCAGATCGTCCGACTTCAGGTCGTCCGGGACGGTGTGATCGAGGGCTTTGTAGGCACTGGCCAGGTAGCGCAGCACGATGCCCTCGGTGCGGGCCAGCTCGTAGAACGAGACGAACTCCGTGAAGGACAACGCGCGTTCGTACATGTCGCGGATGACGGACTTCGGCGAGAGTGGATGGTCGCCGACCCATGGGTGGCTCTTGCGGTAGGTGTTGTACGCCTGGAAGAGCAGCTCCTCCAGCGGCTTGGGGTAGGTGACGTCCTGGAGCCGCTCCATGCGCTCCTCGTAGTCGACACCGTCCGCCTTCATCGCGGCCACGGCCTCACCGCGCGCCTTGTTCTGCTGGGCGATGAGGATCTGACGCGGGTCGTCCAGCGTGGATTCGACGACGGAGACCATGTCCAGGGCGTAGGACGGGGACTCGGGGTCGAGGAGCTCGAACGCGGCCAGCGCGAAGGTGGACAGCGGCTGGTTGAGCGCGAAGTCCTGCTGGAGGTCGACCGTGAGGCGCACGATACGGCCGGTGGCGTCCGGCTCGTCGAGTTTCTCGACGATGCCACCGTCCAGCAGCGAGCGGTAGATCGCGATGGCCCGCCGGATGTGCCGCAGCTGCTGCTTGCGCGGCTCGTGGTTGTCCTCCAGCAGATGGCGCATCGCCTCGAAGGCGTTGCCCGGGCGGGCGATCACCGACAGCAGCATCGTGTGCGTGACCCGGAAGCGGGAGGTGAGCGGCTCAGGCTCGGAGGCGATCAGCTTCTCGAAGGTGTTCTCCGTCCAGCCGACGAAGCCCTCCGGCGCCTTCTTGCGCACCACCTTGCGACGCTTCTTCGGATCGTCCCCGGCCTTCGCCAGCGCCTTCTCGTTCTCGATGACGTGCTCCGGCGCCTGCGCCACGACCAGGCCTGCGGTGTCGAAGCCGGCCCGCCCGGCGCGGCCCGCGATCTGGTGGAACTCCCGGGCACGCAGGGTGCGCACCCGGTTGCCGTCGTACTTGGTCAGGGCCGTGAAGAGCACGGTGCGGATGGGGACGTTGACGCCGACACCGAGGGTGTCCGTGCCGCAGATCACCTTCAGCAGACCGGCCTGGGCCAACTTCTCCACCAGGCGGCGGTACTTCGGCAGCATGCCGGCGTGGTGGACGCCGATGCCATGCCGCACGTAACGGGAGAGGTTGCGGCCGAACTTCGTGGTGAAGCGGAAGTTGCCGATCAGTTCGGCGATCTGGTCCTTCTCCTCCCGCGAGCACATGTTGATGCTCATCAGCGCCTGGGCCCGTTCCACGGCCTGCGCCTGGGTGAAGTGGACGATGTAGACAGGGGCCTGCCGGGTCTCCAGCAGTTCGGTGAGCGTCTCGGTGAGCGGGGTGCGCCGGTACTCGTAGGAGAGCGGCACCGGACGGGTCGCCGAGCGCACCACCGCCGTGGGGCGACCGGTGCGGCGGGTCAGGTCCTTCTCGAACATCGAGACGTCGCCGAGCGTCGCCGACATCAGGATGAACTGCGCCTGCGGCAGCTCCAGGATCGGGATCTGCCACGCCCAGCCGCGATCGCCCTCGGCGTAGAAGTGGAACTCGTCCATCACGACCTGGCCGACGTCGGCCTGCCTGCCGTCGCGCAGCGCGATCGACGCCAGGACCTCGGCGGTGCAGCAGATCACCGGCGCGTCGGCGTTGACGGAGGCGTCACCGGTGAGCATGCCGACGTTCTCGGTGCCGAAGAGCTTGCACAGCTCGAAGAACTTCTCCGAGACGAGAGCCTTGATCGGCGCGGTGTAGAAGGTGACCTCGTCCCGGGCCAGCGCCGCGAAGTGCGCACCCGCCGCGATCATGCTCTTGCCGGAGCCGGTGGGGGTGGACACGATCACGTTCGCTCCCGAGACCACCTCGATCAGCGCCTCCTCCTGGTGCGGATAGAGGGTGAGCCCGCGCTCCCCGGCCCACGACTCGAAGGCTTCGTAGAGGGCGTCGGGGTCTGCGGTCTGCGGGAGCTGATCGATGAGGGTCACGATCCCATCTTGCCTGCCCTCGCAACAGATGGGGGAATCGGCCGCCGACCCGAAGATCATGAACGCTACGCTGTGGCGCCGAAAGTACGTCAGCGCACACGGACAACTGGACAGCGCTACAAGAGGAATGGGGCGGGATGCGGCCATGATGGGACCAGCACACTCACTGTCGGGAGCCGCAGCCTGGCTCGGCGTGGGGGCGGCCGCCGCAGCGGCGGGTCACCCGATGCCCTGGCCAGTCCTTCTCGTCGGTGCGCTGATCTGCGCGGGTGCCGCCCTGGCCCCGGATCTGGATCACAAGGCGGCCACCATCTCGCGGGCCTTCGGACCCCTCTCCCGCTGGCTGTGCGAGATCGTCGACAAGCTGTCGTACGCCGTCTACAAGGCGACCAGGAAGTCGGGCGACCCTCGCCGGTCGGGCGGTCACCGCACGCTCACGCACACCTGGCTGTGGGCGGTGCTGATCGGAGCGGGCGCGTCCGTGGCGGCCGTCACGGGCGGCCGCTGGGCGGTGCTGGCCATCCTTTTCGCGCACATGGTGCTGGCCATCGAGGGACTGCTGTGGCGGGCGGCGCGTGGTTCGAGCAGCGACGTGCTGGTGTGGCTGCTGGCCGCCACGAGCGCGTGGATTCTGGCCGGCATACTCGACAAACCGGGCAATGGTGCCGACTGGCTGTTCACGGCGCCGGGCCAGCACTACCTGTGGCTCGGTCTGCCGATCGTCCTCGGCGCCCTGGTGCACGACATCGGGGACGCGCTGACCGTCTCGGGCTGCCCGATCCTCTGGCCGATACCCGTGGGCCGCAAGCGCTGGTACCCGCTGGGCACGCCGAAACCGCTGCGGTTCCGGGCGGGCAGCTGGGTCGAGCTGAAGGTGCTGATGCCGGCGTTCATGCTGCTGGGCGGGGTGGGCTGCGCGGCGGCGCTCAACGTCATCTGAGGGCGGCCGAAGGACGACGGCCCCTCGACGGGTGCGGCAGTCTACTGGCCGGGGTCGTCGTCGGCTGCCTGTCCCGTGCCGTAGCGCCGCTCGAAGCGCGCGATGCGCCCCTCCGTGTCCACCGTGCGGGCCTTGCCCGTGTAGAAGGGGTGGCTTTCGGAGGAGATCTCGACATCCACCACCGGATACGTCGTCCCGTCGTCCCACTCGATGGTCTGGTCGCTGGTCGCGGTGGAGCGGGTGAGGAAGGCGTAGCCGGCGGCGCGGTCGCGGAAGACGACGGGGTGGTAGTCGGGGTGCTTGTCCGGCGGCATGGGGTCTCCTTACGTGGTGGGCGACGGGTGGCGTCAGCCGGGCAGTGTGTCCTCGTCGACGATGTGCACGGCAGCCTCCTCGGCCGAGGCCGCCGCGCCGTCGATGCCGACGTCGGTGGCGACCAGACCGTTCTCCTCGTCCTCGTGCGCCCCTTCGTCCGGCGCGACGAGACGGCCGGAGCGCGCGTCGCCGACCTCGTTGTCCAGGGGCTCCCCGTCGCCGTCGGGCCAGTCCCCGATGCCGTCGTCGTCCGGGACCGCGATGTCCGGGATCTCCTCGGCGAGTCGCTGGTCCAGGGTCTCGCCGTGATGCCCCTCGGCCGCGGTCACGCCCACGTGCTCCACCGCCCACGGCCGCTCGGGCGGAGACCAGCCCCGGTCGAGCGGGTTGGTGACCCCGTCGCTCTCCAGGGTGTCCTCGGCGTCGAGCAGCCCCGCGTCGTCCTGCACCTCGGATCCGTCGGGCTGGTAGACGTCGTCACCCCATCCCTCGGTGCTGTCCACAGATACCTCCACGTGGTGGGACGGAACCGATTGCCGCCATGCACGCGTGTCGGACGCGGGGGACCACCTCGGAGCGGGCCGCGCCCTCCATGGCCGGATGGCTCCGGGACGTCCCCCCGGCCGGTGCACCTCCAGCCTTCCACCGCCCGTCGGCACCGCGCAACGGCAGCCGGGCGCGGGCCGGGCAAGGCCGGGGCCGGCGTCTGTAAGCGGGGCGGACCGGCGGCAGCCGCGGCGGCAGCGGTTGCGGTCCGGGCGGCCGACTGCCCGCCCGGATCCCCGATCCCGGGCCGCCGACCCCGACCACCCCCGGCGGCTGCCCGAGGTCACCCGTGCCAGGAGCGCCACAGCGCCGCGTACGCCCCGTCGGCGGCGACCAGCTCCTCGTGGCTGCCCAACTCGCTGATCCGCCCGTTCTCGACGACCGCGATGACGTCGGCGTCGTGGGCCGTGTGCAGTCGATGCGCGATGGCGACGACCGTGCGACCGTCCAGCACTCGGGCCAGGGAGCGCTCCAGATGGCGGGCCGCGCGCGGGTCGAGCAGGGAGGTCGCCTCATCCAGGACCAGGGTGTGCGGGTCGGCGAGCACCAGCCGGGCCAGCGCGATCTGCTGCGCCTGCGCCGGGGTGAGCGCCAGACCACCGGAGCCCACCTCGGTGTCCAGGCCGTCGTCCAGGGCCCGCGCCCAGCCGTCCGCGTCCACGGCGCCGAGGGCGGCCCACAGCTCGGCGTCGACGGCGTCCGTCCGGGCCAGCAGCAGGTTGTCGCGCAGGGAGCCCACGAAGACGTGGTGTTCCTGGTTGACCAGGGCCACATGCGAGCGCACGCGCTCGGCGGACATTCGGGACAGTTCCGCGCCGCCCAGGGTGACGCGGCCGCCCCGGGGCGCGTAGATCCCGGCGAGCAGCCGGCCCAGCGTCGACTTGCCCGCACCGGACGGGCCGACCAGGGCGAGGCGGGTGCCGGGCGCCACCTCCAGGCTGACCTTGTGCAGCACGTCGACTCCCGCGCGGTAGCCGAAACGCACCTCCTCGGCGGCCACGTCACGGCCGTCGGGGGCCAGGGAGGCGTCGCCCGCGTCCGGCTCGATCTCGCGGACCCCGACGAGCCGTGCCAGCGACACCTGGGCCACCTGCAGCTCGTCGTACCAGCGCAGGATCAGTCCCACCGGGTCGACGAGCATCTGAGCGATGAGCGCGCCGGTCGTCAGCTGCCCTATGCCGATCCAGCCCTGCAGGACGAACACCCCGCCGATCAACAGGACCGAGGACAGGACGGTGACATGGGTGACGTTGATGACCGGAAAGAGGACCGACCGCAGCCACAGGGTGTAGCGCTCCCAGGCGGTCCACTCCTTGACGCGCCGGTCCGACAGCTCGATGCGCCGGTCGCCGAGGCGGTGGGCCTCGACGGTGCGTCCGGCGTCCACGGTCTCGGCGAGGACCGCGGCCACGGCGGCGTACCCGGCGGCCTCGGAGCGGTAGGCGGACGGAGCGCGCTTGAAGTACCAGCGGCAGCCGATCACCAGCAGAGGTACCGCGACGAGCACGGCCGGTGCCAGCGGCGGGGCCGTGACGGTGAGGCCGCCGAGCAGGAGCACGGCCCACACCACGCCGATGGCGAGCTGCGGCACGGCCTCGCGCATCGCGTTGGCGAGCCGGTCGATGTCCGTGGTGATCCGGGACAGCAGATCACCGGTCCCGGCCCGCTCCAGGACGCCCGGCGGCAGCCTGACCGACCGCACGAGGAAGTCCTCGCGCAGGTCGGCCAGCATCCGCTCGCCGAGCACGGCGCCGCGCAGCCGCACCAGGCGGACGAAGACGGCCTGGACGACGAGGGCGAGGACGAAGAGCGCGACGGTGCGTTCCAGATGGAGTTCCCGGGCGCCGTCCGAGACGCGTTCCACGAGTCCGCCCAGCAGGTAGGGGCCGGCCATCGAGGCGACCACGGAGACCGTGTTCACGGCGATGAGCAGCAGGAAGGGGCGGCGGTGCCGGCGGAACAGTTCGGCCGCGTAGGCGCGTACGGTCGCGGGGCCGCCGACGGGCAGCGTGGTCGCCGTCGTCGGAGCTGCCGGGTCGTACGCCGGTGGCGCCACGCCGATCATGCGGTCTCCTCGATCTCTTCCATCTGGCGCAGTTCGGCCAGGACGTCGCCGCGCGCGGCGGCCTCGTCGTCGGTCTCGCGGGTGACGACCGAGCGGTACCTGGGTTCGGTGTGCACCAGGTCGCGGTGCAGGCCGACCGCCGCCACCTCTCCCTCGTGCACCAGCACCACCCGGTCCGCTCGGTCCAGAAGAAGGGGCGAGGAGGTGAACACGACCGTCGTGCGGCCCGCCCGCAGGCGGCGGATCCCCTCGGCGATCCGTGCCTCGGTGTGCGAGTCGACGGCGGACGTGGGCTCGTCCAGGACCAGCACCTGGGGGTCCGTGATGAGCGACCGGGCCAGGGCCAGCCGCTGGCGCTGGCCGCCGGACAGGGAGCGGCCGCGCTCGGTGATCCGCGCGTTCATCGGGTCGTCGGTGTCCGGGGAGCCCTCCATGAGGGCGTCCAGGACATCACCGCACTGCGCCGCGGCGAGCGCCTCCTCCGCGCCGACCTCACCGGATGCGGGAACGTCGAGCAGGTCGCGCAGCGAGCCGGACAGCAGCACCGGATCCTTGTCCTGGACGAGGACGGCGGTGCGGGCGCTTTCGAGCGGCAGCTCGTCCAGCGGGACGCCGCCCAGCAGCGCCGAGGTGTCCTCCTCCGCGGGGTGTCCGCCCAGCCGTTCGGCCAGCACCCCCGCCGCGTCCGGGTCGCCGCAGACCACGGCGGTGAACCGTCCCGCAGGCGCCAGCAGGCCCGTCCGCGGGTCGTACAGGTCCCCGGCCGGCAGGCTCGCCTCGCGGGAGCCCGCGGCGTCCGTGGCACGCTCCAGGGACAGCACCCGGGCCGCGCGCCGGGCCGACGGCCGGGAGAAGGAGTACGCCATGGCGATCTCCTCGAAGTGCTGCAGCGGGTAGGTGAGCAGCATGACGGCGCTGTACACGGTCACGAGCTCACCGACCGCGATCCGCCCCTCATGGGCCAGCTGGACACCGCGCCAGACGAGCGCGATCAACAGCAGCCCCGGCATCAGCACCTGGATCGCCGCGATCAGCGACCACATACGGGCGCTGCGCACGGCCGCGGTGCGGACCTCCTGGGAGGCCCGGCGGTAGCGCTCCAGGAACAGCTCCTCGCCGCCGATGCCGCGCAGCACCCTCAGGCCCGCGACGGTGTCCGAGGCCAGCTCGGTGGCACGGCCCGCCTTCTCGCGCTGGACGTCGGCGCGCCGGGTCGCCCGGGGCAGCAGCGGCAGCACGGTGAGCGCCAGCGCCGGCACGCCCACCGCCACGATGACGCCGAGCGCCGGCTGGTAGACGACGAGCGTGACGCAGACGGTGACAACGGTGAGCGCGGCCGCACTGAATCGCGAGACGGCCTCCACGAACCAGCCGATTTTCTCGACGTCACCGGTGGAGACCGCGACGACCTCGCCGGCCGCCACCCGCCGGGTCAGGGCGGAGCCGAGCAGGGCCGTCCTGCGCGCCAGGAGCTGCTGGACCCGCGCGGCGGCGGTGATCCAGTTGGTGACCGCGGTGCGGTGCAGCATGGTGTCGCCGAGCGCGATGCCGGCGCCGCACAACAGGAGCAGACCGCCCGTCAGTGCGAGCCGTGCGCCCGACCGGTCGATGACGGCCTGGACGGCGAGACCCACGCAGAACGGCAGCCCGCAGACGGACAGGAAGTGCAGCAGTCCCCACGCCAGGGACTTCAGTTGCCCGCCCAGTTGGTTCCGGCCGAGCCACCACAGGAATCGGGGACCCGAGCGTGCGTCCGGCACACCAGGGTCGGGATACGGAAGGTCGTGGATCTGCATGACGTCCCAGTGGCTCGTGTCAGCTGAATCGGGTGGCGGGGCAGGCCGGGGCAGCGTCCTTGAGGACCCGAGCCTGCCCGTGACAAGCCGTGACAGCCTCGCGTCGGAACGCGCTCGAAGGCAAACGGTTTTCCGGCCTGGGCGGCGAGAACCGGCCCTGTCGCTGTGCGGGGCCGAATGGCGGACATCCGGACGGAACCGCATGGAAAGAGGTGTGACGATATGACATATGCGAACAAATGGTGTGCACGGTGCGACAGTGGACAAGTGGGCGGTGGCAGTGACCTGCGGTGTACTGCTGATCTCCGTACCGGGGTGCGGCAGTTCGGCCGGCGAGATGCGCGGGGCGAAGGGCCCCGGTCCGGCGGGAGGCGGCCGCACCCTTCACGGCGCCCCTGGGAACGGGACCGGGAGGACACCTGCACCCGCGCCCGGGCCCAGCCGCATTCCGGGTGTCGGCGACGGGCTGCACAGACGGATCCCCTACGGATCGCGCCAGGTCGTGGCGGTCTACGGCGACGACGAGGACTCCCCGGACTCCACGATCGTGCTCTACCTGAAGGAGGGCTCGTCCTGGAAGGAGTCGGGCCGCTGGCGTGGGCACAACGGGAAGGCGGGCTGGACGACGGATCACCATCTGGGTGATCTGCGTAGTCCGGTCGGCGTGTTCACGCTCAGCGACGCCGGCGGTCTCCTCGACGATCCGGGCTCGAAACTCCCCTACAGCCAGGGAGAGTCCTATGAACTGCCGAAGGGCTGGGACGAGTCGCACCGGAACGCTTTCGACTACGTCATCGCCATCGACTACAACCGGCTCAGGGGCACCCCGCCCCATGATCCGAGCCGCCCCGAGGGTGAGGAGAAGGGCGGCGGCATCTGGCTGCACGTGGACCACGAAGACGGCACGTTGGCCTGTGTCACGGTCCCCGAATCCGGAATGAGGCACCTGCTGCGCGCGCTCGATCCGGAGCAGGAGCCCGTGGTGGTGATGGGGGACAGGGCGCATCTGAAGACCTGGGAGCAACCGGAGGAACCGCCTGACGCCGAGTGAGGCGGCATTCCGGACAGGTGAGCCCCCACGGACGACGAGTCGTCACCGCCGATGGGACGCGCGCGACCCGTCGTCGTTTTACACGGATGTGACACGGAGGTCTCAGGCGCGATCAACAACACCCCGAAAGTGATCGGTGCGGAAGCTACTTTCCGTATCGCAGAAGTCACCTTCGGGGTTTCTGTCTGTCCGCGTCCCCTTCCAGGAGTGCCCGTGCCGCCGACTGTCCCGTCCCTGTCGCGACGTGTCGCACGCATACTGCGTACCTCTCTGTTCGCGCAGGTCGCCTGCGCGCTCGTGCTCGGCATCGTCGTCGGAAAACTCTGGCCCTACTCGGCCACGGTGTTCCAGCCGCTCGGCGACGGTTTCGTCCGCCTCATCAAGGCGGTCATCTCGCCGCTCGTGTTCTGCGTGGTCGTCGTCGGCATCGCCAAGGCCGGTGATCTGAAGGCGTTCGGGCGGATCGGGCTCAAGGCCCTGATCTGGTTCGAGGTCGCCTCCACGGCCGCGCTGCTCATCGGCCTGGGCGCGGCCAACCTCGTCGGGCCCGGTTCCGGTATGCACATCGACGCCTCCAAGCTCGACGCCTCCGCGGTGGACAAGCAGACGGGCGGGGGTTCCCTGCCCTCGACCACCGAGTTCGTCCTGAACGCGCTGCCGCAGAGTTTCGTCGGAGCCTTCGCCGACAACGCGCTCCTCCAGGTCCTCGTCCTCGCCTGCCTGGTGGGTGCCGCGCTGCTGCATCTCGGCCGGGCCAGGGTGCCCGGGGTCCTGTCCGCGATCGAGCAGGCACAGGAGGTCGTCTTCACCGTCGTTGGCTTCGTGATGCGCCTGGCGCCGCTCGCCGTGTTCGGCGCGATGGTTCACCTGGTCGGGCAGTACGGCCTCGGCGTCATCACGACGTACGGCAAGCTCATCGTCCTGTGCTACGCGGTCGCGGCGCTCTTCCTGATGGTGCTCGCCGTCGCGCTGAAGCTGGTCACGGGACTCAGCCTCTGGAAGTTCGTCCGCTACACCCGGGAGGAGATGCTGCTCGCCCTCGGCACCGCCTCCAGCGAGACCGTGATGCCGCGCATGATGCAGAAGCTGCGCCGGGCAGGCTGCCGTGAGGATGCCGTGGGTCTGGTGCTGCCCACGGGGTACTCCTTCAACCTCGACGGCGCCTCCCTCTACCTCTCCATCGGCACCGTCTTCATCGCCCAGGCGGTGGGCGTGCACCTCAGCCTGAGCCAGCAGATCACGGTGGTCCTGGTGCTCATGCTCACCAGCAAGGGAATGGCGGGCGTGCCCGGTTCGGCCTTTCTCGCGCTGTCAGCGACCGCCACCTCCCTGGGGGTGATTCCCGCCGGAGCGGTCGCCCTGCTGCTGGGCGTGGACCGCATCATGGACTCGATGCGCGTCGTCACCAACCTGCTGGGCAACTGCGTCGCCGTTTTCACGGTGTCCCGCTGGGAGGGCGCACTGGACGCCGCGCGGGCGAAGAAGGTGCTGGACGGTGAGATCGCGCTCCCAGTGGATGCCGAGGAGCCGGAAGCGGGCGTCGCTCCCCAGGTCGGCCTCGCCGCCGGCGCGGTCAGGGAGTCCGCACACGAGGTCTGAGACGACGACGGGGCGCGGCTGCCGCAGGGACGGGAGCCGCGCCCCGTCACATGCGGCTCAGTCGCGCGACGTCAGCACCGGCGCTCCCGGTCCGCTGCGAGGTGCCGCTCTGCTGCCGGCGTGACATCTTCGCCGTCGATCAGTGTGGTGAGCAGATCGCCGAGCACCGCACGCTGTTCGTCCGTCAAGGGAGCGAGAATCTCCTCGGCTGCGGACCGGCGTGCGCCGCGCAACGCGCGCAGTGCCTTGCGCCCCTCGTCCGTCACCTCTATCCGGATCACCCGCCGATTGGTCGGATCCGGTACCCGGCGTACCTTGCCGCTCGCCTCCAGGCCGTCGACCAGCGTCGTCACCGCCCGCGGGACCACCTCCAGGCGCTCGGCGATATCCGCCATGCGCGGCGGTGAGCCGAAGTGGGCGAGGGTGCGCAGCAGCCGGGACTGGGCCGGGGTGATGCCCAGGTCGCACCGCTCCAGATGACGCTTCTGGATGCGGTGGACCCGACGGGTGAGCCGCAGCAGCTGCTCGGCGAGCAGGCTGTCCGGATCGGGGGTCGTCATGCGGGAACAATATCAGGACCTTGTGCATTGTGAGTATAGGTAACAATGAGCTAGGATCTCGATGCTCGTTCCGACGCCTCACCTCCGTAGGAGCCCATGCACCCCGACCAACCCACCTGGACACCGTCGCCGGGCGGCTCACCGGAGCAGCCGCGGCAGGTCCGCCGCATCCTGAGGCTCTTCAAGCCGTACGGCGGGCGGCTGGCGATCGTCGGCCTGCTGGTCGGCGCCTCGTCGCTGGTCTCCGTCGCCACGCCCTTCCTGCTGAAGGAGACCCTGGATGTGGCGATCCCGCAGGGCCGGACCGGTCTGCTGACCCTGCTCGCCCTCGGCATGATCCTCAGCGCCGTCGTGACCAGCGTCTTCGGCGTGCTGCAGACCCTGATCTCCACCACCGTCGGCCAGCGCGTCATGCACGACCTGCGCACCGCGGTCTACGGCCGGCTGCAGCGCATGTCGCTCGCCTTCTTCACCCGCACCCGCACCGGCGAGGTGCAGTCCCGCATCGCCAACGACATCGGCGGCATGCAGGCGACGGTCACCTCCACCGCGACCTCCCTGGTGTCCAACCTCACCAGCGTGGTCGCCACCATCGTCGCCATGGTCGCCCTCGACTGGCGCCTCACCGTCGTCTCGCTGCTCCTGCTGCCGCTGTTCGTGTGGATCAGCCGGCGTGTGGGCAACGAACGCAAGAAGATAGCCACCCAGCGCCAGAAGCAGATGGCCGCGATGGCCGCGACCGTCACCGAGTCGCTCTCCGTCAGCGGCATCCTGCTCGGCCGCACGATGGGCCGCGCCGACTCGCTCACCCAGTCCTTCGAGCGCGAGTCGGAGAGCCTGGTGGACCTAGAGGTCAAGTCGAACATGGCGGGGCGCTGGCGCATGGCCGTCATCACCATCGTCATGGCCGCAATGCCCGCCGTCATCTACTGGACCGCGGGGGTGGCGCTCCAACTCGGTGGCCCGTCCATCTCGACAGGCACCCTGGTCGCGTTCGTCTCGCTCCAGCAGGGTCTGTTCCGGCCGACGGTCAGCCTGCTGTCCACCGGCGTCCAGATCCAGACCTCCCTGGCGCTCTTCCAGCGCATCTTCGAGTACCTGGACCTGCCCATCGACATCACCGAGTCCGACGAGCCGGTCCATCTCGACCACGTCAAGGGCGAGATCCGTTTCGAGGGGGTGGAGTTCCACTACGACGACAAGAGCGGCCCGGTCCTGAAGGACATCGACATCACCGTCCCGGCGGGCGGCAGCCTCGCCGTGGTGGGCCCCACCGGCTCCGGGAAGTCCACGCTCGGCTACCTGGTGCCCCGGCTCTACGACGTGACGGGTGGGCGGGTCACGCTCGACGGCGTCGACGTACGCGACCTGGACTTCGACACGCTCGCCCGCGCGGTCGGCGTCGTCTCCCAGGAGACTTACCTCTTCCACGCCTCGGTCGCCGACAACCTGCGCTTCGCCAAGCCGGACGCCACCGACGAGGAGTTGTACGCGGCGGCCGGGGCGGCCCAGATCCACGACCACATCATGTCCCTTCCCGACGGGTACGACACGGTCGTCGGCGAGCGCGGCCACCGCTTCTCGGGCGGTGAGAAACAGCGGCTCGCCATCGCCCGCACCATCCTGCGCGACCCGCCGGTCCTCATCCTGGACGAGGCGACCAGCGCGCTCGACACGCGGACCGAGCACGCGGTCCAGGAGGCCATCGACGCTCTGTCGGCCAACCGCACGACGCTCACCATCGCACACCGGCTGTCCACCATCCGCAGCGCCGACCAGATCGTCGTCCTGGACTCCGGACGCGCGGTCGAACGCGGGACGCACGAGGAGCTGCTGGAGCTCGACGGGCGGTACGCGGCCCTGGTCCGGCGGGACGCGCAACTGGAGACCGCCAGCTGAGGTCCGGCGTCGTGCGCCTCAGGCCGCGGCGACCGGTTCCCCCGCCAGCAGACGCCTGATGTCCCGTACGGCCGCGCGTCCCGCCCGGTTGGCGCCGATCGTGCTCGCCGACGGGCCGTAGCCGACCAGGTGGATCCGCGGGTCGGAGACCACCCGTGTGCCGTCCACGCGGATGCCGCCGCCCGGCTCGCGCAGCCGCAGCGGCGCGAGGTGGTCGATCGCGGCCCGGAATCCGGTCGCCCACAGGATGACGTCGGCCTCCACGCGCCGCCCGTCGTCCCACTCCACGCCGTCCGGCACGATCCGGTCGAACATCGGCTGCCGGTCCAGGACACCGTCGGCGATCGCCTGCCGGACCGCGTCACTGAGCGGCAGCCCGGTCACGGACACCACGCTCCTCGGCGGCAGCCCCTGCCGCACCCGCTCCTCCACGAGCGCCACGGCAGCCCGTCCCACGTCCTCGCTGAACGGGCCCTCGCGGAACACCGGCGGACGCCGGGTCACCCAGGTGGTCGCGGCGGCGTAGGGGGCGATCTCCATCAGATGCTGGGTGCCGGATGCGCCGCCCCCGACGACGACCACCCGCTGTCCGGCGAACTCCTCGGGCCCGGGGTACTGGGACGTATGCAGCTGCCGCCCCCGAAAGCTCTCCTGGCCGGGATAGCGCGGCCAGAAGGGCCGGTCCCAGGTGCCCGTGGCGTTGATCAACGCCCGCGTCGACCAGGTCCCGGCCGATGTCTCGACGAGCAGCCGTCCCTCCGCGCCCTCCCGGACGGCCCGTACGTGCACCGGTCGCCGTACGCGCAGGTCGAAGGTCTGCTCGTAGGTGTCGAAGTACGCGCCGATGACCTCCGAGGACGGCCGCGCCGGATCCGCGTCCGTCAGCTCCATGCCCGGCAGGGCGTGCATTCCATGCACCTTGCCGTAGGTCAGTGAGGGCCAGCGGAACTGCCAGGCGCCACCCGGAGAGGGGGAGTGATCGAGGACCACGAAGTCGCGCTCCGGCTCGAACCCCGTGCGTCGCAGGTGATAGGCGCTGGACAGGCCGGCCTGCCCAGCGCCTATGACGACCACGTCGACCTCACGTGTGTTGTTCACGCTTCCACCAACCCTGCGATGGGCGTGGATCTTCCCACCAGGTCAGTTGGGTGCGCAGGCGTGCCGGTCGACGAAGGTGCGGCCGTCCCTGGCCCGCGGAGGGATCAGTGAGGTCGGACGGTCAGGGGCGTCATGACCGACTCCTCGACCATCTCCACCGCGACCTGATCGCCTGCAGCGGTGGCGAGCTCGACGACGAGATCGCTGCCCTCGTGGCCCGGCGGCGCGTGAGCAGCTGGTCCGTGCCCGAATGAACGGCGCCTTGCCGGGCTCGAAGAACTGAGGCCCGTTCTTCTCGACGTCCCGCCTGATCTTCGGGACGGTAGACCAGCGGCAAGTACGCAATTTGACCAGGGCCAGGTGGAAGTGGCTGAGAATCAGGTTCTCGTCGGTGCGTGGGTCGCCGATGAGTGGCGTGGCGGCCGGTGTCCGGGCGAGGTCCACCCCGCGCGGCGTGAGCGCCTACCTCCCCTTGGGCGAGGCGCCGTGGAGATGGCGGCTGACGACCGGTCCGGCGCCGCACAGGTTGTTCAGGCCGAGGCGTGGCGTAACGCGCCCGGAGGGCGTGTGAGAGCTGCGACTGCGTCATCACCGACCTCGCCTGATCGGGGGTACGTTGGCGCGGCACCGCATAGTCATATCCTTACCCGCAGCTCAACGCCCCCTCCCACACGGCGGGGTACCGTTCCGGGAGAGCCGACGACGGCACTGCAGTGACGGCAAAGCGACGGGAACAGGAACGGTGAAGCGGTACATCGGGCGCGGCGGATTCCATCGGGCGCTCACGGGAGCGATCGTGGCGACCCTGGCAGTCGGCGGCTGCAGCGCGGGCGGCAGCGGCGCGTCGGCTCCGACCACCGCCCCTTCTCAGCCTGCTTCCCCCCGGAGTCCCGGCGGCACCGCCCCGAGCGCTGCCGCCTGGCACAAATGGGGCCTGACGCCGCTGCCCACGGCGCCGAACCCCCCGGTCGACAAGCCCGTGAAACTGTCCGCCACCGGTCCGGTGCCGGTCTTCACGCACATACCGACCTCGCAGAAGGTCGTGTTCGTCACCATCGACGACGGCCAGGAGAAGGACCCGAAGTTCATCGCGATGATGCGGGACCTGAAAGTCCCGATCACGATGTTCCTGATGAACGACGCCATCAAGTCGGACTACGCATACTTCAAGCCGCTGCAGGCGATGGGCAACCACATCGAGAACCACACCCTGCACCACCCGGTGATGAGCACCCTCCCGCTGGCCCGCCAGAAGGAAGAGGTGTGCGGCGACCAGAAGGTGCTCACCAAGGAGTACGGCACCGCGCCGCTGCTGTTCCGCCCGCCGTACGGGGCGTACAACGGCAACACCAAGATCGCGGTTGCTGAGTGCGGCCCCCGGGCGATCGTCTGGTGGCGCGAGTCCATGCAGATCCGCAACATGCAGTACCAGAACCCGGACAAGAAGCTGCGCCCCGGCGACATCATCCTCGCCCACTTCCGCGGGCCCACGGAACTCAAGGGCGCCACCATGACGCAGATGTTCGCCAACCTGCTCAGGCGCATCCAGGAGCAGGGGTTCGCGGTGGCGCGTCTGGAGGACTACATCCAGCCACCGACAGGGTGAGGCCGTGGGGCGCAGCCTGGCGCGCCCTGGCCTGGCGGCAGGGCATTTGTGTTTCCGGTTCATTCGCCCGGCTGCGCTTCAGGTGGAGCGATGTGGCGTCAGCTGGTCGCGCTGCCCTGGACCCACTCGGCCCACGGCATGTTCCAGTCGCTGAGCCCGTTGTCCGGGGCCAACACGGTCTTGTCCTCGGAGTTCTTGACGATCACGACGTCACCGATCATCGAGTTGTCGAAGAACCACGCAGCGGGCTGCTTGCCGTCGCGGCCGCCCTTGACGTCCTTCAGGCCCACGCAGCCATGGCTGGTGTTGATCTTGCCGAAGACCGAGTCGGCACCCCAGTAGTTGCCGTGGATGAACGTGCCCGAGGCGGTCAGGCGCATGGCGTGCGGTACGTCACTGATGTCGTACGCGGGCTTGCCGTCCTTCTTTGTGAGGCCGACGCTCGCACCGTTCATATGGATCTGCCTGAACTTCTCGGAGATGACCATCTGACCGTTGTACGTCGGGTGCTCGGGGCTGCCGGACGAGATCGGGATGGTCTTGATCGTCCTGCCGTCCCGTACGACGCTCATCTGCTTCGTCCTGGCGTCGACGGTGCTGATCTGGCTCCGGCCGATCTTGAACGTGACCGTCTTCCGGATGCCGTGGAGGGTGAGCCTCACGGTGACGGTGGAGCCGGGCTTCCAGTAGTTCCGGGGGCGGAAGTCCAGGCGGTCGTCGTTGAACCAGTGACCGACGACGCGCTGCCCGCTGCTTGAGCTGACCTGGATCCTCGACTCCACGGCGGCCTTGTCGCCGATCGCCTTGTCGAAGTCGACCGTCACCGGCATGCCCACGCCGACGGTCGAGCCGTCCTCGGGGGAGAGGTGCCCGATGAAGTCGTTGGCGGGGGAGACCGTGGTGATCGTGGCGTTCCCGGTGACGGAGCGGCCCTTGGCGTCCTCGGCCTCTGCGGCGATCTGATACCTGGTGGCCCGCTCCAGCCGGCCGTTCGGCTTCCAGGAGGCGCCGTTCGCGGACAGGGTGCCCGGAATCTCGGCACCGGTCGCGACGGCGGTCATGGTCACCTGGGTGAGCTTGCCATTACTGACGGTGACTTTGACGGGGTCATTGATCCCGACGTCGGAGGCACCTTGCCCGGGCGTGATCTTTATTCGGGCGTCAGAAGCGTCCTGGGCGCCCGCCTGATCTCCCCGCGCTCGCGATTGAGGGTGACTCCCGGTGGTGCTGCCGCTGGTGGCAGCGTTGCTGGTACCGCCGAGGGCCGTGAGTGCGAGTACGCCGCCGAGTACGCCGGCCGTAGCCATCAGTTCGGTGCGTCGCCTACTTACCGTGATCAAACGCTTCTCCCACGCCACTGGTCGTTGAATCTCCGGAGCCGGCTACCGGAGGATTGCAATCAGCTGTAAAGAAACACTTTTATGCATTCATTCATAGTGAAGGGAGTAAATGTGGCGAATTCCACGCGCCGCGAGAGCGTCGCCGAGGCTCCGCCGGCCGGATGGCGCGTGGTCGATCTGCTGTCTCCGCCCGGTGCAGGCCATGACAGGGACGCCGTGATGGACGTGGTGCCCGCCATGGGCGACAGCCCGCAGAGCTGAAGGCCACCGTCGAGGGCCTGTATGGATCCTGCACCGGCAGGCCACTCAGTTGCCCATCCTGGCCCCGGCCGTTGCCGGACTGTTTGTAACCCCCGAACCGCGCGGTCCAGGACACCGACAGCTACCGGGAGTTCGCGGAGGGGCGGGCGCCGGTCTCGAAGCCTTCCGGCCTGCCGGGCCCGCCAGTCGGCGACCCCGCCGACGAAGGCACGCGGATCGGTCCGGCCGCATCGGAGACCCAGCGCAGGCGATGGGGGAGGTTTCACGGGGTGATGACGCCCACGACGCCTATCGGCCCATGGATGACGAGTGAGTTCTCGATCACCTCCGTCCACTCGTACTTCTCAGCCGCAGTGATCGCGGCGAATGTCGACGCCACGGGGAATCCGGCCTGCGCCTGCCGCGAGAAGCTGATCGGGGCCCCATCTCCAGCGTGATGGTGGCCGCGAGCTCCTCGGAGTGCTTCTGCATTCCGTCGGCAAGGCGCCGCACGACGGCGATGTGATCCTCCGGCGACGTCGACGACCATGCGGGGAAGGCGGCGAGCGCCGCGTCCACCGCATGGTCCACGTCCTCGGCCGTGCCCTCGTGCACGGAGGCGATCACGGACTCGTCGGCCGGGTTCACGACGTCGATCAGCGGTCCGGAACCCTCCACGGCGCGGCCGTCGATCCAGGGAGACGGAGCGGGATAGGGAACCTCACGGTGTGCGTTCATGCCGTCAGGAGAACGTCGGCCGGCGTATGGCATCCAGGTTCCATCATGCCCATGATCAGGGTCACCTCGCCGCCCCGCCTCGGGGCCGGCCCTGTTCCCGCAGCCACTGCTCGGTGTGTCACTTCTCCTTCAGGACACGGGGCGTCGCGGTGGACGGGGGCAGGTCACCGTTGAACTCGGTGTCCACGAAGTCACCGAAGTTCACCTTGCGCGGGATGAGCTTCAGGCTGGTGAAGGTGTCCGCGATCTGCTGCTCCGAGGCGATCAGGGAGTGGTCCACGGCGACCGGGACCCGGGAGGCGTTGGTGCGCTTCACCGCGGCGAGCGCCACCTCGTACGACAGTCCGGTGTCCTTCGCCCATGCCTTGGCCCAGGCCTCGGGATGCGCGTAGACCCAGTCCTGGGCTCGTCGCAGCCGCTCCAGGTAGTCCTTGATGGCCGCAGTCTTCTTCTTGTCCTTCAGGGCGCTCGGTGCCGCCACCTGGAAGGTGAGACCGTTGGTCACGCCCTCGCCGGTGGTGAGGACACGACCCTGCCCCCCTTGCAGCACCTGCGAGGTGTACGGGTCCCACACCGCCCAGGCGTCCACCTTGCCGCTGGTGAAGGCCGCCAGGGCGTCGGCCGGCTGCAGGTACTTCACCTTCACGTCGCTCAGATTCAGACCCGCCTTGTTCAGGGAGGCGACGAGCTGGTAGTGCGCGGAGGAACCCTGCGCCACGGCGATGGACCTGCCCCTGAGCTGCTGCGGAGCGGTCAGCTTGGAGTCCTTCGGTACGAGGATGGCATCGCCCTTGGACGTACCGTGCCAGGCGGCCACCACCGTGATCTTCGAGTTGGCACCCGCGGCGAAGACCGGCGGGGTGTTGCCGACCCCGCCGATGTCGACGGCGCCGGCGTTGACGGCCTCCAGCAGGGGTGGCCCGGAGGTGAAGGTGGACCATTTGATCTTGTAGTCGAGGTTCTTCAGCTCACCGGCGGCGTCCAGTATCGCCTCGGAACCCCCCTTCTGGTCACCGACGCTGAGCGTGAGGGAGCCCTTGCCGTCGGTTCGGCCGCCGGCCGATGTCTCGGCCGCGGAGTTCCCGCCGCAGGCGGTGAGCAGCAGGGCGAAGGGCAGGAGCAGCGCGGCGGGCAGGAGGCGTCGTCGCATGACGGATCCATTCGTGTACAGGGGAGTCAGGGGAGAGGTACAGGAGGAAGAGGGAGTCAGGCCGCTTCGGCGGCCGTGGCGACGCCGAGGCGTTCCAGCAGTCCGGCGCGCACCTCCGCGAAGCGGGGGTCGGTGATGTCGCGCGGGCGGTCCAGATCGACCGTCGTCTCGTGGCCGATGACACCGCCGTCCATCACCAGGACGCGGTCGGCGAGCAGCACCGCCTCCTCGACGTCGTGCGTGACCAGCAGCACGGCACAGCCGCGTCGCTGCCACAGCTCGCCCACCAGGCGCTGGGCCTTGATACGGGTGAGCGCGTCGAGCGCGCCGAACGGCTCGTCGAGCAGCAGCAGATCCGGTTCGCGCACCAGGGCGCGGGCCAGGGAGGCACGCTGGGCCTCGCCACCGGAGAGGGTCTTGGGCCAGGCGTCCGAGCGGTGCGCCAGGCCCACCTCGTCCAACGCCTTTTCGGCCACGGCGCGTTCGGGCTTGCCGGGCAGCCCGAGCAGCACATTGCGCCAGACCTTCTTCCACGGCATCAGCCGGGGCGCCTGGAAGGCGACGGCCTTGCGGCGGGGGACGAGGACGGTGCCCTCGATGTCACGGTCGAGTCCGGCGAGGATGCGCAGCAGAGTCGACTTGCCGCAGCCGCTGCGGCCGAGCAGGGCGACGAACTCTCCCGCTCGCACGTCGAGTTGGAGTCGGTCGATGACGGCGCGCCCGTCGAAGGAGCGGGTGAGCCCCTCGACGCGGACGGCCGAGGCGGGGGCCGGGGCCTGTGCGGCGCCGGTCGTCACCGGCCCGTGAACGTCGGTCGCCATTGCAGCAGCAGCCTTTCGAGGGAGCGGACGATGAAGTCGGCGAGCAGACCGAAGAAGGCGTAGACGATCAGGCAGACCACGATCACGTCGGTCCGCAGGAAGTCACGCGCCTGCACCATGAGGAAGCCGATCCCGGCGTCAGCGTTGACCTGCTCGGCGAACACGAGAGCGAGCCACGCGATGCCGAGGGAGTAGCGCAGGCCGGTCATCGCGCCGGGCAAGGCGCCCGGCAGGACGACGTGCCGGACGAGCCCCCACCGGGAGAGCCCCAGCGATTCCCCGGCCTCGATCAGCTGGGCGTCCACGCCGCGGATGCCGGCGTAGACGTTGAGGTAGAGCGGAAAGGTCACGCCGAGGGTGATGATGGCGACCTTCGGGGCCTCGCCGATGCCGAACCAGATGATGAACAGCGGGATCAGGCCGACGAACGGGACCGTTCTCAGCATCTGGACCGGTGCGTCCACGAGGTCCTCGCCGATGCGGAACAGCCCGGAGACGAGGGCGAGTCCGGTGCCGATGACGGTGCCGAGCAGCAGGCCGGCCGCGACCCGGCGCAGGGAGGTGCCCATCGCGGAGGGCAGGGATCCGTCGGCGACGAGATCGCCCGCGACCTGTGCGATCCTGCCCGGAGAGGCGAGGACGTCGGAGGGCAACACCCCTGTGCTGCTGAGAAGTTGCCACAGTGCGAGCAGCAGGAGCGGGCCGGAGGTGCGGCGCAGCCAGCGGGGGACGAGTGTGCGGCGAGAGGAGGAGGGGACGAGGGGTTCGAGTTCGGGCGGGGTCTGCCCGTTCTCTGACATCACCGATATGTCGGGCACCGAGGTGCCGGGTGGGGCATGGCTGATGCTCACGAGTGCTCCATGAGGAGGAGAGCGGCCGGATGGGGACGCGCCTCGGCGGCGCCACCTCACAACGGGTTCAGGCGTGCGGGCAGGGCGGAGCCGAGGCGGGCAGGGGTAGGCCGAAGAGAGGGAAGGAAGGCGTCAGCGACCGCGACGACACGCGGCGGAGGCCACCCGCAGCAGGTCGATGTGACCGCGCGTGGTGAGCAGGGCTGAACGCAACATGCGGCTGAAAATAGCCAGATGACAGGGTGACGGTCAACGGTGTCTCGGAGCGTGGACCTCATGTGTCGTCGTAGGGGCGATCGGCTGACTGCGGGCACGCTCGGGTGGGTCAGGATGGAGGTATGTCCGATGTCTTCAACACCCGCGTCCTGCGCATCGCCACCGGAACCTCCGAGACGGTGTTCGACCTCACCCGAGAATGCGAGACCTTCCTCCGTGAAGTGTCGGCAGGCCGGGACGGCCTCCTGAACGTCTTCGTGCCGCACGCCACGGCCGGCGTGGCGATCATCGAGACGGGCGCCGGCAGCGACGACGATCTCCTGGCCGCCCTGCACACCCTCCTGCCCGCCGACGACCGCTGGCAGCACCGTCACGGGAGCCCCGGTCACGGCCGCGACCACGTCCTCCCGGCCCTTGTCCCGCCCCACGCGACCCTGCCGGTCATCGGCGGTCGACTGGAACTGGGGACGTGGCAGTCGGTGTGCCTGGTGGACACCAACCGGGACAACGCCCAGCGTCAGGTGCGGTTGAGCTTCCTCGCGTGAGCCCCGCGCCGGGGGAACGCGCCGCGTTCCCGACCGGGCAACGGTTTCCCTGGCGCAGGCTCTCCAAGCGGCGATCACCGGTCCCGTTCTCCGAGCGGTGATCATCGGTCCCGTTCTCCGAGCGGTGATCACCGGCCCCGCGCCTCCCTGAGGGCGCCGTACGCCCCGGGCGAGAAGGGCACGTGTCGAGTACGTGCAGTGGGGGACTCGGGGTGCGCAGGCAGAAGATCGGCGCCCGCCGTGGTGCGCCGCGGCGGGCGCGGTGGCGCCTGCCTGCCAGTCGCACGGAGGAGCCGATGACCGTCGAGACCCCCTGTCCGCCCCTTCCCGCCCCCGTGTGGACCCCACCGGGTGTGTACCAGCCGCAGGAGGACACCTGGCTGCTGACCCACGCCCTGCGGCGGGAGAGCATTGTCCCCGGGACGGACGTCCTCGACCTGGGCACCGGCAACGGAGCCCTCGCGCTGGAGGCTGCACGGCTCGGCGCGCGCGTCACCGCCGTCGACATCTCCTGGCAGGCGGTACTGGCGGCCCGGGTGAACGCGCTGCTCAGCGGGCAGCGCATCAGCGTGCGCCGGGGCGACCTCATGGCGGCCGTACCCGGGCGCCGTTTCGACCTGGTGGTCAGCAACCCGCCGTACGTCCCCTCACCGGACGCCGGTACCCCCCGTGGTTCCGCCCGGGCCTGGGACGCGGGCTACGACGGGCGGCTGCTCCTGAACCGCATCTGCGATGCCGCGCCCCGGCACCTGCGCCCCTACGGCGTGCTCCTGATGGTGCATTCCGCGCTGTCCGGCGTGGAGGAGACCCTGGACCGTCTCACCGCGGCCGGGCTCAGTGCCCGGGTCACGGACCGCGTTCCCGTTCCCTTCGGCCGGGTGCTGCGCTCCCGGCTGGCCTGGCTGCGCCAGCGGGGTCTGCCCGCCGACGACATGGTGGAAGAGCTGGTGGTCGTCCGTGCCGTACGAGAGTGAACGCGTTGTCCGCATCCGTGCCGATCGCGACGGCCCGTTGCTGGTCGAAGGCCCGGTGGAGGTCACCGGCCCCGACGGTGAGACCGCCGTCAGCCGGCGGTTCGTGGTGGCGATCTGCACCTGCCGGCGCAGCCGCACCTACCCGTGGTGCGACACCAGCCATCGCCGCCGCGGGAAGCCGACGGACGACCGGGAAACCGGGCGGGAGGGGCCGCCGGACGATCGAAAGGCCGCGCGGGAGGGTCGCCGGGCGACCGGGGAGGCCGTGCGGGAGGAGAGGCCCGGCGACCGGGAAGCCGTGCGGAAGAACGCGTCGTACGACCGGGAAGCCGGGCCGAGGGAGATACCGGAGGAGTGGCAAGCGGGGTGCCGAAGGGCTCCGGACGATCAGGACCGGGAGACAAAGGAGACGGGCGCGTGACGACCGGACGACGTGAACCACGCCGGTTCAGCCCTCCGCTGCCGCTGCCCCGGGGCCCGCTGTCGCACGGTGTGGTCAGCGCGCTGCGGGAGCGGGGCAGCCCGCTGTCGCTCGCCTCCCTCGCGGACAGCGACCCGTACGGCGAAGACCTGCAGCTGGCGTTGTACGTCCTGTACGAACTGCACTACCAGGGGTTCGACGGGGTCGACGACGACCACGAGTGGGACCCCTCCCTCCTCACCTTCCGCCGCGCCCTTGAGGACCGTTTCCTGGACGCCCTGCGTGCCGACGTCCCCGTCGACGCCGGCGCGCAGGAGGCCCTGGACGAACTCCAGGTCGAACCCGTCGGTGACGACGGCGGGAGCGTCACCCACTTCCTGCGGAGCCGGGGCGAGCTGCGCCACCTCAGGGAGTACGCGGCCCTGCGGTCGCTGTACCACCTCAAGGAGGCCGACCCGCATGCCTGGGTGATTCCCCGGCTGCACGGCAGGGCCAAGGCGGCCATGGTGGCCGTCGAGTTCGATGAGTTCGGGGCGGGACGTGCCGACGAGATCCACGCGGGCCTCTTCGCCGACCTGATGGAGGACCTGGGCCTCAACACGGCCTACGGCTACTACGTGGAGGCCGCGCCCGCGGAGATGCTCGCCACGGTCAACCTGATGTCCTTCTTCGGACTGCACCGCAGCCTGCGCGGCGCCCTGACCGGCCATTTCGCGGCCGTCGAGGTCACCTCCTCCCCTGGCTCGCGCCGGCTGGCCGATGCCATGCGGCGGGCGGGCGCGGGTCAGGCCGCCGCGCGCTTCTACGACGAGCACGTGGTGGCGGACGCGGTGCACGAACAGGTCGTACGCCATGACGTGATCGGTGGGCTGCTGGAGAGCGAACCCGGTCTGGAGGCGGACGTCGTGTTCGGGATCCGAGCCACCGGCTTCCTCGAGGACCGGCTGGGCGCCCACCTCCTGAAGGCGTGGCGTGGTGGGGACAGCGCGCTGCGCACGGGGGCACTGGCTGCCTGACCTGTCCGGAATCCCGGCCGCAGGACGGGGAACCCGCTCCAGCGCCACACCTCGCCAAGGCCAGGGCCACCACAGGTCAGGGCCAGGAAAAGGTCAGCGGCACCACAAGGACAGGCGCACATCGGGAAGGAGTCGTCATGACCGAGCACCGAGATGACGAAGAGTTCTACCAGCGTGACCGTCCGCCCAACCCGACCCTGGAGGAGGACCGGCCCCGCGGAGGGAAGCCGAAGCAGAAGGCACCGGCGAAGTACCGCGGGTCCTGGAGCGTGGTGGCGATCATCGTCGTGATCGTCCTGCTGATCGTCCTCGGCATCGCGCTCTTCCCCTGAGGACGGGCCGCATGAAGCCAGAGGGGGCCGTCGGTGGTCCGAGGGCCACACAGGGCATGGAACGGTCGGTGAGAGGCGGAAGAAGGAGGCGTTCCGTGGACCGGGACCGGTGCGAGAGGTCTGCCGACCAGGCGGGGGAGGCACGGTGAGGGCGGAGCCCCGGCCACCGGACCCGTCCGCGGAATCCCGGGCCCGCCGCCCCGGGGAGCGGTTCGCCGACGCGGCGGACGGGCGGCTGCCCGTGCTGGACGGCGGCGGGCAACTGCTGCGCAAGGCCTTCCCCGAGCACTGGTCGTTCCTGCTCGGCGAGATCGCGCTCTACAGCCTGGTCGTGCTGATCGTGACCGGCGTGTGGCTGACGCTCTTCTTCAAGCCTGTGATGCACGAGGTCGTCTACCAGGGGCCCTACGTGCCGCTGCGCGGGACGCTGGTGTCGGAGGCGTTCGACTCGACCCTGCACATCAGCTTCGAGGTGCGCGGTGGCCTCCTCGTCCGGCAGATGCACCACTGGGCGGCGTTGGTGTTCGTCTCCGCGATCGGGCTGCACCTGCTGCGGATCTTCTTCACCGGTGCGTTCCGCAGGCCGCGGGAGATCAACTGGGTCATCGGTGTCACGCTGTTCCTGATCGCCCTGGCCGAGGGCTTCGCGGGCTACTCGCTCCCCGACGACCTGCTCTCCGGTACGGGGCTGCGCATCGCCCAGGGCATCATGCTGTCCCTGCCGGTCGTGGGGACCTACGTCAGCATGTTCGTGTTCGGGTCCCAGTACCCCGGCGAGGACATCGTGTCCCGCCTGTACCCCGTGCACGTCCTGCTGCTGCCCGGAGCCCTGCTCGCCCTGGTCACCGCGCATCTGATCCTGGTCTTCCACCTCAAGCACACCCAGTGGAGGGGCCCGCGCGCGACCAACCGGAACGTCATCGGCAAGCCGCTGTTCCCGCAGTTCGCCGCGTCCTCCATCGGCCTGTCCCTCATGGTCTCCGGCGTGCTCGCGCTGCTCGGCTCGGTCGCCCAGATCAACCCGGTGTGGACGTACGGCCCCTACCGGCCGGACCAGGCGTCGACCGGCTCGCAGCCCGACTGGTACGTCGGCTTCCTGGAGGGGGCGCTGCGGCTGATGCCGCGCTGGGAGACGACCGTCGCCGGCCACACGATCATGTGGAACGTGCTGCTGCCGGCGGTCGTCCTCCCCCTGCTGCTGTTCGCCGTCCTGTACGCCTACCCGTTCGTCGAACAGCGGCTGACGGGGGAGCGGCACCGGGAGCAGCACCTGTGCGACCGGCCGCGGGAACGCCCGGTGCGCACGGGGCTCGGCGTCGCCGGGATCACCTTCTACGGCGTCCTGCTGCTGGCCGGCGGCAACGACGTCGTGGCCGGCACCTTCCGGATCTCGCTGAACTCGCTGACCTGGATCCTGCGCATCGCCGTGGTGGTGGCGCCCGTGGCCGCCTTCCTGCTCACCCGCCGACTGTGCCACGCCCTGCTGGAGGCGGAGCAGAAGCGCCTGGCCGAGGGCGAGGAGACGGGGGAGGTGCGGCAGACCGTGGAGGGCGGCTACGCGAGCGGCCACGAGCCGGTGACCGGCTTCCGGCCGGGGGCGCCGAGGAAGCCGCTCAGCTCCCGCGAGCCGCGTACTGGAACACCATCCCCAGAACACCCCGAGCCAGCACCCCGAGGCCGATGAGGCACAGCCACAGCCCGAAGACCACACCGGTCGCGGCGAGGGCGAAACCGAGCGCCGTGACCACGGGCCACGGGCTGCGGGCCGGGAAGAACTCCAGCGGCCCGGCCGCGTCCATCACCTCGGCGTCCTTGCGGTCCTGGGGGCGGCGCCCCTTGCGCCGGTACTGGACGGCGCAGAAGAAGGCGACCAGGGCGGCCATCCCGAAGGCGATGACCAGACACGCCGTACCGGCCGGATCCCTCGACCAGGCGCCGTAGAGGACGGCGGAGCCCGCGAAGAACACGGCGACGCCGCCGAAGAGCACTGCCTCGGTCTTCATCGTGCTCCCTCCTCGAGGGACTGCCGCAGGGCCTCGGGATGGTGCAGTTCGAAGGCGGGCGAGTCGGACCGTACCCGGGGCAGGGCCACGAAGTTGTGGCGCGGCGGCGGGCACGACGTCGCCCACTCCAGCGAGCGGCCGTAACCCCAGGGGTCGTCCTCGGTGACGCGTTCCCCGCACCGCGAGGTGCGCCAGACGTTGTACAGGAACGGCAGCGTGGAGACGCCCAGCAGGAAGGCGCCCGCGGAGGAGAGTGTGTTGAGCAGGGTGAAGCCGTCGGCCGGCAGGTAGTCGGCGTAGCGGCGGGGCATGCCCTCCGTGCCCAGCCAGTGCTGTACCAGGAAGGTGAGCTGGAAGGCGGGGAACAGCAGCCAGAAGTGCAGTTTTCCGAGCCGCTCGTTCAGCATCTTCCCGGTGAACTTCGGCCACCAGAAGTAGAAGCCCGCGAACATCGCGAAGACGACGGTGCCGAAGAGCACGTAGTGCAGGTGCGCCACGACGAAGTACGAGTCGGTGACATGGAAGTCGATCGGCGGCGACGCGAGGAGCACGCCGCTCAGGCCGCCCAGCAGGAACGACACCAGAAAGCCCAGCGACCACAGCATCGGTGTCTCGAACGACAGCGACCCGCGGTGCATGGTGCCGATCCACGCGAAGAACTTGATCCCCGTCGGGACCGCGATCAGGAACGACATCAGGGAGAAGAACGGCAACAGCACGGCACCCGTGGTGAACATGTGGTGCGCCCACACCACAGCGGACAGCATGGTGATGGCGGTCGTCGCGCCGATCATCGGCAGATAGCCGAACAACGGCTTGCGCGAGAAGACCGGGAGGATTTCCGAGACCACTCCGAAGAACGGCAGTGCGACGATGTACACCTCGGGGTGCCCGAAGAACCAGAACAGGTGCTGCCACAGGATGGCGCCACCGTTCGATGCGTCGAAGACATGCGCCCCGAACTTCCGGTCGGCCTCCAGTGCCAGCAGCGCGGCCGTGAGCACGGGGAACGCCGGCAGCACCAGGATCGAGGTGAACAGGACGTTCCAGGTGAAGATCGGCATCCGGAACATCGTCATGCCGGGGGCCCGCAGGCACATGATCGTGGCGATGAAGTTGACCGCGCCCAGCGTCGTCGACACACCGGTCACCACCAGGCCCATCGTCCATAGGTCCCCGCCTGCGCCGGGCGTGCGGTACGCGCTGTTCAGCGGGGCGTAGGCGAACCAGCCGAACGAGGCGGCCCCGGAAGGCGTCAGGAACCCGGACACCACCATCAGGCCGCCGAACAGGTACATCCAGTACGACAGGGCGTTCAGGCGCGGGAACGCCACGTCCGGGGCACCGATCTGCAGCGGCATCACCGCGTTGGCGAACCCGGCGAACATGGGCGTCGCGAAGAGCAGCATCATCACCGTGCCGTGCACCGTGAACAACTGGTTGTAGAAGTCCTCGGACATGAACTGGATTCCCGGACGGGCCAGTTCGGCCCGCATCGCCATCGCCAGCAGGCCGGCGAAGACGAAGAAGCAGAACGCCGTGACCATGTACAGACGACCGACCACCTTGTGGTCGGTCGTCGTGATCCAGTTCAGCACCGCCCGGCCGAGAGGGGACGGGGTGGTGGCCTTCCGCCGGAGGTCCGCGGTGTATTCCGACAGTTCTGTCATCTTCCTCCTCCACGCGCCGCCGCCCGCGGCGTCACACCCGGCGCACGGGCCGGACGGCACGCGGGCGCATCGCGGGTGCCCCGGCTCGGCCGGTGAAAACCGGTCGGGAGGAAGAGGGTGCGGCCGTGCGGCCCCGCGCTGCGAGGCGGTCCGCCGCCCGGGCGCCGTCGAGGCACACGGGGCCGGAGGGTTCATTCCCGGCAGCGGGGTACCCGGAGGCAATGCTGACGATCTCTCTTCAAATGGCCGCTTCCGATGCCGCCTGGGGCGTGCTCGGCGCCTTCGTCGGCGGTCTCCTCATCGCGGGAGCCCTGGTGTGGGCCGTCCGCCTCGGCATCAGGGTGCGCCGCCGGGAACCGACGCCGCCCCGCCCCTCCGAGCAGCCGACCCGGCCGACCTCCGGACCCGTCATGGAGTCCCAGGAGGTCAGGGAGCCGAACGAGGTTCCGCGTGCGCAGGACGAGAGCGAGCGTCTCACCCCGCACGAGCTCCACGCCTCCGGCACCCGACGCAGCGGGGACCAGAAGCGCCCGCGCTGGAGCCCCGGCTCCAGCGGCTCCTTCGGCAGCGGGGGCTCCGGCGCCACCTGACGGGGACCCGTCCCGGCGGACCACCGCGGCGCGGGAGACCGCGCCGCCGCCGTGCAGGACCACGCCCATCGGGTACTCGGCGCCTGTGCGGCGGGGACCGGAACCGCCGCTCCGGGGGAGACCCGGGAGGACCAGAAGATCTGGAGCCTGGGAGACCTGTGGAGAAGGGACAAGTGATGGCCCAGCACGTACGCGACATCATGACCGCCGAGCCCGTCAAGGTCGAACCGCAGACCTCGCTGGCGACGGTGGCGCAGATCATGCGCGACCGGGACATCGGAGCCGTCCTCGTCACCGAGGAGGACCATCTGCGTGGACTGGTCACAGACCGCGACCTCGTGGTGCGCGCGCTCGCGGAGGGAGTCGACCCGCAGGAGACCACGGTGGCTCGCGCGTGCAGTGAGGACCTGGTCACCCTGAGCCCCGACGAGGACATCGACCGCGCGGTGCAGGTGATGCGCGAGCACCACATCCGCCGCGTCCCCGTCGTCGAGGGCGGAGAACCGGTGGGGATCATCTCCCTCGGCGACCTGGCCGTGGAGCGCCAGCCGGAGTCGGCGCTCGGTGACATCAGCGCGGCGGAGCCCAACGTCTAGAACACCTGGGGCACCGCGAGCGGGAAAATCCGGGGCCGGGCATCAGCCCGGCCCCGCTGTCGTGTGCACGGCGCGGTGCCCGGCGGACGTCAGGGACGCGGACGACCGGCCTGCTCGGCGCGCTCGGCGTCCCGCTTCTTGATGCGCGCGGCTTCCTTGCGGACCTCGGCCTGGGTGGCGCGCTCCTTCTCCAGCCACTCGGGACGGTCCTTCTTCAGCGCCTCGATCTGCTGCGTGGTGAGCGCTTCGGTGACTCCGCCGCGTGCGAGGCCGGCGATGGAGACGCCCAGCTTCGCCGCGACCACCGGACGCGGGTGCGGGCCGTCGCGTCGCAGCTCCCGCAGCCACTCGGGCGGGTTGGCCTGGAGCTCGTTCAGCTCGGCCCGGGAGATGACACCCTCCTGGAACTCGGCGGGGGTGGCGGGGAGGTACACACCCAGCTTCTTCGCCGCGGTGGCGGGCTTCATCGTCTGGGTGGTCTGCTGCGACTTCATGCTGTCCAGACTATCGGCCGGATACGGGCCCTTTGACCACGCCCGGTAACCTGGCGGGGTGACAGGCACGGATGCATCCCCCTCCTTCCGGCTCGCGTACGTCCCCGGGGTGACGCCCGCCAAATGGGTGCGGATCTGGAACGAGCGCCTGCCCGACGTACCCCTCACCCTGCTGCAGGTGCCGGCGGCCGAAGCGCCGAAGGTGCTGCGCGGCGGCGAGGCGGACGCGGGGCTCGTACGGCTGCCCGTCGACCGTACGGTCTTCAGCGCGATCCCCCTCTACACCGAGACCACCGTGGTCGTCGTCCCCAAGGACCACGTGATGACGGCCGTGGACGAGGTGTCCTGCGACGACCTCGCCGACGAGGTCGTCTTCCACCCCCTCGACGACGTCCTGGGCTGGGAGCGACCGCCGGGCGAGCCCGCCTTCGAGCGCCCTGCCACCACCGAGGACGCCATCGAACTCGTGGCGGCGGGCGTGGGCCTGCTCGTCGTCCCCCAGTCGCTGGCGCGGCTGCACCACCGGCGCGACCTCACCTACCGCCCGGTCGTGGACGCGCCCCAGTCGAGTGTCGCTCTGTCCTGGCCCGAGGACGCGACGACCGACCTGGTGGAGGACTTCATCGGGATCGTGCGCGGCCGGACGGTCAACAGCACCCGGGGACGCAGCCCCGCACAACAGGCTCCCGCCGAAGCGAAACGTCAGCGCACCGACGCGGCGGGGACCCGGCGCAAGCCCGCGCCGGGCAAGTCGGCCGACCGCAGTCCCCGTAGTGGGTCCGGCGGTCCCAGGGCCGCACGGCGCGGCAAGCCCCGTCGGCGGTCGTAGCGCAGCCGTCCGGCGCTCACCAGGTGTCGACGAAGCCCCGCCCGCGCGTCCGGCGGGGCCCCTCCCAGCCGTCCAGCGCGGCCAGCACCCAGCTTCGCGACTCCGCCGGATCGATCACCGCGTCGATGTCCAGGGCCGCCGCCGCATTGACCGCCTTTCCCTGCTCGTACAGTTCGGCGACCCGTTCCTCGAACGCGCGGGCCCGCTCCTCGGGGTCCGCGATCGCCGCCAGCTCCCGGCGGTAGCCGAGGCGGACCGCGCCCTCCAGGCCCATGCCACCGAACTCTCCCGTGGGCCAGGCGGCGCAGGCGAGCGGCGCGCGCGTGGAGCCGCCCATCATCGCCATCGCGCCCAGCCCGTATGCCTTCCTGAGCACCAGGCTCACGAGCGGCACCCGCAGGTTCGCGCCCGTCACGAACATGCGGGCGAAGTGCCGTACGGTCGCCGTCCGTTCGGCCTCCGGACCCACCATGAAACCCGGCGTGTCGCACAGCGAGAGGACGGGCAGGCCGAAGGCGTCGCACAGCTGGAGGAAGCGGGCCGTCTTGTCCGCGGCGTCCCGGTCGAGGGCGCCGCCCAGGTGCGCCGGATTGTTCGCGATCAGACCCATCGGGCGGCCCTCGATCCGCACCAGGGACGTCACCACGCCCACGCCGAAGGCCCGCCGCAGCTCCAGTACCGACCCGGTGTCGGCCAGCGCCTCGATCACCGTGCGCACGTCGTATGCCCGCCTGCGGTTCTCCGGAACGGCGTGCCGCAGCAGCCGCTGGTCGGGAGCCTCCCAGCCGGTCCGCCGGCCCTGGAAGTAGGACAGGTGGCGGCGCGCCACCTCCACCGCCTCGGCCTCGTCGGCGGCCACCACGTCCACCACTCCGTTGGGTTCCTGGACCGACAGCGGCCCCACCTCCTCGGGCCGGTACACGCCGAGTCCGCCGCCCTCGATCATCGCCGGACCGCCCATGCCGATCGTGGCGTCCGGCGTGGCGATCACCACGTCGCAGCAGCCGAGGAGGGCCGCGTTGCCCGCGAAACAGCGCCCCGAGGCGATGCCGACCAGCGGGACGAGACCGCTGAGCCGGCCCATCTGGTGGAACGTGGTCAGCTCCAGGCCCGAGACCGATGTGCCGTCCGTGTCACCGGGGCGGCCCCCGCCGCCTTCCGCGAACAGCACCACCGGCAGCCGCCGCTCCTCGGCGATCTGCAGCATCCGGTCGGTCTTGCGGTGGTTCTGCAGTCCCTGTGTGCCCGCAAGGACGGTGTAGTCGTACGACATGACGACGCACGGCTCGCCGTTGACCCGCCCGATGCCGGTGACCATGCCGTCCGCCGGAGTCGCCCGGATCAGGTCCTCCAGCGAGCGCCGGCGCCGCTGCGCCGCGATCGCCAGCGCGCCGAACTCGGTGAACGACCCCCCGTCGCACAGGTCCTCGATGTTCTCGCGCGCTGTACGGCGGCCGGTGGCGTGCCGCCTGGCGACGGCCTCCGGGCGGTGCTCGTCCAGGCCGAACGCGTGCCGCCGGATCACCTCCGCAAGGTCGGGCCGCACGGCGTCCGGGTCCACCGCCGGGACTCCGCCGTCCTCGTGCGGATCGTCGGCTGCGACGTCCAGCTCCACCAGGGCGCGTCCCTCGGCCACCGTGTCGCCCACGCGCGCGTGCACCCTGCGGACGACCCCGGAGCCCGGTGCGCGGACGACGTGCTCCATCTTCATCGCCTCCAGCACCAGCAGCTGCTGCCCGGAGCGCACGGCGTCACCCGGCGCGACCTCGACCGAGAGCACCGTGCCGCTCAGCGGCGACCCCACCGTGCCGTCGGCCCACCCGGGCGCCACGCTCGCTTCCTCGGGCAGCAGTTCTCGCAGGTGCTGCTCGACGAAGCCCGTGTGCGCCCAGAACCCCGGGTGCGCCAGCACCGACCGCAGCAGCGGGACGGAGGTGCGCACCCCCTCGATCGCGAACTCGCCGAGCGCGCGGCGGGCCCGGGCGCAGGCGGCCTGCCAGCCGCCGTGCCGGGCGTGTGCCACCACCTTGGCGAGCAGCGCGTCGTAGCGCACGCCGACCTCTACGCCCGCGCGGACCGCCGTGTCGACCCTGATCCCCGGGCCTGTCGGCACGTCGAAGCGCGTCAGCCGCCCGGACGACGGCCGTACCGTGCCGTCCGCCTCCGTCACCTCGGCGTTGACCCGGACCTGCACGGCGAATCCGCGCGGTGGATCGGGCGGTCCCGCCAGCCCCAGCGCCGCCAGCGACTCGCCCGCCGCCAGGCGCAGTTGTGCGGTCACCAGATCGACGCCCGTCACCTCCTCGGTGACCGTGTGCTCCACCTGGAGCCGGGGATTGGCCTCGATGAAGTGGAACTCCTCGCCCCGCACCAGGAACTCGAACGTGCCGAGCCCGGTGTAGTGCGCGGCGCGCGCCAGCCGCAGAGCGGCCGACACCACCGCGGCCCGTACACGGTGCGGCAGTTCGGGCGCGGGTGCGATCTCGATGAGCTTCTGGTGCCGGCGTTGGGCGCTGCAGTCCCGCTCCCACAGGTGCGTGACGGAGCCGTGCGCGTCGCCCAGGACCTGCACCTCGATGTGCCGGGCGCCCTCCAGCAGCCGCTCGGCGTACACCGTGTCGCACCCGAAGCTCTGCCGGGCCTCGGACCGGCAGCGCTCCCACGCCCCGGCCAGCTCATCGGCCGTCCGCACCACCCGCATACCGCGCCCGCCGCCCCCGCCGACCGCCTTGATCATCAGCGGGCCGTCGCGGAGGAACTCCCGGGCCTCCTCCGGGGTCGTTCCGCCCCCGGGCAGGACGGGCACACCCAGTTGCGAGGCGAAGGCACGTGCGCGTGCCTTGTCGCCGAAGAGGGCGAGGGCGTCGGGGGAGGGCCCGACGAACGTGACCTGCTCGGCGGCGCAGCGGCGGGCGAACTCCGCGTCCTCGCTGAGGAATCCGTAGCCCGGGTGCAGCAAGGCGCAGCCGGTCGAACGTGCGGCCGTGAGCAGCGCCTCCGCGTCCCGGTAGTCCGGGACCGGCACGGTCTCGTCGGCGTGCCGGATGTGCGCGTCGTCGCCGTCCGCGTACACCGCGACCGTCCGCAGGCCCACTTCGGCGGCGGCGCGCAGCACCCGGACGGCGATCTCCCCACGGTTGGCGACGAGTACGGCCTCGGAACCCATGAACCCCTCCCCGGTCGCAAGAAGGCTACGAGGACGCCGTGCCCGGCAGCCAGTCACGAAGTGCGCCGGCTTCGAGTCAGGTCGTCGCCGCGCGACCGATCGACTCCACCAACGGCAGCAGCCGGTGCGGTACGCGTTCGCGCAGTGCGACCTCCGTGCGGGTGCGGACCACCCCGGGCAGGCTGATGAGCTTTTGGATGACGTCCTCCAGGTGTGCGTTGTCGCGGGCGACGACCCGGGTCAGCAGGTCGCCGCCACCGGTGATGGAGAAGGCCTCCACGATCTCCGGCACACCCGCGAGCGCGTCGCCCACGTCGTCCAGATGCCCCTGCGTGACCTCGATGTGCACGAACGCCAGCACGGGGTGCCCGAGCGCGGCGGGGGACAGGGACGGCCCCGAGCCGGTGATCACCCCGTCGCGCTCCAGACGGTCGAGGCGGGCCTGCACGGTGCCCCGGGCGATGCCGAGGATGCGCGCGTACTCACGCACGCTGGTGCGCGGCTGTTCGATCAGCAGCCGCAGGATGCGGGTGTCGAGTCCGTCCACGGCCATGGTCCGTTGGTCTCCCGATGGTACGAGTGGATCTTCTTCGACTGTACCAATGGCCCAGTGAACAGCGCGCCAGTTGAGCCACTGCCTTCCTGATGCTTTCCTTATGGGCATCAGTGGCGCCGCGCAGCGCAGGACCGGTGAGGAAGCCGGAATCCGTGCCCGCGGCGCCATTCCCATGTCCTGGCGGCGCGATGGCATGAGAAGTGGGGGCGGACGGACGACGGTGACGAACCCGGCGCTGAAGAAGCTGAAGAAGATGTTCACTGCTCCGGATCCGGGGCTGTTCCGGCTGCGCGTCTCGCTGCGCGCGGTGCTCGGTATCGGCCTCGCCGTGACCTTGTGCGCGGCAGTCGGGCTGCCGCTGTCGGCCTCGGTCACCGGCGGGCTCGCCGCGCTGCTCGCACTGTTCACGGTCGCCGATCCGACCGTGCGCGGTCAGGCGGTCACCACCGCGCTGCTGCCCGCCGTCGGACTTCCGGTGCTCACGGCCGCGACCGCCCTGCACGCGGTGCCGGCGGTGCGGGACGCGGTCTGGCTCGCGGTGGTCTTCGCCGGTGTGTATGCCCGCCGCTGGGGGCCACGCGGGAACGCACTGGGCATCTTCGCCTTCATGACCTTCTTCGTCGCGCAGTTCCTGCACGCAGCCCCGGGCGAGCTGCCGGAGCTGTACACGGCCGTGGCGCTCGCGCTCGCCGCCGCCTCGGCGGTGCGGTTCGGGGTGTGGTGCGTCGAACGCCGTACGCCGCTGCCCGCCGCGCCCGCGCCGCTCGACGGCCGCGGCCTCGCCCGGCCCGTCACCCGCCAGGCCTTCCAGGCGACCGCCGCCTGTGCCTTCGCCGTCGCCGCGGGCCAGGTGCTGTCCCACGAGCGCTGGTACTGGGCCGTCGGCACCGCCTGGTGGATCTTCGTGAACACCGCCTCGCGCGGGGAGACGCTCGTGCGCGGCTTCCGGCGGGTCGTCGGCACGGGCACCGGCATCGTCGCCGGGCTGCTGGTCGCGGTGCCGCTGCACGGTGCCCCGGCGCCCACCGCCGGGCTCGTCGCCGTCTGCGTGTTCGGCATCTTCTACACGGCGGCGCCGTCCTACAGCTGGATGATGTTCTTCGTCACCGTGATGGCGGGCCTTCTCTACGGTCTCCTGGGCGTGCTGCACCCGGATCTGCTCGCTCTGCGCCTCGCGGAGACGGGCGTCGGGGCCCTGGGCGCGGCCCTCGCCGTCGCGCTCGTCCTCCCGATCACCACGCACACGGTCACCGACCAGTGGGTGCGCCGGGCCGTGCACGCGGTGCACGGCTGCACCGCGGCGGCGGCACGGCGACTCGCAGGCGACCCCGAGGCGGATCCCGCGTCGCGCGCGGCGGAGCTGGAAGCGCTGCTGGGGCGTGTGCGACAGGCGCTCGCGCCGTTGGTACATCCGCTGAACCCGCTGCGTGCACGCAAGGCCCGGGCCCGCCAGGTGCTGGCACTGCTCGACGAGTGCGCCCGTCGAACGCGCGGCCTCGCCGCTGTCGCCGCCGACCCGGAGGCCTCGCACGACGCCCGCCTCACGGACGCGTGCCGACGCGTCGAGACCGCGGTGGAGGCACTGCTCGGAGCGGTCCCCGAACCCGCGCTGACCTCTCCCGCGGGCGCCCCGGGCCACCACCCCGGCGCCGAGCAGGCCCTCAGTCACCTCCACGGCCTGGAACGGGCCCTGATCGCCCTGGCCGTACCGCTGCACGGCTCGTCCCCGGTCCGGGTCTGACGCCTGCCCGGCCCGGCAACGCGGTGCGGCGGCCGACTTCCCCGTGACACGGCGGAGGGCCCGCTCCCTGGGCGGAGCGGGCCCTTCGCCGTACGGGTGTCCGGCTGGGTCAGCGGACCGGCGCCCCCTGCGGCTGCTGCGGGGCGATGCCCAGCGCCGTCGTGTACTTGCCGAGCGCGAGCTTGCCGATCGCCGGGTAGGGGCCGAGCGCCTCGGCGGCGGGGCAGCCCGCTTCCTCGGCGGCCGCCTCCAGCAGCCCCGGCTCGAGCTCCGGGCCGATCAGGTACGGCGCGAGCGCCAGCTGCTGCGAGCCCGAGGAGCGCAGCTGCTCGGCGACCGACGCGATCGAGCCCTCCTGGTCCAGCGCCGCCGCCATCACCGGGACGGCGAGCCGCGCGGCCAGCAGCATGCCGGTGATCCCGGCCGCCTGCACGGCCTCGTCGCCGCCGACGGAGGCGAGGATGATGCCGTCCGCGGCCGTCGCGACCGTGAACAGACGGGCGCGGTCGGCACGGGCCAGACCGGCCTCGGACAGGCGCACGTGCAGCGCCTCGGCGAGCAGCGGGTGGGGGCCGAGGGCGTCGGTCAGGTCGGCCGCGACCCGGCTGTCCATGACGGCCTGGCGGACCCGGCGCAGCAGCGCGCTGTCGGGACCGGCCAGCAGCGGCACCACCACGGCCACGGGGCCGTCGGGCTCCTTGACCTCCAGGCCGGCGGCGACCGCCTGCTCGTAGCGTGCGGTGCGCTCCTCGGCGGTGTGCGTGAGCACGGACTTCAGCGTGGGGAACTCCGAGTCGTCCCCGTCCAGGTAGCCGATGCGCGCGTCCAGGCCGGGCAGCTCGGAACGCGCGATGCTCACGACCTCCTCGGCGAGGCTGCGCGTGGCGGCGCTGGGCGTGCCCGGCACCGCGAGGACGAGCGCGGGCGCGCCCTCGGGAGCCACCAGGGGTTCCGGGCGGCGGTGCCGCCCGGGCTGGCGGGGTCGCGGCATTCGTACAGGCAGGCCGGATGCGGGCCCAGTCGGGGAACTCATGGCGCCGCATGCTACTGGCTTTGTGGGCTCCCCTGTTCGGGGAGGGTGCAAGTGAGCGGTATCCGTCCGGTTTTGTCTGATGAGTTACGTGCGGATGAGAAGTGATCGATACGGTGTGACTTTTCCGCCGCGTATGAGGACGTAACTCCCCTGTGCCCGCAAGGGGGATCAGTCGCTCTTTTCGGTCACGACATGCAACAGGTGTTCGTCCTGAGGGAGTGTGAGCGAATCGTTCGCGAGTGCGAGCGCGATGCGGACGGCGCCGTGCAGAGGGTCGCCCTCCGCGGGGACCAGGCGTGCGTGCGGCACCTGGCGCGCCAACTCCCGCCGCAGCGGCACCAGAAGGGGCTCGCCCACCCGAAACAGGCCTCCGGTGAGGGCGACAGGAGGCTCGCCCGCGGTGGGACACACGGCGGCCGCGGACTCGGCCATGTGCCGGGCGGCGGCCCTCAGGATGCCGGCGGCGACCGGGTCGTCCACGGCGCAGGCGGCCACTTCGGGAGCGAACGAGGCCAGCACCGCGGCCCGGTCGGTGCGCGGGTACACCTTGCCGGGCAGTCCGGTGACCGGGCCGAACATCGCTTCGGCTCGCGCCAGCAGACGCCCCGAACCGCCGGGCCGCCCGTCGTGCGCGCGCAGCGCCGCCTCCAGCCCCGCCCGCCCGATCCACGCGCCGCCGCCGCAGTCGCCCAGCAGATGACCCCAGCCGTCCGCCCGGCGCCAGTTCGTCAGATCCATGCCGAGCGCGATCAGGCCGGTGCCGGCCGCCACCACTGCGCCCGGGCGTGCGTCGAGCGCGCCCGCGTAGGCGGTGACGGCGTCCGCGACCAGCGCCACCCTGCGTACAGCGAGCTCACGGGCCAGCGCGCCGGGAAGCCGGGTGCGCAGGTCGTCGCCCAGGGTGGCCAGACCTGCCGTCCCGATCACCACGGCCCGCAGGTCGGCACCGCCGGCATCGGCCCGCAACAGCCGTGCCATCGGCAGGAGTTGTTCCAGCAGATGCCCGGCGTCGATGCCCCGGGCACCGGTGCGCACCGGCTCACAGGACGTGAGCGGGGCCGTCGCCGCCGAGGCCGGGCCGCCCCGCGGCGCGAGGGCGACCCGCAGGCCGGAGCCCCCGCAGTCCACGGCGAGCACGGCCTCCGGCACCGCGCCGGGGAGGTTCCCCGACGGAACAGGCCCCGGCCCGGAGGGCGTCACGGCAGGCGCCAGTCCACCGGCTGCCCGCCCTGCCGGATCAGCAGGTCGTTGGCCCGGCTGAACGGCCGTGAGCCGAAGAAGCCCCGGTCCGCCGACATCGGGGACGGGTGCGCCGACTCGATCGCCGGGAGATCGCCCAGCAGCGGCCGCAGATTGCGCGCGTCGCGGCCCCACAGGATGGACACCAGCGGCTTGCCGCGCCCGGCCAGTGCCCGGATCGCCTGCTCGGTGACCTCTTCCCAGCCCTTGCCGCGGTGGGCCGCGGGACGGCGCGGGGCCGTGGTGAGTGCCCTGTTGAGCAACAGCACGCCCTGCCTGGTCCACGGGGTGAGGTCGCCGTTGGACGGCTGGGGCAGGCCCAGGTCGCCGTTCAGCTCCCGGAAGATGTTGATCAGACTTCCCGGCAGCGGCCGCACGTCCGGAGCTACCGAGAACGACAACCCGACCGCGTGACCCGGTGTGGGATACGGATCCTGGCCGACGATCAGGACGCGGACCTCGTCGAAGGGCTGCTGGAAGGCCCGCAGGACGTTCGGTCCCGCCGGGAGGTAGGTGCGCCCCGCGGCGATCTCCGCGCGCAGGAAGTCCCCCATCGCGGCGATCCGCTCGGCCACCGGTTCCAGGGCCTTCGCCCAGCCTGCTTCGACGATTTCATGCAACGGTCGTGGTGCCACGGGCGTCACCCTACTGCCGCGCCCGCACCGGCGATCAACCGGTGACCCATCGGTGACCGCAAATGATCGCGCTGTGGACGAACAGGGTGCCGGACTCGGCGGATTGATGTCGGATCAGGCGATCACCGCCGCCCTTACGCACAGCACGTCCGGCAGATGCGAGGCGAGTAGCTGCCAGCTGTCACCGTCGTCCGCCGACGCGTACACCTCGCCGTTGCGGTTGCCGAAGTACACGCCCGCCGGGTCCGCGTCGTCCGTGCACAGGGCGTCCCGCAGGACCGTGCCGTAGTGGTCCTCGGCGGGCAGTCCCGCGGTGAGCGGCTCCCAGGTCTTGCCCGCGTCCGCCGTCCGGAACACGCGACATCGGTGGCCTGCCGGGACCCGGTCCGCGTCCGCGTTGATCGGGAAGACGTACGCCGTGTCCCCGCGGTGCGGATGGGCGGCCACGGAGAAGCCGAACGTCGACGGCAGGCCCTCGCCGATGTCCGTCCAGTGGGCGCCCGCGTCGTCGCTTCTGTACACCCCCCAGTGGTTCTGGAGATACAGCCGGTCCAGAGCCGCCGCGTCCTGTGCGATCTTGTGGACGCACTGGCCGAACTCCGGGTTCGGATCGGGCAGGAACACAGCTGAGACACCGGAGTTGGACGGCTCCCAGCTCGCGCCGCCGTCCCGGGTGCGGAAGACACCGGCCGTCGACACGGCGACCGTCACGGCCTTCGGGTCCCGCCTGTCGGTGACGACGGTGTGCAGGCCCTCGCCACCGCCGCCGGGCACCCACTTGTCGCGCGTCGGGTGCTCCCACAGGGGGCGCACCAGCTCGAAGCTCTCGCCGCGGTCCTCCGAGCGGTACAGCGCGGCCGGCTCCGTGCCCGCGTACACCACGTCGGGCTCGGCGGCGGCCGGGTGCAGCTGCCAGACGCGCTCCAGTGAAGCACCGGTGTCCTTGGGGAACTTGACGGCGGGCCGTGCCGGCTCGGTCCAGGTGCGGCCGAGGTCGTCGGAGTGGAAGACGGACGGCCCCCAGTGCGAGCTGTCGCCTCCGGCCAGCAGGCGTGGGGTGTCGCCGCGGGTGTCGATGGCCACCGAGTACACGGCCTGTGCGTTGAAGTACGGGCTGTCATCGAACTCCCAGGCGCCGCCTCGTCGCCGCGCGATGAACAGTCCCTTGCGTGTGCCCACGGTGAGCAGTACGTCGGCCATGCCGACCACCTCCGAAACGCCGTTGTCCCAGACATGGGCCAGTCTGCACCCCGGCACTGACAGTCACCCCCGTGGACAAAGTCACCGCAGGTCAGAGCCGTGTTTTCGGAGGGCGGGGCGGGAACCCGCCGGGCTGGAGGCGAGCCTTGGGGGCCTCGCCCGGGGGCGGTGGACCCGCGAGCCGCCTCACCGCGGGTGAGCAGCGGCGGTCCCGCTCGCGTATGGGAGGGCGGTCGGGGGGTGTCCGTGCATGGGTGAGGAGGATGCCATCGATGGGGTGGCTGTCGTCGATGACGTTCCGCGGTCGCAGGGTGTGGCTGTGGCGGTGGCGGCGCAATCCGCTGCGGCGCCGCAGCGATGCGCTGGAGGCCTGGGTGGTGCTGGCGGTCTGGGCCGTGACCGTGGTGGGCGGCGTTCTGACGGGAGTGGCGGCGACGCACTCGGTGGAGCGCGGGCTGGCCGAGGAACGGGCCCAGTGGCATCCGGTCGTGGCCCTGCTCACCCAGGACGCCCCGAAGCGGAGTGCCGGCGCCGGGGCGGAGCGGGTGTGGGCGAAGGTGCGCTGGACGGACAGGCACGGTTCGTCGCACGCCGGGCAAGCGCGGGTGGCCGCCGGCAGCCTCACGGGCTCGGCCGTCACCGTGTGGACGGACCGTGAGGGCTCCCTGGTGACACAGCCCGCCACCGAGTCCCAGGCGCAGGTCCGTGCGGCCATGGTGGGTGTGCTGGTGGGGGCCGGGGCTGCGGCGGTCCCGTTCGTGGGCGGACGCATCCTGCGCGAACGCCTGGAACGTCGGCGCATGGCGCAGTGGGACGAGGCCTGGGCCCGGTTCGGGCCGCTGTGGGGCCGGATGACGGGCTGACCGTCAGTCCGTCGTCCGACCGTCCGGCCGCCCACGAGCCGTCCGTCGTCGATGTGCCGATGCCCGCGGAAGCACCGCGGGCATGTTCCCGGTGCGCTCAAAGGGCCGCGAAGGCGGGCGAGGGCCGGATCAGACGGCCCGGTGGTACTGGTCCGGGATCCGCACCTCGCCGCCCAGTTCGCGGGCCGCGAGGCGGGCGAAGGACGGGTTGCGGAGCAGTTCGCGGCCCAGCAGCACCGCGTCCGCCTCGCCGTTGACCAGGATCTTCTCGGCCTGCTCGGGCTCGGTGATGAGCCCCACCGCAGCCACCGGAAGGGAGGTCTCCGCCTTCACCCGGGCGGCGAAGGGCACCTGGTAGCCGGGGCCGGTCGGGATGCGGACGCCCGCCGCGTTGCCGCCGGTCGAGACATCGAGGAGGTCGACGCCGTGTGCCTTGAGGTCGGCGGCGAAACGGACCGTGTCGTCGGCCGTCCAGCCGGCCTCGTCCAGCCAGTCGGTGGCCGAGATGCGGAAGAACAGCGGCTTGTCGTCCGGCCACACCTGCCGCACCGCGTCGACGACCTCGAGCGCGAAGCGGGTGCGGTTCTCGTAGGAGCCGCCGTAGGCGTCCGTGCGGTGGTTGGAGTGGGGGGAGAGGAACTCGTTGACGAGGTAGCCGTGCGCGCCGTGGATCTCCACGACCTCGAAACCGGCGGCCAGGGCGCGGCGGGCCGCGTCCGCGAACCGCTCCACGATCTCCTGGATCCCGGCCACGGTCAGCTCGGTCGGCACGGGATGGCGTGCGTCGAACGGGATGGCACTCGGCGCGAGCGGCTGCCAGCCGTACGCGTCGGGGCCCACCGGCGCGCCGCCCTTCCAGGGCTGGTCGGTCGACGCCTTACGGCCGGCGTGCGCGAGCTGGACCGCCGGAACGGTGCCCTGTTCCTTGAGGAAGCGCGTGATCCGCTGGAACGCCTCCACCTGCGTGTCGTTCCACAGGCCCAGGTCGTAGGGGGAGATGCGGCCCTCGGGCGAGACGGCGGTCGCCTCGACGACGATCAGTCCCGTGCCGCCGGCCGCGCGCGCCGCGTAGTGGGCGAAGTGCCAGTCGGTGGGTGCACTCGTGGCGGGCCCCTCGGGCGCGGCCGAGTACTGGCACATCGGAGGCATCCAGATGCGGTTCGCGATCGTCACATCGCGCAGGGTGAAGGGGTCGAAGAGCGCGCTCACGGCGGACTCCATTCGGTGCGGGGCCGACAACGACTCTCGTACGATAGCCATCGTAGTACGGCGAATGTCAAACTACGATGACCCTCGTACAATGGGAGGCAGCCCCCGGACGCCCCGCCGGACGGACCCCGGACGAACTGGAGCCGTTGTGACCCCCGCCGCCCCCGCACTCGGCAGTCGCGACCTTCCGCACCCGAAGCGTGCGGAGATCCGTCTGGAGGCCGTGCTGCACGCGTTGTCCGACCCCATGCGGCTGCGGATCGTGCGGGAGCTCGCCGCCGGCAGCGGCGAGCTCTCCTGTTCGCACTTCGACCTGCCCGTCACCAAGTCCACCACCACGCACCACTTCCGGGTGCTCCGCGAGAGCGGGGTGATCCGGCAGGTCTACCGGGGCACGGCCAAGATGAACGGCCTGCGCCGGGACGACCTAGACGATCTCTTCCCGGGCCTCCTCGACACCCTGCTCGCCGCCGCCGCGCGTCAGGCCGTCCGCCTCCGGGACGGCTGAGCCGGCCTTCGAGGGCAGGTGGTTAAAGAGCAGGTTCAAGACGATCGCGGTCAGGCAGCCCGCGCTGATCCCGCTGGTCATCACCGTCTGGAACCAGTCCGGGAACTTCTGGTAGACCGTCGGCACCCCGACCGGCAGCATGCCGACCGCCACCGAGACGGCCACCACCGTCAGGTTGTGGTTGCCCCGGAAGTCCACGCCGGCCAGCGTGCGCAGTCCGCTCGCGGCGACCGTCCCGAACATCACCAGACCCGCCCCGCCGAGCACCGGCGCCGGAACGGCCGCGACCACCGCGCCCAGCTTGGGCAGCAGACCCAGCAGTACGAGCATGCCGCCGGAGGCCGCCACGACCCAGCGGCTGCGCACCCGGGTCATGCCGACCAGGCCGACGTTCTGGGCGTACGCCGTGTACGGGAAGGTGTTGAACACCCCGCCGAGGATCGTGGAGAGCCCGTCGGCCCGCAGACCGTCCGCGAGGGAGCGCGGCTCGGCCCTGCGGCCGGTCATCTCACCGACCGCGATCAGGTCACCGGTGGTCTCGGTCATCGTCACCAGTGCGACCACCAGCATCGACGCGATCGCCGAGGCGTGGAAGACGGGCGTACCGAAGTGGAACGGCGTGCTGATCCCGACCCAGTCGGCATCCCCCACTCCGCCGAAGTCCGTGAAGCCGAACGGCACCGCGACCGCCAGCCCCACCGCGATGCCGATCAGCACCGCGATGCGGCTCAGGAACGCGGGCGCGAAGCGCTGGACCGCGAGTACGACCAGCAGGACGAAGGCGGCGAGGGCCAGGTTCCTGGGCTCCCCGAAGTCCTTCGAACCCTGGCCGCCGGCGGCCCAGTTGCCGGCCACCGGCAGCAGCGACAGGCCGATGATCAGAATGACCGTACCGGTGACGAGGGGTGGGAAGAAGCGCAGGAGCCTGCCGAAGACGGGCGCCAGCAGCACGATCGCGAGGCCCGCGACGATCACCGAGCCGTAGATGGCGCGGAGGCCGCCACCCGTCGTCCCGATGAGCACCATGGGGGACACGGCGGCGAAGGTGCAGCCCTGCATGATCGGCAGGCGTACGCCGAAGCGCCAGAAGCCGACGCACTGGATCAGGGTCGCGACACCGCACACCAGCAGGTCGGCGGTGATGAGGTAGGCCAGGTCGGCGGCCGGCAGTTTCATGGCGCCGCCCACGATGAGCGGTACCGCCACGGCGCCGGCGTACATGGCGAGGACGTGTTGGAGGGCGTAGGCGGCGAGTTGGCGTATCGGGGGGACTTCGTCCACAGGGTGCACGGTGGGCATGGGGGAAAACGTAGGCTCCTTGAACAGTTTGTTGATTTCAGGGGTGTTGCGGGATTGTGTCGTGCGCGGCGGCCATCAGTGACTGCCAGTCCGGGAGTTTCACCACACCCCGGCCCAGTGACGCCCCGAGGGTCGCCTCCGCCCGTTCGATCGCCAGCCATCCGGGCCACTCGACCGGCTGCACCCCGTCCGCCCGCAGGGCCGCGAGCGCGTCGTCCGCGACCTGACGGGCAGCGAGGCCGGGCGCGTCCTGGAGCAAGGAGGCCACCGTCTCCTTCGCGCAGGGACGGTTCGTGCCGATGACCCCCGTCGGCCCCCTCTTGATCCACCCCGCCACGTACTCGCCGGGGGAGACCTGCCCGTCGCGCAGCACCCGCCCCGCCCGGTGCGGCACGGTGCCGGTCTCCGTGTCGAACGGCAGCCCCTCCAACGGCACTCCGCGGTAGCCCACCGAACGCAACACCAGCTGGGCCTCGATGTCCTCGTACCGGCCGCTGCCCGTGACTCCGCCCCGTCCGTCGGGCAGCGTCCGCTCGAACCGCACCGCGCCCACCCGGCCCCCGTCGGCGAGCAGTTCCACCGGCCGCAGGAAGAACCGCAGCCGGATCCGCCGTGCCGCACCGCTCGGCGGTGCCGCGGCCCAGCCACGCAGCACCTCGACGTTGCGGCGCTGGGTGGCCGGCAGCCCGGACGGATCGGTGTACGCCGGGTCGAGCGCCAGTTCCCCCTCGTCCAGGATCACGTCGGTGTCCGGCAGGGTGCCCAGCTCGCGCAGCTCCTTGGTGGTGAAGCGGGCCTGGGAGGGGCCGCGCCGCCCCACCATGTGGATCTCCGTGACCTTGCCGGCGGCCAGCGCGGTGAGCGCCGCCTGCGGCATGTCGGTGGGGCTCAGCTCCGCCACCTCGCGGGCCAGGATCCGGGTCACGTCCACCGCGACGTTCCCGACGCCGATCACCACGGCCGCCCGGGCGTCGTGCAGGAATCCCTCCTCCACGGAGTCCGGGTGCGCGCTGTACCAGGACACGAACTCGGTGGCCGACCAGCTGCCGGGCAGGTCCTCGCCCTGAATGCCGAGGTGCCGGTCGGTCGCGGCGCCCACGCAGTAGACCACCGCGTGGTACAGCTCGCGCAGCCGGGCGGGCGGCACCCCTCCCGCGCCCACCTGGACGCCGCCCAGGAAGCGGATCCGCTCGTGCTCCAGGACCGTGCGCAGATTGTTCTGCAGGGACTTGATCTTCTCGTGGTCGGGCGCCACGCCGTACCGCACCAGCCCGTACGGGCACGGCAGGCGGTCGAGTACGTCGACGCGTACCCCTGGATCCTGCAGGACCAGGCCCTGGGCGGTGTAGACCCCGCTCGGACCCGAGCCGACGACGGCGACATGCAGCACGGCGGAACTCCTTCGCGCAGGAGATCGCTGGTGGCTCCAGCATTGCACCGCGCACGGCAGGAGGGGAGGGGGCGTGCCGCTGGGCCGACGGGGTGCGGTGCGCGCTCCTTCTGTGCGTGGCTCTCCGCATGGTATGTGATCATTCATTTACGTTCCGTATGTGCTGGAAGTGTCCTTTCAGGATTTTTCCGATCGTTCACGGTCGGATGTGCCGGTGGCGGTGTGGCCCGCGTGGGAAGTGCGGGAGCGCGGGAGCGTCACGTCGTGGTATGCGGTCCGGCTCGATCTGCCCGATGGCGGCCGGGTCGACGTCCTCGCCGTGGTCGCGGGCGGTGGCGTGTCGATCGAGGAGGTGCGGGCCCAGCCGCCCCTGTCGCTCGGCGATCTGACGGCCCTCGCCGACTGGATCGAGGAACCGCTGCTCGAGGCGTGCGGTGTGGACTCCGGGTCGCCGCACGAGCCCCTGGGGGCACCGGCGGACCGGCCCCGCCCTGCCTGGCCGCGTGGCGTCGAGGGGTGGCGCCTGGTCGCGGAGGAGTATCGCGCGGCCCAGGGCGAGGGCGTCGATCCGGTGTACGCGGTCATGTGTGCGACGGGGCGCAGCCGACGCCGCTCGCTGAAACTGATCGCCGGGGCGCGCGACGCCGGCTTCCTGACCCCGCGTCACATCAGGAGCTGATGGGGCGGGAACGCCGCGCGAGCGAGCCCCTCACAGCATCTGGCGCATGCGGCTCATCTCGCTCGTCTGCTGTGCGATCACGTCGTCGGCCATCTCCTCGATCCGGATGTTGTTGCCCTCGGCCTTCACGTCCGCCGCCATCGTGACGGCGCCGCCGTGATGAGTGATCATCAGCTTGAGGAACAACTCGTCGAACGCCTTGCCCTCGGCCGCGCGCAACCGCTTCAGCTGGGCTTCGGTCGCCATGCCGGGCATCGGGTCGTGCTGGTGCGAGCTGCCGTGGTCCTCTTTCGCATGTGCCGTCAACCAGGCTTCCAGCGAGGCGATTTCGGGCTGCTGCGCGGCCGTGATCCGTTCCGCGAGTCGTTTCACCGCATCCGACTCGGCCCGCCGCGGCGCCAGTTGCGTCATCTCAAGCGCCTGCCGGTGATGGTCGATCATCATTCGTGCGTAGGAGAAGTCCGCCGCGTTCGGAGTGTCGTCCTCCGCGCGCCGCTTGCCGGCCTCCTCGGCGGAGAGTGTCTCCACCCGGCGCAGACGCCTGGGAGTCGGCGCTGCGGCGGCCGGACTCCTGGCCGCACTGCTCACGGCCCAACCCGCGGCCGCCACCCCCGATCCCGGAGACGCCGCGGCCTCCCGCCAGGTGTCCGAGAGCGCCGAGACGCAGGCGAGGAAGGCGATCGCGGACGGCGCGATACCCGGCCAGGACGAGATCGTCCACTCCACCAACGTGCAGCACCTGGCCAACGTCCCCAAGGACGCGCTTCCCGGCTTCACGGACCTGGCCTTCCAGGGCAGATACGCCTTCGCCGGCAACTACGACGGCTTCCGCATCTTCGACATCGCCGACCCCAAGGCCCCGAAGACGGTCGCCCAGGTCCTGTGCCCGGGCTCGCAGAACGACGTCTCCGTCTCCGGCAACCTGCTCTTCCTGTCCACCGACTCCTCGCGCAGCGACAGCAGTTGCAACAGCACCACACAGCCCGCGACCGAGAAGTCGTCGTGGGAGGGCAGGAAGGTCTTCGACATCACCGACAAGACGAACCCCAGGTATGTCGCGGCCGTCGAGACCGCCTGCGGCTCGCACACGCACTCGCTGGTACCGAAGCGCGACAACGTCTACATCTACGTCTCCTCGTACTCGCCGAGCAGCACGTTCCCCGACTGCCAACCGCCGCACGACGGCATCTCGGTCATCAAGGCGCCGCGCAAGGCGCCCGAGAAGGCCGCGGTGGTGGGCTTCCCGGTGCTCTTCCCCGGTGAAGGACCGGACGGCGGCGGCAACCCCGGCTCACCCACCAACCCCGGCGTCGCCAAGACCACCGGCTGCCACGACATCACCGTGCTGCCCTCCAAGGACCTCGCGGCGGGCGCCTGCATGGGTGACGGCATCCTGATGTCCGTCAAGGACCCGGAGCATCCGAAGGTCATCGACCGGGTCCAGGACAACGTGAACTTCGCGTTCTGGCACTCGGCCACCTTCAACCAGAAGGCGGACAAGGTGGTCTTCACCGACGAGCTGGGCGGAGGCGGCGCGGCCACCTGCAATGCGCAGACCGGCCCGAACCGCGGCGCGGACGGCGTCCACGACATCGTCGGCAGGGGCGAGGGCCGCAAGCTCGTCTTCCGCGGCCACTACAAGATCCCGCGCCACCAGGCGGACACCGAGAACTGCGTTGCCCACAACGGGTCGCTGATCCCGGTCAAGGGCCGCGACCTCATGGTCCAGGCGTGGTACCAGGGCGGCGTCAGCGTCTGGGAGTTCACCGACTCCGCACACCCCGAGGAAATCGCCTACCTCGAGCGCGGACCGCTCTCCACGGGCACCCTCACCGTCGGCGGCTCCTGGTCGGCGTACCACTACGACGGGTACATCTACTCGAACGACATCGCGAAGGGTTTCGACGTCCTGAAGCTGACCGACCGCCGCACGGACCCCGCGCAACGGGTCCGGCTCCGTGAGCTGAACGTCCAGACGCAGCCGGACTACTTCGGCTGACCACTCGTCCGAGGTGGGCGGTCCTCCGTCGCGAAGAACCGCGACAGGTCGGGGTCGTACGCCTCGTCGGTCCCCTCGGGGGCCGGCGGCGCACCCATCTCCCAGGCGAGGCCGTAGCGCTCGAACAACTCGGCCCGCAGGACGGCCCGTGGCATGGGAACGCCCGGCACCAGCGCCGCATAGACCGCGCCCATCAGCAGGGCCCGCAGCATCGGGTAGTCGGTGTCCGGGTCCGCCGAGCCGTGCCGGGCCACCGTGTCCCGCAGCAGTTCCGCCAGCCGCTGCTGCTCGGGGCACTGCACGAACCCCTCGGCCTGCAGGATCCCCGCCATGTGCTGGCGCATCAGCACGGGATGGTGCACGGTCAGGCCCAGGATCGCGTCGATGGCCCGCGCCATCCGCTCCCGGCCGTCCTCGGTGCGCGGCTCCCGCTCCAGGGCCTCCTGCAGGGTGCGGTGCATCAGCCGGTGCACGGCCGACTGGAGGAGCTGCCGCTTGCCGGGGAAGTAGTACGACACCAGGCCCCGCGCCGAGCCGGCGCGGTCCGCGATGTCGCCGAGCGTCGTCGCGTCGTAGCCGCGCTCGCTGACCAGTTCCACGGCAGCGTGCAGAAGCCGCTCGCGGGAACGCCGCCGCAATTCTTCATTGACCGAGGCGCTGCGCGGCGACATCCTGGACTCCTGCGTTGACTGGCTGCCAACCAACTATACTCAGTGCGTCCCGGAACCGCGCCTCGCCGGCCGGCTCCGGGCGGCGCCTGCCCCGGGCCACGCGGGGGATGGTCCGGGGCAGGCGCGCACTCCTCGTCGCCCGCCACATGTGTCGCACAGCCGGTGATCCCTCCCTAGAGTGGGCAGCAATCACCGAGGAGGCGGACAGAGATGGATCAGGACAAGATCCTGGGCAGGATTTCGGCGATGGTGGAGGAGGAGCGCGTCCTGCGGGAGGCGGTGTCGTCCGGCCGGATCGACAGCGCGACGGAGCAGGAGCGGCTCGGCGAGCTGGAACGCGCCCTGGACCAGTGCTGGGACCTGCTGCGCCAGCGCCGCGCCAAGGCCGAGTTCGGCGAGAACCCGGACGAGGCACAGGTCCGCCCGGCGTCGCAGGTCGAGGGCTACGAGAGCTGAGAGCCGAGGCGCGCGCCAGGCTCAGTCGATCAGGTCCAGCACGGGACGGAGCCCGTCCGGGCGCTCGGTCACCGTGCGGTGTTCCACGAAGTGCACCGCGCAGCCCAGGTCCGCCGCGCCGCCGTCGGCGCGGCGGTCGTCGCCGACCATCAGCGTGTCCTCAGGGCCGACGCCGAGCGCCTCGCAGGCGAGGGCGAACAGCCGGGTGTCCGGCTTCTGGATGCCGTGTTCGTACGACAGCACGTACGCGTCCACGTACCGGTCGACGCCGTGCTCGCGGAAGACGGGACGCAGGTCCCAGCCGATGTTGCTGACCACGCCGACGGCCACCCCGCGCTCGCGCAGCGCGGCCAGCACCTCGACCGTGTCGGGGTAGGGCTGCCAGGCGGCGGGCGTCATGTGGCGGTCGTACAGCGCGTCGTGCAGCCGCGCGTCCGGCAGTTCCACCCGACGGGAGAGCCCGGTGTACGCGGCTCGGTGCGCCTCGGCGCTGCGGTCCCGCACCGCCCACAGCGCGGCCAGGTCGTCCGGCAGCGGACCCGCGGGGGAGGAACCGCCCGCCAGCGCGCCCGCGGCCTCCAGTTGCGCCGCGAGCCGTGGCAACTCGTTTTCGGGTAGCGGCGTGTCGGCCTCCGCGAGCACCGCGCGCAGCCACGACTCGGTCGACTCGATGCGGAAGAGGGTCCCGGAGAAGTCGAAGAGGACGCCCTTGATCGCCATGGGCCGATCCTTCGGGACACGCTGCACACGGTCAAGGACGCCGTTCGCGCCGGAGCGGCGCCTCCACCCCTGGGCACCACCGTTCGTACGAAGCCACCGCGAGCGCGACCAGCAGGGCCCCCAGCAACCAGCCGCCCAGCACGTCCGACGGCCAGTGCACGCCCAGCCAGACGCGGGTCAGACCGACGCCCACCACCGAGACCACGGCCACCGTGAGCGCCGTACGCCACAAGAGGCGCCCGGCGTCGTACCGGTGCAGGAGCCACAGCAGCAGTCCGCACACCACGGTCGCCGTCATGGCGTGACCGGAGGGGAAGGCCGCGTAGTGGGCGGAGTCGACGGGATTCGGCCACACCGGGCGCGGGCGGTCGACGGCCGCCTTGAGCGCGTTCTGCGCCAGCGCGGCGAACGCGCATGTGGCCGCCACCCACAGTGCGAGCCAGGGCGCTCTGCGCCGCCACAACAGCCGGACAACGGCGGCCGCGCACAGAACGCGCATGGTCTGGGGGTCCCACACCCAGTCCGTGAGGACCCGGGACACGCGCGTGATGTCCCGGTGTTCGACCGCCCAGCGGTGCGTGGTCGTCGCGATGTCGCCGTCGAGCGACATGAGCGGACGCCAGGAGACGGCGACCAGCACCAGGAGCACCACCGACGAGGCGGCGAGGGCGGCGGCGGTGAGTGCCCCGATCCGCGGGCTCGGTGGACGGGGCGGTGAGTCGACGGTCGCGGGGTGCATACCGTGATCCTCGCCGACACCTGCGGCCATGGGTCAAGTCCGGGCCGCGGGGCGCCTGCCATGACTACCCGAGTGCGCGCAGCCCTGGTACGAACGCCACCAGCACCGGAATCACCGGCACCAGGGCCGCGGTCGCCGTCAGCCGCAGCCGCCGCGCCGCCGGGAGCCGGTCCGGGGGGGTGAGGAGGCGGTGCACACGCTGCGGAACATGGGCCTGCGGGGTGGGGCAGGGCCCGAACACGCCCCGGCCCTGGTTGAGTTCCACCAGCGCCAGCGCGGTGGTGAGGCGGCCATGGCGGCGGGAGGCCATGTCGTCGGCGGCGAGTTCCACCAGCCGGTGCATCTCGTCGCGGAACGCGGCGAAGACGGGCACCTGGGGAAACCCGTTGGCCAGTGCGGCCGAGGAGTGCAGCAGCCAGTGGTGCCGGGCCCGCGCGTGGCCCTGCTCATGGGCGAGCACGGCGTCCAGTTGTCTGCCCTTGAGTCGGCGCAACGCAGCCGTGGTGATGACCAGTTGGGGTGTCGGCCCGGGCAGCCACCAGGCGTCCGGGCGCTCCCCCTCCAGCACCACCAGCCGGTCGCCGCGCGGTTGCTCGCCGGGCAACAACGGGGCCCGCACGAGGAGTTCGGCGCGGCTGTGCCGACGGCGCGCCCGTGCCCGGGAGACCTCCCGGACCAGCATCGCCGCGCTCCACACGCCGCCGCACGCCAGTGCCACGGCGGTCGTCGCGGCCCATGGGCTCCCCGTGCTCAGCGCGTAGGCGGCCACGACCGAGTGCGGCGCGGGGGCGAACACATGACCCCGCACGGCCGTCCACGCGGCGGCCGCGCTCAGCGTCATCGACAGCACGCAGCACACCAGGACCGCCGCCACCACGCACTGCCACACCCACAGGGCGACCACCGGTTCGCGGTCGGGCCAGTCCGCCCGGGCGAGCAGCCGCGGAGCGAGGACGGCGGTCAGGGCGCCGAGCAGCAGCAGTGCCGCGGGGACCATCATGGGGCGAAGCCTATGAGTCGAGCGGGGGCACGGCCTACGCACTGTCGCGGCAAAGTGACGCACGCCACGGTTGCGCAGTGCCGTCTCCCACGGTCGATCGGATGCGGCCGGCGCCCGTGTCACAGCGTGAGGAGCATCGCCAGCATCGCGATCGCCATGGACAGGCGGCAGGCGCGCGCGAGTTCGGGCCGGTCGCCCCAGCCCGTGCCGGGTGCACCCCCGGCGGTGGCCACCGCCACCGCCGGCACCAGCCGTACTCCGGACCACAGCACATAGACCGTGAAGTAGAGCAGCAGTGTCCCGGTCAGCGGCGATACGCCGCCGTGGGTGTGGTGTCCCGGCGAGGCGGCCATCGCCGCCGCCATGTAGACCATGGCGCACGCGCCTATCAGATGGTGCAGATGGTGGGCGCCGCGCCGGGCCTCCCACAGGGCCCGCACGGCCGCCCCGCCGAAGACCACGGCGTAGGCGATCCACACGGCGCGCGGCGGCACGGCGACCGCGGCGGGCACCGCCATCACCGCCATGCCGAACCCCATCAGCGCCTCGCCGCCCGCGGCCCGGCGCTGTTCCTCGACGGTGCTGCGCATCCGCAGCAGACAGTAGGCCCCGGTCGCCGCGCACAGCGCGACGAGCAGCCAGCCGGGCGAAGCAGATCCGTGCACCGCGCACCTCCCCGCTGGACGGTCTCTGACGGTCACCGAGGGCATGCCCGTGACGCAGGGTGCGCACGCGAGCGCACAGGGGTACGGGGGGAGCGCGGGGATCGCACGGCAGGCCGGTGCCAGGTCCCCGGAGTCGAATTCATTTACTGGTAAAATACCTGCTAAACTTTTCTCGCATGAGCAGTGTCACCCCCCGAACCCCCCGAGTGCGCCCTCTGCCCCTCTCCGGCCATCTGGCCTCGGCCGGCCCTCCGAGATCTGGTCCAAGCCCGCACTGAGCGTGGTCGCCGCGGTCGCACCGCCGAACCTGACGCTGCTCGTCCTCGGCCGCCTCGACCTGGCCGTCTACACGATGGCGGGCTCGCTGTGCGCCCTCTACGCGCACCACCGCCCCTACGCCGCTCGTGCCCTGACCCTCGTCCGGGTCGTCCTCGGCATGCTCGGCGGCCTCGCCGTCGCCCTGGTCGCCGCGTCCCTGACCGCGAACGCCATGGTTCTGGTGACCGTGGGTGCCCTCCTCGCGGCCGTGCAGAAGGCTCTCTGCGACGCGGCCCGCATCGGGCCGCCCGGCAACGTGATCTTCACCTTCGTCAGCTCGGCGTCCCTGTTCGCCCCGCAGACCCTGGGGCAGGTCCCCGGCCACCTCGGTCTCGCCGCCGCGGCGGGTGCCTGGTCCTGGATCGTCGGCATGGCCCCCGGCCTGCTGCGCCCGCACGGCCCGGAGCGCCGTGCCACCGCCCACGCCCTGAGCGCCGCCGCCGTGTTCGTCGACACCGGGGCGGCCACCGCCCGGGCCGGTGCCGCGGCCGCCATACACACCGCCTGGCAGTCGCTGCTGTCCACCGGCGCCGGCTCCGCATCCCGGCCCGCCCTGGCACGGCTCGTCGTCCGTGCCGAGGTCGCGCTCGCGGCGCCCGACGACACCGACCCCCGGCGGCTGCGTGCCTGGGCCCGCGACCTGCGCGGCACCGGGGCCGTCCCGCAGCCCGACGACCCCGGCGGGATGGCCGACGAGCTCCTGGGTGTGGAGGCCGAACTCGCAAGCCCGCGGCGCCTCCTGCACCACGCTCTCGGCCCGCTCGCCCCCATCGCCCTGCGCACCGCCCTCGGCTGCGCCCTCGCCGGATACGTCTCCCTCGCGCTCGGCGTCGGCCGCCCGTACTGGGCGCTGGTCACCGCCGCCTCGCTCTACCAGGCCAACATCACCCTCACCTGGCGCCGAGGCGTCCAACGGGTCATCGGCAACCTCCTCGGCGTCCTGCTCTTCGCGGCCATCGCCCCGCTCGCGCACCTGAACCAGCTCGCCCTGGTGCTGTGCGGCCTGGTCTTCAACTTCGGCGCCGAGGCGCTGATCAGCCGCAACTACTGGCTGGGCAGCGTCTGCGTGACCCCGATGGCCCTGCTCATCACCGAGTTCGCCCGCTACCAGGAACCCGCCGCACTGATGGCCGACCGGGTCCTGGACACCCTCATCGGGGGTCGTCACCAACCGGCGCGCCGGTGATCGCCTCGACCGCGCTCTCGCCGCCGCGGACCGAGCCCGCGAGCGCGCGGCCTGGATCCTGGCCACCGAGCACGCCGAGCCGGGGACCCTGGAAGCCGCACGCCGCGCTCTCGCCGCAGCCCTCGTGGAGCTGCGCGCCACGGCCGACGCCGCGGCCGGCGAGTGGTGGCAACGCGCCCTGCCCGAGGAGCGGGTGCTGCGCGTCGAACAGGCCGGACACCGTACGCTCGCCGCGACGGTATGACGGCAGCAACCGCACACCTCGGAAGGCGCACGGACATGACGGCAGTGAACGGACCGACGACGCGGTCGCAGGGCGGTGCCGCCGGACGGGCGCCGGTCACGGGTGACACCGTTGCCGCCGTCGTGCGCCAGTGGCGGGCCGTCCGCCCCGACATCGACACCGGGCCCATGGAGATCATCGGCCGTGTCAACCGCTGCGCCGCCCTGCTCCAGCAGGCCGAGGACGCCCCGCTGCGCCGCGCCGGGCTGACCCGGCCGGAGTTCGACGTCCTCGGCACGCTGCGCCGTACGGGACACGAGCTGACGCCCGGAGAGCTGGCCCGGGAGACGTTCTCCTCCGGCGCTGCGGTCACCAAGCGGATCAAGCAGCTCGCCGAGCGGGGCCTCGTCGAGCGGCGCGGTGACACCCGCGACCGCCGAGTCGCGCATGTCCATCTGACGGAGGCGGGCCGCGAGCTGGTCGACGCCGTCCTGCCCGAGCAGCTGTCGTACGAGACCGCCGTCCTGTCCGGACTCGACACCGATGACCGGCATCAACTCGCCACGCTGCTCGGCGAGTTGCTCGTCCAGCTGGAGGGCCGGCTCGGCGCGCCGCGCGGCTGACGGCGCACACCGGCGGAATTCGCGATCACGGCCGTTCCCCTCGACTCGACGTCGTCCGCCGAGCGGGAGCGGCACCCGGGCTCGAAGACCGACCCTAGCCTTCCTCACCTGCGGCATGGATGCCGAACACCGCGCCCTGCGGGTCCTTCAGGACGGCGATGCGCGGGCCGTCCGGGACCGAGGTGGGTTCCATGAGGACGCCCGCGCCCGCCTGTGTCGCGACCTGTGCCGTGGCGTCGACGTCCTCCACCGCGAAGTACGGCAGCCAGTGCGACGGCACCTCGGGCGGGAACCGGTCGCCCATCGTCACCATGCCGCCGAAGTCGGCGCCCTCGACGCCCCACTGCGTGTACTGCTCGGCCGGGTGCACGCTCCAGCCGAAGACGGTCGTGTAGAAGTCGGTGACCCGCTCGGGAACCCGGGTCAGCAGTTCCACCCAGCCGAGCGAGCCCGGCGCGTTGAGCAGCCCGGCCCCGGGGAAGGCCCGCGGCTGCCACATCTGGAAGACGGCGCCGCCCGGGTCGCCCGCGACCGTGAAACGGCCCGCGTCGAAGACGTCCATCGGCCCCAGGAGCACCGTGCCGCCGGCCGAGCGCACCGCCTCCGCCGCGGCGTCCGCGTCGGCGACCGAGAACGTCACGTTCCAGGCGACCGGCTGCGACTCCTGGTAGAGCGGGGCGAGGGCCGCTACCGCCGCGTCGCCGAGGTGCGCGATGGTGTAGCCGCCCGCCTCCGGCCGCGGGTCCGTCTCCGGCCGCCAGCCGAACAGTTCGGTGTAGAACCGCTTGGCGGCCTCCAGATCGCTGGTGCCCAGTTCCGTCCAGCAGGGCCCGCCGGTCACCGGTGCGTCGAGCTTCATGCGGCACCTCCGCCACTGATGTCCCCCTCACCACGCTAAGCCCGCTCCTGGCGGGGCGGCATCAGGTGCCCGGGCGGTACCGCAGGGGATGGTCGTCCGGAACCTCCACGAGCACGATCTCGGTGCCGTCCGGGTCCTCGATCCACATCTCGATCAGACCCCACGGCTCCTTCACCGGCGGCCGTACGATCGTGACCCCGGCGTCGGCCAGTTCCGCGTGTGCGGCGGCCACGTCCTGTACCTGCAGCCACAGTTTCAGGGCGGGCGAGGGTGGGGTCTCGCTGCGGCCGGCCACCTCGAGGAAGCCCCCGCCGAGGAAGTACACGACCCCGCGATCGGGTCCCGTACCGAACTCCCTGTACACCGGGAGCCCGAGTTTCCCGCCGTAGAACGCCCGGGAGCGCTCCGGGTCGGTCGGGCGCAGGAGGGTGCGGCTGCTCAGCACGTGGACCATACATGCGGAGCCTAGTGGGCGGGTTACCCTCATCGATGCTCACGCCGCGCAACCGAACACGGAGAAGCATCCCAATGGACAGCCCCGCCAACGCCGACACCGCCATGACCGGTCTGACCTTCCGCGACGCCACCGAGGCCGACATCGACGCGCTGGTCGCGCTGATCGAGTCGGCGTACCGCGGCGACGCCAGCCGGGCCGGCTGGACCACCGAGGCGGACATCCTCGAGGGCCAGCGGACCGACCCGGAGGGCGTGCTCGAGGTCGTCAAGTCGCCCGACAGCCGGCTGCTGACCGTGGAGCGGGACGGGGCGATCATCGCCTGCTGCCAGATCGAGCGCCGCGGCGACCACGCCTACTTCGGGATGTTCGCGGTCAGCCCCACGCTGCAGGGCGGCGGGCTCGGCAAGGTGGTCATCGCCGAGGCGGAGCGTACGGCCCGCGAGACGTGGGGCGTCAAGGAGATGCAGATGACCGTCATCTCCGTCCGGAACGACCTCATCGCCTGGTACGAGCGGCGCGGCTACCGCCGTACGGGACAGATGAGCCCCTTCCCGTACGGCGACGAGCGCTTCGGTATCCCCCAGCGCGACGACCTCCAGTTCGAGCTGCTGGTCAAGCCGCTGGTGTGACTGTGTGCGGGGAGGTCACGCCGTGAAGCGGCCGGTGCGCCTGATCTCCGGGTAGTCGGTGGTCGCGCCGTCCAGCTCCAGCGCGCGGACGAGCCGCAGGTGCTCCGGGGTGTTGACGACCCAGCCGATGATCCTCAGGCCCGCCTCGCGCGCGTGCTCGACGACCTCCAGGGTCAGCCGGCGGATGTTGAGGCACACGGTCGCCGCGCCGGCCTCGACGGCGCGCTCCACGACGTCGGTGCCGTAGCGACTCGCGATCAGCGCCGTGCGGACGCCCGGCACCAGCCGGGCGATCTCCGCGACCGCCTCGCCGTGGAACGAGGACACCTCCACCCGGCCGGCCAGATCGCGGCGGTGCATCACCTCGGCCAGCGCCCGTGCCGCCGCCACGTCCTTGATCTCCGCCTGGATCGGCGTCCGCACCGCGTCCAGGACCTCCTCGAAGACGGGGACGCGTTCACCACGGCCCGCGTCGAGCGCGCGCAACTCGGCGAGGGTCTTCTCCGCGATCGGCCCCGTACCGTCGGTCGTACGGTCCACCTGGTCATCGTGCATGACCACGAGGGCACCGTCCTTGCTCAGATGGAGATCGAGCTCGACCAGATCCAGTCCCGCGCGTTCGGCGGCGACGAAGGACCGGAGGGTGTTCTCGGGTTCGACACCCATCACTCCGCGGTGACCGATGGTGAGGAAGTTCAAGGTTCGGCTCGCTTCCGTCGACGGCGGCTCGGGCAGCCGCGCGGTGCTCCCGGGCCGGCGCGGCTCGGCCGCAGCCTAACGGCCCGGCCGCGTCGCGAACCCGGTCGTGCCGGGGCCCGGGGGCGCACGGAACGGCGCGAAACCGGACTGAGCGGCCGGTCCGGTGTCACCCCCGGGTGGGCGCGTCTCGCCCGTGTTGACCGTGCTGTGCCCTACGGCGATGGCCTGAAGTCGCCCTTCTGCCCCGGAGATCGTTCCCGAACAAACGTTCAGTGGAAGTCGTTGCGTTGCCGATGCTGCGCAGGAAAAAGAGCGGTGAAGCGGGTTGCAAGCAGGATAATTTTTCGACTGTCCCCTTGCTGGGGGAAACCCCGTATGCATACGGTGTGCTTACGAGAGGTTCTCCCGTGAAGGATGGGTCATGACGGAAATTCTTGTGCAGTTGGGTTCGGAGGAGCAGGTTCCTCCGCAGGACAGGGTGGTGGACCACCCGGCTTGGCCCGTGCTCAAGGATGCCGTGGAGCGAATCCGGCCATGGCAGTCCAAGGACGGTTCGATCGACTTCGACGCCGAGGGCGCCCCGGAGCGCGCGGCGGCCGAGGCCGCCGTCCGCCGTGTGGCACAGGCCGTGGCGGAGCTCTCCCCGCTGCTGCCGCACGACGCCGCCTACCACGAGGCGCTCGTGAGGGACCTGCACCGGTGGGCCGACGAGGGCTTCCCGGTGCCCGACTTCCTGGACTCGCTGCTGGCCTTCCAGCCCGCCGCGAACCGCCGGGACGGCCTCCAGCACCTGGTCGTCTTCCCGATGTACACGCAGAACGGCAACCCGGACCGCAACCTCGAGGCGGTCGTGCTGCGCATGGTCTGGCCCGACTGGCTGGCCGAGCTGGAGCGCATCCGCTACGACAACCCGCTGTTCTGCGGCATCAAGTTCGAGGACTTCACCACGGGCTACGACACCAACTCCGCCGTGCTGTTCCCGGAGACCATCGCCGTGCGCGAGGCGCCGGAGAGGTTCTCCTGGGGCGGCATCTTCTGCGACCGTGAGGCAGCCCGCTTCCGCCGCGTGACGGCTGCCGCCGTCGACATCCTGGGCCTTCAGCTGCCCGAGGACATCGCCGCGATGGTCCACGACCAGAAGCGCTGCGAAGAGGCCTTCGTGCTGTGGGACATGGTCCACGACCGCACCCACAGCCACGGCGACCTGCCGTTCGACCCCTTCATGATCAAGCAGCGCCAGCCGTTCTGGATGTACGGCCTGGAGGAGCTGCGCTGCGACCTCACCGCCTTCAAGGAGGCCGTGAAGCTCCAGGCCGACGGCGTGCCGCAGGCCCGCGACGTGCAGTACGCGGTGCTGTTCGACCGCATGTTCCGTTTCCCGGTCACCGGCGAGCGCGTGCGCAACTACGACGGTCTTGGCGGCCAGCTGCTCTTCGCCTACCTGCACAAGCACGACGTCGTGCGCTGGACCGACAACAAGCTCGCCATCGACTGGGAGCGCGCCCCGCAGGTCACCAACCAGCTGTGCGCCGAGATCGAGAAGCTGTACCGGGACGGCATCGACCGCCCCAAGCTCGTGCACTGGTTCGCCGGGTACGAACTGGTCTCCACCTACCTCGCCCCGCACCCGGGTTCCAAGTGGGCCAAGGGCCCGGATGCCCTCGATCTGACCCAGCCGCCGCGTAAGCTCGTGGACGACGTGCTTCCGGACGAGTTTCCGCTGAGCATGTTCTATGAGGCGTTGCAGAAGAAGCTCAAGAACGTGATCGCCTCGACGAAGGGCATCACGGCTCAGGCGGCCGAGCGGGTTGCCGCATGAGCACTCTGGGAACCGGTACGGCCGCTCGGCAGGAGGCGAAGATGCGGAACGGGAACGGGCCACTGAGCGGCGCGGTGATCGCGGTGGCGGGCGCGGGCGGACCGGCCGGCCGGGCGGCGCTGCTGCGGCTCGCCGAAGCGGGGGCCACCGTCGTCGGTTCGGACAACGACCCCGAGCGGCTCGCGGAGGCCGTGGACGCGGCCCGATACGCGTACGGCGGCGCCACGGTCACCGGTGACACCGTGGACCTGCTCGACCTGCAGTCCACCCGCGACTGGGCCGCCCACGTCGAGAAGGACTTCGGCCGGGTCGACGGTCTGGTGCACCTCGTCGGCGGCTGGCGCGGCAGCGAGACCTTCACCAGGACCAAGCTCGACGACTGGGACCTGCTCGAACTGCTGCTCATCCGCACGGTGCAGCACACCTCGCTCGCCTTCTTCGACGCCCTGCAGCGCAGCGACCGCGGCCGGTACGTCCTGATCAGCGCGGCGGGCGCGAGCAAGCCCACCGCCGGCAACGCCTCCTACGCCGCCGCGAAGGCCGCCGCCGAGGCCTGGACGCTGGCCATGGCCGACGCCTTCAACAAGGCGAAGGGCGAGGGCGAGCTGACGTCGGCGGCTGCCATCCTGGTGGTGAAGGCGCTGGTGCACGACGCGATGCGCGCCGACCGCCCCAACGCGAAGTTCGCGGGCTTCACCGACGTCAAGGACCTGGCGGAGGCCATCGCCGGAGTCTGGGACAAGCCCGCCGCCGAAGTGAACGGAAACCGTCTGTGGCTGACCGAGAAGCCGTGAACCCTCCCAGGACCGACGCGCGCCGTCATCACGACCCGGAGGTCCGCGGTTTCGCCAGCGACAACTACGCCGGGGCACACCCGGAGGTGCTCGCCGCCCTGGCCCTGGCCAACGGCGGGCACCAGGTCGCGTACGGCGAGGACGCGTACACCGAGAACCTCCAGCGGATCATCCGCAGCCACTTCGGTGCCACGGCCGAGGCCTTCCCGGTCTTCAACGGCACCGGAGCGAACGTCGTGGCGCTCCAGGCGGTCACCGACCGCTGGGGCGCGGTGATCTGCGCGGAGTCCGCCCACATCAACGTCGACGAGTGCGGGGCGCCGGAGCGCGTGGGCGGCCTCAAGCTGCTCACCGTGCCGACGCCGGACGGCAAGCTCACACCCGATCTGATCGACCGGCAGGCGTACGGCTGGGAGGACGAGCACCGCGCGATGCCGCAGGTCGTCTCGATCGCCCAGAGCACCGAGCTGGGCACCCTCTACACCCCCGAGGAGATCCGCGCGATCTGCGAGCACGCCCACGCGCGGGGCATGAAGGTGCACCTGGACGGCTCCCGGATAGCCAACGCGGCCGCCGCCCTGGACGTGCCGATGCGGACGTTCACCAACGCGGTCGGCGTGGACATCCTCTCCCTGGGCGGGACGAAGAACGGTGCGCTGTTCGGCGAGGCCGTGGTCGTCATCAACCAGGACGCCGTCCGCCACATGAAGCACCTGCGCAAGCTGTCCATGCAGCTCGCCTCCAAGATGCGTTTCGTCTCGGTGCAGTTGGAGGCCCTGCTCGCCAAGGACCTGTGGCTGCGCAACGCCCGCCACGCCAACGAGATGGCCCAGCGCCTCGCCGAGGGCGTGCGGGCGGTCCACGGCGTCGAGATCCTCTACCCGGTCCAGTCCAACGCGGTCTTCGCCCGGCTGCCGCACGACGTGAGCGAGCGCCTGCAGAAGCGGTTCCGCTTCTACTTCTGGGACGAGGCCGCGGGCGACGTCCGCTGGATGTGCGCCTTCGACACCACCGAGGACGACGTGGACCGGTTCGTGGCGGCCCTCAAGGAGGAGATGGCCCGCTAGCAGCCTATGCATAGGTATGCGGTCGCCCGAAAAGTCATTGACGCTCGGGTGGCCGCATTCCTATGCTCTGCGGGCATGGAGCTGATCCAGGAAAACCCCGATCTGTCCGCGTACTTGGCCGTCGACGAGGTCATCGACCATGACCATCCGCTGGTGAGCAAGACGGCCGCCCGCCTGACGAAGGATGTTCGGGACTCGTATGCCTATGCGCAGGCGGCCTATGAATTCGTCCGTGACACCATCCCGCACTCCGCCGACAGCGGTGACATGCGGGTCACCTGGCGCGCCTCCGACGTCCTGCAGCAACGCACCGGCATCTGCCACGCCAAGGCGCACGCGCTGGCGGCGCTGCTGCGGGCCGAGGACATCCCGACGGCTCTGTGCTACCAGCGGCTGGCGCACGACGACGGCGGCGGTCATGCCGTGCACGGTCTGGTTGCCGTGCGGTTCCACGGCGCCTGGCACCGGCAGGATCCCCGCGGCAACAAACCGGGCGTCGACGCACAGTTCTCTCTGGACGGGGAGCGGCTCGCCTGGATTCCCGACGAAGGGCTCGGTGAGGCGGATCATCCGGTCCTGTACGCCGCACCTCACCCGGCGGTGGTGAGGGCCCTTGAGTCCGCGCCCGATCGGCCGACCCTCTGGAAGATGCTCCCCACCACACTCTGAGGCGGGATGACCTGGGTGTCAGCGCACCTCGGCCGCGCGCAGCTCCTCCGGGGTCGGCGCGGTGCCACCGAGGTGGGCCGGCAGCCACCAGGTGTCCTCCGGGCCCTTGGGCCGCCCCGGGTAGGCGCGCTGCGCGGCCTCGAGCAACTCCTGGACCCGCTCGCGCAGCTGACGGGTGAGGACGCCGGCGTATGACTCACGGGGGGCCTCGATCGCCTCGCCCACCCGGATCGTGACCGGGGTGTGGCTGCGCCCGAAGTTGCGCGGATGACCCTTGGTCCACAGTCGCTGGGTGCCCCACAGTGCCATCGGGACCAACGGAACGCCTGCCTCCTGGGCGAGGCGCACGGCGCCCGACTTGAAGCTCTTCAGGGTGAACGACTGCGAGATCGTCGCCTCCGGGAAGACGCCGACCACCTCTCCCGACTTCAGCGAGTCCAGCGCGTGCTCGTACGCCTTCTCGCCCTGTTTGCGATCCACCGGGATGTGCTTCATCGCGCGCATCAACGGGCCGGAGATGCGGTGCCGGAACACGGACTCCTTGGCCATGAAGCGCACCAGGCGCTTCTGCGGCAGCGCCGCCAGGCCGTTGAAGATGAAGTCGAGGTAGCTGATGTGGTTGCTCACCAGCACCGCACCGCCGGAGCGGGGGATGTTCTGCGACCCCTCGCAGTCGATCTTCAGGTCCCATGCCTTGAACATCGTGAGGGCGAGACCGATGACGGGACGGTAGACGAGCTCAGCCATGGACGGGAACGGACCCTTCTCTCTGCCTGGGAAGGGACTCCCGGCGGGAAGTTACGCAGCCGTAGGTTTACGGCTTGCCGCAGATCGTGCCCGAAGAACGGACGCGGGGCCAGTCCTGGTGCCCGTGTACGGCGAGATCCTCGTCACGTCAGCCGTTCGCAGCACCCGGGTCTGATGCGCAGTCAGTGCCCACGGGCCGCGACACGCCGCATGAGCAGGTAAGCCTCGCACCCCAGGCAGTACCCGAAAGCGGCGTTGAGGAAGGCGGCGGCGAGCGCCGCCCCGGCGGCCGCCGGCCCCAGCCACCGCGGACCCGCGGTGTAGCCGACCAGCCCGACGACGGCGAAGAAGAGCCCGACCGCCTGGGCGAACTGCGGCGGCTGCGGCGCCTCGAACTCCGCCGGCGGCCCGAGCCGCGGGCGAACGACCCTCCGGAACAGCCATCCGTACGGTGAACGTGTCACGCCGCCGGCCGCGCCCAGCGCGAACGCCAGCAACTGCCAGGCCAGCAGCCAGGCGTTGCCGGTGACCAGGACCACGGCCAGCACAACGGTCGTCACGGCGGCCCCGAAGCGCGGCCCTCTCACATCGATGTCCATGAATCAAGCATTCCGCATGAGAATCGGATCGGGGAGCCGGGAATCTTTGCGGTCTGGTGAACGCTGGAGCAGACGATGACGGGACTTGTGGTGTGCGTGGCCGTGCTCGTGCTGGCGAGCGCGTACGGAGTGCTGCACCGGCGGCGGAGCGGGAGGGTGAGAGTGCGCGGGCGCGACGAGGGAAAGCGGCTCGGCGCGGCGGAGTTGGGCCAAGGACTCGGCGAGCGGGCGACGCTCGTGCAGTTCTCCAGCGCCTTCTGCGCTCCCTGCCGGGCCACGCGCCGGGTCCTCACCGAGGTGGCCGACATGGTTCCGGGGGTGACCCACATCGAGATCGACGCCGAGGCGCACCTCGACCTCGTGCGCGAACTCGGCATCCTGAAGACGCCCACGGTCCTGGTCCTCGACGCCGACGGGCGGGTCGTGCGCCGAGCCACCGGTCAGCCTCGCAGGGCCGACGTCATCGCGGCGCTGGGGGAGGCGGTTTGACGGTTGTGCCCACGACGGTGACGTGCCTCCCGTATGCCGGGACGCACTTGACTGCGTCTACCACCTATCGTCAGCCTGACCGTATGCCCCCTGAACTCCTTCTCTTCGAGCGTGTCCACGTGGATCTGGCACGCACCGCGAGTGCCTGCTGTCCGGCGTGCTGAGCACCCACGGACCCCAGCCACCTCTCCCAGAAGGACATCGCATGAGGGCCACGCCCGACGTCGTCACCCATCGGCTCGCCTCCCCGGACCTGCTCCGTTCGGTCTTCCGGCGGCACGCGGCCGGAGTCGCCGTGATCACCGCCCAGGGCGGCGGCAGGCCGGTCGGCTTCACCGCCACCTCCCTGTCCTCCGTCTCCGCCGAGCCCCCGCTCGTCTCCTTCGGCATCGGCGTCGGCTCCTCCAGCTGGCCCGTCGTCTCGGAAGCCGAGCACATCGGCGTGCACATACTCGGTGAGCACCAGGAGGACCTGGCCGGCACTTTCGCCACGAGCGGTGCCGACCGGTTCGGGGCGCCGACCAGCTGGCGCGAGGGCCCGGAGGGGGTGCCCCTTCTGGACGACGTCCTCGCCTGGCTCGTGTGCCGCGTGGTGGCCCGGGTGCCCGCCGGGGACCACCGCATCGTCCTCGCCGAGGTAGTCCTCGGTGATCCCTCGGGTGCCGGACGCCCTCTCCTCTACCACCAGGGCCGGTTCAACGGCCTGCGTGACTGAGCCTCCCGGCCGGTTACACAGCGTTGTCAACGTCACAGTTCAAAGCGCTTGCTTAGCGGGCATCCACTCGATGTACTGGTGAGTAATATTTCGTTCGGAGCGCGGGGTCGCCCCGACCGGGATCGGCCGCTTCAGGCGCCTATGCTGCCTGCAAGAAGGCAGCCCAGAAATGACGATGCAGTAGGAGAGCCGGCGTGAGCTTGAGGATCGTTGTCACTGTGAAGTACGTGCCCGACGCCACTGGCGACCGGCACTTCGCCGATGACCTGACCGTCGACCGGGACGACGTGGACGGTCTGCTCTCCGAGCTCGACGAGTACGCGGTCGAGCAGGCGCTGCAGATCGCGGAGAACGCGGACGACGCCGAGGTCACCGTTTTGACGGTGGGCCCCGAAGACGCCAAGGACGCGCTGCGCAAGGCGCTGTCCATGGGCGCCGACAAGGCGATCCACGTGGAGGACGACGACCTGCACGGCACGGACGCCATCGGCACCTCGCTGGTGCTGGCCAAGGCGATCGAGAAGGCCGGCTACGACCTGGTGATCTCCGGCATGGCCTCCACCGACGGCACCATGGGTGTCGTACCCGCGCTGCTGGCCGAGCGTCTGGGTGTGCCGCAGGTGACCCTGCTGTCCGAGGTTTCCGTCGAGGACGGCGTGGTCAAGGGCCGCCGGGACGGCGACGCCGCCTCCGAGCAGCTCCAGGCGTCCCTGCCGGCCGTCGTGTCGGTGACGGACCAGTCGGGGGAGGCCCGTTACCCGTCCTTCAAGGGCATCATGGCGGCCAAGAAGAAGCCGGTGGAGTCCTGGGACCTGTCCGACCTGGAGATCGACGCCGAGGAGGTCGGTCTCGAGGGTGCTTACACCAAGGTCGAGTCGGCGGCCGAGCGTCCGGCGCGCACCGCGGGCACGATCGTCAAGGACGAGGGCGAGGGCGGCAAGCAGCTCGCTGAGTTCCTCGCGAGCCAGAAGTTCATCTAAGGGATCGACTCCCTTACCGTCCCTCAGACTTCGCAATCCGCAAGGAGATCCGTTCCCATGGCTGAAGTTCTCGTCTACGTCGACCACGTGGACGGTGCCGTCCGCAAGCCCACCCTGGAGCTGCTGACCCTGGCCCGCCGCATCGGCGAGCCGGTCGCCGTCGCCCTCGGCTCCGGTGCCGAGAACACCGCCGCCGCGCTCGCCGAGCACGGCGCGGTCAAGGTCCTCACCCACGACGCCTCCGAGTACGCCGACTACCTGGTCGTGCCGAAGGTGGATGCCCTGCAGGCCGCCTACGAGCAGGTGTCCCCGGCCGCCGTGCTGGTCCCGTCCTCCGCGGAGGGCAAGGAGATCGCCGCACGTCTGGCGCTGCGCATCGGCTCGGGCATCATCACCGACGCCGTCGACCTTGAGGCCGGCGACGAGGGCCCGGTGGCCACCCAGTCGGTGTTCGCCGCCTCCTTCACCACCAAGTCCCGTGTCAGCAAGGGCACCCCGGTCATCACCGTGAAGCCGAACTCGGCCGCCGTGGAGGCCGCCCCGGCCGCGGGCACGGTCGAGGCCCTGAACGTCACCTTCTCCGAGAAGGCGACCGGTACGAAGATCACCGGCCGTACGCCGCGTGAGTCGACCGGCCGCCCGGAGCTCACCGAGGCCGCGATCGTGGTCTCCGGTGGCCGTGGCGTGGGCGGCGCGGAGAACTTCTCGCTCATCGAGACCCTCGCCGACTCCCTGGGTGCGGCAGTCGGCGCCTCGCGTGCGGCGGTGGACGCGGGCTGGTACCCGCACACCAACCAGGTCGGCCAGACCGGTAAGAGCGTGTCCCCGCAGCTGTACATCGCGACCGGCATCTCCGGTGCGATCCAGCACCGTGCCGGTATGCAGACGTCCAAGACGATCGTGGCGATCAACAAGGACGCCGAGGCGCCGATCTTCGACCTGGTCGACTACGGCGTGGTCGGCGACCTGTTCGAGGTCGTCCCGCAGCTCACCGAGCAGATCAAGGCCCGCAAGGGCTGAGCCGCCCCACGGCTGCGAGGCCCTCGTGACCGCCCCGGCGCGGTCGCGGGGGCCTTCGTTCGTCCCAGGGCCGGGACGCCCGCCCGAGCAGACGGCCGCGCGGGAACCGCCCGCCGAGCGAGGAGGTGTTGACCAGCGGCAAGGGCCATGGATAGCTTCGCTCTACGGATTGTTGATTCCGTGCAGTGGAAAGCGGGAGGGGTGTGGGATGGGCCAGGGCCGGCAGGAGCGGGTGTCGACGAGCCTCGCGGGTGCCGTCGGTGAGGGGATCAGTGCCTCCCTCGCCCCGGTGGACGCCGAGTTGGCCCGTCGCTACCCGGGCGACCCGGGCACGCGCCAGCCCGTCCACACGGTCTACGTCCCCGGTGACGTCTTCGCCGCCGACACCGTGCGCTCCTGGGGCGACCAGGCCCTCGCCGCCCTCGACGAACACGCCCCGGACGCCGCCTCGTTCGCCTCGGTCCTCGGTCTCGGCGACGAACTCGCCGCGCCGGTCCACGACCGTGTCCGCGCCAAACTCGAACGCGAGCCGATCGAAGACCTGCGTGTCGACTTCGAGGACGGCTACGGGCCGCGCCCCGACGCCGAGGAGGACCAGGCGGCCGCGCGCGCGGCTCGGCTGATCGCGGAGGCCTGCGCGAAGGGCACGGCCACCCCGTACCTGGGCATCCGGATGAAGTGCATGGAGGCGCCCGTACGCGACCGGGGCATCCGCACGCTCGACATCTTCCTCACCGGCCTGATGGAGGCCGGCGGGCTGCCGGACGGGCTCGTGCTGACGCTGCCCAAGGTGACGTACCCCGAGCAGGTCACCGCCATGGTGCGGCTGCTGGAGGCGTTCGAGAAGGCGCACGGGCTCGACGCGGGGCGCCTCGGCTTCGAGATCCAGATCGAGACCAGCCAGGCCGTCCTCGCCGCCGACGGCACCGCCACCGTCGCCCGTATGATCCACGCCGCCGAGGGCCGCGCCACCGGACTGCACTACGGCACCTTCGACTACAGCGCCTGTCTCGGTGTCTCCGCCGCCCACCAGGCGAGCGACCACCCGGCCGCCGACCACGCCAAGGCGGTGATGCAGGTCGCGGCGGCGGGTACCGGCGTCCGCGTGTCCGACGGTTCGACGAACGTCCTGCCCGTCGGCCCCACCGAACAGGTCCACGACGCCTGGCGGCTGCACTACCGGCTCACCCGGCGGGCGCTGGCCCGCGCCTACTACCAGGGCTGGGACATGCACCCGGTTCACCTTCCCACCCGGTACGCGGCCGTCTTCGCCTTCTACCGGGAGGGCTTCCAGCAGGCCGCGGCACGCCTCGCCCGCTACGCGGACCGCACCGCCGGCGACGTGCTGGATGAACCGGCCACGGCGAAGGCGCTGAGCGGCTATCTGCTGCGGGGGCTGGACTGCGGCGCCCTGGACACGGCGGAGGTCACCCGGGCCACGGGTCTGACCCGCGCCGACCTGGAGGGCTTCGCGGCGCCCAGGCGAGGGGATCTCACGGCCTCGGCGCAGTAGCGGGCACTGCGGCTGCGGAGCAGTAGCGGGCACTGCGGCTGCGGAGCAGTGGCGAGCGGCTGCGGCCCTCGGCCGGCCTCAGTCGGCGGGCGGCAGTTCGCCCGAGCCCCGGGTGATCAACCGGGTGGGGAGCTCGATGCGTTCCGGGGTGACGAGGGTGCCGTCGAGCTGGCGGAACAGGCGCTCGGCGGCCGTGCTGCCGAGGGCGGCGGCGTCCTGGGCGACGACCGTGACGCCGGGCTGGAGCAGATCGGCCAGCTCGATGTCGTCGAAGCCGACCAGGGCGACCGGACGGCTGTGCGCGGCGAGGACGCGGATGACGGTGACGGTCACGCGGTTGTTGCCCGCGAAGATCGCGGTGACGGGAGCGGGCCCCGTGAGCATCTCCTCGGCGGCCCGGCGCACCCGCTCGGGATCGGTGCCGCCCAGGGACATCCAGGAGTCCGCGACGGGTATGCCCGCGTCCTCCATGGCGGCCCGGTAGCCGCGCAGCCGCTCGGCCGCGGTGTGGATGCGCGGCATGTCGCCGATGAAGCCGATCCGCCGATGACCGTGCGCGATGAGATGGGCGACCCCGTCACGGGCGCCGCCGAAGCTGTCGGACAGCACCACGTCGGCGTCGATCCTCCCGGCGGGGCGGTCCACGAACACCGTGGCGACGCCCGCCTTGATCTCCGGCTCCAGATAGCGGTGGTCGTCACCCGCCGGGATGATGACCAGCCCGTCCACGCGGCGCGCGCACAGCGCCAGTACCAGCTCCTGCTCCCGGTCCGGGTCCTCCGCGCTGGAGCCGTTGATCAACAGGGCTCCGTGCGCCCGGGCGACCTCCTCTACGGCCCGGCTCAGCGGCCCGTAGAAGGGGTCCGCGAGGTCCTCCAGGACCAGGCCTATGCTCGCCGTGCGGCCCTTGCGCAGCACCCGCGCGCTGTCGTTGCGCCGGAACCCCAGCGCCTCTATCGCCTCCTGGACCCGGCGTTCGGTGTCGGGCGTGACTCCCGCCTCGCCGTTGACCACGCGCGACACCGTCTTCAGGCCCACCCCTGCGCGTGCCGCGACGTCCTTCATGGTCGGACGGTTGCCGTAGCGAGTCCCGGTGTGGCGGTCTGCGGGGCGGTCGGTGCGGCGGGCGGTCTCGGGCACGATGCGCTGTCCTGTCCTGTCGTCCACGGAGACGTCACTCCATGGCTCTACCGGGATTCCATGGGGCTGTACGACCATGTGGCGTCGAGCATAGAGCCTGGACAACGTTGTCAGATGCGGGAGAGACTGTCCACCGCACTCTCCGGCCCGCGCCTTCCCCCAGGGGCGCTCCCTGCCCGCTCGTGCCCGGCGCCCGGACCCCGCGGCGGCGACCGCACACCGTACGCCGGGGCCGGTACCACTCACGCATTGGGAGACCTGACACTGATGCACACCGACCTCGTGGCCGCGCTCGACATCGGCGGCACCAAGATCGCCGGAGCGCTGGTGGACGGCCACGGCCGGATCCTGCTGCGCGCGCAGCGCGCGACGCCCGCGCAGGAGGACGGCGACACCGTGATGGGGGCCGTCGAGGATGTCATAGGGGAGCTGACGGGCTCCCCGCTCTGGGGTCGGGCGCGTGCCGTCGGTATCGGCAGCGCGGGGCCGGTGGACGCCTCCGCGGGCACGGTGAGCCCGGTCAACGTACCGGGGTGGCGCGACTACCCGCTGGTCGAGCGGGTCCGGTCGGCGACGGGCGGCCTGCCCGTCGCGCTGATCGGCGACGGCGTGGCCATCACGGCGGCCGAGCACTGGCAGGGCGCGGCCCGCGGCCATGACAACGCCCTGTGCATGGTGGTGTCGACGGGGGTCGGCGGCGGTCTGGTCCTGGGCGGGCGGCTGCACCCGGGCCCGACGGGGAACGCCGGCCACATCGGGCACATCAGCGTGGACCTGGACGGTGATCCGTGCCCGTGCGGCTCGCGCGGCTGCGTGGAGCGCATCGCCAGCGGGCCGAACATCGCGCGCCGCGCCCTGGAGGGCGGCTGGCGGCCGGGGCCCGACGGGGACACCTCGGCCGCCGCCGTGGCTGCGGCCGCCCGTGCCGGTGACCCGGTGGCCGTGGCGTCCTTCGAGCGCGCCGCCCAGGCACTGGCCGCCGGGATCGCCGCGACCGCGACGCTCGTCGAGATCGACATCGCGGTCATCGGCGGAGGAGTGGCCGGGGCCGGTGACCTCCTGTTCGCCCCCCTGCGCAAGGCCCTGACCGACTACGCCACGCTGTCCTTCGTCCAGCGCCTGACGGTGGCGCCGGCGCTGATGGGCACCGACGCCGGCCTGGTGGGCGCGGCTGCCGCAGCGCTGATGAAGGGCACGGACGCGACGGCTGCCGGGGTCTGACGGCGGGGACGACGGGTTCCGTCGCCGCCGGGTGAGTCGGTTCCCCCACGGGGCCCACCACCGGGTGCGGCGGGGGCCCCGGTCACATACCGATGAACTCACGGAGTGGCCGAGCGGAGATCGTTGCGTGACCCCGGCGTCCTTCGGGAGTTGAACAGGGCATGAAGAAGCGCAGCATGCTCGCCATCGCCTCCCTCGCCACCGGCTTCGTCGTGGCCGCCGTCAGCCCCTCCCATGCCGCCGACCACGACAGGCTCGGCGACCTGAGCGTCAAGGACACCCTGGGCGCCGTCGACCACTCCATCGGCCAGGACAGCCTGGCCGTGGACGACGACGCCTTCGGGCAGGACGGCTGAGAGAAGTCGACGTCGCGGCGCCGGTGCCCCCGGACAGTGGGGCCCGGCGCCGCGGTGTGCGGGGCTCGGCGGCCGACGCGGTGGTGACGTCGGCCACGCCGAGGCGCCCTCATCAGCGCCGGGTTTCCGTGGCAGTGTGGAGCGGGCAAGCCCCAGGGGGCCAACAGAAGAGGGGGAACCGTGACCGTCGTCTGGATCAACGGCGCGTTCGGTGCGGGGAAGACGACCACCGCACGGGAACTGATCGAACTGATCCCGCACAGCACGCTCTTCGACCCCGAGGCCATCGGTGCGGTGCTCACCCAGCTGCTGCCGCCGAAACGCCTCGCCGAGGTCGGCGACTTCCAGGACCTGCCGATCTGGCGACGGCTCGTGATCGACACCGCGGCTGCCATGCTCGCCGAACTCGACGGTGTCCTCGTGGTACCGATGACCCTGCTGCGCCAGGAGTACCGCGACGAGATCTTCGGTGGCCTCGCCGCCCGGCGCATCCCCGTACGCCATGTCCTCCTCGCTCCGGCCGAAACGATCCTGCGCGAGCGAATAGCCGGCCGGGAGGTCCCGCCCGACCTCCCCGACGGGGAGATGCGTATCCGCCAGTGGTCGTACGACCACATCGAGCCCTATCGGGCCGCCCTCGCCTCCTGGCTCACCGTCGACGCGCACCTCATCGACACCAGCACCCTCACCCCGTACGAGGCCGCCGTGCGGATCGCCGAGGCCGTCCGGACCGGCCAGGCACCCGCCTGCGACATCGTGCAGACACCCGAGCCGACCTCCGAGACCGTCGCCTCCGGGGTCCTCCTCTTCGACGAGCGGGACCGCGTACTGCTGGTCGACCCCACCTACAAGGCCGGCTGGGAGTTCCCCGGCGGAGTCGTCGAAGCCGGCGAGGCGCCCGCCCGAGCCGGCATGCGCGAGGTGGAGGAGGAGACCGGGATCAGGCTCGAGGAGGTCCCCCGGCTGCTCGTCCTCGACTGGGAGCCCCCCGCCCCGCCCGGCTACGGTGGGCTGCGCCTGCTGTTCGACGGCGGCCGTCTCGACAGCTCCGAAGTCGGCCGGCTCCTGCTGCCCGGCCCGGAGTTGCGTGACTGGCGGTTCGTCACGGAAGAGGAAGCGGCCGACATGCTTCCGCCCGTGCGCTACGAGCGGCTTCGCTGGGCGCTACGGGCACGCGAACGCGGCCGGGCGCTGTACCTCGAAGCGGGGGTCCCCGTGGGCTGAACCTCCGTCACCTACTGTGCGGACCCCTCAGGGCGTGGCCTCGTGCCTGTCCGCCGATTCCCGAAGTGCCGCCCCGGCCCGCCCGATCACCGGATCGCCGTGGCCGGAACAGGCCACGTCCGCAGGGAGACCCGCGAGGCGGTGGAAGGAGCGGACGGCCGCGGCCCGGTCGACGTCGAAGACACCGAGCAGGACGCCGTGGACGGGAGAGGACGCGACCGCGTCGCCCGTGAACAGCACGCCGTGCTCCGGGAGATGGATCCCGACACTGCCGTGCGTGTGACCGGGGGCGTGGACGACCCGGGCGCCGCCGCCGAAGTCGAGGACATCGCCGTCCGAGACCTCGACGACGCGGGCGGGGCGCACGGGACCGCCCGCGGGCAGGTGCCGGACGGCCTCCGCATGGAGAGGCAGCTCCCACTCCTCGAAGACCGGCGGCGTACCCGGAACCGCACCCCTGACGACCGGCGGGTCCAGGGGGTGGCGAGCACCTCGGCGGAGTGCCGTCAACTCGCTCGCCGCGCTCATGTGGTCGTCGTGGAAGTGGGTGAGCACGATACGCCGTACCTCCGACGGGTCCCGGCCGACAGCCCTGACCACGTCGGCGATCGCCGTGCCGCATCCCTTCGGGTCGGCGTCGACGGGCGTCAACTCCTCGTCGTCGGTCCAGAGATACGCCTGACCGACCGGGAAGCGCAGCAGACGCAGGCGGGGAAGGAGCTCGACGACGTCCACGGCCCCACCGTGGGCGGGCGCCCTCGCCCGGCGCGATGGCCTCCGCCGTGGGCAGAGCGGGATCAGCCGGCCGCGTAGTTCCGCAGGAAGTGGGCCTCCGCGACCGACAGGCGCTCCAGCTCCTCGGGGGACACACTCTCGTTGACCGCGTGGATCTGGGCCTCCGGCTCGCTCAGACCTATCAGCAGGATCTCCGCCCCCGGGTAGAGCGACGCGAGGGTGTTGCACAGCGGGATGGAGCCGCCCTGGCCCGCGTAACTCATCTCCTGGCCCGGGTAGGCGACCGCCATCGCCCGGGCCATCGCCGCGTACGCCGGGCTGGCGGTGTCCGCGCGGAACGGCTGCCCCTGCCCGATCTGCTCCGTCCGCACCCGGGCGCCCCAGGGCGTGTGCGTCTCCAGGTGCGCCTGGAGCAGCTTCGTCGCCTCGGCCGCGTCCACGCCCGGCGGCACCCGCAGGCTGACCAGCGCCCGCGCGCTCGCCTGCACCGACGGGGTGGCGCCGACGACCGGCGGGCAGTCGATGCCGAGGACGGTCACGGCCGGGCGCGCCCAGATCCGGTCCGGGACCGAACCGGAACCGATCAGCTGCACCCCGTCGAGCACCTTGGCATCCTTGCGGAACTGCTCCTCGTCGTAACTCAGGCCCTCCCAGTCGGACTCGCCGGTGAGTCCCTCCACGGTCGTCGAGCCGTCCTCCGCCCGCAGCGAGTCCAGCACGCGGATCAGCGCGGCCAGGGCATCCGGAGCGGCGCCGCCGAACTGACCCGAGTGCAGGTTGCCTTCCAACGTGTCGATCTGGACGCGGACCAGGGTCATACCGCGCAGGGTGGTGGTCACGGTCGGCAGGCCGGCACGGAAGTTGCCCGCGTCGCCGATGACGATCGCGTCGGCCGCGAGCAGATCCGGGTGCTCCTCGGCGTACCGCTCCAGGCCACCGGTGCCCTGCTCCTCCGAACCCTCGGCGATGACCTTGACGTGCACCGGCACGCCCCCGTTCGCCTTGAGCGCGCGCAGCGCCAGCAGATGCATGATGACGCCGCCCTTGCAGTCGGCGGTGCCGCGCCCGTACCAGCGGCCGTCACGCTCGGTCAGCTCGAAGGGCGGCGTGGCCCAGCCGGCCTCGTCCAACGGCGGCTGCACGTCGTAGTGGGCGTAGAGCAGCACGGTCTTCGCGCCCTCGGGGCCCGGCAGGTAGCCGTACACCGACTGCGTGCCGTCCGGGGTGTCGAGCAGCGCCACGTCCTGGAAGCCCTCGGCGGTGAGGGCGTCGGCGATCCACCGTGCGGCGCCCTCGCTCTCGCTCCTCGGGAACTGGTCGAAGTCCGCCACCGACTTGAAGGCCACCAGTTCGGTGAGCTCCTCCTTCGCCCTGGGCATCAGCGAGGCGACGGTCTCGGCGACCGGATTCGACGACATGGGCACGCTCCTCGTAGGTGCTGTTCAGGTACCGATGAGTACCTCTGTTGTGTACGTGTGTACCTGTTTAGGTGTGTACGGGTGGTCCTGCGGGTGTACGCGCGTCCTGGTGTGGGGCGCATACGGTGCCGATCCTCCCACAGCGGCCTGCGAGGACGCGGCCGTAGGATGCGGGGGACAGATGCGGCAGGCGGCTTGATCGGGAGCAGTAGACCATCGTGAGCGGCGAGAACTCTTCGGCGGACAGCGTGCAGCGGGTGTGGGACGTCGTCGTGGTGGGCGCGGGACCCGCGGGGGCCTCGGCCGCCTATGCCGCGGCGGTCGCGGGACGCAGCGTGCTGCTGCTGGAGAAGGCGGAGCTGCCCCGCTACAAGACGTGCGGCGGCGGCATCATCGGCCCCTCGCGCGACGCCCTGCCGCCCGGCTTCGAACTGCCGCTGCGTGACCGGGTGCACGCGGTCACCTTCTCCAACAACGGCCGCTTCACCCGCACCCGCCGCTCCAAGCAGATGCTGTTCGGGCTGATCAACCGGCCCGAGTTCGACCAGCAGCTCGTCGAGCACGCGCAGAAGGCGGGCGCCGAGCTGCGCACGGGCGCGACGGTGTCGCGGGTCGAGCAGCACGGCTCCGCGGTACCGGACCGGCGCACGGTCGCCGTCGTCCTGCAGGGTGGCGAGACGCTGCTGGCCCGGGCCGTGGTGGGCGCGGACGGCAGCGCCAGCCGGATAGGAGCCCACGTCGGGGTGAAGCTCGGCCAGGTGGACCTCGGTCTGGAGGCGGAGATCCCGGTGCCCACCACCGTCGCCGAGGACTGGAAGGGACGGGTCCTCCTCGACTGGGGGCCGATTCCGGGGAGTTACGGCTGGGTGTTCCCGAAGGGCGACACGCTGACCGTGGGCGTGATCTCGGCGCGTGGTGAAGGCGCCGCCACCAAGCGGTACTTGGAGGACTTCGTCGCCCGGCTGGGACTCGCCGGCTTCCGGCCGAGCATCTCCTCCGGGCATCTGACCCGCTGCCGCGCCGATGACTCGCCGCTGTCGCGTGGGCGGGTGCTGGTGTGCGGGGACGCGGCGGGGCTGCTGGAGCCGTGGACCCGGGAGGGGATCTCGTTCGCGCTGCGGTCGGGGCGGCTCGCGGGGGAGTGGGCGGTACGGATCGCGGAGGCGCACGACGGGGTGGACACCCGCCGCCAGGCCCTGAACTACGCCTTCGCGATCAAGGCCGGGCTCGGTGTCGAGATGAGCGTCGGCAAGCGGCTGCTGAACGTGTTCGAACGCCGCCCGGGCCTTTTCCACGCGGCCCTGACCGGCTTCCGGCCCGCCTGGAACGCCTTCAAGGACATCACACAGGGGGCCACGTCCCTGGGGGAGATCGTGCGCACCCGCCCGATCGCCCAGCGCGCCCTGACCGCGCTGGACCGGGGACCGGCGGGCGGCGAGGTCAGCTCGTCACCGTGATCCGGAAGACGGGGTGGTCGGGGGCGATACGGCGCAGGTCGGCGTCGGGGGAGTCGGGGCCGACCCCGTTGAAGAAGACGCCGACCTCGGCCTTCCAGCGCTTGAGGTAGGCGCGCAGCAGCGGGACCTTGTCGTCGTCGGTGACCTCCGTGGCGGTGAACACGTCCACGTGCTTGCCGATCCGGAGTTCGCCGCCGCCGGCGGCGCGCATGTTGTGCGTCCACTGGACGTGGCCGCGGGGGGCGAGAAGATACTGCTGCCCGTCCACGGTCAGCAGGTTGACGGGGGTGGTCCGCCACTCGCCGGTCTTGCGGCCACGGACGGCGAGGACCCGGGAGCCCCAGACACTGATGCCGCGGCGGGTCAGCCAGGCCACGGCGCGGTTGAAGACGTTGACGGTGAACCAGCCGGGCTTCTGGACGTGCGTGGACCGGGCGTCGGACATGACGGGCCTCCTGGGGCCTGGAGTGTGTGCGGTGCTCTCGTATGTGAGCGTCGCTCTCGCTTGAGAGCAGTGTGCGCGAGGTCGATGATCCAAAGCAAGAGCGGTGCTCTCTTTTTTGGGCGGGAAGAGCGGTGCGCCGGCCGGCGTGCGCCGCCCTCGCCCGCGCTCGGCGCTCACTTCCGTGTGCATCGATCGCTTCTATGTGCACTGCTCTAAGTAGTGTGCAGTGCTCCCCGCCGTGGAACACTGCCCAACATGAACATCCCCCAAGGAGCCCGCGCCCGCGCCCGTATGGAGGTCACCGCCGCCATCAAGGAGGAAGCGCGCAGACAGCTCGCCGCCGGAGGTGCCGCCGCGCTGTCCCTGCGCGCCGTCGCGCGCGAGCTGGGCATGGTCTCCTCCGCGCTCTACCGGTACTTCCCCAGTCGCGACGACCTGCTCACCGCGCTCATCATCGACGCCTACGACTCCCTCGGTGAGGCCGCCGAGGCCGCCGCCACCGAGGCAGGTGGCACCGCCCCCGCCCAGCGCTGGGTCGCCGTGTGTGAGGCCGTGCGCGCCTGGGCGCTCGCGCACCCGCACGAGTACGCGCTGATCTACGGCTCGCCCGTGCCCGGATACTCGGCACCCCGGACCACCGTCCCGGCCGCCGCCCGCGTCGGGGTCCTGATGATCGGCATCGTGCGCGACGCGTACCGGCAGCGCGGTGTGGCCCGCACCCGGGTGCCCGCCGAGCTCGAGGCCGAGGCCCGGCGCATGGCCGACGAACTGGCGCCCGACCTTCCGCCCGAGGTGGTCGTCGCCCTCGTCGCCGCCTGGGCACAGTTGTACGGGCTGGTGGGGTTCGAGTTGTTCGGGCAGTTCCACAACGTCGTGGAGGACCGCGCGACGTTCTTCCGGCACGCGGCGGCCCAGCTGGCGCACGGCGTGGGCCTGGTGTTCCCGTAGGCGTACTCCCCGGGGAGTACCCGTGATCACCTCGCCCGGTTGACGCCGTCCCCGGTCAGGGCCGTCTAGCGTGAACGGCATGGAGGAGCAGCGCGCAGACGCCCCGTGGGGGCGGCACGGACCGCCGTGGTGGAACCACGGGCCCCGCGGCTCCGGTCTGCCCTGGCGCTCCACCCTGCTGTTCACCGTCTTCGTGGTCGCCGGCACCCACTTCTCCGCCCGCAACCAGCACGGCCACCGGGCGTCCCTCGACGTCCTCGCCTACCTGCTGGTCGTCGCCGCCTCGGGAGCGCTGCTGTGGCGGCAGCGGCATCCCGTGCCGGTCGCCTTCGTGACGGCCACGGCGGCCATGGTGTACCTGGGCGCCGGATACCCGTACGGTCCGGTCTTCTTCACCGTGGCCCTCGGTTGCTTCAGCGCCCTCGCCGCGGGGCGCCGCACGGCGGCGTGGACCGCGGTCGGGATGTTCTGGGCCGGGCACGTCCTCGTCTCGCACTGGCTGTACCGGTGGCTGCCGCCGCCCGGTGACTCGGCGGCCTCCTGGGGGCAGGAGCTGCTCATCTCCGCCTGGGTTGTGGCGATCGTGGCGATGGCGGAACTCGTGCGCGTCCGGCGGGAGCAGTGGGCGCGCGAGCGGGCCGAAAGGGCGCAGGCCGCGCGGCGGCGCGCCGACGAGGAGCGGCTGCGCATCGCCCGTGAACTCCACGACGTCCTCGCCCACAGCATCTCGGTGATCAATGTCCAGGCCGGCGTCGGCCTGGCATTGCTGGACTCCGACCCGGAGCAGGCGCGTACGGCGCTCACCACCATCAAGGCCGCCAGCAAGGAGGCGCTCGGCGAGGTGCGCCAGGTGCTCGACACCCTGCGCACGCCCGGGCATGCGCCGCGCGCGCCGGCGCCCGGTCTCGACCGGCTGCCGGAACTCGTCGAGCAGGCCGCGGACGCCGGGCTGACGGTGACGGTCGACGGCGAGGCGCCGCGGCTCGCGCCGGGCACCGATCTCGCCGCGTTCCGCATCGTGCAGGAGGCGCTCACCAATGTCGTGCGCCACTCGGGGTCGCGGCACGCGCGCGTGCACATCGACAGCGCCCAGGACGTACTGCGCCTGCGCGTCGACGACGACGGGCCCGCGACCGGCGCCGACGCGGGCGGCAGCGGCAACGGCCTGGCCGGCATGCGGGAGCGGGCCGCCGCGCTCGGTGGCACGATCGAGGCGGGCACCCGGGCCGACGGCGGTTTCCGGGTGCTGGCGGTGCTGCCGCTGAAGACGTCGGCCGAGGGGGCACTCGCGCACAGGGAGGACCGTTGATCCGGGTACTGCTCGCCGATGACCAGTCGTTGGTCAGGGCAGGGTTCAGGGCGCTGCTCGACGCCCAGCCCGACATCGAGGTGGCCGGGGAGGCCGCCGACGGCGAGGAGGCGTTGCGCGCGGTGCGCGAGGCGCGGCCCGATGTCGCGCTGATGGACATCCGCATGCCGCAGGTCGACGGGCTCGCCGCGACCCGCCGGATCACTCAGGACCCGGACCTGCACAGCGTGAAGGTGGTGATGCTCACCACCTTCGAACTCGACGAGTACGTCTTCGAGGCGATCCGATCCGGTGCCTCGGGCTTCCTCGTCAAGGACACCGAACCGGAGGAACTCCTGCGTGCGGTACGGGCGGTGGTCGCGGGCGACGCCCTGCTCTCACCGAGCGTGACCCGGCGGTTGATCTCCGAGTTCGCGGCCCGCTCCAAGGAACCGGCGGCCACCGCGTCGCTCGCCGGACTCACCGAACGGGAACGGGAGGTGATGGCCCTGGTCGGCATCGGCCTGTCCAACGACGAGATCGCCCGCCGCCTGGTGGTCAGCCCGCTGACCGCGAAGACCCACGTCAGCCGCACCATGGTGAAACTGGGCGCGCGGGACCGGGCCCAACTGGTCGTCCTGGCCTATGAGTCGGGGCTGGTACGACCGGGCTGGCTGGGCTGATCGCCGGCGCCGCGCCCGAAGCGGGCCAGCACGCTGACGACGCGTGCGGCGAACAGCGCGGACGCGACCGCGATGCCCGAGGCGACGAGCATGTGCCGTGTGCCGCCCGACAGTCCGAAGGCGAGGGCCGGCCCCGCCACCGCCCCGAACACCAGGGCCGCCGCGAACGCCGCACTGCACAAGGCGTATCCGATTTCGACGGTGATCGCATCCCGCTCGGCCTGTGTGCGCCGCCCGCTCCCCGGCGAACGCCCCCCGTGTTCCTCCATGGGGCGAGTCAAACAGGCGTGCGCCCGGCGGGGCAAGGAACCCCGCCGGGCGCACATGGGGGAGGCGTCCCCCTAGTCGCGGACCCCGACCGGTTCCGCGTTCGCCTCCTCCTGGAGGGACTTCGCGACCACCAGGGATCGCTGTGTCCGGGGCGTGCGCAGGCCCGTGAGGGTGATCAGCAGGCCTGCCAGGGCGATGCCCGTGACCACGACCAGACCGGGCCGGTAGCTGTCGAGGACGGCCTGCGCGGACGGGCGCGCGGGGGCGTTCGCGGTCACCACCGCGGTCACGACGGCCAGGAAGATCGCGCCGCCCACCTGCACCGAGGTGTTGAGCAGGCCGGACACCATGCCCTGCTCGTGGTCGTCGACGCCGTTCGTGGCCTGGATGTTGAGCGAGGGGAACACCAGGGCGCAGGCCGCGCCGATGAGCAGCATGCTCGGCAGGACGGCCGCCGCGTACACCGGGTGGAGGTTCACGCGCAGGAACAGGGCGTATCCGACGACCATCAGGGCGAAGCCCACGGCGATCAGCCGCTGGGTGCCGAAGCGGTCCACGATCGCGCCGACCTTCGTCGAGGACACGGCCACCAGCGCGCCCGCCGGCAGGAAGGCGAGCGCTGTGTGCAGTGCCGACCAGCCGAGCAGCGACTGCATGTACAGGGTGACCAGGAACTGGAAGCCGACGTAGGAGCCGAAGAAGGCCATCGCGCCGAGCTGGGCGCGGATCTGGTTGCCGGAGCGCAGCACGCCGAGCCGGATCAGCGGTCCCGCCGAGCGCCGTTCGACCAGGACGAAGACGGTCAGGAGCACGGCGACGGCGAGGAAGGACAGCAGGGTGCGGGCGGAGGCCCAGCCGACGTGGGGTGCCTCGACGACGGTGAAGACGAGCAGCAGCATCGACGCGGTGCCGACGACGGCGCCGGGGATGTCGTAGCCGTTGTGGTCCTTCTCGCGTGCGCTGCGCGGCAGCAGCTTCAGGCCCGCGAGCAGGGCGATCAGTGCGATCGGCGCGGGCAGCAGCATGGTGAAGCGCCAACTGGCCTCGGTGAGCAGGCCGGACAGCACCAGGCCCATGGAGAAGCCGGTCGCGGCGCAGGTGGTGTAGATCGACAGGGCGCGGTTGCGCAGCGGGCCCTCGGGGAAGGTCGTGGTGATGATCGACAGGCCGGCCGGTGCGGTGAACGCGGCGCTCAGGCCCTTGATGAACCGGCTGGCGATCAGGAGCGGCCCGGAGTCGACGAGTCCGCCGAGCAGCGAGGCGAGTGCGAAGACGCCCAGCGCGACCAGGAAGACCTGGCGCCGGCCGAGCAGGTCGGCGGTGCGTCCGCCGAGCAGGAGGAGCCCGCCGTAACCGAGGATGTAGCCGCTGACGATCCACTGCAGCGTGGAGGTCGTCAGATGGAGGTCGGCTCCGATGGACGGCAGGGCGACGCCGACCATGGACACATCCAGTGCGTCGAGGAACATCGCGGCGCAGAGCACCAGCAGGGTGCCCCACAGCCGAGGGGTCCAGCGTCCTTGGAACGCGGGGGTGGTGAGCGGAGAGGTCATGCCCCAGAGCCTTCCATGCGTCTACATTCAATGCAAGTGCATTTAATTCAGGTGCAACAAAGTGGGTTCTCTGCTACGGTGCGCCCATGGCTGCCAAGGACGAGGCGGACACTCCCGAACGGGCGCTGGTGGACCGCTGGCGCGACATCCTGTCGCTCCACGCCCGCACCCAGTGCGAGCTCGACCGCGCCCTGCACCAGCACGGACTGTGTGCCAGCGACTTCGAGGTGCTGGATGTGCTCTCCGAGGGGGTGGTGGCGGACGGCTCCTGCGGCTACCGGGTCCAGGAGATCTCCGAGCGGGTCCACCTCAGCCAGAGCGCGCTGTCACGGTTGATCGCCCGCCTGGAGAAGGACGGCCTGGTCGAGCGCGCCCTGTGCACCGAGGACCGGCGTGGTGTGCGGGTGACGCTCACGGACAGGGGCCGCGCCCTGCACGGCGAGGTGCGCCCGGTGCAGCGCGCGGTGCTGACCAGGATGCTCAGCTCCAGGTGACGGCGGACCTCTCGCGCCACAGCGTGGCGAGGGAGGCGTCACCGGTCACGTCCGGGAACGGCAGCCGGTTCCACAGCGACAGGTACAAGTGCGCTGCCTGCCCCACCACTTCGCAGTCCGCGTCCCCCCTCTCGCCCCGCTCGGTCACGGGAAGCTCCCCCGACAGCCGTACGGTCCACACCGCCCCGTCGGCGTCCGTCGCCCGTACCTGCAGCACGCGCGGCTCCTCGCTGCGGACCCCGCTCTTGGGCCGGGCATGGAAGCCGCGCAGCAACTCGTCGATGCCGTCCACCGCGAAGTCCCGGCCGATCGGGGCGGACGTACCGCCGCACGCCGACTCGGCGTCGATCCGGTGCACGGTCGTCTCGTGTGCCTGCCGCCGGGCCCAGAAGGCCAGCGGCGACGGCGCGGGCAGGAAGTGCCAGCACCGGACGTCGGGCGCGGCGGTGGCGAGGGTGTCGACGAGATACCGGTGCCCCTCCCGGAACCAGGCCGTCAGCTCGGTCCCGTCGAGGTCCGGCAGCCCGCCTCCGGGGTGGTGCGAGGTACGCCCCTCGGCGACGAAGGCCGCCGCCCAGCGGTGCACCATGCCGGTGTGCCGCAGCAGATCCCGCACCAGCCAGCCCGGGCAGGTCGGCACCTTCGCCTCCGTACCGGCCTCCTCGGCCGCCATGGCCAGCAGCAGCCCTTCCCGCTCCAGGGTCCGTACGAACTCGGCAGTCTCCATGCGGCGAGTGTGCCGGATGAAGTGGGCTCGAAGGGAAGGACGACCGGGCGGACCCGATCCGGCCGAAGCGTCACCCGCGCGAACTTTCGTTGTCGTAGGCACCCTTGACAGCGTGCGCACTGTTTCGCGACGTTTGATCCTTGCCGAACGTGTCTCGTCCCGGTCGCGGATCGCGGACGAGCGCGTACCCGGTGTGGGCCGGCAGAGGCCCGAAGCAGTGACAGGACGCGCACAGCGTCACAGGGGGGAGCGGTCGTCCATGCCATCCACGAGCAGATCGACGAGCAGTCGTCACCATGCCTTGCCGGGCTGTGCCGTCACCGGCACGTTCCTCGCGGAGCCTGCGGAAGGGCGGTTGATGTGAGGTGGACATCACCATTCACCGGCCGCACGAGCTGAGCGACTCCCTCCGCGCGGCCTGGCACCAGGCCATGGACGCGTCGCCCGAATACGCCAACCCCTTCCTGGCACCGGAGTTCGCGACCGGTATCGGCCGCTACCGCGGTGGGGCACGGGTGGCGGTGCTGCGCGAGAACGGGGAGCCCGTCGGATTCCTCCCGTACGAGCGCAACGCCTTCGGCGTGGGCCGGGCCATCGGGCTCGGCCTGTCCGACTGCCAGGCCCTGGTGCACCGCCCGGGGATCTCCTGGGACACGCGGGACCTGTTGCGGGCCTGCGGGATGTCCATCTTCGAGTTCGACCATCTCGTCCAGGAGCAGAGACCCTTCGGTAGACACGTCACGGGGACGTTCGCCTCACCCGTGATCGATGTCAAGCCCGGCGACGGCGACTACCCGCACTGGCTGCGCGGCACCTATCCGGGGCTGGCCAAGACGGTCCTGAAGAAGGAACGCCGGGTGGGTCGTGATGTCGGCGAGGTGCGGTTCGTCTTCGACGAGCGCGATCCGGGGGCACTGCACACGCTCATGCAGTGGAAGTCCGCGCAGTACCGACGGACCGGACGCATGGACCGGTTCTCGCGGCCGTGGATCGTCGATCTTGTGCACCACCTCTCCCGCGTCCGCGAGGAGCACTTCACCGGCGTGCTGTCCGTGCTGTACGCCGGCGACCGACCGATGGCCGCCCACTTCGGGCCGAGGTCGAGCACGGTGCTCGCGGCCTGGTTCACCGCCTACGACCCCGAGCTCCGCTATTACTCGCCCGGATTGATGATGCACCTACGGCTGGCCGAGGCGGCGGCCCGGCACGGTGTGACGCTCGTGGACCTCGGGCGGGGCGACAAGGAGTACAAGGACTGGCTCAAGACCCGGGAGCTGCGGGTGGGCGAGGGGTTCGCGACGCGCCCCCACCCGGTGGCGGCGGGGTACCGGCTGTGGCGCCGGCCGGTCCGCGGCCTGCGCAACACGGTTCTGGCCCATCCCGAGCTGAGGGAACCGGCCGACCGGTTGCTGAAGACGCTCGGCACCCTGCGCACCTCGCGCGGGGCCGACTCCGGCAAGGCGGAGACCTGAGGCGGTGGGCAGGCGGCTCCGGGCTCCGGGCACCGCGTCCCCGCCGCGCCGGGAGCCCCACCGATCGCGGCCCCGCCGCCCGCCGCCGCACGGTCGGCCGAAAGGCTGCGTTCCGTCGCGACGTGGTGTTTTACAGTGACTCCCACCAGTTCTGGCGACACCAGTGAGGTAACCGCGAACCATGCCGACCGAAACGTTTGAGTTCCAGGTTGAGGCCCGTCAGCTGCTGCAGCTGATGATCCACTCGGTCTACTCGAACAAGGATGTCTTCCTGCGCGAGCTCGTCTCCAACGCCTCCGACGCGCTGGACAAGCTGCGCCTGGCCGCGCTGCGGGACGACACGCTCGACGCCGATGTGTCCGACCTGCACATCGAGGTCGAGATCGACAAGGACGCCCGCACCCTCACCGTGCGGGACAACGGCATCGGCATGTCGTACGACGAGGTCGGGCAGCTCATCGGCACCATCGCCAACTCGGGCACGGCCAAGTTCCTGAAGGAACTCAAGGAGGCCCAGGACGGGGCCGGAGCCGAGGGGCTCATCGGACAGTTCGGTGTCGGCTTCTACTCCGGTTTCATGGTGGCGGACGAGGTGACCCTGGTGACCCGCCGCGCCGGCGAGAGCCAGGGCACCCGCTGGACGTCCCGCGGCGAGGGCACCTACACGCTGGAGCGGGTCGACGACGCGCCGCAGGGCACCGCGGTCACCCTGCACCTCAAGCCGGCGGACCCCGACAACCAGCTCCACGACTACACCTCAGAGTGGAAGATCAAGGAGATCGTCAAGCGGTACTCCGACTTCATCACCTGGCCGATCCGCCTGGTTCCCCAGGCGGCCACGGCAGAGGGCGACGAGAGTGCGCCCGAACCCGAGACGCTGAACTCGATGAAGGCCCTGTGGGCGCGCTCGCGCGACGAGGTGTCCGACGACGAGTACCACGAGTTGTACAAGCACATCGGCCACGACTGGCGCGATCCGCTGGAGACGATCCGGCTGCAGGCGGAAGGCACCTTCGAGTACCAGGCCCTGCTGTTCCTCCCGTCGCACGCCCCGCACGACCTGTTCACGCAGGGCTTCCAGCGAGGGGTGCAGCTGTATGTGAAGCGCGTCTTCATCATGGACGACTGCGAGGCGCTGCTGCCGCCGTACCTCCGCTTCGTCAAGGGCGTCGTCGACGCGGCGGACCTCTCGCTCAACGTGTCCCGCGAGATCCTGCAGCAGGACCGCCACATCCGGATGATGCAGCGTCGTCTGACGAAGAAGGTCCTCTCCACGGTCAAGGACATGATGACCGGTGCCCCTGACCGGTACGCCACGTTCTGGCGGGAGTTCGGCGCCGTCCTGAAGGAAGGGCTGGTCACCGACTCCGAGAACCGCGACGCCATCCTCGCCGTCTCCTCGTTCGCCACCACGCACGGCGACGACGAGCCGACCACGCTGAAGAGCTACGTGGAGCGGATGAAGGACGGGCAGAAGGACATCTACTACATCACCGGCGAGTCCCGGCAGAGCATCGAGAACTCCCCGCACATGGAGGCGTTCCGGGACCGCGGCATCGAGGTGCTGCTGCTCACGGACCCCGTCGACGAGGTGTGGGTCGACGCCGTGGGCGAGTACGAGGGCAAGGCGCTGCGGTCCGTCACCAAGGGTGAGATCGACCTCGGCACGCGCGGGGACGACAAGGGCGACGACGAGCGGGAGAAGCAGACCGAGGAGTACGCCGGTCTGCTCGGCTGGATGCAGGAGCAGCTGGACGAGGACATCAAGGAGGTGCGTCTGTCGACGCGTCTCACCGTGTCGGCGGCCTGCATCGTCTCGGACGCGCACGACCTGACCCCGGCCCTGGAGAACATGTACCGGGCGATGGGCCAGGAGGTGCCGCGCACCAAGCGGATCCTGGAACTCAACCCCGACCACCCGCTCGTGAAGGGCCTGAACCAGGCGTACAAGGAACGTGAGGACCGCGCCGTGCTCGCCGAGACCACGGAACTGCTGCACGGTCTGGCGGTGCTCGCCGAGGGCGGTCAGCCCAAGGAACCCGCGCGCTTCGTCAAGCTCGTCGCGGATCGCCTGGAGCGCACGCTGTAGCTCCACGTCGCCGGAGCGGCGGAAGTTCGGGGCGCCCGGTCGCGCGGGTGGCCCCGAACACCGCCGCGCCCGTCATGACGTGCTGAGCGGCTCACCCTCAGCGCGGCCGTCATCGGCTCCCGCTCCGACGCCCTCAAGCCGCATCAGGCCGGCCCCGGTGCAGGTCGGGCCGGGCGACGGCGAGCGGATGGACGCCCGGATGTCCTCGGCCACCCGGTGGGCGGCCTCCGCATCGACATCGGTGACGACGACGGACGCCCCCTCCAGGGCCAGGCGGTGGGCGGTGGCCTCGCCGATGCCGGAAGCGGCCGCGGTGAGCAGGGCTGTGCGGCCCCCGAAGCGGGCCAGGGCGGCGGCGGTCACGCCGCGTCCCCGGGGCGTGCGGTGGAGCCGCGCAGCACCAGGTGCGGCTGCGTCGGTACGACGACGTCACCCGGCGGTGCGCCCCGGACGGCGGCCACGAGGGCCTCGACGGCGGCGGTTCCCAGCTCGTACAGGGGCATCGCCACGGTGGTCAGCGGCGGATGGAGGTGACCGGCGACGGGCAGGTCGTCGTTGCCGACCACCGAGATGTCCTCCGGTATCCGCAGGCCCAGGCTCCGGATCGCCCCCATCGCGCCGATGGCCTGGGCGAGGGAGCTGGTGTAGAGGGCGGTGATCGGCGGGCGCCCGCCCTCGGTGGCGGGACGAAGCAGCTCCAGCGCCGCGGACACGCCGCCGTCCTCCGTGAAGTCCCCGGACGCCACCGGAGCGGCGTCGAGGCCCAGTTCGTCCGCGCGCCGCAGGAACGCCTGCTCACGGGTGTCACTGGGGGTGATACCGGGTGGACCGGCGATATGGCCGACCGCGCGGTGGCCGAGGGCGTGGAGGTGGTCGAGGGCGGTGACGCTGGAGCGGGCCACGTCCATGGTGACGTTCCGGCCGGACCCCTCGACCGACCGGTTGAGGAAGACGTGCGGGACCGGGCTGCGGCGGAGTGCCTCGAGCAGGGGGTGACCGGGACGGGCGGAGGCGATCAGCAGTCCGTCCACCCGGCCCTCCTGGACCAGGTCGTTGAAGGACTCGTCCGCCTCCTGCCCGTCGAAGTCCTCGGCCGGCAAGGAGAGATAGCCGAGCTCTCGGGCGCGCTGGTAGGCGCCGCGGGCGATGGTGACGTACGTGGGGTTGGCGAGGGCGGGGACCAGCAGCGCGAGGGCGTGGGTGCTCGCATCCGCCAGTGCCCGCGCCCCGGAGTGGGGACGGTAACCGAGCGCTTCGGCGGCCTCGTGGACGCGCCGCCGGGTCTCCGGCCGGACGGACAGGTCCTGGCGGCCGTTGAGCACCTTGGACACCGTGGCCTTGGACACCGCGGCAGCCCGTGCGACGTCCACCAGCCTGGCCCGGACGGTCTGATGCGCCAACGCGCCTCTCTCGCGTGAGTTGGGAGGTCTTGCCACGCTCCGGCGTCGGAACTTGACTTCCGCGGAAGTTGAGGTCAACCGGTTTCCTCGGCCGGAAACAGGCGATGTATCTGGGCGAAGCCCAACAAAGTGTCTGGGCGTGGCCCGGCCGGTCGGGCAAGCGGGCACGACTCCGAACCTTCTGCCAAAGGAACTTCGCATGACCGACCTGCAGGGAATTGGCAAGTCGCCCAGGGCGGTGGGCTGATGGAGCGGCCCCCCGTCACCCGGCAGCTCGCCGGCACCCGCGTCATGGCCATTCTGCGGTCGGCCGACGCCTCCGGGCTGCCCGCCGTCGCCCGGGCGATCGCGGACGGCGGCGTCACCTGCCTCGAGGTCACCCTCACCAGCTTCGGTGCCCTCGATGCCCTGGCCCACATACGGGACGATCTCGGAGCCGCGGTCGCGGTCGGCGCCGGCACCGTGAGGACCGCCGGCCAGACCCGTGACGCGCTGGCGGCCGGGGCCGAGTTCCTCGTCTCCCCGGTCGTGGACGCCGACTTGATCCGCAGGGCCGCGACCAGCGGCATCCCGTGCTACCCGGGTGCCTGGACGCCGACCGAGGTGGCTGCCGCGTGGCAGGCCGGCGCCGCCGCGGTCAAGCTCTTCCCGGCCTGCACGGGCGGCCCCGCCCATCTGCGCCAGCTCCGCGCGCCCCTGCCGGAGATCCCGCTGGTGGCCGTCGGCGGCGTCGACATCGCCCAGGCGCGCGACTACATCGACGCGGGTGCCTGCGCCGTGGGCATCGGCTCGCCGCTGCTGCGCGGAGCGGAGCGGGACCCGAGCGTCACGGCTCTGGAGGCGCTCACCGAGCGGGCGCGCACGGTCCTCGAGGCCGTCGGGACGCTCGCCGCGGCCGAGGAGGTCGGCCGATGACCAGCCTCTCGTGTACGCCGTCCCTGGTGACGGTCGGGATGCTCGCCGTGGCCGAGGAGGTCGGCCGATGACCAGCCCCTGGCGTACGCCGTACCTGGTGACGGTCGGGATGCTCGCCGCGGCCGAGGAGGTCGGCCGATGACCAGCCCCTGGCGTACGCCGTACCTGGTGACGGTCGGGACGCTCGCCGCGGTCGAGGAGGTCGGCCGATGACCAGCCCCTGGCGTACGCCGTCCCTGGTGACGGTCGGGATGCTCGCCGTGGTCGAGGAGGTCGGCCGATGACCAGCCCTTGGCGTACGCCGTCCCTGGTGACGGTCGGGATGCTCGCCGTGGCCGAGGAGGTCGGCCGATGACCAGCCCGCCGTGTACGCCGTACCTGGTGACGGTCGGAGAGAGCCTCGCGGCCCTGTCCGCGTCGCAACCGGGTCCCCTCTCCCTGGGCGCCGAACTGCGCCTCGGGATCGCGGGCGCGGAGTCGAACGTCGCGGTCGGGGTCAGCCGGCTCGGCGGATCCGCCATCTGGATCGGCCGCGTGAGCGAGGACGCGCTCGGCGACCTCATCCTGCGCGAACTGCGCGCGGAAGGGGTCACCGCCCTCGCCGTACGCGACCCCGCCCCCACCTTGCTCATGCTGAAGGAACGACGCACCGCCGGCCACCACCGCACGCGCTACTACCGCACCCACACCGCCGGTACCGGGCTGTCGCCGCAGGACATCCCCGAAGACGTCGTCGCCGGCGCGGCGGTCCTGCACATCACGGGGATCACCCCGGCACTGGGTGATGGTCCCTCGAAGGCCGTCACCCGGGCCGTGGACATCGCCGCCGACGCGGGGGGTGACGGTCTCACTCGACATCGACTTCCGTTCCCTGCTGTGGAGCGAGGAGGAGGCCAGGAGTGCGCTGCTGCCGCTGCTGAGCCGCTGCGACCCGGTCTTCGCCGGACCGCACGAGGCCCGGCTCGCGGTACCCGGCACCGACGACCCGCAGGAACTCGCCCAAGGGACCAGCGACCTCGGCCCGTCCGACGCCGTGATCAAGCTGGGCGCCGAGGGAGTGTTCGCGCTCCTCGACGGGCAGCTCCACCGACAGCCCGCGAAACCCGTGCGCGTGCACGACTCCGTGGGCGCGGGGGACGCCTTCGCCGCCGGTTACCTGGCCGAACTGCTCGCGGGCGAACCGCCCGAGAAACGGCTGAGGACGGCGGCCCTGCTCGGCGCCTTCGCGGTCAGCACCGCAGGCGACTGGGAGGGCCTGCCCCGCCGCTCCGAACTGGCCCTGCTCGACCACCACGACGACAACGTCCGCTGAACAGCCCCTCCACAGCCCCCTTCAAGGAAAGTCCCGGGAAGCCTCATGCCCACGCACACCTCGGCAGATCCCCTCCTCGTCCTCACCGGCTCCTACACTCCCGACACCGGGGGAGACGGCGCCGGGCTCGTCACCGTGCGCTTCGATCCGGTGAGCGGCGAGCTGACCCCCGAGAGCGGGCTGACACCGCTGCCCGTCAGCGGCGCCTCCTTCCTGGCGGCGCACCCGTCCCTCGACGTCGTCTACAGCACCAACGAGACCGATCCGGGTACCGTCACCGCGGTCACCCGACAGTCCGACGGCGCCCTGGTCCCCTTGGGCCCTCCGGTCCCCAGCGGCGGGACGAACCCGTGCCATCTGACCGTCCACCCCGACGGCCGTTGGCTGCTGACCGCCGACTACGGCAGTGACACGGCTCCCGGCACCGTGGCCGTGCACCGGCTCGACGAGGACGGGCGGGTGAGCGAGCCGACGGACGTCGTCGTGCACGAGGGCTCGGGCCCGGTCACCGGACGGCAGGAGGGCAGCCACGCCCACCAGGTCCTCCTGGACCCGGCGGGCAGCTTCGTGCTGGCCACCGACCTGGGGGCGGACGCGGTGTTCGCGTACCGGCTGGACACCCGTACCGGAACGCTCACCCAGACCGCGGTGAGCCGGCTGCGCGCGGGCTCCGGCCCCCGCCACCTCGCGTTCCACCCCGGCGGCGAGCTGGTGTTCAGCGCCGACGAACTGTCCTCCACCGCCACCTGCCACCGCTACGACCCCGGGACGGGCATCCTGACGGCGGGCTCCGCCGTGCCCGCGACCACGGCCCGGGACGTCGACAACTATCCCGGCGGAATCGTCGCCTCGCCGTGCGGACGCCATGTGTGGGTGACCAACCGCGGAGCGGACACCGTGGCCGCGTTCCGGGTCACCGACACCGGCCTGACACCGATCGGCGAGGTCCCCAGCGGCGGCGGCTGGCCCCGCGGCCTCACCCTGGCGGCCGGCCATCTCCTCGTCGCCAACCAGCACGGCGGCACCCTTGCCGCGCTGCGCGTCCGGGAGGACGGCACCCTCGAACAGCCTGCCCCGGCAGCCTCCCTGCCGTCGGTGGTCTGCACGCTTCCCCTCTGAACCGGCGAGCTTCCTCTTCCCCACACTTCTGCCCGGCGCCGCCCCGGCGCCGGCCCCGCCGCGTCCCTGTCCCTGCCGCATCTGCGCGGCAGCACCCCGTCCGTCGAGGTCCTCTCCCCGGGCACCAGCCGGGCCACCACCGCCTGGGACCCGGTCGGCGCCGACCTCACCGTGACCCTCCCCACCGCCCCGTCCGCCGTCCTGCTCCGCCTCAGGCACATGTCCTCCTAGCCCAGCGCCCGGTCGAGGTTGAACGCGGCGCTGATCAGAGCGAAGTGCGTGAACGCCTGCGGGAAGTTGCCCTGTTGCTCGCCGGTGTGGCTGATCTCCTCGGCGTACAGGCCCAGATGGTTGGCGTAGGTGAGCATCTTCTCGAACGCCAGCCGCGCCTCGTCCAGCCGTCCGGCGCGGACCAGTGCCTCGACGTACCAGAAGGAGCAGATGGAGAACGTGCCCTCGTCGCCTCGTACGCCGTCCGGACTGGCGTGCGGGTCGTAGCGGTAGACCAGGGAGTCGGAGACCAGGTCCTGGGTGAGGGCGTCCAGCGTGGACAGCCACTTGGGGTCGGTGGGCGCGATGAACTTGGCGAGCGGCATCATCAGCACGGACGCGTCGAGCACGTCGCTGTCCTCGTGCTGGACGAACGCCTGGCGCTTGGCGGACCAGCCGCTCCGCATGATCCGCCGGTAGATCGTGTCGCGGACCTGCAGCCAGCGCACCAGGTCGGCGGGCAGGCCGCGGCGGCGGGCCATCCGGATGGCCCGTTCGATCGCCACCCAGCACATCAGCCGCGAGTACAGGAACTTCTTGCGGCCGCCCCGGGTCTCCCAGATGCCCTCGTCCGGCTGGTCCCAGTGGGCGCAGACCCAGTCCACCAGCGCGCAGACCTCGTCCCACTGGTCGCTGGAGATGGGCTGTGCCCACTTGTCGTAGAGGTAGATGGAGTCGATCAGAGCGCCGTAGATGTCGAGCTGGAGCTGGTCGGCGGCCGCGTTGCCGACCCGGACCGGCGCGGAGCCCTGGTGGCCCTGGAGGTGGTCGAGTTCGTACTCCGGCAGGTCGGTGCGGCCGTCGATGCCGTACATGATCTGCAGCGGGCCGGACGGTCCGCCGTCGCCGGGTGTGATGTGCCGGGTCACGAACTTCATGAACGCCTCGGCCTCGTCGGCGAACCCCAGCCGCAGCAGGGCGTAGACACAGAAGGCCGCGTCGCGCACCCACACGTACCGGTAGTCCCAGTTGCGTTCGCCGCCGAGCCGCTCGGGCAGGCTGGTCGTCGGCGCGGCCAGGATCGCGCCGGTCGGGGCGTAGGTGAGCAGCTTCAGGGTGAGGGCGGAGCGGTGCACCATCTCCCGCCAGCGACCGCGGTAGCGGGACTGGTGCAGCCAGCGCCGCCAGTACTCCACCGTGGAGGCGAACTGTCTCTCGGCCTCTACGCGTGCGCACATGCGCGGCGCCAGATGCTCACCCACCTGGTCCAGCGCGAACACCGTCGACTCGCCCTCGGCGAGCTTGAAGTCCGCATACACGTCCCGGTCGTCGCCCTCCAGGGGGACGGTGGCGGTCAGGGCCAGTGACTGGTCGGCGGACTCGAAGACCGCCACGTCACCGAGCAGCCGGAGCGTGTGCGACTGCCTGCCGTAGTCGAACCGTGGAGCCACCCGTACCCGGAAGGGAATGGAGCCCCGCACGCACAGGACCCTCCGGATCAGCCGGTGGCGCTCGGTCTCGACCGACGCCGCGCCGACGGGCATGAAGTCCTGCACCTCGCCGACACCGTCCTCGGTGAAGAACCGGGTGATCAGGACGTTGGTGTCGGGGAAGTAGAACTGCTTCGTGCGGCCCGGCACGGTCGCGGCCAGTTCGAAGGACCCGCCCCGCTCGGCGTCCAGGATCGCGCCGAAGACGCTCGGGCAGTCGAATGCGGGGCAGCAGTACCAGTCGATGGTGCCGTCGCTCCCCACCAGCGCGACGGTGCGCATGTCCCCGATCAGTCCATGATCGGCGATCGGCAGGTGCCGGAAGCGCCCGGGCCCGTACTGTTCGCTCGGCGTCTCGGCCATCGCAGCCTCCCTGACCACCCGGTACGCGCACCGCAGGTCCCAGACTAGGCCCAAGGGGAAGGGGTGGCACGGGGAGCGGATCCGCCCCGGGCGCCGGTCGTCAGACCGTGATCACCCGCACGCCCGCCTCCTCGAACCGCCGCACCGCCTCCATCTCGGCAGCCGTGTCCGTGACCAGGACGTCCACCGCCTCCACCGGGCAGATCCGCGCGAATGCGCGCTGCCCCAGCTTGCTGGAGTCCGCCGCCACGACCACGCGCGCCGCGCGCTCGCACAGCAGACGGTTGACCGCGGCCTCCGCCTCGTCGTGCGCGGCCGCGCCGTGCGCGACGTCCAGGGCCACCACACCGAGCACGGCCACGTCCAGGGTGATCTGGCCGAGCACACCGTCCGCGAGCGGCCCGACCAGCTCGTACGACTGCGGACGCGCGACCCCGCCCGTCACCACGATCTTGAACTGGGGCCGCACGGCCAGCTCGTTGGCGATGTTCAGCGCGTTCGTGACGACCGTGAGCGCGGGGGAGCCCGATGCGAGGTCGCCGCGCACCGCGAGCGCCCGCGCCACCTCGGTCGTGGTGGTGCCGCCGGTGAGACCCACGGCCTCGCCGGGCGCGACCAGACCGGCCACGGCCTGCGCGATGCGCTGCTTCTCGGAAGCGCGGCGGGCGGTCTTGTAACGCAGCGGCAGTTCGTAGGAGACCCCGTGCACCACCGCGCCGCCCCGGGTGCGCACCAGCATCTGCTGCTCCGCGAGCCGGTCGAAGTCGCGGCGGATCGTCGCGGCCGACACCCCGAGCTCGGCTGCCGCCTCCTCGACCTCCAGCCGGCCCCGCTCCACGAGCAGTTCCAGCAGCGCCTTCCAGCGGGCGTCGCGGGACATCCGCCACTCTCCCTCTCCTTGACCCTGCGGGTGACCCTAGCGCACCGCACCTCGGTCCGAATGCTTGATTGTGCTCGAAATCCAGCTCTATCTTGCAAGAACAAGCATCGCCGGGAGGGTGCGGCATGACGTACGTCGAGCAGGAGCTGACCAGCCAGCCCGAGTGCTGGACGCGCGCCGCCGAAAGCGCGCAGGGGTACAAGGACGCGCTGCCGGCCGCGGGGGAGCGGGCGGCGATCGTGGGGTGCGGGACCTCGTTCTTCATGGCGCAGTCCGCCGCCGCGCTGCGCGAGCGGTCCGGGCAGGGCGAGACGGACGCCTTCGCCGCCTCCGAGTTCCCCCACGGCCGGGCCTACGACCGGGTCGTCGCCCTCACCCGGTCCGGCACCACCACCGAAGTCCTCGACCTCCTCGGCCGGCTCCGCGGTCGGGTGCGGACCACCGCGATCACCGCCGATGCGGGCACTCCCGTGGCGGAGTGCTCCGACGACCTGGTCGAACTCGACTTCGCCGACGAACGGTCCGTGGTCCAGACCCGGTTCGCCACCACCGCCCTCACCCTGCTCCGCGCCCATCTCGGCCTCCACTCGGACGCCGTGGTCGCCGACGCCCGCACCGCCCTCGGGTCCGAGCTGCCCGGAGGGCTCGTCGAGCGCACGCAGTTCACCTTCCTGGGGCGCGGCTGGACCGTCGGGCTCGCGCACGAGGCCGCGCTGAAGCTCCGCGAGGCCGCGCAGGCGTGGACGGAGGCGTACCCCGCGATGGAGTACCGGCACGGCCCCATCAGCATCACCACCCACACCACCGCCACCTGGATGCTCGGCGAGGCACCCGGCCGACTCGCGGCACAGGTCCGGGAGACGGGCGGGCTGTGGGTGGCCGGTGACCTCGACCCGCTCGCCGAACTCGTCCGCGCCCAGCGGCTCGCCGTCGCACTCGCCGCCGCCCGGGGACTCGACCCCGACCGGCCGCGCCATCTGACCCGCTCGGTGATCCTCGCACCCGACTCCCCCGCAAGGTGAGGAGGAGCCGTGCCCCTCGCCCCCACCGCTGAGCTGATCAACGCTGCCGCCGCGGCGGGCGGTGCCGTCGCCGCGTTCAACGTCATCACCCTGGAACACATCGAGGCCGTGATCGCGGGCGTCGAGGCCGCGGGCACCCCCGTCGTGCTCCAGATCAGCGAGAACGCCGTCAAGTACCGCTACGGACGGCTCCTACCGCTCGCCCGGGCCGCCGCCGCGGCCGCCGAGCGTGCCGCCGTGCCCGTCGCCCTCCATCTCGACCACGTCCGCAGCGACGACCTGCTCCGTCAGGCACCCGGCGCCGGGTTCGGCTCCGTCATGTACGACGCGGCCCGGCTGCCGTTCCAGGAGAACCTCGCCGCAACGCGCGCCGCCGCCCACTGGGCGCATGCCCAAGGCCTGTGGATCGAGGCGGAGTTGGGGCAGGTGGGCGGCAAGAACGGCGAGCCGCCGCCCGACCCGCACTCGCCCGGGGCCCGGACCGACCCGGCCGAGGCCGCCGCCTTCGTGGTGGACACCCACGTCGACGCGCTGGCCGTCGCCGTCGGGAGCACCCACGCGATGACCACACGTACGGCCGCACTCGACCACGGCCTGCTGAAACGGCTCAGTGCCGCCGTCGACGTACCGCTCGTGCTGCACGGCTCGTCCGGGTTGCCGGACCACGAACTGACGGCCGCCGTCGCGGGTGGCATCACGAAGGTCAATATCGGTACCGCCCTGAACGTCGCGATGACCGACGCGATCCGGGAGTTCCTGGCCGGGCGGCCCGAGGCGGTGGACTCACGCGGCTACCTCGGCGTGGGACGGGAGGCGATGGCCCGGACCGTGACCCGTCTCGCGACTGTGCTGCGGGACGGCGGCACGCACCCGTCCGCGCCCGCGCCTCCCTGATGCCCTTCCCCGCGCCGTCCGCCGGGAAGGCCGCGGGTGCGGCTACTTCTTGACCGCCTTCAGCACGACGAACTTGGGGTCGCTCGCGACGAGTTCGCTGTTGCCGAACAGGCGGCGCAGCTTCACGTGGTAGCCCAGATGCCGGTTTCCGATCACCCACAGCTCGCCGCCCGGCCGCAGGGCGCGCCGGGCGCCGGTGAACATGCGCCAGGCGGTGGCGTCCGTCGTCGCCTGGTGGGAGTGGAACGGCGGGTTGTTGAGGACCAGGTCGACGCTCGCAGCGGGCACCCCGGACAGACCGTCACCGACCCGGAACTCGGCCCGCCCCCGGGCGTTGTCCCGGTAGGTCGCCTCCGCCGAGGCCACCGCCTGGTACGACTCGTCGGTGAACAGCACCTCGGCCTCCGGGTTCGCCAGCGCTGCGGCCAGCCCCACGATGCCGTTGCCGCAGCCGAGGTCCACGATCCGTTCGGCGCCCCGGCCGCGCGGAAGGTGCTGGAGGAAGAAACGGGTGCCGATGTCGAGACGGTCGGCGCAGAAGACGCCCGCGTGGTTGGTGACGGTCCGGCCGGACGACGGGCCGATGCCCTCCGGGAGTCGGTAGCGGTACGGCCACGGGTTGGTGCCCCGGTCGAGGTGCGGGTCGGGGGTGCAGAAGATCAGCCGGGCCTTCTGCTCGGCGAGCGAGGTGCGGGTCGGCCCGAGGACGCGCTCGAACAGCTGCAGCGTCGAGGTGTGGATCTCCTTGACCATGCCGGTGCCGATCACCACCGTGTCCTCGTGCACGGCGGGCGCCAGCCGGTGCAGCTGGTCCTCCAGCAGCGCGAGGCTCTTGGGGACGCGGACCAGGAGCACGTCGATGCGGGACGGCGGGTCGTCCCGGGTGGTGAGCAGCCGGACGGTGCCCGCGTCGACGCCGTTGCGGGCGAGGTTCGCGCGAGTCGCCTCGTGCGCCAGGAACGAGTCGGTGATCAGCGTCGGGCGGTGCGCCGCGAGCGCCGTGGTGAGCGCCCCCCACCGGTCGCCGACGACCACGACCGCACCGCCGAGCGGGGTGCCGCCCGCCGCGAGGTGCCGCAGGAGATACGCGTCGGAGGCGTCCCAGGCGCGCAGCCGGTCGCGGGGGTCCTCCGGGAAACGGACCAGCGCGTACTCGCGCCACGGCGTGGTCAGACGGTCGTTCATCGTGCGTCCAGGCTAACGGAGCCGCAGATGGGGCCTGTCCCCGGTCGGCCGGATACGCGATCCCGATACGCGATCCCCATACGTGATTCCGATACGTGATGATGGGGCCATGGACGCCGAGCTGTTCCCGCGGAGCCGCACGCAGGTCGCCATCGGCGCGGTCCATGTGCCCGACTGGCTGGACGCGGACCGTCAGCGCCGGCTCCTGGACGCCTGCCGGGAGTGGGCTCGCCCGCCGGCCGGACTGCGGACCGTGCGCACGCCCGGCGGGGGCACGATGACCGCGCGGCAGGTCTGCCTCGGCCGGCACTGGTACCCCTATGGATACGCCCGCACGGTCGTCGACGGCGACGGCGCCCCCGTGAAGCTGCTCCCGGATTGGCTCGCCGCCCTGGGCCGCGAGGCCGTCGAGGCCGCCCTCGGCCCCGGGGCGGTGCCGTTGGAGCCGTACGACATCGCCCTGATCAACTTCTATGACGCGGACGCCCGTATGGGGATGCACCGCGACAGCGACGAGAAGTCCGACGCACCCGTGGTGTCGCTCAGCCTCGGCGACTCCTGCGTCTTCCGCTTCGGCAACACCGAGACCCGGGCGCGTCCCTACACGGACGTGGAGCTGTGCAGCGGAGACCTGTTCGTCTTCGGCGGCCCGGCCCGGCTCGCCCACCACGGGGTGCCGAAAGTCCGTCCCGGGACGGCACCGCCCGCGCTCGGGCTGACGGGCCGGCTGAACATCACCCTCAGGGTCGGCGGCTTCGGGCGGGACCCGGAGCGGATCATGGGAGACTCGCCCTCATGAGCGGCAAGGCGGGCCCCCGGGCGGCAGGGGAAGGGAACACACGGACGCGGCTGGACCGGGGGCGCGGCGCGCTCGGTCCCGCACTGGAGCTGGTGCACACCGGCCGTGCGCCGACGCGTGCCGTGCTCACCGCCGAACTGGGCGTCACCCGGGCGACCGCCGGAGCGGTGGCCGCCGAACTGGAAGCGCTGGGCCTGATCCGGGTCGACGCGCACCCGGGCGCCGCTGCCGGAGCACAGGGCCGGCCCTCGCACCGGCTGGAGATCGCCGAGGACGGGCCCGTCGCACTCGCCGCCCAGGTGCACGCCGACGGCTTCCGGGCCGCGCTCGTCGGCCTCGGCGGCCGGATCGTCGCGACCGCGCCCGGCTGCGAGACCGTCGACGCCGACCCGGCGAAGGTGCTCGGCTCGGTCGTCGAGGCGGGCGTCGAACTGCTGCGCGACACGGGGCGACGCTGCGTGGGCGCCGGCCTCGCCGTGCCGTCCGCGGTCGCCGAACCCGAGGGCCTGGCACTCAACCCGCTGCACCTCGCCTGGCCCGCCGGAGCGCCGGTACGGGAGATCTTCGCCGAGCGAGTGCGCGCCGCAGGCATCTCCGGGCCCGCGTTCGCCGCCAACGACATCAACCTGGCCGCGCTCGCCGAGCACCGACACGGCGCCGGCCGCGGCTCCAGGGACCTGCTGTGCGTGGCCACCGGGCACCGGGGCGTGGGCGGCGCGCTGGTCCTCGACGGACGGCTGCACACGGGCAGTTCGGGCCTGGCCCTGGAAGTCGGCCATCTGACCGTGAACCCGGAGGGCCGCCCCTGCCACTGCGGCAGCCGTGGCTGCCTCGACGTGGAGACGGACCCGGCGGCCTTCCTGGCGGCCGCGGGGCGCGAGGCCGGCCCCGAGGTGTCACAGCTTCAGCAGGCCCACGACCTCATCCAGACCGCGTACGCCACCGACCCGGCCGTCCGCGGCGCCGTGGAGCTGCTGATCGACCGGCTCGGTCTCGGCCTCGCCGGCCTGGTCAACATCCTCAACCCGGACCGCATCATCCTCGGCGGGCTGCACCGCACCCTGCTCGACGCCGACCCCGAGCGGCTGCGCGCCGTGGTCGCCGACCGCAGCCTGTGGGGCCGCAGCGGCCAGGTCCCCATCCTCGCCTGCACACTCGACCACAGCAGCCTGGTCGGGGCCGCGGAGCTGGCATGGCAGCCGGTCCTGGACGATCCACTGACGGCACTGACCTGACGCCCCCTCAGGAGGCCGGGCTCCGTGCTGCGACCGAGGGGGTCGGGCCACGCACGGGCCCGAGCTCAGCGCCACTCCACGGCGAAGGCGCGGCCGGGGTTGTCGATGAAGACGCCGTCCACCAGGTCCTTGCCCAGCGTGGCCTCCAGCCGTGGCCGCACCCGGCGCAGCAGATACGGCATCCCGGGCCCACCGTCCACCGAGCGCGCCGCGGCCGTGGTCGTGTCGGCGCCGAGCAGCAGCCGGTCGCCGAATCCGGCGTCGGCCAGGGCACTGAGGGCGTCGGGCATGCGCCAGTCCGTGGCGTGGTTCGCGCGTGACGGGCCGTCGAACGCCAGGTAGGCACCTGTCTCCGCGGCCTGGCGGTGCACCACGAAGTCCGGGTGGCGGTTGAGATGGCCGAGGATCACCCGGTGCGGGGGCACGCCGAGACGTCCGCACAGCAGGTCCAGTACGTCGAGCACGCCCGTGCCCAGTTCGTGGTGGACAGCGATGGGCGCGCCCGTGGCGTGGTGGGCCTCGGCGGCCGCGGTCATCGTCCACCGGGCGTGCGCGTCGACGGTGTGGAAGCCTCCGGCGACCTTGATCAGCCCGGCTCTGACCCCCGATGTGCCGATGCCCTCGGTGAGTTCGGAGACGAACACGTCGGCCAGTCGGCCGCGCAGGCCGCCGAGCGTGCCGTCGTCGTAGTGGACGGCCTGGTGCAGACCGGTCGCGGCGACGATGTGCACGCCTGTGTCACGGGACAGCGGCGGCAGGTCGGCGGCACGCCGGCCCAGGCCGTACGGGGTCCACTGCACGACGGCCGAACCGCCCTGCGCGCGGAACGCGGCCAGTTCCTCGCGCGCGGCCGACACGTCCCGCAGCTCCTGGCCGGGGAGCTGAGGACTGCTGAGGAAGAGGTGGTCATGGGCGTCGCACACACCCAGGTCCTCCGGCCGGACAGCGCCGAGGACGGTACGGACGGACGTCACCACTGCCGCCCCCGCGGCAGCGCGCCGCGCCCGGGTGCCGACATGTGGAGCACCTCGAACGTCTCACCCGGCGCCTTCGGCGTGTCGTGATCCCAGAGCGAGAAGTGCACCAGTTCCCAGTGCCGCGGGTCGACGGCCGCCGCCGCGAGGACGGCACCGTCCTCCCCGGCCAGCCGCCCGGCCTCGAGCACGGCGTCCTCCATGACCTCGGACAGTTGCACGCCGTCGGGCACGTGTTGCCGATGGCGCACCGCCGCGACGGCGGGAGAGCCCGCAGCGACGCCCTCCTCGTGGGCCAGCCCTGTCCACTGCTGCACCGCCGGCCGCCCGAAGTCGTGGACGAGCCCCTGGAAGGCGCCACCCCACAGGAAGGCGTTCATGCCCTCCACGGTGTTCCAGAGGTAGAACGGCGCGTACTGGTTGACCGGTGAGCCGTGCACCCCGCGCTCACGCATGAGGTAGGTCTTGAAGCCGAGGCCGTCCCAGTCGTCGAGCAGATGCCCGATACGACGGACGCGTCCGCGGATGATGTCCATGTCGTAGTCGGCGGGCAGGGTCAGCTCGTACTGCATGGCATGCATCGGGTGTCTCCTCAGGAGGCCGGACGGAGAAGGGAGAGCAGGCCCCGTACGCCCGCGTCGAAGGCCGCCGGCGAACCGGAGGCACGGGCCAGGACGTACCCGCCCTGGACCGCCGCGAGGATCGTCGCCGCGATCTCCTCCGCGTCCAGGTCCTGCGCGAACTGGCCCCGTTCCTTGCCCTCTTCGACGACTCCGGCGAGCTCTTCGCGCAGCCAGTCGATCGTCTCGTCGACGGGACCGCGCAGGTCGTCGTTCGCGATCACGTCGGGGTCCATCGTCAGCCGTCCGATGGGACAGCCGCGCAGTACGTCACGCTCGCGCCGCAGATACGCCTCGATCCTCTCGTACGGCGTCCCCGGGCCGTTGAGTACGCCCTGCGCGGTGGCCCGCATCTCCTCGGCGGTGCGGCGGATGGCGGCGAGCGCCAGGTCGGGCTTGCCCTTGAAGTGGTGGTACATGCTGCCCTGACCGGCGCCCGCGCGCTCCAGGATCGCCTTGGGGCTCGTGCCCACGTACCCGCGCTCCCACAGCAGCTCGCGGGTGGACTCGATCAGTCGGTCCGAGGTGCTCATGCCAAGCACTGTACATACTAGTAGGTACAGAAGTCGAGGTCCGTGAGGGAGCGGCACCGTCCGCCGCGTACTCCCGGCGAGGTACGCGCACTGCCGTCGCCCGTACGACGACCCGGACCCCCTCCCGGGGCGAGTCTCGAGGCATCACCGAAGAACCCACCGAGGGAGATGACCTCACCATGCAGACCTTGGCTCACTGGGACGGCGGCCCCGGCCCGTGGATCCTGTTCGTCCCGCTGGTCTGGGCGGTCGTCGTGGCCGGCGCCGTCACCGTGCTCCGCCGCACGGCCTGGCGTGGCCGCGGCGCGCCCTGGCGCCCGGTGGACGGCCGCCCCGCCGGGGACTCGCCGATCGCGGTGCTCGGCCGCCGCTTCGCGTCCGGCGAGATCGACGAGGACGAGTACTGGCGCCGGCTGTCCGTCCTGGACGAGCAGTTCGGCCGCGCCGGCAAGGGCGGCACCGCGTGACGACCGTGACCGCCGGCGTTGTGGCTGGTACCGACGCCGACGGTCACGGAGAAGGGGTCACCGCCCGGTCAACCGGCAACGGCGGACCGGGCGGGAGCATGCCGGGGCGTGGACTCGTCGACCGCGAGCCCCCGAGCGGGCGTCTCGACGGCCCTTTCGTACGGCGTACGGCTGCGCACCGGCCCGGCCGGCGCCGCCGACGGCGCGGGAAGCGTGAACCAGACGACCTTCCCCGAATCGCCGTCCGGACGCACCCCCCAGCTGTCGGCCACCGCGGCGACCATCGCCAGACCGCGTCCGCTGGTGGCGGAGGGATCGGGCACGCGCAACTCCGGCAGGCGCGGGTCGTGGTCGTGCACCGAGACGGTGAGCCGGTCGAGGAGCAACTCCATCTCCACGGTGCACGTCTTGTCGGGTTGGGCATGCAGGTGGACGTTGGTCAACAGCTCCGTCACACCGAGCGCGGCTCGGTCGATCAAGGAATCGAGGTGCCAGTAGCGCAACTGCGCCGATACGATTCTGCGGACCTGGCCGATCCGCGACGGCAGGGCTTGGAGCTCCACCGTGCAGTGCCTGCTTGGCTGGCTGATCACGGCTGCGACTCCCCGAATTGAGGTCCGGAAGAAGACACGGAGATCGGATCCAGCAGGGTGGCCGGTCGTCATGCCGCCTGCTGTGCGGCTGAGTACTCCGGCCGCCTGGTGCGAAGCGGCTTCGTACGGGGGCCGCCCGCTGTCCTGACCGGCGGCTGGTTCTTCAGCGTAATCGCCGGTAAACCGAGAGTGATGTGAGACCAGAGTGACGCAGGGCGCGCGGCGCCGCAACTCACGCCACGTTCAGCCGCCGTGACCTGCCGCCTTGCGGACCGCTTCGACGAACCGTCGCGCCGACGGCGGCCCCGGCTGCCCCGGTGCCGGGTCGTGATCACCGAGGGTCAGTGAGTAGCGGGTGCCGTTGAGATCGGCCAGCGCCCGGTCCTCGGGCGCGAACCAGCGCCGGGACGCGCGCACCGCCTGCACCGGCGCGCTGTCGATCTCGCTGCCGTAACTGGTGAGCAGTCGCAGCCTGCCGTCGCTGATGCGGACCTGCCCGGCCCGGGTGAGCGACCGCAGCCCCTTCCCGATCCGCACACCCGTGGCCGTGAACTCCGGCTCCGCCATGATGTCCGCCCCCTTGTGCCTTCGGCTGGGCCCGCTTCGGATCCCGCCCGGCGACGCGATCCCGCGGCCTCGATCGAGAGTTCGGTCGTGATCCAGTGTGCATCCTCGGCTCGGACGGAGGCTCACCGGCGGTGCCCACCGCACCGGCTCCCGTCCCGCGGTGCAGTCTGCCCGGACCCGGCGCGTCGCACCAGTGCGCATACCGAGGTGGCGGCGGCCACCCGGCGCACTCGCGCGGATGCGCCCCCATGGTTTTCCGCCTGTTCCCCCTCTCCTCCCCAGGCGCGTCTTTGAGTGGCTCAAAGATGCGTTTATGCAGGTGAGAAGGCATCCGAAAGGTGCCTATGATGCAACCGTCCGACCGAGAGATCCGGACATCGGCACGCCCCGGTAAGGAGTCCCGCCGTGAGCACCTCCCAATTGATCCGCCCCGGCGAGACCCTCGACGTGGACCGCAGCGACCCTGAGTACCGGGCCTGGCTGAAAGAGGCCGTCCGCAGGGTCCAGGCCGACGCCAACCGTTCCGCCGACACCCATCTGCTGCGCTTCCCGCTGCCCGAACACTGGGGCATCGACCTGTATCTGAAGGACGAGTCGACCCACCCCACCGGCAGCCTCAAGCACCGTCTCGCGCGCTCGCTGTTCCTGTACGGGCTGTGCAACGGCTGGATCCGGCCGGGCCGCCCGGTGATCGAGGCGTCCAGTGGCTCCACGGCCGTCTCGGAGGCCTACTTCGCGAAGCTCATCGGCGTGCCCTTCATCGCGGTCATGCCGCGCACGACGAGCGCGGAGAAATGCCGCCTGATCGAGTTCCACGGCGGGCGATGCCATTTCGTGGACGACCCCCGCACGATGTACGAGGCCTCAGCCGCCCTGGCGGAGGAGACCGGGGGCCACTACATGGACCAGTTCACCTACGCGGAACGGGCGACGGACTGGCGCGGCAACAACAACATCGCCGAATCCGTCTTCCGTCAGCTGGAATTGGAGCGGTTTCCGGAGCCCGCGTGGATCGTCGCCACGGCCGGCACCGGCGGCACCTCTGCGACCATCGCGCGGTACGTGCACTACATGGGACACGACACCCGTGTCTGTGTCGCCGACCCGGAGAACTCCTGCTTCTTCGAGGGGTGGACGACCGGCGACCCGGAGGTCACGTGTGAGCGCGGCTCGCGGATCGAGGGCATCGGCCGGCCCCGGATGGAGCCCAGCTTCGTACCCGGCGCCATCGACCGGATGATGAAGGTCCCGGACGCGGCAGCCGTCGCCGCCGTACGGGCCCTGGAGCGGGCGATCGGCCGCAAGGCGGGCGGCTCGACCGGCACGGGCCTGTGGGGCGCGCTGAAGATCGTCGCGGAGATGGTGGCCGACGGGCGCACCGGGAGTGTGGTCACCCTGCTGTGCGACCCGGGGGACCGCTATCTGGACAAGTACTACTCGGACGTGTGGCTGGCCGAACAGGGACTGGACATCGCACCGTACGCGGCGGTCATCGAGTCACTGCTGCGGACGGGGGTCTGGCCGGGCTGATTCCGGTCCGGCGCCATCCGGTTCGGAGTTCTGACTCGCCAGCCTGCGGTCCAGGGCCGCCACCGCGCGACGGAAGACCCGTGCCAGGGCGCCACGGGACAGCCTCATCAGTGAGCGGACCAGCGCATTGCCGTCGGCGGCCCAGGTCCACTGCACCCGGGTGCCCGTGCCGATGGGCGCCAGGCGCCATTCCTCGAGCAGCGCGTGAACGCCGGGGACGGTCGCCTCATCGACCCGGTAGGCGTACAGCTCGTCGGGGTCGGCCGCCATGATCGTCTCGCGAAAGCGGGTGCCGCCGGCGAGACGCACCTTTCGTCCCCCGCCCTCGTCGACCAGTGCCATGGACGTCACCGCCGGAAACCAGTCGCCCCACCCGGGGACGTCGTCGGCGAGGGCCCGGAAGACCACCCCGGGGGGTGCGGCCATCTCCCCGGTGAACACGAACCGTACGGGAGCGGTCCGCGCGAACCCGAGTCCCACCGGGCGCAGACGGTGTGCCATGGACGAAACCTCCTCGCGGGACATGCGCGCACGGAAGTCGGCTCGGCTCACCATAGCTGACGTCGTGTCAGCTGTCTGCGTCATCCTCCTGCTCTCCGGCCACGATGAGCCGCCGCAGATGCTCCGAGATCTCCGTCCGCGCGTCCGTCGGCAGCCCCGCGTCGGTCACCAGCGTGTCGACCTCCTCCAGGGCGGCGAACGAACTCAGGCCCACCGTGCCCCACTTGGTGTGGTCGGCGACCACCACCACACGTCGCGCGGACTGCACGAGCTGCCGGTTGGTCTCCGCCTCGGCCAGGTTCGGCGTCGACAGACCCGCCTCCAGCGATATCCCGTGCACCCCGAGGAACAGCACGTCGAAGTGGAGGGATGCGATCGCCCGGTCGGCGACGGGGCCCACCAGCGAGTCGGACGGGGTGCGCACGCCCCCCGTCAGCACGACCGTGGCCGCGCCCTGCCGCTGACCCGAGGTGCGCTGCGCGGCGTGGAAGACATCGGCCACCCGCACCGAGTTGGTGACGATGGTGAGATCCGGCACGTCGAGGAGGTGCTGGGCCAGCGCGTACGTCGTCGTGCCGCCGGACAGCGCGATCGCCGTGCCCGGAGTGACCAGCTCCGCAGCGGCCCGGGCGATGTCCTCCTTGGCGGTCAGTTCCAGGCCCGACTTCGCCTCGAACCCCGGTTCGTGCGTACTGGCCTCGACCACGGGCACCGCACCGCCGTGCACCTTCTCCAGCACGCCCTGGCGGGCGAGCGCGTCGAGGTCGCGGCGGACCGTCATGTCGGAGACGCCGAGTTTGCGCGTCAGCTCGTTCACGCGGACGCCGCCGCGCCGTCGCACCTCGTCCAGGATCAGGGCACGGCGCTGCTCCGCGAGGAGGTTCTGATTCTCGCTCACGTCCGCTCCGTCCCCTTTCGTCCGATCACGTCCCACATGTCGCCCGTACCGGCCTCGACGAGGTCATTCTCCCGCCACCAGCACCGCGGACGCCCCATCCTCGCACGCCGCGCCGCTGGTGGCGCCATCGCCCGTCACCTGGGATCCGTCCGCGCTCCCCGCAGCCGTCACACATATCGGGGAGATTCCGCGCCGGCAGGTGTGCGCCACCGGCACAGCGGAGATCCTCTCGCTGCCCGGGAACACCGTACGCAGCGCGGGGGAAGAGCGGAACAGTGGAGCGTGCACGGGAAAACGAGGGGGAGAGCGGCGACTTCGCCGAGCGGTCCGCGCCGACCGGGGCGGCCCTGGAACTCCTGGTCCACGGAGTCGGCGGCACCACACCCGAGGAGATGCTCGGTGATCCACGCACGGTGAGGATCACCGGCGACGAGACGGCCGCCGTGTACCGTCGCGCCGACGACGCGGACGCGGAACGGCGGTTCGGCGAACACCGCGACCGGCCGGTGCCCGAGGCGTACGTCTGGTGCAACCTCACCTCCGGAAACGCCGCCCGTGCCCTGTGGCTGTTGCTGCTGCCGTTCATGGTCGCGGGCCTCGCCCACTGGATGCGCCCCACGACCGTCGGCCGACGGCGGACGATCCGCCTGTACGGAGTGATCGTCCGGCTCGTCGGGCTCACCCTGACCGTGCTGCTGGTCGCCGCCGCCTGCGAGGTCGCCCTGGACCTGGTGGCCTGGCAGTGCGCGGGCACGCGCGCGTGCGCCGGTCGCCACACCTGGCTCGGTTTCCTCTCGCCCGCCGTCTCCGGCCACGGCTGGTGGAGCGGGCCCGGCAGACGCCTCGCCCTGGCGTCGCTGATTCCCACGGCGCTCACCGGCCTGCTGTGGTACCTGTCGCACCGCACCTGGAGCGCCTACGAGTCCCAGCAGCCGATCGCCCGTGATCCCGAACCCGACGAGGACCACCGCGTCCCGCTCGGCCGCCCCGGGTTCTGGTACGGGCGCCGGCTGGTGGCCCGGCTGCGCGCCGCGCACACCGCCGCCGGCTTCCTCACCGTCACCGCGGCGCTCGGCGGCAGCGCCGCCCGCTACGACCGCCGCCACGGCTCCGTCCAGCTGGAAGTGCTCGGCTGGCTGCTGCACCTGCTGTTCCTCGGGGGCGCGGTGCTCGTGGTGTGGGTGGTGTGCCGCCGGGGACGCTCGGAGAAGCGGCTCGACAAGGATCTCGACGGGGCCCTGGTGCGATGGCTGCCCGCGGGCGCCCTCGCCCTGCTGACCCTGACCATGGTGTACGCCGCCTGGTCCCGCCCCGGCTGGCGTTCGTCGGGCCGGCTGCCCGGCGACGCGCCGTTCGGAGCGCTCACCCTGGCGCAGGGACTCCTTGTCATCGCACTAGCTGTCGTCGCCCACGTCCTGTACCGCACCCACCCCGACACACGCACCGCGATGCGGGGACTGGCGGGACCCGCCGTCGCGCTGCTGGCCTGCGCGCTCGGCGGCGTGATGTCCGGCGGCGTGGCCCTGCGGGTCGCCGACTGGCTGGACGGCACCAGCCACGCCTTGGCCGGCCCGCCCGCTCTGCTGACCTGGCAGGCGTCCACGATCCCGGCGCTGCTGCTCGTCCTGCTCCTCCTCGTCGGCATGTCGGCCCGGCGGGTCCGGCTGCTGTGCCGCACCGAGGCGGTCGCGGTCGACCTCGACCACCCCGGGGAGCCCAAGGACACGGCCCGCACCCTGCGGATCGCGCGCACCCGCGCGATGGCCACCCTCACCGATCAGGCACCGCTCGTCGTCGCCGTCACCTCCGCCATGACCTTGCTCCTGGGTGCCGTCGCCCTGGCAGGGGCCTTCGCCACCGACGACACGCCCGAAGGAGCCGCACGCGGCACCGCACCGTTCGTCCGCGGCGTTGCCGAGACTTCCCAGGCCCTCGGCTCCTGGCTGATCGGCATCGGCTTCCTGCTCTTCGTCACCTGGGGGCGCCGCGCCTACAAGGACGCCTCCGCGCGCCGCACCATCGGCATCCTCTGGGACGTCGGCACGTTCTGGCCGCGCGCCGCCCACCCCTTCGCCCCGCCGTGCTACGCCGAGCGCGCCGTGCCCGACCTGACCTGGCGCATGGCCACCTGGACAAGCAGCACCGGAGGGCGGCTGGTGCTGTCCGGGCACTCGCAGGGCAGCGTGTTGGCGGCGGCAGCGGCCTGGCAGCTGGAACCGGCCGCACGCAGGCAGGTGGCCCTCCTGACGTACGGCTCGCCCCTGGAACGGCTCTACGGGCGGTGGTTCCCGGCGTACTTCGGCCCGGCCGCGCTCAGCTCCCTGCATCGCGAGGTGGACTGCTGGCGCAATCTGTACCGCCTCACCGACCCGATCGGCGGCCCGATCCGGCTGCCCGGCGACTGCGGCCCGCAGGTGGACCACCCACCGCTCAAGGACCCGCTCGCCTACGGCCGGACCCGCGAACACCCGCTGCCCGCGCCGATCCTCGGACACGGCGACTACCAGGCGGACCCGGCGTTCGCCGAGGAACGCGAGCGGCTGCTGGCGCGCCTGGGGCCCGGGCTGCCGGCGCCGCGGCCCGCGAACGGCTCCTCAGCGCCGGGCGCGGAGCCCGGCGGGCGCGCTCAGGGCAGCTCCGGCAGGTCCTCGGGGTAGAGCAGGGACAGGTCGTCGGTGCTGGCGTCCGCCAGCTGGGCGACCCGGCCCGCGTGCCGCTCCACCATCGCCTCGAAGGTCTGGCGCGCGGTGCGGCCGTTGCCGAACGTCGGCCCCTTCGGGATCGCCGTGAAGTACTTCAGCAGCGCCTCGGCGGTCCCCGGCCCGAGCCGGTACTCGTGCTCCTCGGCCTGCTGCTCCACGATCCGCAGCAGTTCCTCCGGACCGTAGTCGCCGAAAGTGATCGTCCGTGAGAAGCGGGAGGCGACACCGGGGTTGACGGACAGGAAGCGCTCCATCTCGGCCGTGTAGCCCGCCACGATCACCACCACCGCCTCGCGGTGATCCTCCATCAGCTTCACCAGCGTGTCGATCGCCTCACGCCCGAAGTCCCGCCCGGAGTCCTCCGGCGACAGCGCGTACGCCTCGTCGATGAACAGCACTCCGCCGCGCGCCCGGTCGAAGGCCTCCTGGGTGCGGATGGCGGTGGAGCCGATGTGCTCGCCGACCAGATCGACCCGGGAGACCTCGACGAGGTGGCCCTTCTCCAGGACGCCGAGCGAGGCCAGGATCTCGCCGTAGAGACGGGCGACCGTCGTCTTGCCCGTGCCGGGGGAGCCCGTGAACACCAGATGCCGTCGCACGGAGGCCGCCTTCAGGCCCGCCTGTTGCCGACGGCGCCCCACCTCGATCATGTCGGTGAGGGCCCGCACCTCGCGCTTGACGCTCTCCAGGCCCACCAGCGCGTCAAGTTCGCCGAGCACGTCCTGTGACGTGCGGGCGGGCTTCTCCGGCTCCGGCACAGCCGTGAGGAGCGGCTCCTGCTCGGCGGTGCGCTGGCTCGGAATGCCCAGCAGACCCGGTGACGCGCTCGTCGTCTGCACAGCTGTCTCCTGGACCACCGGCCGCAGTCCCGCGCTCTCGTCGCTGGTGCAGTCCTCGACGACCGCGCCGCCCCCACCGGGCGCCCCCGGGCCGCCGTCCGCGAACTCGTAGCCCCCGCGCGCACACCGCTCCGTGCGGCACTTCCGCAGCGTGGCACGGCAGCCGTCGATCACATGGAAGCCGTAGCCGCCGCTGCCCGTCACCCGGCAGTTCAGGAAGCTGCCCCGGCCCTCCGCCGAGACGTAGAAGCCCGCCTCGGCCGGTGAGGTCACCGTGCAGCGCTCGATGGTGGGGTCGGCGCCCTTGGTGACGATCACGCCCGTCTGCGTGCCGTCGATGGTGCAGCCGGAGAGCGTGCCGCCGCTGCCGTGGTCCCGGAACCAGGCGCCCGTCGCCGCCTCCCGGATACGGCAGTCGTCCAGCTGCGCGGTGGCCCCGTCACTCACCGACACCGCCGTGTTGCGCACCTGGGTGAGGTCGCTGTCCACGACGTCGACGCGGGAACCCCGGTCGAGGACGAACAGGGCGTCCGGCACGTCGTGCACCCGGCAGGAGTCGAGCACCGCGGTCGCGCCGTCGCTGACCCACACCGCCGGGTAGTCGCCGGTGCTGTCGAAGATCTCGCACTGGTTGGCGTCCACACGGGTGCCCGGGTCCCACACCGACAGGCCGTTGCGGCCGAACTGGCGCACCGATGTGCGGGTCAGCGTGAGCACCGAACGGGACCTGAGGTCGACCGCGTTCTCCGGGATGTCGTGGATGCGGCAGTCGGCCAGGGTGAGCACCGCATCCGTGTCCATCGTGACGCCGTCCGCCGTGGTGCGGTGCACATCGCAGTCCGTCAGGTGGGCCGTGGCCCGCCCGGTGATCTGCACACCGGAGCCCCTCACCTCGTAGACCTCGCAACCGACGGCCTCCAGCGAGGAGTTCTCCCCGGTCGCCGAGAGGCCCGCTCCCGAGGTGTGGTGCACCCGGCAGCGCTGGAGGCGCGGGTGCGCTCCGCCGCGCACGGCGACGCCCGACTGGGCCGCCGCCACCACCTCGCACTCCTCGAACACCCCGCCGCCGCCGTCCACGACGGCGATGCCGATACCGGCCGGGTTGTCCACCGTGCAGCGCCGCACCGTGGGGCGCGCGCTGCCGCGGACCTCGATGCCGGCCGCGGACCGCGTTGTGATCCGCACGTCGACCAGCTCGGGGGCGCCTTCCTCGACGAGCAGCGCGGGCGCCGCCGCGTCCTGCCCCTCGACGTGCAGGTCCTGGACCACGGCCGAGGCGCGCACGGTCAGCGGCACGCCGTCCACCGGCGCGATGCGCACCGAGCCCGGGGAGCCCTCGGGGCCACGCAGCGTCACCGCGCGCTGGACGACGAGGTTCTCCCGGTAGGTGCCCGGCGCGACGGTGAGGACGTCCCCGTCGCCCGCGGCCTCCAGGGCGGCGGCGAGCGACGCGTACTCACCCGTGCGGCGCCGCCACCGCGATGTGCCGGTGTGCGTCACCTGGACCGTGCCCTGTGCCATGGCGCTGCTGTGCCCCCACCTCGTTGCTCACGCGGGTTCTCGCGAAGATGCCGGACGGCCCGGCGGGTCCACCGTAGCGTGCGCGGACGCGGCTGGATGACCGGAGGTCAAGGCCGTCAACTGCCCGTGCCGGTGCGGCCCCAGTCCGGGCCCGCCTTGTCCCAGGCCTGGTCCCAGCGGGCGTAGCGGCGAAGCACCAGGCGCCAGACGATCAGCCGGCGGCAGCCCTCGACGAGTCCCGCGGTCAGCGCGGCCGCGCCGAAACCGGCCAGCACGGCGTGCGTCGTGGCGGTGGCACTGTCGAGGGGCCGGGCGGTTATTCGGCCGTGGTCGTCGGTCCAGAGCGGGAAGCGGTCGCCCGGGTGCGGGGAGGACACAGTGGCCAGAACCGCGCCGTGCTGTGCGGTGCCGTCCGGAGCTGTCCAGTCGGCGAGAACGCGGCTGTGCGCGTCCCGGGTCGTGGAGGAGTCCGGATCGGGGTCCAGCGGCCCGCGGTTGAGCTGCTTGACGACGGTGGCCATCACCTGGTGACGGCTGTCCTGCTGTACCCGCACGGAGCGCTGCAGGGAGTCCTGGGCGACCGAGCCGCTCAGCGACCCGACGACCGGCGCGGCGACGAGGATCAGCAGCAGGGCGACCAGCCCCACCCAGGCCTCGATCAGATCGGTCGTACGGCGCAGCGGATTGTGCCGCCAACGCCACAGGCCGTTGATTGCTCGCACGTCCCGCACCCCCTTCCGCGTCCGTGATAACCCCCGCACCCGGCCGTTCACCCGCGAGGCCGGGGAAGAGAGAGCGAAATCACCCCTCTCCCGCCCCGTACGCCACTCATGAACTTCTCACGCGGACTCAACGACCGTGCCGGTCGCCCGGGTTCCCGCCCATGTGTCCCATCGCGGGCCTTTCTCGCCCCGGATTCGGAGAACCAGGCTCCGCACCAAGGCGCGGGAAGCGGGAAACGGCTCCGCCGGGTCGGGGAAGCGGCCTGGAGCGGCCCGCCGACCGCCCTGTTCGAGGACCGGGACGAGGCCGCGCATGCGGACCGCGCCGGTCGTCTCCGCTACCAGGTCCTGCGGGAAGGCCAGTTGGCCGTCGAAGCGGCGATGGCGGGCCGGTGTGCGCGGCGGCTTTTTGCGGCGCTCGGCGGTGGACCGGTCCGCGGTGGTCACGTCCGTGCTGATGAGGTCTGCGGTGGTCACGCGTCCGCGGTGGTCACGTTCGTGGTGGGCACAACACGGTGCCCGCGCATCTCGGCGGCTCAAGGGGCAGGCTCGGGCGCTCGCATCGGGTGGTGCCCCTGCCCATGTGGTCGATCAGCGCCCGGCGTCGGTCCTCGGCCGGCCCCCGTGGCTCCACCACGGCTCGTGGGGCGCCCGGCCCCGAAGCGCCTCGACCGGGTGGACGTGAATCGAGCACAGCGCTGGATTCGGCATGAGGCCATCGAGCCACCGGCGTCGACGGCCTCACCCGGTTCGCGGATCAGTATCCGCGGTACTGCTGCCCGTTGTTGTACGGGTCCTGGTAGGGCGTCGGAGCCGGGCGCTGCGCCGCGGGGCGCATCGCCTCGTAGCCCGAGCCCATCGGGCGCGGCGGCTGCATCTGCTGCGGGGCCGGGTAGCCGCGCGGCCCCGCCTGCTGTGGGATGTACGCCGTCGGGGCCTGCTGCAGGGGTGCCGGCTGCGGTGTCTGGGGGTAGCCGTACGCCGGGGCCTGCTGGGAGGGCCCCGACGGCAGCGCGGGCAGCGCCGACGGCAGTGCGGGCAGGCTGCTGCCCGGCGGCTCGTACGCGGAGGGGACCCGGATCGGAGCGATCTGCGGGGTGCCCCGCTCGGCGACGAGCTTGTCGTAGATCGGAGTGTCCGGGAAGGGCGACGCGGAGTAGTAACCGCCGCCATAGGTGGAGCGGGGGGAGGTCATGGGACATAAGTTAAGCCCACGATGTGCTGGTTGGGGAGACCGATAAGAGGGTTGTTTTCCGTGCCCGGGGTGACGCGGGATCCCCAATGCGAGCGAACTCGGCAAAAAAGGGCAGCAAACGAGGCCTGGATCGTGTAAAGGACGAGTTCTAAGAGGGTTACCGGCGGTTGAGCAGCGGTGTTGCGGCGTGGGTCGTGGGAGTTCGCGCCCCGGGGGAATAGGTTGGCCTCACGGATGCAAGGGGCTGCCCGCCCCGGCCCCGGTGTGGTGACAGGTGGATGGGGGCGGACATGTCGATGGCGAAGGGGTCCAACCTTCAGGTGCCGGCCACGGCGCTGCGCGTCGAACTGGGTTGGCGTTCCGGCCCGGGCGTGCCCGACGCGGACGCCTCGGCGCTGCTGCTGGTCTCCGGGAGGGTCCGTACCGACCGGGACTTCGTCTTCTACAACCAGCCCGTGCATCCCTCCGGCGCGGTGCGCCACGAGGGCAAGCAGGACCTGGGCGGCCAAGTGACGGACACGCTCCTCGTCGACCTCGCGCGCGTGGAGCCCGCGATCGAGACGGTGGTGCTCGCCGCCTCGGCCGACGGGGGCACGTTCGGCCAGGTGCCCGGCCTGTACATCCGGGTGCTCGACGCCCTGCAGGGCACTGAGGTCGCGCGCTTCGACCCCACGGCCACCGTGGAGACGGCGTTCGTGCTCGGGGAGTTCTACCGCCGCCAGGGCGCCTGGAAGTTCCGCGCCGTCGGACAGGGCTACAGCAGCGGACTCCAGGGTCTGGCCACGGACTACGGGATCACGGTGGACGAGCCGCAGCACACCGCGCCATCAGCTCCGCCCCCGCCGCCCGCCCTGGTCGACCGGCCCAACGCCCCCGCGGTACCACCGCCCGCCGCGGCGCGGCAGCCGTCGGTGACGGCGCCCCCCGCCCCCACCCCGTACGGTGCGTCGCCGCCCCCGCCTCCCGCCCCTCCGGCAGCACCACCCGCCCCGGTACGCCTCACCAAGGTCACGCTCACCAAGCAGGCCCCCACCGTCTCGCTGGCCAAACAGGGCGGTACCTCCGGAGCGATGCGCGTCAACCTCAACTGGCAGGTGCGCGGGCAGTTCCCCGGATGGAGCGGCGAACAGGGCGTGGCGGTGCCCCGCCAGGCGAACCTCGACCTGGACCTGTGCGCCCTGTACGAGCTGTCCGACGGCAGCAAGGGCGTCGTCCAGGCGCTCGGCAACGCCTTCGGTTCGCTGCACCGGCCGCCGTACATCCACCTCGACGGTGACGACCGCACCGGAGCCGTGGAGACCGGCGAGAACCTCACCGTCAACCTCGATCACAAGGACCGCTTCCGACGCATCCTCGTCTTCGTGACCATCTATGAAGGCGCCCGCTCCTTCGCCGACCTGCACGCCACGGTCACGCTCCAGCCGCAGCACGGCGCCCCCATCCAGTTCTTCCTGGACGAGTGCACCGTGCCCTCCACCGTGTGCGCGCTCGCCCTCCTCACGAACAGCGGCGGTGACCTGATCGTCCAGCGCGAGGCCCGCTATCTCGTCCCGGAGCGCGGTGTCAGCCCGCAGCGCACCGTCGACCGGGCCTACGGGTGGGGCATGAACTGGACACCGGGCAGGAAATGACCCACCGTACGCCCCCGCGTCCGGGCCCGCTCACCGCTCGTCCAGCACCGCGTCCGGGCGGGCGTACGTGCGGCCCTTCCAGGCCGCGCCGCGCCCCCGGTAGTGCTGCACCGCCGAATCGACCGTCATGAGCAGATACAGGAACGCGGTGAGGGACAGCAGGGGAGCGAGCCACAGCGGCTGACGGTAGTAACGCAGCATGGGCACGTACGTCGCCGTCATCACCGCCTTCGCGAGCCCGCCCACCACCGCGGCCGCCACATCGCCGGTGATGATCCCGGCGACCAGCGTGACGGACGGCACCAGATACACGAGGGCGAGTCCGAGCACCGTACCGACGAGCAGCAGCGGATTGTGCCTGAGCTGGGCATAGGCGCTGCGCGACACCATCCGCCACAGGTCCTGCAGCCGCGGGTACGGACGCACGCTGTCGACCCGGTCGGCGAGCCCCAGCCAGATGTGGCCGCCGCTCCTCTTGACCGCGCGCGCCAGCGCCACGTCGTCGATGACGGCCTGCCGGATGGCGTCCGGAATCCGCGCCCGCCCGGCGGCGTCGGCCCGCAGCAGGACGCAGCCACCCGCCGCGGCCGCCGTCCGTGACCCCTTCACCGCGATCCGGCGGAAGGGATACAGCTGCGAGAAGAAGTACACGAAGGCCGGTACGACGAGCCTCTCCCACCCGCTCTCCACCCGCAGCCGAGCCATCTGGGAGACGAGATCGAAGCCACCGGTGCGCGCGGCCGCCACCAACTCCCGCAGGCTGTCGGGCGAGTGGGCGATGTCCGCGTCCGTCAGCAGCAGATACTCGGGTGCACGCGCGCGTGCCAGTCCGATTCCGTGCCGTACCGCCCACAGCTTGCCCGTCCAGCCCGGGGGAGGCTCCCCGGGGGATCCGACGGTGAGCGGCAGCCCGCCGTGCCGTTCCGCCAGCGCCCGGGCCAGTTCGCCGGTGCCGTCGGAGCTGCCGTCGTCGATCAGGAAGACCTCGGCGCGTCCGGGATAGTCCTGTGCGAGCAACGAGGGAAGACTGTGCGGGAGTACGGCGGCCTCGTCCCGTGCCGGTACGACCACACAGACGGACGGCCACACATCGGGGTCCCGACGCGGCGGCAGTCGTACATCTGTACGCCAGAAGAAGCCCTGGCCGAACAGCAGCCACACCCAGGCTGCCAGTGACGCGACGGCGATCCACACAACGGCACTCACCCGTGGCAGTCTGCCCCACCACAGGGTCCGTTGGGCACATCGTCTATGGTTGCCGGGTGAAGATCGCGCTCATGGACTCCGGAATCGGACTGCTGCCGGCCGCCGCCGCGGTACGCCGTCTGCGGCCAGACGCGGACCTCGTCCTCTCCTGGGACCCCGACGGGATGCCGTGGGGACCGCGCACCCCGGAGGACATCACCGAGCGGGCACTGGCCGTCGCGGAGGCCGCCGCCGCCCACGATCCCGATGTCCTGATCGTCGCCTGCAACACCGCGTCCGTGCACTCTCTGCCCGAGATGCGTGCCCGTTTCGAACCGGACCTGCCGATCATCGGCACGGTACCGGCGATCAAACCGGCCGCCGCGGGCGGCGGTCCCGTCGCGATCTGGGCCACGCCCGCTACCACGGGAAGTCCCTACCAGCGGGGGCTGATCCAGCAGTTCGCGGACGGCGTGAAGGTCACCGAGGTGCCGTGCCCCGGACTCGCGGACGCCGTGCACCATGCGGAGGACTCCGCGACCGCTGCCGCGATCGCCGCCGCCGCGGCGCTCACCCCCGACGATGTCACGACCGTCGTGCTCGGCTGCACCAACTACGAACTGGTCGCCGACCGCATCCGCGAAGCCGTGCAGAAGCCCGGCGCGGTGCCCCTCATCCTGCACGGAAGTGCCGGAGCGGTGGCCGCGCAGGCGCTGCGCCGCATCGGAGCGGACCCGGCGCCGGAGGCCCCCGCCGAGGGTGGTCTGACGGTGCTGTTGAGCGGTCGGGAGGGCGTGCTGCCCGCCGAGGCGCTGACGTACCCCGAGGGAAGGTTCCTGCAGGCGGTCAGCCCGGCGCGGTGAGCCGCGGAGACATCAGCCCGAACCGGTGACGTTCCGCGATGCGGTACCCGCGCTACGGAACATGGGTACTCTCGTGGCATGAGGGACCACCCCCACGGCGACGAAGCCCCGCACCCCGACATCTGGACAGGGCGGGCGACCAATCGGGCGCAGTGGCTGGCGGCGCTCGTCGGCGCCGCCTGCATGGCGCTCGGTATCGAACTGGCCGTCGACTCCGCGTGGACGTCCGGCACCGCCCCGCTCGTCATGTCGGTGGTGGGTTGTATCGCGGCCGGGCTGCTGGTCCTGTTCGGCACACTCGCGTTCGTGCATGTCGCCGTGAAGGTCGACAAGGAATGCCTCGAGGTGCGTTGCGGCCACATCGGTGTGCCGCGCCGCCGTATCCCCCTCGCCCATGTCGCCGGCGCGGAATTCGTGCCACGCGTCACACCACGCCAGTGGGGCGGCTGGGGGTACCGCTGGCGACCCGAGAAGGGCACCGCCGTCGTCGTACGACGCGGTGAGGGGGTCGTCCTGCGCCTGTGGGACGGTCACACCTTCACGATCACCGTGGACAACGCCGAGACGGCGGTACGGGTCATCCGCGCCCGGCTGCACCCCACGCTTCCCGGCGCCACGCACTGAACCTGACTCCCGCCGACTCGTCCTCCTCTTCGTCGGCCAGACGGCTTCATCGGCCGGCCTTCTCCCTCATCGGCCCGACGGTCCCTCGTCCACCAGTGGTCGCGCGGTCGCGATCCCGGCCAGTAGTCCCGCTCCCGCCGTCACCGTCGTGAAGCTCAGCGCGTTGCCGAGCGAGGCGATCACCGCCAGCGCCGTCAGCGCGGCGCCCGCCGTGAGCGCGAGCGGAGTGGGGCGCCGGGTGCGCCACAGCGCGTACAGAACCCAGCAGAAGACCGCCGCCAGCAGCGCCACGCCGAGCAGCCCCTCTTCGGCGGCCTGCTGCCAAGGGGCGGAGTGCGGTTTCCCGTCGGGCAGGAGGGACTGCGCGGCTGTGGCGCTCAGGTCGCTGAAGCGTCCGGGGCCCACGCCCAGCGCGGGGTCCCGGTGCGCCAGCGCCAGCGCGTCGTGCCAGAGCAGGATGCGGTGCCGGCTGAGCTGGTCAGCCAGGAACGACCTGAGTCCGTCCGGGAGCAGGTCCTCGGTGACCGCCCAGGTGAAGCCGGTCACCAGGGCCGCCACGAACCCGAGGGCGGCGAGTGCCGGGCCGCGGTGCTGCGTCCGGCCGGCGGCGAGCGAGCACAGCAGCACACCGGTGCAGGCCACGAGCCCGGTCGTGGAACCGACCGCCGCCGCGACGACCGCTATCCCGGCGGCCGACAGGCGCAGCGCCAGCCGTGCCGCGGGTGCCCGGGCGGCCCACGCGGCGCAGCACGCCGCCCCCGAGGAGAGCGTCAGCAGTGCTGCGGTCCCGCCGGTGCGTCCGAGCGGCGTGGCGAACTGCGGGCCCACCGCGAGATGCGGGGCGGCCACGGCGGGTCCGAGACCGGCCAGGGCGCCCGCGACCGGTGCCGCGACCGGCAGCAGCGCCCCGAAGATGCGTCCCGACGCGTATCCCGCGGCGACCGCCAGCACCGCGAGCAGGACACCCTCGGGCCTGCCGCCGTGTGCGGCGGCCGTGATCAGCGACCACACCGCGCACGCGCCGAGCACCAGGACGCCCGCCGTGTCCGAGGCGTTTCGTCTCTCGTCTTCCGTGTCCGCGGCCCTGGCCCCGGACTTCGTCCCCGTGGATCCCACCGCCGCCCCCCTGTGACGGACCCGAACGTCCCGGCCGCCCCATTCGGCCGTGGTCCAGAGCTCCGGCACACCGTATCGGGTGATGCGCCGGTTTGTGGACGGGCTGTGCAGAAACGATGCGGCAGGAGGGCCGCCCATGTCCCGGAAGAACGGGCGTACCGTCCATGGTGCGCCACAGGCCGCGCTGTCCGCGCCATGGTCGCGCGCCGTAGACTCCCCGGGTGACCGTCACCGCAACATCCGTGGGCGAGCCGGACCAGCTCGAACCCCAGGCCGCACCCGCAGCCCCTGTCTTTCGCCGGGTGCGGCGTGTCGTTCCGGCCGCCGCCGCGTCGCTGTCCGGATTGCTGCTCTACGTCAGTTTTCCGCCGCGGACACTGTGGTGGCTGGCCGTTCCGGCGTTCGCCGTCCTGGGCTGGGCCCTGCGCGGCCGTACCTGGAAGGCGGGTCTCGGCCTCGGCTATCTGTTCGGTCTCGGTTTTCTGCTGCCGCTGCTCGTGTGGACCGGCGTCGAGGTCGGCTCCGGACCGTGGCTCGCGCTCGTCGCGATCGAGGCGATCTTCATCGCGCTGGTCGGCGCGGGCATCGCGCTGGTCTCCCGGCTGCCGGCCTGGCCGGTGTGGGCGGCGGCCGTGTGGATCGCCGGAGAGGCGGCACGCGCACGCGTGCCGTTCGGCGGCTTCCCCTGGGGGAAGATCGCCTTCGGGCAGGCGGACGGTGTCTTCCTGCCGCTGGCCGCGGTCGGCGGCACCCCGGTGCTCGGCTTCGCGGTCGCCCTGTGCGGCTTCGGGCTCTACGAGATGGTGCGGCTCGTCGTTCGGTGGCGGCGCACCGGAAGCGCACTGCGGCGCGGGGCGGCCGTCGCGGCCCTGGTCAGCGTCGCCGCTCCCGTGGTGGGCGCTGTCGCCGCACGCTCGCTGGTCAGCGACAAGGCGGAGAACGGGACCACGACCGTGGCCGTCATCCAGGGCAACGTGCCGCGCTCCGGGCTGGAGTTCAACGCCCAGCGGCGCGCCGTCCTGGACTACCACGCACGGGAAACGGAGCGTCTTGCCGCCGAGGTCAAGGCCGGCAAGGTCGCGCGGCCCGACTTCGTGCTGTGGCCCGAGAACTCCTCCGACATCGACCCCTTCGCCAACCCCGACGCCGCCGCCGTGATCGACCGCGCCGCCAAGGCCATCGGGGTGCCCATCTCGGTCGGTGGCGTCGTCGAGCGGGGCGGCAGGCTCTACAACGAGCAGATCCTGTGGGACCCCGCCAAGGGTCCCGTCGACACGTACGACAAGCGGCAGGTGCAGCCCTTCGGCGAGTACCTTCCGCTGCGCTCGCTGCTCGGCGCCATCAACCCCGACTGGACGGCGATGGTCCGCCAGGACTTCAGCCGGGGACACAAACCGGGCGTGTTCACCATGGCGGGCGCCAAGGTGGGGCTGGTCACCTGCTACGAGGCCGCCTTCGACTGGACGGTGCGCTCGACCGTCACGGACGGCGCCCAGCTGATCTCGGTGCCCAGCAACAACGCCACCTTCGACCGCAGCGAGATGACCTACCAGCAGCTCGCCATGTCCCGGGTGCGGGCCGTGGAGCACAGCCGTACCGTCACCGTCCCGGTGACCAGCGGCGTCAGCGCGATCATCATGCCGGACGGGAGGATCACCCGGCGGACGGGCATGTTCGTCGCCGACTCGCTCGTCCAGAAGGTGCCGCTGCGCTCCTCCACGACCCCGGCCACCCGCCTCGGCACCCTCCCCGAGATGCTCCTCGTGCTCGTCGCGGCCGGCGGTCTCGGGTGGGCGGTGGCGTCGGCGGCGCGTGGCCGCCGCGACCGCCATGCTCGGGTCGTCCGCCCCGAAGACGCGGGAGTGACGGAACCGACCCGCTAGGGTCGGCCCATGGCTACTCCCGACTTCATCCGGACCATCCGGGCGTCCGCCGGTCATCAGCTGCTCTGGCTCCCCGGCGTCACCGCCATCGTCCTCGACGACGACGGCAGGGTGCTGCTGGGGCGCCGGGCCGACACCGGCCGGTGGTCCGCGATCGGCGGCATCCCGGATCCGGGGGAGCAGCCCGCGGCCTGCGCCGTGCGCGAGGTCTACGAGGAGACGGCCGTGCGGTGCGTCGCCGAGCGTGTGGTCCTCGTACAGGCCCTGGCCCCGGTGACCTACCCCAACGGCGACACCTGCCAGTACATGGACATCACGTTCCGCTGCCGGGCCGTCGGGGGCGAAGCCCGTGTGAACGACGACGAGTCGCTGGAGGTCGGCTGGTTCCCGGTGGACGCCCTGCCGGAGCTGAACGAGTTCGGCCTGTTGCGGATCAAGCAGGCCTTATCGGATGCACCCACATGGTTCGACCCCACTAATCCACTGTGAAGTATGGGTGGTGACCATATGGGGTGGGGCACTGGCCCTGCTTAGGGTCGACCCATGACCGTGCCCCACCCCCACACCACCTCCGTAGATCTGGGCGGACGCACCGCCCTCGTCACCGGCGCCGCCGGCGGCATCGGCCGCGCCTGCGCGCTGCGGCTGGCCGCCGCCGGGGCCAAGGTGAGAGCGGTCGACCGGGACGCCGCCGGCCTCGACGCCCTCGCCGGCACGGCCCGCGACCTCGCGGGCACCGTCGAACCACATGTCCTCGACCTCACCGACCTGGACGCCGCCGAACACGCCGCCGCCGGCACCGACATCCTCGTCAACAACGCCGGGATCCAACTGGTGCGGCCGCTCGAGGAGTTCCCGCCCGACGTCTTCCACACCGTCCTGACGGTGATGCTGGAAGCCCCTTTCCGGCTCATCCGCGGAGCCCTGCCCCACATGTACGGGCAGGGCTGGGGCCGTATCGTCAACATCTCGTCGGTCCACGGGCTGCGCGCCTCCGCGTACAAGTCGGCGTACGTCTCCGCCAAGCACGGGCTGGAAGGGCTCTCGAAGACCGCCGCCCTGGAGGGCGCCCCGCACGGAGTCACCTCCAACTGCGTGAACCCTGCGTACGTGCGCACCCCCCTCGTGGAGAAGCAACTCGCCGACCAGGCACGGGCACACGGGATCCCCGAGGAACGCGTGCTGTCCGAGGTGCTGCTCCAGGACAGCGCCGTCAAACGGCTGATCGAACCGGAGGAGGTCGCCGAGGCGGTGGCCTATCTGTGCAGCCCACAGGCGTCCTTCATCACCGGCACGTCGCTGGTCCTTGACGGCGGCTGGACCGCCCACTGAGCAGGGACATGCCGGAAGTTGTCCACAGGCCCGGCGCCCCCGAGCCTGCCGTGGGCCATTCTGGGGGCATGTCTCGCGATCACGTACAGTCCGCGCAGCGCCCCGGCACCGGTGCCGAGGCGCCGTTCCTGGAGCTCCTGGCCCGGGGCGCGTCGGCCGACGCCTACGAGCAGCCGGTGCTGCTCGCCCGCGCCGAGGGTCTGCCACCCGAGCGCATCCGCGCGCTCGAGCAGGCCAAGCGGCTCGCGCTGCACGTGCGCGCCGAGATGGAAGGCAGACGCCGCCGCGAGGCGGAGCTGTCCGCGCTCTTCGAGACCGCCCACGACCTGGCCGGGCTGCGCGACCTGGACGCCGTGCTGCAGGCGATCGTCCAGCGTGCCCGCTCCCTGCTGAGCACCGACGTCGCCTATCTCACCCTGCACGACGAGGAGGCGGGCGACACCTATATGAGGGTCACCGAGGGCTCGGTCGCCGCACGCTTCCAGCAGCTCAGGCTGGGCATGGGGGAGGGACTCGGCGGGCTCGTCGCCCAGACCGCCCGCCCCTATGTGACGCCCGACTACTTCCAGGACGACCGCTTCCAGCACACCCGGACGATCGACACGGGGGTGCACGACGAGGGGCTCGTGGCGATCCTCGGGGTGCCGCTGATGATCGGCGCCCAGGTCATCGGGGTGCTGTTCGCCGCCGACCGGCGGGCCCGCGTCTTCGAGCGGGAGGAGATCGCGCTCCTCGGCTCCTTCGCGGCGCTGGCCGCCGCCGCCATCGACACCGCCAACCTCCTCACCGAGACACGTTCGGCCCTGGACCGGCTCGCCCGTGCGAACGAGATCATCCGCGACCGCAGCGCCGTCATCGAGCGTGCCTCGGACGTCCACGACCGGCTCGCCGAGCTCGTGCTGCGCGGCGGCGGCGTCCACGACGTGGCGGCGGCGGTGTCCCACGTCCTGGACGGCACGGTCGAGTTCGCCGAGGCGGACGCCACGCCCGCCGCCGCCCTGGAGGCGTCCCGCGCCGAGGGCCACGCCGTACGGCACGGGGACGACTGGATCGCCGCCGTGGCGGCCGGCGGTGAACTGCTCGGCGCGCTGGTGCTGCGCGGCCACCCGGGGCTCGACCCCGTCGACCAGCGCACCCTGGAGCGCGCGGCCATGGTCACCTCCTTGCTGCTGCTCGCCCGCCGCTCGGCCGCCGAGGCCGAACAGCGCGTCCGCGGCGAGCTGTTGGACGACCTGCTCGATGCCCGCGACCGCGATCCGCGCGTGCTGCGCGAGCGTGCCGCCCGCCTGCACGCGGACCTCGACGCCACCCATGTGGTGCTCGCCGCCCGCCTCTTCGGCGCCGCAGCCGACGCCGACCAGGAAGCGGCGGCCCGCCGCCGCCTGTGGTCCGCCGCGTCCCACCTGGCGGCCACGCGGCACGGGCTCGCCGCCGCCCGCGACGGCGGCACGGTCCTGCTGCTGCCGCTCGACCCGGGCGACACGGCGACGGACCTGGCCCGCCGCACCGCCCGGCATCTCGGCACCGCGGTCCACGAACCGGTCACCGTCGGCGCCTCGGCCCCCGTCGAGGACCTGGCCCGCCGCCCCGACGCCGTGGCCGCCGCCTACGCGGAGGGACAGCGCTGCCTCGACGCCCTGCGCCTGCTGGGCCGCGCCGGGGACGGGGCCGCCGCCGAGGACTTCGGCTTCCTGGGACTGCTGCTCGCCGGGGACCGCGACATCGCCGGCTATGTCGAACGCACGATCGGCGAGGTCGTCGCCTACGACGATCGGCGCGGCACCGACCTCGTCCGCACCCTCGACGCGTACTTCGCCTGCGGGATGAGCCCGGCCCGCACCAAGGACGAACTGCACGTCCATGTGAACACGGTGGCGCAGCGCCTGGAGCGGGTGGGCCGGCTGCTCGGCGACGACTGGCAGAGCCCGGCCCGCGCCCTGGAGATACAACTGGCGCTGCGGCTGCACCGCTTGTCGTCCCGGCCCGGACCCTGAGCGGCTCCCCCGGTACACCGCCGGTACGACGCGCACCGGCCCCGCACGCGCGAACGCCACGGGGCCGGTCGAAAACACCCGGACTCAGGCGGTACGCGCATCCGCCGCCCGCGCCCCCGAGGGCTCGGCATCCGCTGACTCGACCCGGGCAAGGTCGCGATCGCGTGTCTCCTTGGCGACACCGACCGCGATCAGAGTCAGGACAGCCGCGGCGATCACGTACAGGGCGATCGGCGTGGAGCTGCCGTAGTCGGAGAGCAGCGCGGTCGCGATGAGCGGGGCCGGAGCACCGGCCGCCACCGAGGCGAACTGGGCGCCGATGGACGCACCCGAGTAGCGCATCCGGGTCGCGAACATCTCGGAGAAGAACGCCGCCTGGGGCGCGTACATCGCCCCGTGCAGCACGAGACCGACCGTCACGGCGATGATCAGGTTGCCGAAGCCGCCGGTGTCGATGAGCGAGAAGAACGGGAACATCCACAGACCGACCCCGGCCGCGCCCAGCAGATACACGGGGCGGCGGCCGATCCGGTCCGACAACGCGCCCCAGGCCGGGATGGCGGCGAAGTGCACGGCGGAGCCGATCAGGACGGCGTTGAGTGCCGTCTGCTTGGAGACGCCTGCCGACGTGGTGGCGTAGACGAGGATGAAGGCGGTGATCACGTAGTAGCTGATGTTCTCCGCCATGCGCGCGCCCATCGCGACCAGTACGTCCCGCCAGTGGTGCCGCAGCACGGACACCAGCGGCAGCTTCTCCGCAACACCGCCCGAGTCCGCCTTACGGGCCTCAGCCTGAGCCAACGCCTGCTGGAACACCGGCGATTCATCGACGGACAAACGAATCCACAAACCGACGATCACCAGCACCCCGGACAGGAGGAACGGAATGCGCCAACCCCAGGAGCCGAACGCGTCGTCAGACAGCAAGGCGGTCAGCAACGACAGCACACCCGTGGCGAGCAACTGCCCGGCCGGCGCGCCGGTCTGCGGCCAGGAGGCCCAGAAGCCCCGCCGCCGGGCATCGCCGTGCTCCGACACGAGCAGCACGGCGCCGCCCCACTCGCCACCCAGCGCGAAGCCCTGCACCAGACGCAGCGTGGTGAGCAGCACGGGCGCGGCGGTGCCGACGGTGGCGTGCGTGGGCAGCAGCCCGATGGCGAAGGTCGCCCCGCCCATCAGCAGCAGACTCAGCACCAGCAGCTTCTTGCGCCCGAGCCGGTCGCCGTAGTGCCCGAACACCAGGGCCCCGAGCGGCCGGGCGGCGAACCCGACCGCGTACGTCAGGAACGACAGCAGCGTCCCGACCAGCGGGTCGGAGTCGGGGAAGAAGAGCTTGTTGAAGACGAGCGCGGCGGCGGACCCGTAGAGGAAGAAGTCGTACCACTCGATGGTGGTGCCGATGAGGCTGGCGGCGACGATGCGGGGGAGGTTCGCCGGGGGTGGGGGAGCGGTGGTTCCGGATGCCATGTGCGCCACTTCCTCGTGTGCGGTGGGGACGTTTGTGTGTCGCCACACCGTAGAAACATGCAGGTCAGGCGCACATGTGGCGGGACAACATAGTTCAGAGGTCGGCTGTGCGTGCGGCCACCATGCCCGCCCACCGAAGGATGGCTGGGCCGATGGAAGCGGGCGAAAAGAGCGCCTTCCGAGAGGCGCATTTCGCGGCGATTTGACCGTACGGTGCTGACTCCGGTGCTGGTTTGGTGCTGACTACGCTCAGTTGAACCGGACCGGCCGGGGCGGACCGTGGCGGCCCGCCCGGCAGGAGGATCGGATCAGCCATGGGAGCGCGGCCTCCGCCGCGCTCGCCTCACGTACCGGTCCCCGCTTCGCCGGCCGCGAAGGCGGCCGGGGTGAGACCGGTGTGTCCGCGGAAGAAGCGGCCGAAGTTCGCGGGATCGGTGAAGCCGAGATGGACGGCCACGGCCCGGGCGTTCCACCCGGCGCCTCCCAGCAGGCGCCGGGCTTCGAGCAGCCGCCGCTCATTGATGAGCTCACGCACTCCCTTGCCGGTGGCGTCGCGGGCGGAGCGGCTGAGAGTACGGACCGAACAGCCGAGCAACTCGGCGTAGTCCGCGGCCCGGTGCAGCTCGCGGAAGTGCAATTCCAGGGCATCCACGAACCGTCCGTATGTGTCACGACGGCCCGTGCCGGCCGTGGCCGTGTCGGTGGGGGTGATGCCGGGGGAGTCGGCGAGACGCAGCAGCAGCGATTCGAGCAGGCTGCGCCGCAGAGCGTGGTGGACATCGAGGGGACGGCGTCCGAGAGCACGGTGTTCGTCCAGGAGGTGGAGCGCCGTCTCGCGGAGCCAGGCGGCGTCATCGGGGTGCGGGCTCAGCACGGCAGGAGCCTGGTGCGCGGTGAGCGGGGCAAGGAGGCGAGCGGTGTCGGGCCGCAGAACGTCCGGCTCGAACAGGATGAACGGGCCGCGGGCGGCGCCGGGCGGATGCCAGCACTGCGCGTGCCCGGGACGCACCCACAGCCACTGGCCGACGGCGACGGTCCGCGTGACGTGGTCGACGTCGTGCCGCAGCTCACCCTCGGTGACCATGATCAGGTGGTGGAAGGTGGCGCGGCCCGGTCGGGGCGGGTTCCACGGCCAGTCGTCGTGCTGGGCGAAGAAGTCCTCGACGGTGGTCACCTCAAGGCCGTACGGAGTGCCCGCCGGGGGCTGGAAACCGTACAGCGTAACCGCGGCCGCAGCCGGTCCTTCCTGCCCGTTCGGCCTGGGGTGTCGCTTCTCGACCATCACGTGTCCGCACCTTACTGCCCGATCTGTCGGCTCCGGGGAAAGGATGGGACATGCCGCCGCGACCGCGCGGCCTGCCTTCTGCGTCCTTCGATACCGCAGTCCGTCACCCCTTGAGGAGGAAAACGCCCATGGATGGATCGACTTTGCACAAGACCGCCGCCGACTGCGCGGAGGAACTGCCCGGAGCCGAGCTGGAGCATCCCTTCGGCGACGACTGGGAGGTCTTCAAGGTGCGCGGCAAGGTGTTCATGCTGATGACCGAGGCCCCCGGGCGCCCCGTCGTGATCCTCAAGGCGGACCCCGGCGAGGCCCGTGCCCTGCGGGAGCAGTACAGCCACATCACCCCCGGCTACCACATGAACAAGAAGCACTGGATCACGCTGGAAGGCGGGCAGGGCGTCGACGAGAAGCTGGTCGAGGAACTCGTCACCGAGTCCTACCGGCTCGTCGTCGCCCACTTGCCCAAGGCCGAGCAGCCCGTCGACCCGCACACCTATGGCGGTGCCACCGGGGCGGCCCGGTGAGCGCGGCCGGTGACCGGCTCCAGGACTCGTCCCGCCGGGCGGCCCTCGCTCTGGCGAACGTCAGCCACGGGCGGCCTTTCACCGGGCTCGACGTGTACAAGGTCGCGGGCAAGGTGTTCCTGATCGTCACCGACGACCCGGACGAGCAGATCATCACCGACGACGCGGACGAGCAGATCATCACGGTCACGTGCGAACCCGAGCACGCCCGCGCGCAGGAGCGCGGCTACGCCACGATCACACCGGGCCGCTACCTCGACAAACGGCACTGGATCTCGCTGGGGCCGGGACCCGGCATCACGAAGCGGGTGGTCACCGACGCGGTCGAGCACTCCTACGACCTGGTCGTCGAGAGCCTGCCGCAGCGCGACCGCCCTCGTGCACTATGAGCGCCGCCGGCTCCCCCACACCGGCCCCGATGGCGGTCGCGCCCCAGGCCCTGCCGGCGCGGAGCCTGGTCGTCGCCGGTCTGTCGACCGTCGTGGAGTGGTACGACTTCACGCTCTACCTCTACATGACGACGATCATGGCCAGGGTCTTCTACGGCGGCGACGACACCTCGGTCCTGATCACCCTCGCCGTCTTCGGCGTCGCGTACGTGATACGGCCGCTCGGCGCGGTGTTCTTCGGGCGCCTGGGCGACCGGCTGGGGCGGCGCCGGGTGATGCTGACCTCGATGACGGTGATGGCCGTCGCCATGTGGGTCACCGCAGCCCTGCCCACCAACGCCCAGATCGGCGCGGTGGCCGGGGTGCTGCTCCTGATGCTGCGCTGTGTGATGGGGTTCTCCGTCGGCGGCGAGTACAGCAGCGTCCTCACCTACCTCGTCGAGGGCGCGAAGCCGGCCCGGCGCGGCCTGATGACCTCCCTGGCCTCGGCGGGCAGCGAGATCGGTGCCCTCCTCGCGGTCGGCGCCGCGGCGGTGACCACCAGCATCGTCTCCGGCCCGGCGATGGACAGGTGGGGCTGGCGTCTGCCGTACGTCTTCGGCGCGCTGCTCGCCACCGCGACGCTGCTGGCCCGGCGCTCGATCGAGGAGTCCCCCGACTTCGAACAGCGCGCCGGGACCGAGGACCACGACGGCACCGTCGAAGTGACCGGTCTCGCCTGCCTCCTGCGCACCGGCTGGAAACCCATCGGCCGGGCTTTCCTCATCTCCGCGGTCGGCTCGATCACGTACTACGGCGGCGTCACCTACGTGACCACGTTCCTCACCGAGGACGCCGGATTCAGTGAACGCTCCTCCCTGTGGCTGTCCACCGGCGCCTCCGTCGTCGTCATCGCGGTCAGCCCGCCGGCCGGTCACCTCTCCGACCGGTGGGGGCGACGTGGGCTGCTGCGCGGCCTGTGCGTGTCCTCGCTGGTGCTGTCGGTCGCGATGTTCGCGCTGATGCACCACCACGGCACCGCCCTCGCCCTGACCGGCGCCTGCGTGCTCGCGGCGATCGCCGGCGCCTACAGCGCGGTCGCCGCCTCGGCCAGCCCCGAACTGTTCGCACCCCGCGACCGCATGACCGGACTGGGCCTGGGCAACGCCACCGCCACCGCGATCTTCGGCGGCCTCGCCCCTTACACCTCCCAGCAACTGATCCAGGCCACCGGCTGGCACCTGGCACCCGGCGTGCTCACCGCTGCCGTCGCCCTCATCGCACTGCCGGTCATCTGGACGATGCGCGAGACCGCGCCGATGCTGCTGCGGCGACAAGGCACAACAGATCCGCAGGCGCCGGTCGGCTGAGCCGGCGAACTGTCAGCACCGTCTGCGAAGTCGGCACACCCGCCGCCGATCCCACCGCCGCCCGCCCACGAACCCGTCCTGGCAGGTGGTGTACCGGATGGTGGTGATGGTGTGCTCGGCGAAGGAGCCCGCCTGGACGATCACCGTGCGCTTCGCCTCGGGGGCGAGGTTCACCAGTTCGACGGTCGTCGTCTCGGGGTCGATGGAGGTGACCAGCGCGGCCACGTCCGGGGGGTAGGCCGGGGCGGCGGGCCTCGGCGTCGTGGTAGCGCAGCCGGGCCTGCTGGAGGCCGCCGTTGTAGAGCACCTGGGGTCCGCCCCAGGTCAGCTGGATGAGGGCTTCGGTGGCCACCGGGTTGCACTGCTGCCACACATGGGTGTCGGCCTCGGGCACGTCCAGGTCGCGGTAGCGGTCGATGCGCCTCAGGCGGTGGCGGACCTGGGCCTGGGCGGTGGCAAGGATGCGCTCGGGGTAGCCGGGGTCGTCGCCGGCGAGGAAGGCGAACCACGCCTTTTCGTGCCCGGACTCCTCCTTGGCCCGGAACGGCCGGACGGTACGCCGGTCGATGCCGTCGGCTTCGCGCAGCCGTTCCAGACGGGTGCGGTCGGCGGCGGAGGCCGTGTGGTGCCACAGTGCCACCGGTACGGGCGGGGTGACCGGGTTGTAGTCGAACCGGCCCGAGTCGTTGTGGCGGAACGGGAGGTGCGGTGTGGGTGTGTGGATGTCGGAGCCGAGTTCGACCGCCCACTTGGAGGGCAGGCTGGAGTCCGCCTCGCTGTGGGGCATCACCTTGGCGTGGCCGATGAGGGCGTCGAGCGAGGTGGCGACCATGGAGAGGTGGTCGTCGTCCCCGGTGACCGTTGCCGCAGCGAGCGCCGCCACACAGGCCGCGTGGCCCACGCTGTGCCAGCCGTGCGGCCAGGACCAGCCGTAGTGGCCGCCGTACCAGCGGCCCTCCAGCAGGCTGCCGACGACGCCGTTCGGGCCGGCGTTGTTCCGGGATGAGACCGCCGTTCGCCTCGGTGCGCTCCCGCCACGCGCCCACGTACCAGACGATCCAGTCGCGGTAGCGGTCCTCGCCGGACAGGATCCAGGCGTTGAGGACGAGTCCCGCCGCGGCGAGATCGACCGCCGTGTCGCCGACGCCCATACGGTCCCGCATCTGCGCGCCGAGACGCGGATCCTCCGAGAGCCGGTACGGGCCGCCGTCCGCCTCGGGTATCCAGCCCAGCGGGAAGCCGTACGTCTCCGCTTCCTTCTCCAGCCAGGGATAGACGTCGCCGTCGAACAGGCCCCTGCGGTCGGGGTCGCTGCCGTTGTGCGGGCGGGTGATGACGCGGTGCTCGGGGTCGTAGTTGGCCTTGGCCGGGTCGACGTACAACTCGGCGAACCGCAGGGCACGTTCGGACCGGCGGTCGGGGGCGGCCATGCACAGGAAGTAGAGCAGGAGCAGGCTCTCTCCTTGGCGGAACCAGTCGTAGCCGCGCTCGAACTCCCCGCGCAGCATGCCCAGTTCGGTGAGCTGCCGGGTCACGCCCTCGCAGTGCCGCTCACTGGCGGGCAGCAGATCGTCGGCGCCGCCGAGGAGATACAGCTGGGGCCAGTTGAAGAACACCTCGTAGAAATCGTCCACGCCATCACGGGTGGTCAGCCGGCCGGCGTAGTTCAGCCGTCCGTCCGGACCGGTGAAGTCGCGGGCGAAGCGCCGCCAGGCGTGGTCGAGCAGGTCGAACAGGGACCGCTGGGCCACGGCCCAGCCGGGTGGTTCGAGCAGCGGCACCCCCGCCTAGATCTCGGGTGGCGCGACCGGCTGGTCGCAGGGGGCGTCCTCGCCCGAGGTGCGACTGGCGGAGTTGAAGGGCATGGTGGATCTCCGTTCGGGGCGGGCGGCGGGGACGGCGCACGCCGGGGACGACGGCCGGGCGGACCAGGCCTGTGTCATTCCTTGGTGGCGCCGGCGAGCATCCCGCTGACCAGGAAGCGCTGGGCGAAGAGGAAGACGATCAGCACGGGCGTGATGGCCACGAGCGTCGCCAGAGCCAGCCGCGGGCGCTGGACTGGACCGCATCGGTCAAACTCGACAACGTGCCACCAGGCGACATCCAGGTCGCGGTCGACTACCTCGACGCCAACGGCAAGGCCGGGCCGACCGCCTACGGCACCACAGACGGATCGAAGCTCTACATCGCGGGCGATCCCGCGCACTTCATCGATGTGGCCAACGCCTCGCGAGTATATGGACCGCGAGGCAGCCGGGCGCGTGTTCGGTGGGTCAGCCTTGGACGAGGAACGTCTTGGTCTTACCGGAGCGGCTGGAGCAGGACCGCTTCTCCTCAGCGGTCATCTTCCTGGATTTGACGACCACCGCGTTGCTCTGGCCGTCGGTTCCGTTCGGGGCGGGCCCGGTGATGACGTCGGGGACGAACCAGAAGTAGTGACCCCACTTTCGGGTGTCGTAATGGGTCTGCCATGTACCGGAGACCGTCTGCATCACCTGCGCACGGGAGATCCAGCCGACTTCACCGGGTTTCACCGTCATGTTGACGGAGCTGGTCTCCGAGTGCGTGCTCGACCAGGTGTGGCTGTAAGTCGCTGTGACGCTGAGGTCGATGATTCCCGCTATCTTGCCGCCGGCGGTCACGGACACGCCCGCCGAATCCGTGGACCCGACCGTGTCGGACCAGGTCATCGACTGAGTGGCAGGCGAGGTGCTGCAGTTGTAGAGCGAGTCGGAGACTCGGTGGAAGTCTCCGAGATACGCCTGGCCGAACTGCGGGTCGTTGAAGGTGCACTTTCCTTCACCCGAGTCGCAGTCGGCTATGAGCTGTGCCCGGGTGGGCTGGTCATCGGCCGAGGCCGGAACGGCTGTCGTCACGGCCATGCCCAGGGCAGCCGCTGAAAGCGCCAGCATTCGTCCGCCGTAGCGCATCCTGCGGTTGTTCGCCATATGTGTGCCTTTCGCTGTGCATGAGGGGGGTCGGTGATCGCAGGAAGAGCGACCGAAGGTACCGCGATCACCGCCTGTTGCGATTGAGAAAGTTCGCAACAACTGACCTATCTACACCACCAGTTGAGGAAATCCCAACCGTGGGCGGCGTTCTGCCGGTAAGTGATCGGCGGTCGTGGGACGCCTCGCCGTGCCCTCCGCCCGCGACACAGCAGTACCGGGCTGCAACTGCTCGATGAGGTCATCGGCCTGCCCGCTGCCTTCCTTGGCGGGGGCGTCGCATCGCTGCGGCCGGTGACGGGCGGCAGCACACTGCTGCTCATGGCCCGCTTCCTCATGGAGTCCCGGACGGGAGACGGGGAGTGAGCCGCGTCGCATCGGGGCGGGAGAGGCTTGCTATGCAACGAGTTGCATAGCAGGCTCGGCGTCATGGCGCTCGAACACGCGATCTTGGTGTCGCTTTCGGAGAAACCGGGATCCGGCTATGAGCTGGCCCGGCGTTTCGAGCGGTCCATCGGCTACTTCTGGACCGCGACCCACCAACAGATCTATCGCGTGCTCAAGCGCATGGAGACCGACGGTTGGGTCGACGTCCGGGACGTCCCGCAGCAGGGCCGGCCGGACAAGAAGGAGTACAGCGTCACCGACCTCGGCCGGGCCGCGCTGTCCTCCTGGTTGCATGACCCGACCGAGCCGGAGAGCGTCCGCCATGACTTGGCCGTGAAGATCCGGGGCGCCGCCTTCGACGACCCGGCCGCCCTGGTGAACGAGGTCGAGCGGCACCGGCAGGCGCACCGGGACCGGCTGGCGCACTATCTCGCAGGAGAGGCGCGGGACTTCACGGGGCCCGAGGCAGGCGCGGCCGGCTCAGAGGTGCCGCTCGACGCGGAGCGCGAGCTCCAGCACGTCGTACTGCGCGGCGGCATCGCGTACGAGCGGATGATGATCGGCTGGCTGGACGACGTGCTCGCCACGCTGGCCCGGTTCGGTCCGGGCTGCTGATCGCCACCGCACCCTCCGCCGGTCCTCCCGGTCCTCCCGGTCCTCCCGATCCGGCCGGTCCGGCCGTCAGACCTCCCGATTTCCACCCGTCCACCAGCCGAAAGGCATCATCACCATGGCTGACCAGCTGCTGTTCAACCCGCGCACCTACGACCCGGCACACTTCGACACCGAGACGCGCCGCTTGCTGCGTGCCACCGTCGACTGGTTCGAGGAGCGCGGGAAGGGGCGGCTGATCGAGGACTACCGGACCCGCGCGTGGCTCGGAGACTTCCTCGCCTTCGCGGCGAAGGAGAACCTGTTCGCCACCTTCCTGACGCCGTCGTCCGCTGCGGGGGAGGGGGAACCGGACAAGCGGTGGGACACCGCCCGGATCGCCGCGCTCAATGAGATCCTGGGCTTCTACGGCCTGGACTACTGGTACGCCTGGCAGGTCACGATCCTCGGCCTCGGCCCGGTCTGGCAGAGCGACAACGCCGCCGCCCGCGCCCGCGCCGCTGAACTCCTCGCGCAGGGAGAGGTGTTCGCGTTCGGCCTGTCCGAGCAGGCCCACGGCGCCGACATCTACTCCACCGACATGCTGCTCGAGCCCGACGGCAACGGTGGCTTCCGAGCCACCGGCTCCAAGTACTACATCGGCAACGGCAACGCCGCCGCACTCGTCTCCGTCTTCGGCCGTCGCACCGACGTCGAGGGGCCCGACGGCTACGTCTTCTTCGCCGCCGACAGCCGTCACCCGGCCTACCGCCTGGTCAAGAACGTCGTCGACTCCTCGAAGTTCGTCAGCGAGTTCCGCCTGGAAGACTATCCCGTGGCGGCCGAAGACGTCCTGCACACCGGCCGCGCCGCCTTCGACGCCGCCCTGAACACCGTCAACGTCGGCAAGTTCAACCTGTGCACCGCCTCGATCGGCATCTGCGAGCACGCGATGTACGAGGCGGTCACCCACGCCCACAACCGCATTCTCTACGGCCGCCCCGTCACCAGCTTCCCGCACGTACGGCGCGAGTTGACCGACGCGTACGTCAGGCTCGTCGGAATGAAGTTCTTCAGCGACCGCGCTGCCGACTACTTCCGCTCCGCCGGCCCGGACGACCGCCGCTACCTGCTCTTCAACCCGATGACGAAGATGAAGGTGACCACGGAGGGCGAGAAGGTCATCGACCTGATGTGGGACGTCATCGCGGCCAAGGGCTTCGAGAAGGACAACTACTTCGGCCAGGCGGCCGTGGAGATCCGCGGTCTGCCGAAGCTGGAGGGTACGGTCCACGTCAACCTGGCGTTGATCCTGAAGTTCATGCGCAGCCACCTCCTCGACCCCGTCGAGTACCCCGCCGTGCCGACCCGCCTGGACGCGGCCGACGACGACTTCCTGTTCCGGCAGGGACCGGCCCGCGGCCTCGGCTCCGTGCGGTTCCACGACTGGCGGCCCGCGTTCGACGCGTACGCGCACCTGCCCAACGTGACCCGCTTCCGTGAACAGGCCGACGCACTCTGCGCGTTCGTCGCCACGGCCGCCCCCGACGCGGAGCAGAGCCGCGACCTCGACCTCGTCCTCGCGATCGGTCAGCTCTTCGCCCTCGTCGTGCACGGGCAGCTCGTCCTGGAGCAGGCCGCCCTGACCGGACTCGACGAGGACGTGCTCGACGAACTCTTCGCCGTCCTCGTGCGGGACTTCTCCGCGCACGCCGTCGAACTGCACGGCAAGGACTCGGCGACCGAACAGCAGCAGGAGTGGGCGCTGGGTTCGGTCCGGCGGCCGGTCGTCGACGAGGCGCGCACGGAGCGGGTCTGGCAGCGGGTCGAGGCGCTGTCCGGCGCGTACGAGATGGCCCCGTAAGCGCGCCTGTGCATCGTCGGTGGCCGGGTCGCGTGGGCCCGGCCACCGGTCAGTATCGGTTGTCGTACCACTCGATGGTGGTGCCGATGAGGCCGGCGGCGACTACGCGCCCGTAGGCGGGCCGAATCGAGCGCCACACAGCAGCCTCCGACCCCCGTTCCCGCAGCGTAGAGAGCTGACCATGAACCATCTCACCGCCTCGGCCGCCGCCCTGTTCTTCAACCAGGACGGGGAGGTCCTCATCGTCAACCCGACCTACAAGAACTACTGGAACTTGCCCGGCGGAGCCGTCGACGTCGATCGCGGCGAGACCCCCTACGAAGCGGCCGTCCGGGAGGTCCGCGAAGAGCTGGGAATCGCTCCTGCCATTGGCCGCCTGCTCGTCCACGCGTGGATCACGGTCACCGGCAAGGGAGCCCAGGCCCTGTACGTCTTCGACGGCGGCACCCTCAGCCCCGAGGATCAGAACGCGATCATCTTGCAGAGAAGCGAACTCAGCGAGTACCGCTTCTGTCGGCCTGAGGGCATGGAGGACGGCCTCATACCGCCGCACCTGACAGAAGTGTGGGACCAGGCGCTCATCGCGCACACCGAGAACCGGATCACCTACGTCTGCGCGACTCTGTGATCAAATCGCTGGAGCAGGGTTGTCGGCGTCCCGTGCCAGACATCGGGTAGCCAGGGGGGACTTGCCTGTGTGGGGCGGGCGAGGAGGAGCTTCCGAGGGCCGCGAGCCAGGGGAGCTGGGAGGGGTCCTTCCGGCGCCTCCACGATTCCGTCGGCGGCTTGTCGCCACGAGGGAGCACCCTCCCGAACCGGAGGTGTGGCCCACTGCACCCTCTCGAGGTGGACGCGAGTCCGAGATGCGGGATGGCCATGTCGACGGGAGCCGTCGACGGCCTTGAGCGGGTGGTGGGATCAGTGTCGGGCGAACTGGACCCGGGTCGGTTGCACGACGTTCGGCCGTAGCGCGATCCCGCTGATCGTCAGCGGGTGCGGGGAGCAACGCCCCGCACCCGGTGCGCAGCCGGATGAAAGGCAGAATGTCCGCATGACGATGCACTGCGCCGTGCTGGACGACTACCAGGGCGCCGCCCTGACCCTGGCGGACTGGAGCGCCCTCCCCGCCGAGATCGAGGTGCGCACGCTCCGGGAACACCTCACCGACCGGGACAAGCTCGTGGCCGAACTCGCCGACTGCGAGATCGTCGTGGCCATGCGGGAGCGCACCCCCTTCGACGCCGACCTCCTGCACCGCCTGCCCCGGCTGCGTCTGCTGGTGACCACCGGTATGCGCAACGCCTCCATCGACCTCGCCGCGGCGGCGGCCCAGGGCGTGACCGTCTGCGGTACGGCGAGCAGTTCCACCCCGCCCGTGGAACTGACCTGGGCGCTCCTCCTCGGCCTCGCCCGGCATGTCACCGCCGAGAACCGGGCGCTGCGCGAAGGGGGCCCCTGGCAGTCCACCGTCGGCCAGGACCTCGCCGACCGGACCCTGGGCCTGCTCGGACTCGGCAAGATCGGTACCCGGGTCGCCCGCGTCGCCACCGCCTTCGGCATGGAGGTCCTCGCCTGGAGCGAGCACCTCACCGCCGAGCGGGCAGCCGACGCCGGAGCCCAACTCGCCGATGACAAGGAGGACCTGCTGAGCCGTAGCGACTTCGTGTCCATCCACCTCGTCCTGTCCGACCGCACACGCGGCCTGCTCGGCGAGCCGGAGTTGCGCGCCATGCGCCCGCACGCCTACCTGATCAACACCTCCCGCGCCGCCATCGTCGACCGGAGCGCACTGCTGCGCGCACTGCGCGAGGGTTGGATCGCCGGGGCGGGGCTCGACGTCTTCGAGACCGAGCCGCTCCCCGCCGACGACCCCCTGCGCTCCCTGCCGAACGTGCTCGCCACCCCGCACCTGGGCTATGTCACCGAGCAGAACTACCGCACCTTCTACACGCAAGCGGTGGAGGACATCACCGCCTTCCTCGCCGGCAGTCCCGTCCGACTGCTGACGGGCGGCTGAGCCGGCGCCCCGACCCGCGCATCGCCTAGGCGCCTCGCCGGCCGGTCAGCCGGTGGTGGTGGCAGTGGTGTGGAAGTAATGGCCCTTGTCGAGGTCGGTGAGGAGGTCGGGCTGGGTCGGTTCCCACCCCAGCAGTTCGCGGGTCAGGGTGTTCGACGCCGGGGCGTCGAGGCCGAGGAAGGCGCCCAGCCAGGCGAAGTGCTCGGCTGCGGCCTCAGGGGCCACGGAGACCACCGGCACATCGAGGTGACGGCCGATCACCTCGGCGATGTCGCGGATCGCGACGCCCTCTTCCGCCACGCCGTGCAGCACTGATCCGGCGGGGGCCTTCTCGACCGCCAGGCGGAACAGCCGTGCGGCGTCGAGGCGGTGGACGGCCGGCCAGCGGTTGGCGCCCTCGCCGATGTAGCCGGAGACTTGCTTGGCACGGGCGATGGCGACCAGGGTCGCCATGAAGCCGTGGTCTCCTTCGCCGTGGCAGGTCGGAGACAGCCGCACCACCGACGAGCGCACGCCGCGCGAGGCGAGTGCGAGCACCGCTCGGGCGGTGGCGGCACGGAGCGAGAGCGGTGGGGCGTCGATCGTGTGCATGTCCCGCTCGGTGGCCACACGCCCGGGCGCGAGGCCGACCACACCGGAGGCGATGACGAAGGGGCGGTCGGTGCCGGCGAGCGCGTCGCCGAAGGCGTCGACGGCGCGGCGATCGGCCTCCGCGGCGCCCTGGAAGTCGCCGGTGAAGGCGATGTCGTGCTTGAACGCGAGGTGGATCACCCCGTCCGACGCGGCGGCCGTGCCCCGTAGGACGTCGAGGTCGTCGAGGGTGCCGCGGACGACCTCCGCCCCGGCCGCGGTGAGCGCGCCGGCGGAGGCCTCGGATCGGGCGAGCCCGACGACCTGGTGTCCCGCGTCGATGAGTTCGGGCACGACGGCGGAACCGATCCAGCCGGACGCGCCGGTGACGAAGATGCGCATGGGAGAGTCCCCTGACCGTTGATGTCAGTTACTGACATCAACGCTAGCATTCGATGTCAGTTGCTGTCATCGCGTAGGATCGATCCATGGGTAGATGGGAGCCGAACGCGCGCGGGCGCCTGGCGGAGGCGGCGTTGGAGCTTTACAGCGAGCGCGGGTTCGAGCAGACCACCGTGGCGGAGATCGCCAAAAGGGCCGGGCTCACGGAGCGGACCTTCTTCCGGCACTACGCCGACAAGCGCGAGGTGCTGTTCGCCGGGTCCAGGGACTTGGCGGAGTTGCTCGTACAGGCGGTCGCCGGCGCTCCGAAGTCCGCGGCGCCGATCGACGCGTTGGCGGTGGGCCTCGACGCGCTCTGTGAGGTGTTCGCCGACCGGCGCGCGTACGCGCGGAAGCGGCATGCTGTGATCATGGCGAACGCGGAACTCCGGGAGCGCGAGTTGATCAAGCTCGCCTCGATGTCGGCCGCGCTCGCCGACACACTGCGCCGACGGGGCGTCGCGGAGCCGGCCGCGAGCCTGACCGCCGAGGCGGGGGTCGCCGTCTTCAAGGTCGGCTTCGACCGCTGGATCGCGCCCGACGAGGAACGCGAGATGTCGCAGCTGATGCGGGAATCGCTGGACGAGTTGAAGGCCGTGGCCGCGGGGGGCTAGTAACTCAGGGCGTCCGAGACCGACTTGACGCCGCCGTGCGCGGTGAGGCCGCCGTCGATGGGCATCTCGGCACCGGTGATGAACGAGGCTTCGTCGGAGAGCAGGAACACCACGAGCGGGGTGATCTAGTCGACGGTCCCGGTGCGGCCCGGCGGAGTCTCACGCACATTCACCTCGCGGAAGGCGCGCGGTGCCGAGGCGGTCATGTCGGTTTCGATGAAGCCGGGGCGGACCGTGTTGACGCGGATGCCGCGCGGGCCGAGTTCCATCGCCGCCGTCTTGGACAGGCCGCGCAGCGCCCACTTGCCGGCGGTGTAGGCGGGCGGTGAGCGCGGCGGAGGAGCCGACGTTGACGATCGACGAGCCGGGCGGCATCAGCGGGGTCAGGTGCTGGATGCCCAGCAGGGGGCCGGTGACGTTGACGGCGTGGACGCGGTCGAAGTCCTCGGGGCGTACCTCGCCGAGGCGGGCGCGCCAGGTGATGCCCGCGTTGTTGACCAGGGGCCGCCACCGCGGTGGAAGGCAGAGGCGCGGAACCGGGCATGGCGACTCCAGGGTCCGGGTGCAAGACGGTGTACGGGAGCGGGCACGCCTCACATGCGCCGACGGCGCACGGCATGCTGAGGGCTGGGGACGGCCGCACGCCTGTCGTGGATCCGGACAGCGGTGTGCGGGTAGGGACGACTATGAGGTGTCGGGTGGCCCGCTGCCATCCTCCACGGGATCGAAATTCCGGATCCGCGGCATCCATGCGGTGAATGGACGGGGAACGACCGCGGACGCCGCGCCCGGCGACTCGGCCGGGCGCGGGACGGGCACCCGGCGGCCCTGCCCTGGCACCGCCGCTGACGCCCTCTTTCGTAGGCCTGCACAATGCCTGGCGCAACACGCCCAATGCGCCCTTGCTCCATCGGAGTTCGCCCTCGCCGGTCGAGACCATCGAGACCCGGCAGCCCTGGTCTCGAAAGGTGACGGTTCCTCACGTCAGGGGACGCCCGATTAAATGATCTCGGCATGCGGCCACTACGATCGGACCCCAAGACAACTGTTCGACCGGCGCGTTACGTGCGCGCCGGTCGGGGTCGCCGATGCCAGGGTCCGCTCCCCGGGCTGCGGTGATCTTCCTACCCAGGAGGACCTTCCGCATGTTCCGACGCATTGGAACCGCTGTCGTCCGACATCCCGTCTGGACGATCGTGGCATGGCTGATCGCGGTGGTGGCGATCGTCGCCACCGCTCCCAGCCTGCCCTCGAACAGCGACGAGAGCAGTTTCCTGCCCAAGAGTTACGAGTCCATCAAGGCGGCGGATCTCCAGCAGAAGGCGTTCCCCAGCGCCTTCACCCCGTCCGCGATCGTGCTGTACCAGCGTACCGACGGCGGCAAGTTGACCGCAGCGGACCAGCAGGATGTCACCCGGATCACCACCGAGTTGGGCAACAAGCACATCGACCAGGTGCAGAAGGTCGTCCCCGGCCAGCCGTCCAAGGACGGCCGTTTCACCCTGACCCTGGTCCAGATGGACAGCAAGAACGCCGGCCAGCCCAAACAGGCGGATGCGGCCAAGGTGTTGCGTGAGGACGTCAAACAGCTGGCCAAGGGCACGCATCTCGACGCCAAGCTCGGCGGCTCCGCCGCGCAGGTGCTCGACCAGCAGGACTCGTCCAAGCGTGGCGATGCGCTGATCGGCATCGGTACCTTCGTGATTATCCTGGTGACGCTGCTGATCATCTTCAGGGCGCCGATCCTGGCCGTGCTGCCGCTGATCCTCATCGGCCTGGTGTCCGCCGTCGCCAACGGGCTGATCGCCTACGCCACCAAGCTGTTCGACCTGCAGGCCAACAGCTCGATCTCGTCGATCCTGATCGTCGTGCTCTTCGGCGTGGGCACGGACTACTTCCTCTTCCTGATGTTCCGCTACCGCGAACGCCTGCGCGCGGGCGACGAGCCCAAGCAGGCCATGGTCAATGCGGTCGGCCGGGTCGGCGAGGCCATCGCCTCGGCCGCCGGAGCGGTCATCATCGCCTTCCTCGCACTGGTGCTCTCCACGCTGGGCTTCCTCAAGCAGATGGGCCCGGCGCTCGCCATCGCGGTCGCCGCCACCCTCGTCGCGGGCCTGACGCTCATCCCGGCCGTGGTCTCGCTCATCGGGCCGAAGGTCTTCTGGCCCTCCAAGTCCTGGCAACGGGAGCCCGACAACGCCCGGTTCGCCGCCCTCGGCCGCGGTGTGCGGCGCCGCCCGGCGCTGACCGCTGCCGTATCCGGACTGGTCCTGGTCGCACTGTCGCTCGGCACGTTCGGCTACAAGGCCACGTTCGACCTGGCGTCGGGCTCCATGCCCAAGACCAAGGAGTCCATGGTCGTCCAGGACGAGCTGCAGAAGGCGTACTCGGCGGGCGCCGCCGCCCCCACCGACGTCTACCTGTCCAGCACCGACGGCAAGCCGCTGGACAAGGCCGCCTTCGACGCGTACGCGCAGAAACTCGGCGCCGTAAACGGCGTCGCCGGCGCCCGGATGACCCAGGTGAACAAGGACGGCACCACCGCCGACTTCACCGTCACGCTCAAGTACGAGGCCTCGACGGACGAGGCGATCGACACGGTGGGCAGGGTGCGCGACATCGCCCACTCCTCCGCTCCACAGGGCACGGAAGCCCTCGTCGGTGGCATGTCCTCGATCTACAAGGACATCAATGCGGCGGTGAACCACGATTACCGGACGGTCTTCCCCGTGGCCGCCGTCCTGATCATGGTCATCCTGGGGCTGCTGCTGCGGAGTGTGGTCGCACCCTGGTACCTGATGGCCTCGGTGGGCCTCGGGTTCGGCGCCACTCTCGGTGCCACCGTCTGGATCTTCCAGGAGGGACAGGGCCACTCCGGCCTGATGTTCATGCTCCCGGTGATCATGTACCTCTTCGTGGTCGCCATCGGCACCGACTACAACATCCTCATGATCGCCCGGCTCCGCGAGGAGGCCCGGGAGGGCCGCGAGCCCCGTGAGGCGGCCGGCATGGCGCTGAGGCACGCCGGGCCCACCGTGGCCGCCGCGGGCTTCATCCTGGCGGCGACCTTCGCCACGATGATGCTGGCGGGCAACTCGCTGCTCACGGAGATGGGTTTCGCGGTCTCCTTCGGCATCGCGGTTGCCGCCTTCGTCATGGCGATGTTCTTCACGCCGAGCCTCACCGCGCTGATCGGCCACGCGGCGTGGTGGCCGGGGCACGGGGATCGTGCGGAGGAGACGGTGTCCGGAGCGGCCGTGCCGGTCGTCGGTTCCGGGCCCGTCCCCGGCGACGACCGGGACACGGTCACGCACGATTCGTCCGGGCGCCGCAACTAGCGACAGTGTCACGGGGCTGGTCTGCCGGGCCGTGAGGCCGCCCGGCAGACCGAACTCGTGGCTCCGCACTCCGGCTTGCACGCGGGTCAACCGTGGTCTTGGTGTCCCTTGGACGCTTGAGACTTCTTGTCCTTCGTGTCTTTTGCATCCTTTGCGGCCTTCGGGGCCTGCGGGGCCTTCTTGGCCTTCTGTTCCGGTTTACGCGCGTCGCGGGGTGCGGCCCCTGGTCGAGTACGGTCGTCAGCGCCGTTGCCGTCGCCCGAGGTGTGCGAGACGGGGGAGGCCGCAGTCCTCGACTGTGTCGGGAACGTGGACCTGGTCGGTCGAGGGGCCGCTGTGGAGGGTGCTTCCCTGGTCGTGGTTTTGGTGGGCGGCTCGGCCGACGGGGACGTGGGCGGGGCGGAGTCGGCCCGTCCGCCGTTGGTCTCGCTGCTGCCCGGAGCCACGACGAGACTGACCGTCAGCGTTGCCGAGAGCGCTGTGAGGACGGCGCCGGCCGTACGGCGGCGTGTGTGTTTCGTCCTGTCCGCATGCCGCGTTCCGGGGCGCGGATGCACGGCTGTGGGCTCGACCGCAAGCTCTGTTGCCTCCTTGACCGCGGTCCCGCCGGTAGAAGCCTGCACGTCCGTATCGGCGCGCAGAGCGGACAGCGCCTGAGCGCAGTGCTCGGCGCCGGGACGGGTCTCCGCGTCGTGAGCGGTCATGGCGCGCAGAAGGCGGGCGAGCTGGTGGGGCACCGAGGGCGGAACCACGGGTCGGCGGTGAAGGCGGGCCACGGCGGACTCCAAGGGGGTTCCCTCGTACTCCAGTTCGCCTTTCAGGCACTCCAGCAGGACCAGGCCGAGCGCGTAGACGTCGGCGGACGGTCCCACTTCCTGACCCAGGACCTGCTCCGGGGCCAGATAGGCCGCGGTTCCGATCAGTACGTCGGAGACCGTGTGCCGCGTGGCGTTCACCAGTCGCGCGATACCGAAGTCCGCCAGGTGAGGAGCTCCGGAGGCGTCCAGCAGCACGTTCGACGGCTTCACATCCCGGTGCACGATGCCTACGCCGTGCACATGGGCGAGCGCCTGCGCCAGGGCGGCACCGAGTTCGGCGGTGAGCCCGGGAGACAGGGGCCCGGCGGCCAGACGCGTGCGCAGAGTCTCGCCCTTGATCAGTTGCATCACCAGGTAGGCGCGCTCCCGGTGCCGGCCGGCGTCGTAGACGGTGACCAGTCCAGGGTGTTGCATACGCGCGAGGAGGACGGCCTCCTCGGAGAATCGCTCTTCCATCCGCGGATCGGTGTCCGGCCGGAAGAGTTTGACCGCCACCTCCCGACCGAGGCGGACGTCGAACGCCTCGTGGACGTCGGCGGCGCCTCCCCGGCCGATTCGGGCTCCCAACCGGTACCGGCCGCCCACCATGTCCGAAGAGGTCTGCAGCGCCGACCGGAACGCGGAACTCGGGCGCTTCATCTGTCCTCCGTCACCGTCACCGAGCAGTGCAACCAGCGAATTGCTGTGCCGCGAGTACCCCCCGCGGCGTCACACAACCGGACGGAGTCGGCAACAACCACCTCTCACGCCTGCACCGTCGGGCCTGCCGCCGAATCCGGCACCCCTTCTGGACATTTCGGAGCGCGCTCCGACGGCGACGGTCGCCGCAGGATCAAGCCGCCCTCTGCCGCCGGGCCGCGAGCACCGCGTACACGACGACTCCCGCGAACAGGAACAGCACGCCCTGGTACACCGCCGCGTAGCCGGCGCCCGCCACGAGCCACAGTGAGAAGGCGGCCGCGACCGACGCGACCACGGCGTCCCGCACCAGCCGTGCCCGGTCGACGAGCTCGTGCCGCCCCGAGACGAGGTGGAAGATCTGCGCGGCGGTGGCCAGCAGATACGGCACGGTCGCGGTGAACGTGGTGACGAGGACCAGGATTTGGAAGACCTTGCCCGAGCCGGACGTGTAGTTGTAGACGGTGAGCAGCGAGGCGAGGACGACGGTGACGGCTACGCCGACGGTCGGAACGCCCCGTCGCCGGCGCGCGAAGGCGGCGGGGAACAGGCCGTCCTGGGCGGCGGCGTAGGGGGTCTGGGCGCTCAGCAGCGTCCAGCCATTGAGGCAGCCGGTCATCGACACGAGCGCGGCCAGCGCGACGGCCCAGCCGCCCCAGCTGCCGCCGAACATGGCGTTCACGGCGTCCGAGAAGGGGGCGGTGGACTTCACCAGGCGGTCGTGCGCGACCGTGCCGAAGACGGACAGGGTGCCGAGGAGATAGACCAGCGCCGCGCCCATGGTGCCGATCACGGTGGCGCGGCCCACCGTACGCCTGGGGTCCTTCACCTCGCCCGCGCTGACGGCGGCGGACTCCACACCGAGGTAGGAGAAGAGCAGAATCGCGGCCGAGGCGGACACCGCGCCGATCGCGCTGCCGCCGCCCGCGTGGAACGGGCCGAGGTTGTGCGGGTCGAAGAAGAAGAGCCCACCCACCGCGACCAGCAGCAGCGGCGCGAACTTCAGCACTGTGGAGACGAGTTGAACGGCGCCCACGTAGCGGGTGCCCGCGAAGTTGGCGAGGGCGGGCAGCCACTGCAGGGTGAGCGCGGCCAGGCAGGCGCTCCAGCGGTGACCGTTCACGGGGATCAGCACATCGAGATAGCCGACGGCGGCGACGGCGAGCGCCGCGTTCGACACCCACGTGGTGATCCAGTACGCCCAGGCGGCCAGGAAGCCGGCGAAGTCACCGAAGGCCTCGCGGGCGTAGACGTAGGGCCCACCGGTGCGCGGGTCACGCTCGGCGAGCCGGCCGAAGACGAGGGCGAGGGCGATGGCGCCGACGGTCAGGACGCCGAAGGCGACCAGGCTGACCGTACCGTACGGGGCGACGGAGGCCGGGAGCAGGAAGATGCCGCCGCCGATGATGTTGCCCATGACCAGGGCGGTGGCGACGGGCAGTCCGAAGCGGCGGGCGTGCCTGCCGGTGTTGCCTGCGGAGTCTTCGGCGGCGGGGGCCGCGAGGGCCTCCTGAGGGGCCGGAGCCGACGGTGGGACGGTTCCGGTGACGTGCATGGGGTGGTGCCTTTCATCGAACTGGTGCCCGGGATTGCCGAGGCGGACTTATGGTCCGGCATGGCCCGATGCGGCTCCAAATCGCACGTGTTTGTCCTGTACGGCCCCGTGAAACGCCGCAAAACATGTGCCGTGGCGGGCACCGGTCCGGGAATCGTTCGGCGTGCGAGGTGGCGCGCGGTGCGCATCCGTACCGGCTGCGCGTCCTGCGGACCGCGGTCCGGGTCAGGGTCCGGCGGGCCACGCGTCCGGGTTCCCCGCGTCATCCGGTGTGGCGACCGATCCGCATGCCCGGGCGGCGTTTGTGGACGGTGAGGTAGGACAGGCCGTCTTCCCCAGCGGTGACGCTGCGGGTGGAACCGCGCGGCAGCCAGAGCAGGGTGCCCTCGGTGAGGCGGCGTGGTCCGTCCGGGCTGCCGAGGATGCCGTCGCCGGTGAGGACCAGGAGGAGGACGTCCAGGTCCGGCTCGGTGTGGGTGTCCACGCGCTGCAGGGTGGGCAGGCGGATGAGGTTGGCGTCGAGCTGGCGTCCGGACTCGGCGAGTTTCCACACGGCACCGGCCGACTCCGGGGCGATGTCGGTGAGGGCTCGGATGTCGCACAACAGGCGCGGAACGGGGGCGTCCATGGGCGTGCCGTCCGGTCCGGTTGCGGAGGGGTCAGTCATCGAAGGCCGTTCGTCCGGTGCGTACGTGAGCCCTATCATCCTGTCGCGGAGCGGCTCGGCATCCACACCGGCACCGCAGCTCCCCCAGCTACCGCTCAGCCGCCTGGGCATCGGCCCGCCCGGCACGCCGGAGGCCGGTCGCGCCTGGGGCCGCTGCCTGGCGGACCCGCCACCTCCGTTCCGGCCCCGTCGTCTGCCCGCCGCGCCCGCCAGGGTGCGCTCGCGGAACGGGCCGGTCCGGTTACCGCCACCGCACGGGAGCCGTTCGCCTGTCCCGGCGCCTGCCCGGCGCCGGGCAGGCCCGCGCCGCGTGGCCCGGAGCATGAGGATGGCCGGACGATCCGAGGGACCCGGCGCCGACCGGGGCTACCGCCGCACAGAAGGGCGAATGAGGCGATGAATTCGACAGGGGCCGCGATCGCGTCCGCGGTGACCTTCGTATGGCTAGGCATGGTCCTCGCGATCTCCTTCCTGGAGGCGCCGTTGAAGTTCCGCGCCCCCGGAGTGACGGTCCCCATCGGGCTCGGCATCGGCCGCCTGGTCTTCCGCGCGCTGAACCTCGTTGAGGCCGTATCGGCCGTCGTCGTGATCGCGGCGGTGGCTGCCGGAAGCCCGCCGACCGGTGTCGTCGTACTCACCGCGTGTGTGGTGGCGCTGCTCGCGGTGCAGCTCTGTGCGGTCCGGCCGCTTCTCAACCGGCGGTCCGATCGCGTGCTGGCCGGCGAGACGGAAGAGGACGCCCCCCGCTCCCGGGCGCACCTGTACTACGTGGCCCTGGAGCTCCTCAAGGTCGTCGGCCTGCTCGCGCTGGGCATCAGCGTGCTGACACGGTGACCCGAACCATACTGGGCAGGCGCATGACAGGGTCCGGCCGCCGAGCCGCAGCGGCTGCGGGGGCACGCGTTCGGACGATCCTGGATGTATGAGGGAGTCGGCGCTCGTCACCTTCGGACACGGTACGGCGGACCGCGACCGGCTCTCGGACCTGTTGCGCACGGCGGGGATCGCCGCCGTGGTCGACGTCAGGACCGCGCCCGGAAGCCGCCGCAACCCGGACGTCGGCAGGGAGCGGCTGCGACAGTGGCTGCCCGAGTGCGGGATCGCCTACCGCTGGGAGCCGCGACTGGGCGGATTCCGCAAGGTGCCGCCGGATTCACCCGACACCGTGTGGCGCAATGAGTCCTTCCGCGGGTACGCCGGACACACCCGGACGGCCGAGTTCGTCGACGCGATCACGCTGCTCCTCGAGGAAGCCGCACAGCGCCGGACGGCCGTGATGTGCGGGGAAGCCGTCTGGTGGCGTTGCCATCGTCGCCTCATCGCCGACTTCGTGGTCCTCGCACGCGGACAGCCCGTCCTGCATCTGATGCACGACGGGCGGCTCGTCCCGCACTCCCCCAGCCGGGGAGTGCGGCTGCGCGACGACGGACTGCTCGTCTACGACGTTCAGCCCCCGGACGGGGAATGACCGGGGCGGCTCCACGGAGGGGGCCGACCGCCGCACCGCCAGGTCAGGGGCCGGACCGGCGCGGCGCAACGTCAGGCCGCGCCCACGCCGAGCGGCCATCGGCGACGCCGGACCGGCGAGCGGGAACGGCGGGACGTCGCACCGGTATGGGGAACGGCGGGCCGCCGGACCGGCGCGGGGGAACCGCGTGCGGGAACGGCGGGGTGCCCCGGCACACCCTGCCGTCCCCGGTGGTGTCAGCCGAAGCGGCCCGGACGGAAGGCCGCGAGGAGCGGGCTGGGCTCCCCGGTGAGGATCTCGTCGGCGAGCAGTTCTCCCGCGATCAGGGCGAGGGTCGCCCCGCTGTGCGTGAACGCCACGAACAGGCCGGGCACTTCGCCCAGCTCGCCGAAGACCGGCTCGCCGTCGCCGGGGATCGGCTTGGGCCCGACCCCGTAGGAGGCGGCGGTCAGGACGGGATCGCCCTCCAGCACGGCCGACGCCTCGCGCAGCAACTGCTCCACCGTGGCGTCCTTGACCTCGTAGCTGCCGTCCGGGTGGACGACCACCTCCTCCGCCGCCGCGTCGGAGTCCATCACCAGTGAGCCGTCCGGCGCCGGACGCACCGCCACGCGCGGGGTGTTGAGCACCGCCCGCAGTGGGGTGTCCACGGGCGGGGTCCGCACCAGGAGGGCCACCGGGGTGGCGTCCTCGATCGTGACGCCGTACGCCTGAACCATCCGCGGCACGGCGGCACCGGTCGCCAGCAGCACGGCATCGACGTCGATCCGCTCACCCGCCCCGGTCCGGACTGCCCTGGCACGGCCCCGCTCCACCACGACGGAGGCCGCTCCCGCACCGGTGACGATCCGGCCGCCGGCCTCGGTGAGGTCCGCGGTGAGCTGCCGCACGAGTGCCGCGAGGTCCACCCACCCCTCGCCGGGGTTGAAGATCGCCCCCTCGTCGGGGACGGCGGCCGGGTCGACGCCCGGCGTCCAGTCGGCGACCTCGTCGCGGCTCAGCCACACCGCGTCGTAGCCGCACCGCCGCAGATGGGCGAACGCCGAGCGATGCGGCTCCGGGGCACCGGGCGGCGCCCAGGTCAGCCCGCCGTCGAAGCGGAGGTAGGCGGAGGAGGACGGAACCCGGTGCGCGAAGGTGCGGTACCGGTCGAGGCCCAGCATCCGCAGGTCGTGATAGGCCGCCGACCGCACGCCGGGACCGCCGAAGGAGTTCAGCCACGAAAGGGAGCGCCCCGACGCGCCCGACGCCAGGTCGGAGTCGGTGACCAGGACGACGTCCGCGCCGCGCCGTGCGAGCTGCGCCGCGGTTGCGGCGCCGAGCACACCACCGCCGACCACGGCGATGCGACGACGACTGGAGGAAAAAGAGGATGAAAGTGAGGAAACGGGCATGATGAGCGTGCCTTTCCGAGTGCGCTGTGAGGGATGCGCTCGCATGAGCGTGTGGTGCGCGTGCGCGGGTCGTGATCGCGCGCGCTGAGTGAGGATGACGGTGAGGGCCTCGGCGAAGAGGACCTGTGTCAGTCGGCGCCGGCGCCGCCGCGCCGCGGCTCGGCGGCGCTGGAGCGGACGAGCAGCCGGGTGGGCAGGACGATCCGTTCGCCGGGGCTGTCATCGCCCTTGATGCGGGCGAAGAGCCGCTCGGCCGCGGTGCGCCCCATGTCCATCGGCGACTGGCCCACCACGGTCAGCGGCGGATCGACCAGCGTCGTCCAGTCCAGGTCGTCGAAGCCCACCAGCGAGATGTCGCCGGGGATGGTGAGGCCGCGCTGCCGGACGGCCGTGAACAGCCCCTGGGTGGCGACGTTGTCGGCGGCGAAGACGGCGGTCGGCGGCTCGGGAAGCGACAGCAGCGCGTGGGCCTCCTTCTCGAACTCCGCCGCATCCCCGATCACCGAGCAGCGGATCAGCTCCCGGGACGACTCCGCGCCGTACTCGTCCAGAGCGGCCAGACAGCCGCGGATGCGGTCGATCGAGGGGCGCGCCGCACCCCGTACGGTCAGCCGGCCGTCGTCCGACGTCACCAGTTCGGGGCTTTCGTCGGGATCCACGTACAGGAGCATCCCGATCCGCCGGTGGCCCAGCCCCAACAGATGCTCGACCGCCTCGCGGGCGGCGCCCTCGTTGTCGATGACGACGCTGTCCGCGTCCAGGGCGCTGCTGTGGCGGTCGAGCAGGACCACGGGCACCCCGAGATCCTGGGCGCGCCGCAGGTGGGCGACGTCGATCACGGCGTTCGGTGCGACGACGAGGCCCTCGATCTGCTTCTCCAGGAAGACCTTCACCGCGGCCCGCTCGGCGTCCATGCGGTCGTCGCTGTTGGCCAGGATCGCCTCGTAGCCCTCCTCGCGGGCCACGTCGCAGATGCCGCGCATCGCCGTGGCGAAGTAGGGGTTCGAGATGTCGACCCCGATGAACCCGATCGTGCGGGTGCCGCCGGAGCGCATACTGCGGGCGACGCCGTTGGGGGAGTAGCCGAGCCTGGCGGCGGCGGCCCGCACCTGGTCGCGCAGGGCATCGCCGACCCGGCCGTAGTCGCCGAGGGCACGGCCCGCGGTGGCCACCGACACGCCGGCCTCGCGGGCCACGTCGGCCACCGTCGGACGCTTGCGCCCGCCCTGCGCCCCCGTACCGTTCGCCGCCATCACAGCACCTGCGAGAGGAACTTCTTCAGCCGCGCGGACCGCGGCGCGTCGAAGATCTGCTCCGGCGGCCCGGACTCCACGACGACTCCCGCATCCATGAACACCACTGTATCGGCGACCTGCCGGGCGAAGCCCATCTCGTGGGTCACGACCACCATGGTCATGCCCGCGTCGGCGAGCTCGGCCATCAACTCCAGGATCCCCTTGACGAGTTCGGGGTCCAGCGCGCTGGTGGCCTCGTCGAACAACATCACCTGCGGCTCCATGGCCAGGGCCCGGGCGATGGCGACCCGCTGCTGCTGTCCCCCGGACAGCTGGGCGGGCCGGTGCCCACCGCGGTCACCGAGCCCGACGTCCCGCAGCCGCCGCATCGCGATCTCCGCGGCTTCCTCCTTCGGCAGCTTCTTCACCGTGCGCAGCGCCAGCGTGATGTTCTGCAGGGCCGTCTTGTGCGGGAACAGGTTGAACTGCTGGAACACCATGCCGATGCGCTGCCGCAGCACGTTGGGGTCCATCGCCGCGGTGTCCTCGCCGTCCAGCAGCACCTCGCCCGAGGTGCGGGTCTCCAGCCCGTTCAGACAGCGCAGCAGGGTCGACTTGCCCGAGCCGGAGGGGCCGATGACGCACACCACCTCACCGGCCGGCGCGGTCAGGTCCGCGCCGCGCAGCACCTCGACGGGACCGAACCGCATCCGGATGTCCCGCGCCTGGAGGGAGGCGCCCGTGTACCGCTGCTCCGTCGGGGGGACGGTCAGGTCCGGCGTCCTCACACCAGCACCTCCTTCGGGTCGACGAGCGAGGGTTCCTCGGGTGCCTCGGCCGGACGGGCCCCCTCGCGCAGCCGCCGGTCGATGTGGTTGACGAGGTGGGTGAGGGGGACCGTCAGCAGCAGGTAGCACAGACCGGTGGCCAGCAGCGGTGACAGGTTGCCCGAGGTCACCGACTCGTCCTCGCCGATCCGGAACAGCTCGCGCTGGGTGGTGATCAGCCCCAGGAAGTACACCAGGCTGGAATCCTTGATGATGCCGATGAACTGGTTCACCATGGCCGGCAGCACCCGCCGTACGCCCTGCGGCACCACCACCAGGCGCAGCGCCTGGCCGTGGGTCAGGCCGAGGGCCCGGCACGCCTCGCCCTGGCCCTTGTCGACGCTCTGGATGCCCGAGCGGAAGATCTCCCCGATGTACGCCCCCGACATCAGGCTCAGCGCCAGGATGGCCGCCGGGTAGGGCGAGGCCAGCCAGCTGATCCGGGCCGCGAACACGCCCTCGCCGATCACCAGGATGGTGAGCGCGGCGGGCATGCCGCGGAAGACGTCGGTGTAGACGCGGGCGGGGAACCGGAGCCAGGCGCGGGAGGACAGGGCCATCACCGCGAGCACCATGCCGATGACGCTGCCGAGGAGTGCGGAGACCACCGACAGCAGCAGGGTGTTGCGCAGGCCGTAGGTGAGCAGGTCCGGAAGTACCTGCCCGATCAGGCGCCAGTCGAAGAAGTTGCCGATGAGGTCGTTCACTTCAGTGCCTTCGCCTTGTAGGGAGGCAGCTGGCTGCTGCTCGGCACCGGGTCGTCGGGGAAGTACTTCTTGTACAGCTTCAGCCAGGTGCCGTCGGCGACGACTTCCTTGAGCGCGGTGTCGAGCTTGCTCCGCAGCACGGTGTTGCCCTTGCGGACCGCCCAGCCGGCGGGGAAGTCGGTGGCGGGGACCGTGAGGGGCTGGCTCAGGTGCAGCGCCGGGTACTTGGCGGCGATGGCGCGGTTGGGGCCGTAGTCGTTGAAGAACCCGTCGACGCGGCCGTTCTTCAGCGCGAGGGCGGCGGTGTTGTTGTCGGGGAAGCGGACGATCTCAGCGCCGGGGATCAGTGTCGCGGAGTTGACGTCGGTGATGGAGCCCTGCAGAACCGCGATCCTCTTGCCCTTGACGCTGGCGACTTTGGCGGTGATGCCGCTCTTCACCGCCGTCAACAGGCCGAAGTAGCCCGCGAGGTAGCCGTCGGAGAAGTCGACCATCTGCACGCGGTCGGTGGTGATGCCCACGGCCGCGGCGGCCACGTCGAACTGCCGGTTGTTGACCGCCGGCAGCAGTCCCGCGAAGTCCAGCGACACGAACTCCGGCTTGAGCTTCAGCTTCTGCGCCGCCGCCGAGATCAGGTCGACGTCGAAGCCGGTCAGCCTGCCGTTCTCCTCGTAGGTGTACGGCTTGGTGTTGTTCGACGTGCCGACCTTCAGCGTGCCGGCCTGGGCCACGCCGGACGCGTTCGCGGCCGACGAACTCCCGTCCGCCGTGGAACCGGCACCGCAGCCGGTCGCCGCGAGGGCCAGCACGGCCGCCGCGGCGGCCAGCCCCCTGACCGAGCGGAACTTCCCCATGTCTCCTCCATGCGTGAGGGAACGTCATACGTTCGCTGAGAGCCGGCCCCGTGCCGGAGCGCACGGGATTCCGGCCGGTGGTGCGGGTGGTGACGGCCTGATCCACGGGGCCGGACGGCGGGTGGCCGGTGCTCGACGACTGCGGGTGCCGGATGCCCTCGGTGTCCGGCGGACGGCACGCGAGGGGCGCGAGAGGGTTTTCCCGCGCTTGCTGAGAACGTTCTCTCATGGTGGTGGGAGAACGTTCTCTGGATCGGATGGGAGAACGTTCTCACGCGTGTCACGGGCGGTCAATACCCGCGTCGGCCGGAAGGGTGGGGCGAACGCAGGCGAAGGGCGGCCCCGGCGCTCGGCGAGACGCCGGGGCCGGGGCCGTCCAGATGTCGCCGTCCCGGGGGGAGGGCTGCGCTGCGACGCGGGGCGCCGCCGTCAGTCGGGTGCCGCGGCGGGAGCTTCGCGGGTGGGCGCGGCGGGCTCCGGCAGAGCGGCCCTCGGCGCCGGCTGCGTGCGGGAGAGGCGGCGGCCGCGGAGCAGCAGCCGTCGTGCCGGGCATTCCACCGCCTCGTACAGCACCCAGGACAGGCCGAGCGACACGCCGAACGCGAGGGCTGTGGTGGTCAGGGCCGTCGGCAGGGCGAAGTGGGGCGAGCTGCCGACCAGGCTGGTGCCGGCCCGCAGCACCAGGAGGTGGATCATGTAGAACGCGAACGACAGTTCCCCCAGGCGCACCAGCCGCCGGTGCCGCCACAGCGAGGGCAGACCGCGTAGGTCGGCGATGGCCGCCGCCGGGATGAGCAGCGCGAACCCGATGAGGGTGCAGGCGGTGGCCGGGTACCCGCCGTCGGTGATCTGCGGGACGAGGAAGTAGCCGATGAGCGCCAGCGCGAGGGAGGCTTCCAGGCCGGGACCGCGCCACCGTTCGAGCAGCACCAGCCGGGCGGTGGCGGCGCCGAGGACGAACTCGGGCAGGCGGGCGGCGGGGAAGGAGTAGAGCGACTGGCTCAGCCAGCCGTGGGCGTCCGCCCGGGCGAGCACCAGAACCGCCAGTACGGACGCCCCGGCCAGTGCCGCCGACGCCCGGGCGCCGAGACGGCGCAGGATGACCGCCATCAGCGGGAAGGCGGCGTAGAAGAAGGCCTCGCAGGCCAGTGACCAGCTCACCGGGTTCAGCGTCTGCCACCACGACTGCCGCCAGGAGTGCACCAGCAGCACGTTGGCCAGTCCCTCGGCGGCCGTCGGCTTCGCCAGATGAGGCGGCGTGTAGACCATGAGCAGCGCGATCCCGACGGTGACCAGATGAACGGGAAAGATGCGGGCGATGCGCCGCCGCCAGAAGGAGACCACGCGGTCGTTCGGCCGCGCGGTCCACATCAGAACGAACCCGGAGAGGATGAAGAAGAACGACACCCCGGTGCCGCCGGCGTCGAACGCCCATGTCATCAGACGGCCGCCGGTGCCGCCGAAGAAGCCGAGGTTGCGCACGTGGAGTCCGAAGACAAGGAGCGCTGCCATCCAGCGCAGTCCGGTGAGGGACGGCAGCGACGGCGCGGGAGGGGACGGAGGAACCCTTCTGGTCGGGGCGGTGGCGGCGGGAGCCGTCGTCGTGTCATCTACCGGGGGTGTGCGAACGGGCATGAAGGGGAACGTTGCCCGTTCACCAGGTTTCATTCGGGGGCAGTTGGGAACGTCACACCGGCACGGACGATTCCCTCCGGCCGCGTGTCCGGATTGGCCGCAATCGTGGGGCCGAGGGTGTCGCCCGGCTCAGTGGCGTCCGTGTCCCTCGCTCAAGCGCTCGAGTACGGCCTGTGCCATGGCTTCCTCGCCTTGGGCGTTGGGGTGTGCGGGGGCCGCGGGCGAGGCCGGCTGCAACGGCTCGATCCAGCGGTCCGCCGGGGCCTTGCACATGTCGTGGCCGCGCGTGGGCGCGTAGGTGTCGACGTACTCAGCCCGGTTCCATTCGGCCACCAGCCGGAGCATCAGATTCAGTCGCTTCTCGGTGTCCCGCAGATAGGGGAAGTCCTGCGACGCGAACGGAACCGAGGGGTGGCAGCCGCTGCCGTCGTCGGGCAGCAGGTCCGGGTAGCCGACGACGAGCACCCGGGCGTGCGGTGCCCTGGCGTGCACGGCCCGCAGGACCCGGTCCACCTTCGGCGCCGTCTGTGCGACGGCGAGCGTCAATCGGTCGATCCCGGAAGAGGTGTAGGAGCGCCGGCACGGATCTCCCGTCGGGTCCTGGGAGCCCAGGCGGGCGCAGGTGGCGATGATGGAGCCGAAACCGATGTCGTTGCCGCCGATCTGAACCGTCACCAGATCGGTGTCGCGCCGCACCGCGTTCAGCTGGGGCGCGCTGGTGCCCTGCGCCTTCCACATGTTCTCGGTCGTCGCTCCGCCGCAGCTCACGTCCCTGAACGTGGTCGCGCGCAACTCCGCCGCCACGAGCGAGGGGTAGTTGTGGTCCGAGCGGGCGCAGTCGGCGTCCACCTGCCGGGGGATGACGGGGCCGGAGGTGTAGGAGTCCCCGAGTGACACGTAGCGTGTGGCGCGGCCGGGTCCCACGCCGTGCGCCGCGGCAGGTGCCGCGGCGGCCGCGAAGAGGGCGCAACCGCCGAGGGCCGCGCCCACGGCGAGCGGCCATCGGCGACGTCTCGCCCCTCCAGGCCTCGCTGCTCCACGTCTCGCCGCTCCATGCGGATGCGTGTCGTGCGCCATGGAAATCCTCCCCCTGAGCCCGGAGCGGCGCGCGGAGCCCGCGGAGGGCGGCGGCCGGCGGCCGGCGCGCATTCGCCGGGGCCTGTATACCGTTCGCCGCCTTGCCGGGGCCAGGGGTGGGAAGCGAGCACTTTGTGGCATGGCCACTTCAATTCCGTGTCTCGGTCGCTTCGGCGCGGTCCGGGTGCACGGGCCCCGGCGCGACACATGAAACTTGGCTCGCTCGTTTCCTTGAACTATTCGTGTTTGTGAGGGTAGGTTCGGCGCCATGACCGCATCCCAGACTCCGACCACCGCCGAGGAGCTGCGCGGTGCCGGCCTGCGGGTGACGGCGGCCCGCGTCGCGCTGCTGGAGACCGTCCGGGAAGGTGACCACCTCGGCGTCGAGGCGATCGCCTCCGGAGTCCGTGACCGTGTAGGGCACATCTCGCTCCAAGCCGTGTACGAGGCCCTCCACGCGCTCACCGCGGCAGGTCTCATACGCCGTATCGAACCGGCCGGCAGCGCCGCCCGGTTCGAGGGGCGCGTCGGCGACAACCACCACCACGTCGTGTGCCGATCGTGCGGCGCCGTCGCCGACGTCGACTGCGCGGTCGGCGAGGCGCCCTGCCTGACCGCGTCCGACGATCGCGGCTTCTCGATCGACGAGGCCGAGGTCGTCTACTGGGGCCTGTGCCCCGCGTGCTCCACCGCCCCCAGTTCCTGAGCAGCACCTGATCCGCTCTCATCCGGAAGGATTGCCATGACTGAGAACCACGACGCAGTCGTCACAGACCCGAAGACGGAGGGCGGAGGTGGCTGCCCCGTCGCCCACGGGCGCGCCCTGCACCCGACTCAGGGCGGCGGCAACCGCCAGTGGTGGCCGGAGCGGCTCAATCTGAAGATCCTCGCCAAGAACCCCGCCGTGGCCAATCCCCTCGGTGAGGAGTTCGACTACGCCGAGGCGTTCAAGAACCTCGACCTGGCGGCCGTGAAACGGGACATCGCCGAGGTGCTCACCACCTCGCAGGACTGGTGGCCCGCCGACTTCGGCAACTACGGCCCCCTCATGATCCGTATGGCGTGGCACAGCGCGGGCACCTACCGCATCAGCGACGGCCGCGGCGGCGCCGGCGCCGGGCAGCAGCGCTTCGCCCCGCTCAACAGCTGGCCGGACAACGGCAACCTCGACAAGGCCCGCCGTCTGCTGTGGCCGGTCAAGAAGAAGTACGGCCAGAGCATCTCCTGGGCCGACCTGATGATCCTCACGGGCAATGTCGCGCTGGAGCAGATGGGCTTCAAGCCCTTCGGCTTCGGCGGCGGCCGCGAGGACGTCTGGGAGCCGGAGGAGGACGTCTACTGGGGTCCCGAGACCACCTGGCTCGACGACCAGCGCTACACCGGCGACCGCGAGCTGGAGAACCCGCTCGGCGCGGTCCAGATGGGCCTGATCTACGTCAACCCGGAGGGCCCGAACGGAAACCCGGACCCTATCGCCGCGGCCCGCGACATCCGTGAGACGTTCCGCCGCATGGCGATGAACGACGAGGAGACCGTCGCGCTGATCGCCGGTGGTCACACCTTCGGCAAGACGCACGGCGCGGGCCCGGCGGACCACGTCGGCGCCGACCCCGAGGCCGCCTCGATGGAGGAGCAGGGCCTGGGCTGGAAGAGCACCTACGGCACCGGCAAGGGCGCGGACGCGATCACCTCCGGCCTGGAGGTCACCTGGACCGCGACCCCGACCCAGTGGAGCAACGGGTTCTTCAAGAACCTCTTCGAGTACGAGTACGAGCTCGAGCAGAGCCCGGCCGGCGCCCACCAGTGGGTGGCGAAGAACGCCCCGGAGATCATCCCCGACGCGCACGACCCGTCGAAGAAGCACCGCCCGAGGATGCTCACCACCGACCTGTCGCTGCGCTTCGACCCGATCTACGGGCCGATCTCCCGCCGCTTCTACGAGAACCCGGACGAGTTCGCGGACGCCTTCGCCCGCGCCTGGTACAAGCTGACCCACCGCGACATGGGCCCGAAGTCGCTGTACCTCGGCCCGGAGGTCCCGGAGGAGACCCTGCTGTGGCAGGACCCGCTGCCGGAGCGCGAGGGCGAGCTGATCGACGACGCCGACATCGCGGCCCTGAAGACCAAGCTGCTCGACTCGGGCCTCTCCGTGTCCCAGCTGGTCAGCACCGCGTGGGCGTCCGCGTCCACCTTCCGCGGCAGCGACAGGCGCGGCGGCGCCAACGGCGCCCGCATCCGCCTCGAGCCGCAGCGCGGCTGGGAGGTCAACGACCCCGACCAGCTGGCGCTGGTGCTGCGCACCCTCGAGGGCATCCAGCAGGAGTTCAACGCCTCCTCCGGCACGAAGAAGGTCTCCCTGGCCGACCTGATCGTCCTCGGCGGTGTCGCGGCGGTGGAGAAGGCCGCCAAGGAGGCCGGCTTCCAGGTCGAGGTGCCCTTCACCCCCGGTCGTGTCGACGCGACCGAGGAGCACACCGACGCGGAGTCCTTCGAGGCGCTGGAGCCGACCGCGGACGGCTTCCGCAACTACCTGGGCAAGGGCAACCGCCTGCCGGCCGAGTACCTGCTGCTCGACCGGGCGAACCTGCTGACCCTGAGCGCCCCCGAAATGACGGTCCTGGTCGGTGGCCTCCGCGTCCTGGGCGCGAACCACCAGCAGTCGCAGCTCGGTGTCTTCACCGCGACCCCCGGCGTGCTGACCAACGACTTCTTCGTCAACCTGCTCGACCTGGGCACGACGTGGAAGGCGACCTCCGAGGACCAGACCACGTTCGAGGGCCGCGACGCCGCCACGGGCGAGCTGAAGTGGGCGGGCAGCCGTGCCGACCTCGTCTTCGGGTCGAACTCGGAGCTGCGCGCGCTCGCGGAGGTCTACGCGAGCGACGACGCGAAGGAGAAGTTCGTGCAGGACTTCGTCGCGGCGTGGGACAAGGTCATGAACCTCGACCGGTTCGACCTCGTCTGATTCTTCCGATCACGACGCCCGGGCAGGCCGACGCGGCCGGCCCGGGCGTCGCCCGTTCGTCGCACCGCGACCACCTCTCCGAATTTCACCAAAATCCGCTCACACCTGAAATTACGCTGAAAATCCGTATAAATTGTCTGAAAGTGAGCAGCGGACGTGGGGGAGTGGAAAGGGGCCCGGTCATGTCCATAAGGCCCGATCTCCCAGGACCACCCGGTGCGGCCACGCTCTCACCCCAGTGGCCGCCGGACCCGGACCTGTTCGGACCGGCCCCGGTGATCTTCGCTTCCCTGAGCGGTCCGGGTCATATCGTGGAGAGCGCGAACCCGGCGTTCTTCGACATCGTCTGCGGTGGCCGGAGGCGGACCGGCGTGCCGATCGTCGAGCTGATGCCCGATCCGGCCGTGCAGGGGGTGATCGACCGCATCCGGGAGGTGTATCGCACCGGCGTCCCCCACCGCACCCGCGACAAACGGCTGATCCTCGGAAAGTCCGGCGCGGAACAGGAGAGGACCTTCGACCTCACCTACGAGCCCCGGCGCGACGCCCAGGGCAGGGTCGACGGGGTCGTGGTGATCGCCATGGACACCACCGCCTACCGTGACACGCAACTGCTGGCGGCGGAGCAGCGCGCCCTGCTGGAGCAGATCGCTCGCGAGGCCCCGCTGGAGGAGATCCTCACCGGCATGGCCAGGACCATCGAGGACCTCGCGCCGGGAACGCTCGTCTCGGTGCTGCTCGTCGACGCCGACGGGCGGAGGTTGCGGCACGGCACCGGTCCGAGCCTGCCCGACTTCTACAACGAGGGGGTCGACGGGGTTGCGATCGGCGAGGGCCAGGGCGCCTGCGGTACGGCCGCGCACCGGCGCCAACGGGTGGTCTGCGCCGACATCGCCACCGATCCGCTGTGGGCGGCGGAGTACCGAAGGCTGGCGGAGCGGGCCGGGGTCGGGTCCTGTTGGTCCACCCCGATCCTGAGCACGGACGGCCGGTTGCTGGGCACGTTCGCCGTCTACCACCGCACGCCGAAGACCCCGGAACCCAAGGACCTGGCGCTCGGCGCCGCCTTCACGCGCATCGCGGCGCTGGCCATCGAGCGGCACCAGGCCGTGGCGGCGGGCCGTGCGTCGCGGGAGCGTGAGCGTTCGGCCCGTGAGGACCTGGCCTTCGTCCTCGAGGCGAGCACCGCCATCGCGCGTGAGCAGCACTTCGCGAACAGCCTGCGGCGTCTGGCCCAGCTGGTGGTTCCGGGCCTGGCGCAGCTCTGCGGGGTCTACGTGGCCGACGGTGGCTACCGCAGCCGGATCGCCTCCGCGGCCGCGACCCGGGCGGAAGAGGCGCTGCTCGTGGCGCCGGAGTGGTGCGAGGTGGTGGACCATGTGGTCGCCCGCGTGCTGGCCTCCGGCACCACGGAGACCGGGTCCCTCGACGTCCGCCCCGGCACGGAGGCCGGCGGACACGGCGCCGGTTACCTGTGCGTACCGCTCACGGCCCGTGGGTCCACCTTCGGCGCCCTGGCGCTGCTGACCCTTGAGCGGGACTGGGACGGCCATGTCGTCGCCCTGGCCGAAGAGCTGGCCGGCCGCGCGGCCCTGAGCGCGGACAACGCCCGCCAGTTCACGTACCGGGTCCGGCTCGCCCATGACCTCCAGGCCGGCCTGCTGCCGCCGAAGCTGCCCCAGGTGCCGGGCGCGGACCTGGCGGCCTCCTACCATCCGGCCGGTGAGGGTCTCGACGTCGGCGGCGACTTCTACGACGTCTTCCCCCTGCCCGACGACCGCTGGGCCGTCATGATCGGAGATGTGTGCGGTCACGGGGCGGTGGCGGCCACCACGACCGGTATGGTCCGGCACACGGCACGTGCGGTCGCGCGGCTGCTGCACGACCCCATGTCCGTGGTCGCCGCGATCAACGACGCTCTGGCCGAGCACACCGCCGACCAGGACCTCTTCGTGTCGCTCGTCTACGGCGAACTGCGGCACACCACCACCGGACAGGCGGTGACCCTGATGCGCGCCGGACATGTGCCGCCGCTCGTGCGCCGCGCCGACGGCACCGTCGAGCGACTCGTGCCGCCCGGCCTGCTGCTCGGCCTCGGCTGGGACGGTGCGGGATCGCCCGTGCGCCTCGACCTGCACCCGGGCGACGGTCTGGTCCTCGTCACGGACGGCATCACCGAAGCGCGGTCCCCGGACGGCGAGCTGTTCGGCGAGGAACGGCTGGCCGACACGCTGACCAGCGTTCCGCCCACCGCCACCGCCCTGCTGGACTCCGTCACCACCGCCGTCGCGGCCTTCACCCACGACACCTCCCGGGACGACCAGGCAGCGCTCGTCGTGACCGCGGTGTGAACGACCTGGCTGTATCGGTCCTAGGGCTCGCGGTGCTCGTGTGCCGCTCGTTCCAGTTCCGCGGCCTCCGCCTCGGCCAGTCGTTTCTCGGCCTCCACGTCGATGGACCGTGTGAGCAGCCAGTACAGCAGAGCGGCGACCGGCAGCCCGATGAACAGGGAGATGTCGGCTCCGCCGAGCGCCTCGGCGGCGGGCCCGACGTAGAGGTTCGCGACGGAGAAGAACGGCACCATGGCGGCGAACCCGACCAGGTACGCGATGATGCCGTGCCATCCCCAGCGCCCGTAGATCCCGCGCGGATTGAAGATCTCGGCGATGGCGTAGTGCCCGCGGCGCACGACGTAGTAGTCCATGAGGTTGACCGCGGTCCACGGGATGAACAGATAGAGCACCAGCAGCAGGAAGTTGTTGAAGTTCTGGAGGAAGTTGGATGTCGCGGACAGCGCGCCGATCAGGGAGAGCGCGGCGGTCAGTCCGATGGTCACCAGCCGTACGGCGAGCGTCGGGCGCACCCGTCTGAACGAGTCGATGGCGCTGATCAGCGTCAGCGACCCGCCGTACATGTTCAGCGCGGTGACCGACACCAGCCCCAGCGCGGCGAACAGCAGCACGATCGCGCCGAATCCACTGAACACCTTGTCGCCCGCGGCGTCGATCGAGCGGATGGTGTCGAAGTCCTTGCCCGCCCAGGCGGCGAGCAGCGTCCCGAGCACCATCAGCCAGATGCCGCCGAGCGCCGACCCGAAGTAGGTCCAGTAGAAGGTCTTGCGGACCGTCACGTCCGGCGGGAGGTACCGCGAGTAGTCCGAGACGTAGATGGCCCAGCTGATCTGGTAGCCGGCGACCACGCCGAACTGGGCGAGGAACGGTGTCCACCGGAAGGCGCCGAGGTCGAACGAGCCCGGCGGGTAGTGCAGGGTGACCAGGATCCCCACCGTGAAGATGCCGAACACGACCAGGAAGGTGTACGTCAGCACCTGCTCGGCCCGGTGGATGACGTCATAGCCGACCAGCGCGACGACGAAGGCGACGACGGTGACCACGACCACCCACGGATCGACGCCGCCGTGCAGCGTGGTGTGCAGGGCCTCACCGGCGAGGATGGTGTTGAAGACGTTGAACCCGGCGTACTGCAGATAGGCGAAGAGCCACACCAGAAGGGCCCCGACATAGCCGAACTGGGGCCGTGACTGGATCATCTGGGGGAGCCCCAGCTGGGGCCCCTGGGCCGAGTGGAAGGCCATGAAGAAGGTGCCGACGACCGTGCCCGCCACGATGGCGATGAGCGACCAGATGAGGTTGCCGCCCTCGGTGATGCTGATCAGGCCCACCGCCAGCGTGGCGATCTGCGCGTTCGACATGAACCACAGGGGCCCGAGGTGCCACAGCTTGCCGTGGCGCTCGTCGAGGGGGACGTAGTCGATGGAGCGGATCTCCACTCCCGGCATCCGCGGCTGTGCTGATGTGCTTGTCACGGCGCCTCCTGCGTGCCGGTCCGCCCTCGGGTGACACGATCTTCCCCTGATCGCCGCTGGTCAAGAGGTGCGTCACAACCCCCGCCGTGCCGCCTCTCGGGGCGGCACGCAGAGGGGCCTGCAGCAGGACCGCCATGCGGCGTGTGCCCTACTTTGTTCCGTTTGCCTGAGGGGGATGGGGTTACCCGCCCAGTGAACGACGCGCAGAGGAGGGCAGTGCCGTGAGCAATGCGACGATGGAACGCAAGGAAGCGGCGAGGCTTCCGGAAGGCGACGTGGTCCGCGTCCTGCTGGAGCAGCACGCACGTATCCGAGACCTGTTCGACAGCGTGAAGAGCGCGCGGGGCGAACAGAAGAAGCAGACCTTCGACGAGCTGAGGGCGCTGCTGGCGGTGCACGAGACCGCGGAGGAACTGATCCTGCGCCCCACGGCGAAGAAGACGGCCGGTGAGGCCGAGGCCGACGCCCGCAACCACGAGGAGGAGGAAGCCAACAAGGTCCTCGCCGAGCTGGAGAAGATGGACGTCACCAACGCCGAGTTCGACGCGAAACTCGCCGCCTTCGAGAGGGCCGTCATCGACCACGCCGAGCACGAGGAGCAGGAGGAGTTCCCCGCGGTCCGCAGCGGTTGCGACGAGGAACAGCTCAAGAACCTCGGGGCCAGGCTCCAGATGGTCGAGAAGGTCGCACCGACCCATCCGCACCCCACCGCGGCCGGATCGCCCGCGGCCCAGTTGCTGACCGGCCCCTTCGCGTCCATGGTCGACCGGGTGAAGGACGCGATCACCGGATCGTCGGGCCGTACCTGAGACGCGTGAGCGCGCCCTGGGACGGGGTGCGCGCCGGCAGAGACGGGCGACGCCACCGTCGGCGGACACCGGCGGTGGCGTCGCCTGTCGGCGGGCGCCGTCAGGGCTCCTGCGCGTCGCCGCCGCCCTCCTCGCGCCGGCGGCGGGAAGGCCGGGGCGGATGCGCCGCGCCCGTGCCGCCCGGCCGGCCGCCGCCGGTGCCGCCGGTGGTGCCGTAGCCGCCGGGGACACCGGGCGCCATGTCGGCGTCCGCCTCCTCCTCCGTCACACGGCGCCGGGCCCTGACCCCTGCCCGGCGCTCCGGGTAGGGGTACTCGAACGGACGCGAAGCGGCGCGCCGCTCCTCTGCCTCGCGCTGCTCCCGGGCGGCCTCCTCGGCCGTCCGCCGCTCGTCACTGTCGTGGTTGCGGTGCTTGTCGTTCATGCGCGCCGAGTACCCAGAGGCGGGGTGCCGACAACGCGCCCGCCCAGCCGTGGCCTGCCACGCACCTCTCGCCGCCCCCCGTCGCTCGGCGCCGACCGCATGGCGAGCCGAGAGGACGTCATCATCATCGCCCCTGTTATCCGCCCGTCGACGGGGGCACCCGGTGTGCCGGGCGAGCCCTCGTGGGGTCGCCGTATCCAGCCGAATCCACAAGGAGGCGTTGGACATGGGGCATGGAGGGAACGTCATCAACGAGCTGATGACGGACCATCGGGAAGTGGAGGAGCTCTTCGGCCGCATCGAGGCACTGCCGCCCGGCGACAAGAACCGCAAGGTGTACGCCGATCAGGCCATCATGGAGCTCGTGCGTCACTCGGTGGCCGAGGAGGCCTACCTCTACCCGGCCGTACGGCAGTACCTGCCCGACGGGGACGCGGTGGCCGACAAGGAGATCGAGGACCACTCCAGGGCCGAGCAGATCATGAAGGACCTGGAGCGCCACGAGGCCGACGACCCGGAGTTCGACCGGCTCATCGGGATGCTCATGACCGAGATCCGGTCCCATGTGGCCGACGAGGAGGCGAACCTCTTCCCGAGGCTGGGCGAGACTGCTTCCGCCGAAGCCCTGGACGAGCTGGGCGACAAGGTCCGGCGGGCGAAGCGGACGGCACCGACCCGCCCGCACCCCTCCGCCCCGGACAAGCCGCCGGCCAACAAGCTGCTCGCGCCCGGCGCCGGCCTGGTGGACCGTATCCGTGACGCGCTCACGGGGCGCGGAGAGAAGGACTGACCGCACCGGCGGTTCAGCGGTCGGGCCGGTCGGCGCGGGAGCGGATCTCGTACCGGCTGAGCGCCTGCCGCAGCTGGTCCAGCTCGGGGTCGGGCAGGGCGTCCCCCTGCGCGAACCTCAGGATGTGCTCGGCGACGACCCGCAGTTTGGTGTTCGTGTGCTGGGAGACATCACGCAGGACGCACCAGGCGTCCTCCGGCGCGATCCGTCCCAGCACGACCACGGCGCCCATGGCCTGGTCGATGGTGGCATGGGAGGTCACCGCCTGCCTCAGCTGCGCGTTCTCCTCGTGCAGCCGCTCGTTCTCCGTCGCCAGGTCGGCGGGGGAGAGCAGATGCGCGGGCAGGTGCGGAGGGTGCCGCTTGGATATCGCGTGGAACGCCATGGTGTGCCCCTGGATGAACGAGTGGCCGCAGTTCCAGCTTCCCCCAGGTCGGCGCCGTGGACGACCCGGACGTGCGGTGTCGACGTCGGCCGCGCTCGAGGTCAGGCGCTGCGCGGCCGACGGGCCGTCCTCTTCTCGGCGGTCGCCTTGTCCGCGGTCTTCTTCGCCGTGGTGCTGTTCGTCGCGGTTTTCTTCCGCGCGGTCTCCTTCCGCGCCGCGGTCTGCGCCCCAGCCTTCGCCGTGGTCCTCGCCGTCTTCGCCGCCGTCTTGGCCGCGGTCTTCTTCGTGGCCTTCTTCCCGGCGGCCTTCTTCGCCGCCGTCTTTTCGGCGGGCTCCTTCTTCGCCGTCCTGCCGGCGGCGGCCTTCTTCTTCGGCAGTTCATGGACCTCGGCCTCCGTCTCCTCGCCGCGGGAGGCCTTCGCCTGCGCCACCGAGGCCTGGAGCGCGGTCATCAGGTCCAGCACCGTGCCGGGCCCCGCCTCCGGCTCCGGCATCTCGGGCGGCTCCTGCCCCTCACGCCGGGCCTCGATCACCTGCTCGAGCGCCTCGGTGTAGTGGTCGACGAAGTCGGGGCCCTCGAGGTCTTCGCGAGTCATGCGGTCGATCAGATGTTCGGCCTCGGTGATCTCGTCGTCGGAGAGCCGGACCTGCTGCGGAGACAGCTCACCCGGGTCACGGATCTCGTCGGGCCAGCGCATCGCGTGCAGCACGATCGCCTCGTCCCGCACCCTCAGCAGCCCCAGTCTCTCCCGGCCGTGCCAGGCGAACTTCGCCACCGCGACCTTCGAGGTCCGTTCCAGCGCCTTGCGCAGCAGCGTGTACGGCTTCGCGGCGACCGTGCCGGACGCCTGCAGGTAGTAGCCCTCTCCGATGCGCAGGGGGTCGATCGACCCGGCCGGCACGAACGCGGCGATCTCGATGGCCTTCGCCGTCGGCAACGGCAGCTCACGCAGCTCCTCGTCGAGCACGGGCACGACCCGGTCCCGGGAGAGCTCGTAGCCCTTGCCGATCTCCTCGGCCGGGACCTCACGGTCCTCCAACTCGCAGTACTTGCGCACCCGGACCCGGCCCATGTCCTCCAGGTGGTACTGGTGGAAGCGCACGCTGTGATCCTCGGTCGCGGGCACCACATTGACCGGAATCGTGACCAGACCGAAGCTGATCGCTCCCGACCAGATGCTGCGGGGCATCGCAGACCTCCGTGACATGCCCCGAGGCAACCAGCCTACGAAGAGCGCGGGCCCGTGGCACGGTGAAGCGTCCACAGGACTGACGACGACCACGAACGGCGAGCAGTCGGTGAACCATGGCCGAACTCTTGATGTCCGCCTCTGCCGCGGGGCTGTTCGGGCGTACGGTGCCCGCTAGCATCAGGTGATCGCGCCCGCAACCGGGGCGCGTCGGTACGTTCGCACGTCGTCCGGGGAGGCGCGGAGCAAAATGCCGGTGCCCGGCCTCACTTCACGGCGGGCCCGACTCTGGGCCGCGGGCGGAGTCCTCCTCACCCTGACCCTGGTGGCGGCGCTGCTGGCCACGACCCTCGGCGGGGCGCGGCGCGCCCGGGCCGCCGCCGACGACGGGCTGCCGCACACCACCGTCGAGGTGTCACCGAGCGGCTGCGGACGGGGCTGGCACCGGCCGGTGGCCGGCCTGCAGGTCTTCGATCTGCACAACACCTCCAGCGGCCCTGCCGAGGTCTACCTCGAGGACGCCCGCACCCGGGCCGTCTACGGCGAGTTGGAGGGCCTCGCCCCCGGCGCGACGCGGGCGTTGACCGTGCGCCTCGGCAAGGGCTCCTACGCTTTCATGTGCCTGCCCGACGACGCCGGCGCGGTCACCGGCCCCACCGTCCGCGTCACCTCCGGACAGCCCGGGCCCGCGGCGGCCCCGGTCACCGAGCACGACCTGATCCCCCTGGCGATCGACTACCAGAAGTGGGTGGCGGGCGGTCTGAACGAGGTCGTACAGCTGACCGGACGGCTGAAGGACGCCATCGACCGTGGCGACCTCGCCGGGGCCCGGGCCGCGTGGCTTCCGGCGCACCTGGAGTACGAGCGGCTGGGCGCGGCGTACAACGCCTTCGGCGACGCGGACCAGCAGATCAACAGAACGGACGCGGGGCTCGCCGGGGGCGTCCTCGACCGGTCCTTCACCGGCTTCCACCGCGTCGAGTACGGACTGTGGCACGGCGCGGCCGTTGCCGCCCTGCGCGCCCCGGCGGAAGCCCTCGTCAAGGCGGTCACCGCGCTGCGCGACAGCTGGGCCCAGGCCCGTATGGACCCGGCACAGCTGGGCCTGAGGGCCCACGAGATCCTGGAGAACACCGTGCAGTTCGAGCTGACCGGGCGGACCGACTACGGCAGCGGCAGCAACCTCGCCACCGCCCGTGCCAACCTCGACGGCACCCGCGCCGTACTGTCCCGGCTGCGTCCCCTCCTCACCACCCGGTACCCGGACCTGCCCGCCCTCGACCGGGCGCTGGACCGCGCCCAGCACACCCTGGACGGCTTCCACCACGGTGCGAACTGGACGCCGCTCGACCGCCTGGACCGCACACAGCGCGAGCAGGTCGACGCGGTCCTCGGCGACCTCGTCGAGCGGCTCGCCTCCGTGGCGACCATCTGCGATCCACGGAGGACGGTGTGAGCGCGTCCGCGGAGACGAGCGGAGTCGGGCGGCGAGGCTTCCTGCGCGGCGCGGCCCTCGCGGGCGCCGGGCTCGCCACGGGCGGCGCGGCGGCCCCGGCCGCCACCGGTGGCACGAGTGCGTCGCCGGTCGCGCCGTTCCACGGGCCCCACCAGCAGTCGGTGCTCGCCGCCCCGCGCCGGGTCACCGTGTTCACCGCCCTCGACGTGACCGCCCGGAACCGCGCGGACCTCGGCGACCTCCTGCGCACCCTCACCGCCCGCGCCCGCTTCCTCACCTCGGGCGGCACGCCCTCGCCCGTCGGCATCACCGGCCCGCCCGCCGACTCCGGCATCCTCGGTGAACGGCTGCCCTCCGGTGCGCTGGCGGTCACCGTCGGCGTCGGCGCCTCCCTCTTCGACGATCGCTTCGGCCTCGCCCCTCACCGCCCGCGCAGACTGACGACGATGCCGTCCTTCCCGGACGACGACCTCAGGCCCGAGTGGTGCCACGGCGACCTCAGCCTCCAACTCCACGCCGACGACACGGACACCGTGCTGCACGCCCTGCGCGACATCGCCCGGCACACCCGCGGCGGCCTGCAGGTCCGCTGGCGCCTCGACGGGTTCTCCAGCCCGCCGCGTCCCTCGGGCACACCGCGCAACCTGATGGGCTTCAAGGACGGCACGGCCAACCCCGACCCCACGGACGCCCGTGAGATGAACCGCCTGGTGTGGGTGGGCCGCGGCACGGGCGAACCGGACTGGGCCGTCGGCGGCAGCTACCAGGTGGTCCGGTTGATCCGCATGCTCGTGGAGTTCTGGGACCGGGTCTCCCTCCCGGAGCAGGAGCGGATGTTCGGCCGGTCCCGGCAGACCGGCGCGCCCCTGGACGGAAACGCCGAACACGACACGCCCGACTACGCAGACGACCCCAAGGGCGACGTCATCCCGCTGGACAGTCACATACGCCTGGCCAACCCGCGCACGGCGGCCACGGACGACCAGCGGATCCTGCGCCGCGCCTACAACTACGACGCGGGCATGGACAGCAACGGCAACCTCGACATGGGGCTGCTCTTCTGCTGCTACCAACAGGACCTCGCCCGGCAGTTCGAAACCGTGCAGCGCCGCCTCGCGGGCGAACCCCTCACCGACTACATCAAGCCGTTCGGCGGCGGCTACTTCCTCGCGCTGCCCGGGGTGCGGGACAGCGAGGACTGGTACGGACGGGCACTGCTGTCCGGGACCTCCTGAACGTGTGCGGGCTGCCGACCGGTCGGTCCTGAACGCCCGTGCTCCACCCGCCGGGTCAACAAGTGGTCAAGATTTCCCCTGGCTTCCCTGACCCGGTGTTCACTTGACCGCCACCGTGCCTCCAGCATCGTGCCGTTCGTTGACCAGAGCATCCCTGACCGTATGGCGCAATCACGTTCGTGCCCGGAAGGTGAACCACCATGTCCAGCAGGGGAAGACGAGTAACCATGAGGAGCCTCGGCGCGCTCGCGGGCGCCGCCGCGCTCACCGCCCTGGGGGCCAACGCGCCCGCCTGGGCGGCCGTGCCGGACGGGACTCACTCCTCGACGGCCACGCCCATCAAGCACGTGGTCGTCCTCTTCGACGAGAACATCTCCTTCGACCACTACTTCGCGACCTACCCCAAGGCCGCCAACACCGACGGCACGAAGTTCACGGCGTCGAAGAAGACCCCGAAGGACATCGACACCCTGGCGAACGCCGGGCTGCTGACGAAGAACCCCAACCAGTACGCGCCCAAGCGGCTCACCCCGTCCCAGGCCATGACCTGCGACCAGAACCACGCCTACGGACCCGAGCAGTACGCGTACAACGGCGGCAAGAACGACCAGTTCGTCCAGAACACCGACTCCGGCAAGTGCTCCGGCACCCTGTTCGGCGAGCCGGGCCTGGTCATGGACTACTACGACGGCAACACCGTCACCGGGCTGTGGAACTACGCCCAGCACTACGCCCTGAACGACCGTTCCTTCAGCTCGGTCTACGGCCCGTCCACCCCCGGCGCGCTCAACCTCGTCTCCGGCCAGACCCACGGCGTCATCTCCGTGGACCCCACCACCGGCACCGAGAACCCCAAGCAGACCTCCACGCCGGACCCGTACACCGTCAAGTCGCCGGACGCCAACGGTGTCGGCACGGTCATCAACGACCCGGACCCGGCCTACGACGACTGCTCCGGCAAGGACCACACCAGCAAGAACGCGCTGGCCGTGATGCAGGGCCAGAACATCGGTGACCTGCTCAACTCCAAGAAGGTCAGCTGGGGTTGGTTCCAGGGCGGCTTCCGCCCGTCCACCGCGTGGGACGGTCAGCAGGGCCACTACGCCAAGTGCGACACCACGCACACCAACGTCGGCGGTGCCTCGGTCGTCGACTACAGCCCGCACCACTCGCCGTTCGAGTACTACAAGTCGACGTCCAACCCGCACCACCTGCCGCCGAAGAACGTCGACGAGATCGGCCACAACGGGCAGGCGAACCACAACTACGACCTGACCGACTTCGACGCGTCCCTGAAGGCGGGCAAGCTGCCCGCGGTCAGCTTCCTCAAGGCCGCCGAGTACCAGGACGGCCACGCCGGCTACTCGGACCCGATCGACGAACAGCACTTCCTGGTGAGCGAGATCAACGCGATCCAGAAGTCCCCGCAGTGGAAGTCCACGGCGGTCGTCATCGCCTACGACGACTCCGACGGCTGGTACGACCACGCGTACGCCAAGCCGCGCAACGGCTCCACCGACTCCTCGATCGGCTCCAACGGCAAGGCGACCGACAGCCCGGCCTGCCAGGCGGGCCCGGCGGCATCCGGCGGCTACCAGGACCGCTGCGGCCCCGGCACCCGTCAGCCGCTGCTCGTGGTCTCCCCGTACAGCAAGGTCAACAAGGTCGACCACACGCAGACCGACCAGTCCTCCATCATCCGTTTCATCGAGGACAACTGGCACACCGGCCGCATCGGTGACCACTCCTTCGACGCCACCGCCGGTTCCCTCGCAGGCCTGTTCGACTTCCGGCACCCCAACAACAAGCAGGTGCTGCTGAACGCCGACGGTTCCGTGCGGTCGGTCGGCCCGATCCACCCCGTGAAGCCCGTCGCCACCAGCATCACCCCCGGCCCGGCGATGCAGAACACGGCCGCGAGCACGAACGCCTCGTCGTTCCCGTCCGTCCCGGTGGGCATCGCGGCGGGCGCCCTCGTCGCGGCCGGCGCGTCCGGCACCTTCCTCACCCTGCGCCGCAGGGAGCGCGCGGGCGCCTGACCGGGCACCCGTGACGCACATGAGCGGTGGCCCCGGCATCCCGGGGCCACCGCCCGCGTCCAGGAGCTTTTCGCGACAGGCCCTACCGGCCCCGGCGCCCGAGGATCTCCACCAGCTGCCCGTGCAGCCCAGGGGCGGCTCTCGGCCTCGGTGACCAGGGTGCCGGCCTCACGGGCCACCAGGGCGCCCGGCAGCAGGTGGCGGCGTCGCGGCCGAACCGCCAGAAGGCGTCGAGGCGGTCCGGCCGCCGTGTCGGCGATCTGCCACGAGGTGGGGCCCAGATCGCGGATCGCACCCACATGAGGCAGCAGGGCGGCCGCCAGGGTTTCGTGGGCCACGCGGTCGAACACCCCGGGACGGGGCCGCGCGGCAGGGCCGGGTGAACCGGGCGCGGCGCCCGCTTACCCTGGACGCCGGCCCGGGCCGGCCGGGCCTCGGAGCTGCGAACAGCTCTCGCACGAACGCGTCCAGACAGGCAGGTCGACGATGACGAACCCCTCCGACCACAGATCCGGGGGACGGCAGCTCCAGGTGGAGCCGCACGGGCTCGACGTGATCGGCGACGCCGAGCGCAAGGGCACTCCGCGGACGCTGTTCTGGCCCTGGTTCGGGGCCAACGTCTCCGTACTGGGCCTCAGTTACGGCGCCTTCGCCCTCGGCTTCGGGATCTCGTTCCGGCAGGCCCTGGCCGCCGGAGCGATCGGGATCGTCTTCTCCTTCCTCCTCTGCGGTTTGATAGCGGTCGCGGGCAAGCGGGGCTCCGCGCCGACGATGGTCCTCAGCCGCGCCGCGTACGGTGTGCGCGGCAACCGGCTGCCGTCGGTGATCTCCTGGATGCTCACGGTCGGCTGGGAGACCGTCCTGACCGCGCTCGCCACCCTGGCCACCGCCACCGTCTTCGGACGGCTCGGCTGGGGCGGCGGCACCGGGACCAAGGTGGCCGCGCTCGTCCTGGTCGGCGCGCTGACCGTCGTCGGCGGCGTCATGGGTTTCGACCTGATCATGCGCCTGCAGACGGTGATCACCGTGGTCACGGGCGTGCTCACCATCGTCTACATCGCGCTCGTCGCCGGCCACATCCACTGGCACGCGGTCGGTGCCCATCCGGCCGGCTCCGCCCAGCAGTTCATCGGTGCCCTGGTCTTCATGATGACCGGCTTCGGGCTCGGCTGGGTCAACGCCGCGGCGGACTACTCCCGTTATCTGCCGCGCACCTCCTCCAGCCGAGGCGTGATCGGCTGGACCACCTTCGGCGCCTCGGTCGCCCCCCTGCTCCTGCTGGTGTTCGGGCTGCTGCTGGCAGGCTCGTCCGACGCCCTCAGCAAGGCCGTCGCCGCCGACCCGATCGGCGCGCTGACCACGATCCTGCCGACCTGGTTCCTGGTCCCGTTCGCGGTGGTCGCGGTGCTCGGCCTGGTGGGTGGCGCGGTGCTCGACATCTACTCGTCGGGCCTGGCCCTGCTCTCCGCCGGACTGCGGGTGCCCCGCCCCGTGGCGGCGCTGGTCGACGGCGTTTTGATGATCGCGGGTTCGGTCTACATCGTCTTCTTCGCCGACGACTTCCTCGGCCCGTTCACGGGCTTTCTGACCACGCTCGGCGTCCCCATCGCGGCCTGGTGCGGCATCCTGCTGGCCGACCTCGCCCTGCGCCGCCGCGACTACGACGAGGACGACCTCTACCGCCCCAGCGGCCGCTACGGCGACGTCCCGCTCACGCCGCTGCTGCTGACCCTGGCCGCCACGGCGATCGGCTGGGGCCTGGTGACGAACACCGCCGCGAGCTGGCTGGACTGGCAGGGCTATCTCCTCGGTCCGCTCGGCCTCGGCGGCACGTCGGGCGCCTGGGCGTACGCCAACCTGGGCGTGGTGGCCGCCCTCGTGGTGGGCTTCCTGGGCACCCTCGCCCTGGGCCGTGGCCGCGTGCGCCGACAGGAGCAGGAGGCCGCGGGCCGGGCGGCGAACGAGGCGGCACCGATCGCATGACGGCCGCCGACCTCCTCGCCGTGATCGACATGCAGCGCGTCTTCGCCGATCCCGCGAGCCCCTGGGCCGCGCCCCGATTCCGGGAGGCGGCGCAGGGCGTACGGCGCCTGCTGCCCGCTTTCGGTGAGCGCGTCACCTTCACCCGCTTCGTGGCACCCCCGCAGCCCAGGGGCGCCTGGCGGGCGTACTACGAGCAGTGGCCGTTCGCACTGCAACCACCGGACGCACCGCTGTGGCGGCTGACCGACGACTTCGCCGCCCTGGCGCGGCACGTCGTGGACGCGACGACGTTCGGCAAGTGGACGCCCGAAGTGGCCCGGCGTGTGGGGCCCGAAGGCCGCCTCGTGCTGGCCGGCGTCAGCACCGACTGCTGCGTGCTGTCCACGGCCCTCGCCGCCGCGGACGGCGGCGTCGAGGTGCTGGTGGTCGCCGACGCCTGCGCGGGCGCCGACGACACCGCCCACGACAGGGCTCTGCGGCTGATGGACCTGTACCGTCCGCTGATCCGGGTGGTCACCGTGCAGGAGCTGCTCGAGGAGCGGCGGGCCTGAGAGGCCCCGCCCGCGCACGACCGGCCGACACCTGGCGGCGCCGTATGCATGGCCCGGCGTGGGATGGGTACGCGAGGCGGGAGTGCGCCCGGAGCCGCTGGTTCCAGGGCATGCCCGCCCGCATCTACCTGGGGATTCGCCATGGACACTCCGGACAAGAACCACCACCCGACCGCGGCCCAGGCGGCACTGGACACCCTTGCGGTGGACGCCGGGGACGCGGAGGCGCTGGACACGCTGGCCGGGAGCGACGTGCTCGTCCCCGTGCCGGACGACGCCAGCGATGAGGACGCCAACAACCCGAACACCGTCGCGCTGCCCGTCCTGGAGCAGCCGGACGGCGAACAGACCGTACCGGTGTTCACCTCCGAGACGGAGATGGCGGACCTGCTGCCGTTCGTCTCCCGCTACCGCCTGGTGCCGCTCGGCGCTCTCGCGTCCCAGTGGCCCACCGGCGACCTCACCCTCACCATCGACGCGGCATCACCGCACGGCCTGACCCTGAACTCGGACGGGGTGCGCACCCTGCTGGCCCGGCCGTAGGGCTGACCCGGGGGCGGCGGACCGGGCGGCTCACCGGCCCTTGCCGGGGTTGGGGATCCCCCGCGATCCGCTGCGCTGAGCGGCGTCCGGTCCACAATGACCGCATGAGGTGGATCTCCGGCGTGGCCGGCGCGCTGGTGCTGGTGACCGTGCTCTCCAGCATCGTGCGCACTCTGGTGGTGCCCCGCGGGCTGTACTCGATCCTCGTGTACCAACTGTGGTGGGCGCTACGGCGACTGCTGCGGCTGGCCGCGCCCCGCGGCCGCTACGAGGACATCGACCGGGCGCAGACCTGGCTCGCCCCGCTGATCCTGATCGGCATGCTCGCCATCTGGCTCGGTGGGGCGCTCGCGGGTTACGGCCTGCTGCTGTACTCCGTGTCCCCGCTGAACTGGAGCAATGCGTTCCGTGAGGCGGGCTCCAGCCTGTTCACCCTCGGCTTCGCCAGCGGTATACGGCTGCGGCTGTCCGCGCTGGACTTCGGCGCGGCGGCCACCGGGCCGGTGGTCATCGCCCTGCAGATCGCCTACCTGCCCACCCTGTACAGCGCCTACAACCGCCGGGAACTGGAGGTCACCCTGCTGCAGTCCCGGGCCGGCGAGCCCGCCTGGGGCCCGGAGATCCTGGCCCGTCAGTGGCTCGTCGACACCGAGACCGCGCTGCCCGAGCTGTACCGTGCGTGGGAGCGGCTGGCCGCCGACATCGGCGAGAGCCACTCCACCTACCCGGTGCTGATCTCGTTCCGCTCGCCGCGCCCGTACCGGCACTGGCTGGTCGGGATGCTCGCCGTCATGGACGCGGCGGCGATGCAACTCTCCCTCGCGCCGCGCGCCGCCCCACCGGAGGCCCGCCTGGTGCTCCGGGCCGGGTTCACGGCCCTGCGTGACATCGCCCGCTCGCTGCGCTTCCCGTTCGAGGCCGACCCGGCGCCTGACACGCCGATCCGTCTCACCTTCGAGGAGTTCGACGCGGCGGTGGCGATGCTGGAGGCGGCGGGCTTCACGGCGGAGCGGACGGCACGGGAGGCATGGCCGCACTTCCACGGCTGGCGGGTCAACTACGAGGCGATCGCATACGAACTGTGCCGCCGCTGCGACGCCGTACCCGCGCTGTGGAGCGGTCCACGCGACTTCGACTGCCCTCAGATCCCGCCGCGCCGCCCGATGGACCGGCGGCCGGCGGCGGGGTGAGTGTGCGACCTCCGGGTGTGGAAACCGGGCTCCCGCGGGCCGACGGGTGATGCACGCCGTGCGCGAACTGAACGGTCCGACCTGGAGCCACGACGCATCCGGCGCCGTACCCACTGTCGTGATCCGTCGACGGCCGCGGCGCACCCCCGATCAGGAAGCCCGGGACTGGGACTGGGACTGGGACGTGAGCATACGGGCGAGGACCTCGCGCTGCAGCGGCAGTACCTCGGCGTGCAGCGCGCGGCCCTTGTCGGTCAGGGCGACCCACACTCCGCGCCGGTCCTCCTGGCACACCGAACGCCGCACCAGACCCTCCTTCTCCAGCCGCCCGATCAGCCGGGACAGCGCGCTCTGGCTCAGATGGACGCGCCCGGCGAGGTTCTGCACCCGGCACTGGTCGCCGTGGGCGGGCGTCTCGGCGGCGAGGATGTCGAGGACCTCGAAGTCGCTGGCGCCCAGGCCGTGGGGGTGGAGTACACGATCGATCTCGCACATGGTGCGTGCGTGCACCGAGAGGATGTCCCGCCACTGTTCCTCGAGCCGGGCACCGGCCGTCTTCACTGCCATACCCGCACGGTAACAGAAAAGTCCCCGTTTGTTTACAGCGCAACTAGTGTGCGTGCAAGCACTTCACGCAGGGTGAACCGGCTACGCGACCGGGTCCTGGAGGAGACCCACGAGGTTGCCGTCCGCGTCCTTCGCCGAGGCGACCAGCCGGCCGCCGCCGACGTCCTGGACGTCCTGCAGCACCTCGGCTCCGGCGTCCACCAGCGCCCCGAGCAGCGCCCTGATGTCGGACACGTGCCAGTAGGGCACCGGACCGGTCAGCCCCTTGGCGTGCCCGTGGGGGTCGAGACCGATCTCCTGCCCGGCGACCCGGAACCCCACGTAGTACGACTCGTCCACGTACGGTTCCGTCTCCAGCAGGGCGCTGAACAGGGACTTCGCCCGAGCCAGGTCCTTGACGGGATAGACGATGGTCTTCAGGCCGGTGCTCATGGGGTGCCTCCGCGGTAAGTGGGCCGGCGTCGTTCGCCGGTGGTCCCAGGCTACGGAGGGGGAGCGGCGGACGGCTTCTCCGAAACTGACCGGTCGCGGGGGCGCCGACGGCTCGGTGGGCCGAGCGGCGCGCCCCGTGCGACCGGGAGGTCACGCCGACTCGCGTCCGCCAAGACGGTCTCCTCGTCCACCGTCGTGGCGCTGCACCTCGCCATGGGCGGGGACAAGTCCGGCACGGAATGGTGGTTCGACAACGCGGTGGCCGACGGGGTGAGGTTCGACGCCATCGGCCTGTCGTACTACGGCTACCGGCACGGCTCGCTCAGCGACTTCCAGAGCACGATCGACGACGCGGCCTCGCGTTACGGCAAACCGGTGTTCGTCGCCGAGACCGCGTACCCGTTCCGGCTGGACAGCAAGGACTCGCTGACCAACCAGATCGACACCACCGGTGAGCTGGTGAACGGCTACCCGGCGACCACGGCCGGGCAGGCCGCCTGGCTGCGGGACGTGCTGAACATCGTGGAGGCCGTCCCGAACGGCCGTGGCCTCGGTGTCTTCTACCGGGAGGCCACCTGGACCGCGGTCACCGGCAACGGCTGGGACCCGACCGACCCGTCCTCCGGAAACGGATGGGAGAACCAGGCCCTGTTCGACTACGACAACAAGGCGACCCCGGCGATGAACTGGTTCAGCCAATGCTGAAACACCCGTGGGGAATGGCCCGGCCGTGCGGCCGGGCCATTCCCGTCCAAGCAGCTGTTCCGCAACGCCAGTTCGGCCCGATCGGGCCTCGGCGCCGCACCGTCCGTCACGGCACAGTGGGACCAGAGGGCGGTACGGAAGGGACGAGATGCTGAAGAGACCCGCCGGAGACAGGCGGCTGCGGATCCTGGAGTGGCTGAAGGAACCGGGTGCCCACTTCCCGCCCCAGCGGCACGCCGACCTCACCGAGGACGGCGTGACCGCGGCCGCCGTCGCCTCGAAACTCGGCGTACCCCGGTCGGTCGCCGAGTCCGACCTGCGCCTCCTCGCCGCCATCGGCCTCCTCCGCACCAGGCGAATCCGCCGCCGGACCCACTACCGGCGCGACGAGGTACGGATCGCCGAGGTGGCGCGGATGTTCGAGAAGGGGTGGTGAGTCAGCGACACTCCGGCCCCCGGCCTGCGGTCAGCCCTCGGCGACAGCGGCCCCACACAGTTCGCCGCTGCACGTGGCCCGTCCGAACTCCCCGGTGACGGTCGCGCTCGAGGCCCTCGCTCCCGTGCTCGCTCCGGGAATGGTGATGGTCACCGACGTACACGGAGCTGAAAGGGTTGTACGCGGCTGCCGGATTCCCGTGTGGTGTTCGACATGTCGGTGACCTGTGATGTTCCCGAGTTGGCATGCGCTTGGCCAATGCGAGGGGACCGGTTGGCGATCCCCTGGGTCGAGCAAAGGGGTGGGGTCCCATGGGTCAGGCGAACAAGCACATGCCATGCGCGCAGGAGATGCGGCCGCACGCGGCCGCCTTCATCGCACGTGTCACCGCCCGCAACCGGCTGCCCATGGACTACTCCGTGGCCGGCCTGCGCGTCGTGGACTTCATGGTCGACGGCCTGCGCAAGGGCGGGGCCGGCCGCGAGCAGCTGTCCCGGACGCTGTTCGGTCTCGGTGCATACGTCGGTGAGGTGCTCGTGCGTCGTGCGGGGGCGGCGTGGGTGGACTTCGACGCCGAGCAGCGCGCCTACTTCGGGCAGCCGGTCGGCGTACGCATGCCGGACGGGCGGGTCCGGAACCTTCTCGGCAAGGTTCTCAACCGCTTCGAGCTGGGCGGCCCCGAGGAGTTCCTGCAGCTCTTCCATCTGACGTTGCACGGCAGAGCACGCAGAACGGCGGACGTGACGTCCTGACCCACGGCGGTGCGCGCGGGGGCGGACGGCACGGTCGCACGCGAGTCCGAAAGGGAGCGGGCGTCTCCGGGTACCCCCTGCGAGGATGAACCGTCTTCGCAGCGAAGGGCAGGCACGCATGGACCGTCCCACGGCTCTTGTTCCGCTCGGCTACGTCGCGATCGGCGGCCGAGGCCCCGAGGACGTCGTGGTCGACCGACGCGGGCGAGTGCTCACCGGTGTCGAGGACGGCCGCATCCTGCGCCTCGACGGACTCGCCGATCCGAACCGCACCCGCGTCGAGGTGCTCGCCGAGACCGGTGGCCGCCCCCTCGGCCTCGAACTCCTCCCGGACGGCGCGGTGTTGGTGTGCGACGCGCACCGCGGACTGCTGCGCATCCACCTCGAGGACGGCACCGTGCGCGTTCTCGCCGACTCGGTGGCGGGGGAACCCCTGCGGTTCTGCAGCAACGTCGTCGCCCTGTCCGACGGCACGCTGTACTTCACGGTGTCCAGCCGGAGCCACCCCTTCGAGCAGTGGGTCGGCGACATCGTCGAGCACACCGGAACGGGACGGCTGCTACGGCTCGCCCCCGGCGCCGACGCCCCCGAGGTGCTCCTGGAGGGGCTCCAGTTCGCCAACGGCCTCGCTCCCTCCCAGGACGAGTCCTTCCTCGTCGTCGCCGAGACCGGGGCCCGACGCCTCACCCGCTACTGGCTCACCGGACCGAGCTCCGGCCGCGCCGAATCCTTCGCCGAGAACCTCCCGGGAATGCCGGACAACCTCTGGCGCCAAGGACCCGACGGACCGATCTGGGTGGCCCTCGCCGGACCCCGCGTCCCCGCCCTGGACCTGCTGCACCGCGCCACCCCGGCCGTGCGCCGCGCCGCCGCCCGGCTCGCGGTGCGCGCCCCGTACCGCCCCGCGGCCATGGCCGGCGTCCTCGCGGTCGACGACGACGGCCGTGTACGGCGGCATCTCGTCCACCGCCCCTCCGGCTTCCGCATGTCCACCAGCGCCTGCGTCGCCGACGGCCGGCTGGTCCTCGGCAGCGTGTGGGAGCGCGGCATCGCCGTGTGCGAGCTGCCCGCCACCCCGTAGGGGGCGCTCGACCCCGCGTGTGCGCGGCCGCCGTGCCCAGCGGTAATGTGTTCCCCGGCCGCGATCATGCGCCGCGGCGCGGCGGTGGGGCCCGCCGTACCCGAACCGCGGCAGCGCCGCCGCCAACGGTCCCTACTTGCGATGAGCGTGCCCGTCCGGCAGGGCCCCGGCGAGTAGGAGAAGTACGTCCATGTCAGTCCCGCACCCCAAGAGCGCCGACACGACCGGTGCCGTTTCGCCCGAGCCCGCGCGGCGGCCGTCCCCCTGGCACGGACAGGGACCCGTCGTCGCGGTCGTCGCCCTCGGCGGCGGCATCGGCGCCACGGCCCGCTACGGCTCCTCGCTGCTGTGGCCCGCACGGGCCGGGGGATTCCCCTGGACCACCTTCGGGGTCAACCTCGTCGGCTGCGCCGTGATCGGCGTCTTCATGGTCGTGATCACCGACGTGTGGGCGGCCCACCGGCTGGTGCGGCCCTTCTTCGGCACCGGCGTGCTCGGTGGCTTCACCACCTTCTCGACGTACGCCGTCGACATCCAGAAACTCGTCGACGCGGGCCATCCGCGTACCGCCCTCGCGTATCTGTTCGCGACCCTCCTCGGGGCCCTCGCCTCGGTCTGGCTCGCGATGACGGCCACCCGTCGCGTCCTGGCGTGGCGGCAGCGATGAACGACACCACCCGACGGCGCCCGTGGAGGCGGCCATGACACGACTGACCGGCAGGGCCCTCAGACTGACCGTCTTCATCGGCGAGCACGACACCTGGCACCACAAGCCCCTCTACAGCGAGATCGTGCACCGGGCGCACGCGGAGGGTCTCGCGGGCGCGAGCGTCTTCCGCGGCATCGAGGGCTTCGGCGCCTCCTCGCTGATCCACACCTCAAGGCTGCTGTCCCTGAGCGAGGACCTGCCCGTCGCCATCGTGATCGTCGACACGGAGGAGCGCGTCCGTGCCTTCCTGCCCCAGCTCGACGAACTCGTCACCGAAGGACTCGTGACGCTCGACGACTGTGAGGTCATCCGGTACGCCGGACGCGGTGAAACGGGGCGCGGGGCAACCGGGCACGGGGGAACCGGACGAGGGGACAGGTGAGAACTCGTTGTGAATTGGCTGCTTGTGATCGTGGGGGCCATGGTCGGCGCACCCCTGCGTTACCTCACCGACCGCGCGGTTCAGCTCAGGCACGACACGGTGTTTCCCTGGGGCACCCTGGTGGTCAACGTCACGGGCTCCTTGATCCTCGGCCTGCTGACCGGGGCCGCCGCGGCCGGACATGCCTCCCCGCACGTGCAGCTGCTGCTCGGCACGGGGCTGTGCGGGGCGCTGACCACGTACTCGACGTTCTCGTACGAGACACTGCGGCTGACCGAGACCGGCGCGGGGTTCTACGCTGCCGCCAACGTCGTCGTCAGTGTGACGGCGGGCCTGGGTGCGGCCTTTGCCGGGGTTTCGCTAGCCCAGGCCCTGTGGCCCTAGTCGGGGGCCGTCCCCCGGACGTAGTACAACTTCCTCGACACCGCCGTCCACAGCACTGTCGATCAACTCCTCAGAACTGGATCCCATGAGCGTCATCAACGTCGGTCAGGCCGCCGTCCTCGGAGTCGTCGAGGGATTGACCGAATTCCTCCCCGTGTCCTCGACCGGCCATCTCAAGATCACCGAGGGACTGATGGGGATCCCCGTCGACGACCAGGCCGTCGTCGGCTTCTCGGCCGTCATCCAGGTCGGCGCGATCGCGGCGGTGCTCCTGTACTTCCTCAAGGACATCGTGCGGATCGTCTCGGCCTGGTTCCGGGGCCTGTTCAACAAGCAGGAGCGGTACCACCACGACTACAAGTTCGCCTGGTGGGTGATCGCCGCCACCGTCCCGATCGTCGTGGTCGGCCTGGCCGCCAAGCCGCTCATCGACGGACCGCTCGCGTCGCTGTGGGTGGTGGCCGGCTCGCTGATCGTCGGCAGTGCCGCGATGTGGTGCGCGGACCAGATGGGCCGGCACAAGCGCGGCGAGGACGACACCTCGTTCAAGGACGCGATGCTGGTCGGTAGCTCACAGATCCTCGCCCTGCTCTTCCCGGGCTTCTCCCGCTCCGGTGCCACCATGTCGACCGCGCTCGTCCTCGACCTCGACCGGGTGGCCGCCACCCGCCTCTCCTTCTTCCTGGGCATCCCGGCCCTCACCGGCGCCGGCCTCTACGAGCTGAAGGACGCCCTGGGTACGGGGGTGGGCGCCGCGCCGCTGGCCGTCGGTACGATCGTGTCGTTCGTGGTCGCCTACGCCTCGATCGCCTGGCTGCTGAAGTTCGTCGCCAAGCACTCCTTCAACGCCTTCGTGATCTACCGGATCGTGGTCGGCGTGGCCCTCTTCGGCCTGCTCGCCACCGGCGTGCTCAGCTGACCAAGCCCTGGGAAAGCGGCGCCCGAGCTGATCACCGCTGATCGTAGGGGGTCGGGAAGCTGATATTCAGGCTTCCCGGCCCCCTGAAAGTTTCCTTACTCCGCCCCTTGACAGTCCCGTCCCGTTCCCCGGAGGATCAACCCCCGTGAACCTGTCAGACAGCCAGACAGGTGGCCGGGGGCCGCGGCGCGTCAGCGCGATGGAAGCGGTCCTCACCCACCTTCGCGGCGCCATCGAGCGCGGCGAGTACGCGATCGGTGACAAGCTCCCCTCCGAGGCCGAGCTGTGCCGGACCCTCGAGGTCAGCCGCCCCGTACTGCGCGAGGCCCTGCGGGCCCTGCAGACCATGGGGCTGACCGTGTCCCGGACCGGCAAGGGCACCTTCGTCGTCGCCAACACCGTCGAGGACCCGACCTTCGGCGACTACGCGGCCAGCGACCTGCTGGAGGTGCGCCGCCACATCGAGATCCCGGTCGCCGGGTACGCGGCACTGCGCCGCACCCCGGAGAACCTGGACCACCTGGCCCATCTGCTGGACCGGATGGAGCGGGAGACGGACACCACCGCGTGGGTCGCGATGGACACCCTCTTCCACCTCGCCGTCGCCGAGGCCGCCCAGAACCCGGTCTTCCGCCGGGTCATCGAGGAGATCCGTGACGCACTGGCGCGTCAGTCGGCCTTCCTCAACGAGCTGGGCGGCCGGCGCGAGCAGTCCAACCGGGAGCACCGGGCGATCGTCGAGGCGCTGACGGACGGTTCCGAAGACGACGCGGTGGCGGCCATGGCCCACCACCTCGACCGCGTCGAGACGACCCTCACCGACATCCTGCGCCCCGGGCGCACGGATCTCCCCACGGAAGGCGGACCAGAGGCGTGAGCGAACAGCACCTCAAAGAAGAGACGCGCCCATCGTCCGGTCACGTCGATGCCGGAGACGCGGGCTACAGCAAGTCCCTGAAGTCCCGGCACGTCAACATGATCGCCATCGGCGGCGCCATCGGCACCGGCCTCTTCCTCGGTGCCGGCGGCCGCCTGGCCGACGCCGGCCCCTCCCTCTTCGTCGCCTACGCCGTCTGCGGCGTCTTCGCCTTCCTGGTGGTGCGCGCGCTCGGCGAACTGGTCCTGTACCGGCCCTCGTCCGGCGCCTTCGTGTCGTACGCCCGTGAGTTCCTGGGCGAGAAGGGCGCGTACACCGCGGGCTGGATGTACTTCCTCAACTGGGCGACCACCGGTATCGCCGACATCACCGCCGTGGCCACCTACACCCACTACTGGGGCATGTTCTCCGACATCCCGCAGTGGGTGATCGCGCTCATAGCCCTGGCCGTGGTGCTCACCGTGAACCTCATCTCGGTGAAGATCTTCGGCGAACTGGAGTTCTGGTTCGCCATCGTCAAGGTCGGCGCGCTCGTGGTCTTCATGGCGATCGCCATATTCCTGCTGGTCACCCAGCACAAGGTCGACGGCAACAGCCCCGGGCCGTCCCTGATCACCGACCACGGCGGTGTCTTCCCCCACGGTGTGCTGCCGATGCTGCTGATCATCCAGGGCGTCGTCTTCGCCTACGCCTCCGTCGAACTGGTCGGCGTCGCCGCGGGCGAGACCGAGAACCCCGAGAAGATCATGCCGAAGGCGATCAACTCCATCATGTGGCGCGTCGGCCTGTTCTACGTCGGCTCCGTCGTCCTGCTGTCGATGCTGCTGCCCTGGAACATGTACTCCGCGGGCGAGAGCCCCTTCGTGACGGTCCTGTCCCACATCGGCGTCCCGGCGGCCGGCGGCGTGATGAACCTCGTCGTCCTCACCGCGGCCATGTCCTCGCTCAACTCCGGCCTGTACTCGACCGGCCGCATCCTGCGCTCCATGGCGATGTCCGGCTCGGCGCCGAAGTTCACCGGCGTGATGAGCCGCAGTCAGGTCCCCTACGGCGGCATCCTGCTCACCAGCGGGATCTGCGTCCTCGGTGTCGGCCTCAACTTCGTGGTCCCGGCGGACGCCTTCGAGATCGTGCTGAACTTCGCGGCGATCGGCATCCTCTCCACCTGGGGCATGATCATGCTCTGTCACCTGCTCTTCTGGCGGAAGACGCAGCGGGGCGAGCTGTCCCGCCCCGGCTACCGCCTGCCCGGCTCCCCGTGGACCGAGATCGTCACGCTCGGCTTCCTCGCCTCCGTGTTCGTCCTGATGTACGCCGACGGCGGCGCGGGCCGCACCACCGTGCTGTGCCTGCCGCTGATCGTCGCCGCCCTCGTCGCCGGCTGGTACGGCGTCCGTGGGCGGGTCGGCCGCAGTAAATCCCCCAAGGTGAATGTGTGAACCACGCAGTGTTGTACGGAAGTCCGGTGGCCGAGGCCCCTGTGATCCGGGAGCCCCTGCACGCACCGGTCGCCCACCTCGTCCGAGGTGGCGTCATGGAAGGCATCCACTACGGCTCGGTCGTCGTCCTCGGCGCCGACGGCACGGTGGAGCTCCAACTCGGTGACATCGAGGCCGCCTTCTACCCGCGCTCGGCGCTCAAGCCCGTGCAGGCGGTGGCCATGGTGCGCGCCGGGCTTCCGCTCGAGGGGGAGCTGCTGTCGCTGACCGCGGCCAGCCACTCCGGCGAGGAGCGGCACCTGGCCGGCACCCGGCGGATCCTGGAGCTGGCCGGTGTCACCGAGGACGACCTCGGCAACGTCCCGGACCTGCCGTACGACCCGGTCGTCCGCGACGACTGGATCCGTGAGGGACGCCTGCCGTCCCGGATCGCCCAGAACTGCTCCGGCAAGCACGCGGCCATGCTGTACACCTGCAAGCTCAACGACTGGCCGCTGGAGGGTTACCTCGACCCGGGCCACCCCCTCCAGCAGGCCATCGCCGAGATCGTCGAGGACCTCACCGGCCAGGCGATCGCCCGGGTGACCGTCGACGGCTGCGGCGCGCCCCTGTTCTCCATATCGCTGCACGGGCTCGCCCGCGCCGCCGCCCGCATCACCACCGCGCCGGCCGGCACCCCCGAGGCGCGCGTGGCGGACGCCATGCGCGAGCACGCCGAGATGGCGTCCGGCTCCGGGCGCGACGTCGCCGCGCTGATGCGGGCCGTGCCCGGGCTGCTCGCCAAGGACGGCTTCGAGGGCGTCCAGGTCGCCGCGCTGCCGGACGGCCGTGCCGTCGCCGTGAAGATCGCCGACGGGGCGAACCGGGCACGGATCCCGGTCGCCGCCGCTGCCCTCGCCCGCGCCGGCGTCGACCCGGCGGCGCTCACCGAGTTCGCGGGCGAGCCGCTGCTCGGCGGCGGCGAACCGGTCGGCAGCGTCCGGCCGGTCCGCGCGCTCGACCCTCTCACCACCCCCAGACCTGCGCCTGACCGACTCGTCCAGCTCGATTCGTCCACCTCCGAAAGAGGGCCCGCACAGCCATGACCGCCGCAGCCCACCGCAGCGAACACGACCTGCTCGGCCACCGCGACGTACCCGCCGAGGCGTACTGGGGGATCCACACCCTGCGCGCCAAGGAGAACTTCCCCATCACGGGGACGCCGATCTCCGCCTACCCGCACCTGATCGACGCCCTCGCCGCCGTGAAGGAGGCCGCCGCCCTCGCCAACGAGGAACTCGGCCTGCTGGAGCCCAAGAAGGCCGCCGCCATCGTCGAGGCCTGCCGCGAGATCCGCGACGGCAAGCTGCACGACCAGTTCGTGGTCGACGTCATCCAGGGCGGCGCGGGCACCTCGACCAACATGAACGCCAACGAGGTCGTCGCCAACCGGGCGCTGGAACTGCTGGGGTACGCCAAGGGCGAGTACCGGCACCTGCACCCCAACGAGGACGTCAACCTCGGCCAGTCCACCAACGACGTCTACCCGACCGCCGTCAAGATCGCGACGGTGTACGCCGTACGCGGGCTGCTCAAGGCGATGGCCGTGCTCCAGGACGCCTTCGCCCGCAAGGCCGTCGAGTTCCGCGACGTGCTGAAGATGGGCCGCACCCAGCTCCAGGACGCGGTGCCGATGACCCTCGGGCAGGAGTTCTCGGCGTACGCGGTCATGCTGGACGAGGACCGCAGCCGGCTCGCGGAGGCGGTGGAGCTGATCCACGAGATCAACCTGGGCGCCACGGCGATCGGCACCGGCCTCAACGCCCCTGCCGGCTACGCCGAGTCGGCGCGCCGCCACCTCGCGGAGATCACCGGCCTCCCGCTGGTGACCGCCGCCAACCTGGTCGAGGCCACCCAGGACTGCGGTGCCTTCGTGCAGATGTCCGGTGTGCTCAAGCGGATCGCGGTCAAGCTCTCCAAGAGCTGCAACGACCTGCGCCTGCTCTCCTCCGGTCCGCGCGCAGGGCTGAACGAGATCAACCTGCCGCCGGTGCAGGCCGGTTCGAGCATCATGCCCGGCAAGGTCAACCCGGTCATCCCCGAGGTCGTCAACCAGGTCGCCTTCGAGGTGATCGGCAACGACGTCACCATCACCATGGCCGCCGAGGCCGGTCAGCTCCAGCTCAACGCCTTCGAGCCGGTCATCCTGCACTCCCTCTCCGAGAGCATCACGCACCTGGAGCGCGCCTGCCTGACCCTGGCCGAGCGGTGCGTCGCCGGTATCACGGCCAACGAGAAGGTGCTGCGGGCGGCGGTGGAGAACTCCATCGGCCTGGTCACCGCCCTCAACCCCTACATCGGCTACGAGGCGGCCACCGACATCGCCAAGGAGGCCCTCGCCACCGGGCGCGGTGTCGCCGAACTCGTCCTGGAGAAGGGCCTGTTGCCGGCCGAGCGGCTCCAGGCGCTGCTGCGGCCCGAAGTGGTGGCGGGCAGCGGCTCCCCGGAGGTCTGACCTCCCGATGAGCAGGCCTCCCCGATGAGCAGGGAGAACACCCCCTGGGGCGGTGGCCGTCGGCTGCCGCCCCGCCGGGTGGAGCAGCCCCCACCGCGTCATAGGATCCTCCGCATGATCACGAGGTACGTCAGGTGAGCGGTCCGTCCCGGGGGGCGGCACGATGGTGACCATGGCCCCGTCGCTGAACTTCCAGCCCGTGCTGGAACGTATCGCCGAAGAGATGGAGCAGCGCCCCGGCCGCGGCCGGGCCGCCGACTACATACCGGCGCTCGCCGCCCTGGACCCGCGCCGCTTCGGCATGGCCGTCGCCGAACTGGACGGCACGGTGTACGGGGTGGGGGAGTGGCGGCAGCCGTTCTCCACCCAGTCCATCACCAAGGTCTTCACGCTCGCCCTCGACCTCGCCCGCGAGGGTGACGCGCTGTGGGAGCACGTGGGCCGGGAGCCGTCCGGCAACCCGTTCAACTCCCTCGTCCAGCTGGAGTACGAGAGCGGCATCCCGCGCAATCCGTTCATCAACGCGGGCGCCCTCGTCGTCACCGACCGGCTGCACACCCGTACGGGTGACACGGCCGGCACCCTGCTCGACTTCCTGCGCGCCGAGAGCGGCAACCCCGACCTCTCCTTCGACGAGGAGGTCTGCGCCTCCGAGGCCGCGCACGGCGACCGCAACGCCGCCCTCGCGCATTTCATGGCGTCCTACGGCAACATCGGCAACCCCGTGCCGGTGCTGCTCGAACAGTACTTCCGGCAGTGCTCCCTCACCGCGTCCTGCGCCGACCTCGCCCTCGCCACCGGCTTCCTGGCTCGTCACGGCATCCGCGCCGACGGCACCCGGTTGCTGACCCGCAGCCAGGCCAAGCAGGTCAACGCGGTGATGCTGACCTGCGGCACGTACGACGCGGCGGGCGACTTCGCCTACCGGGTCGGCCTGCCCGGCAAGAGCGGCGTCGGCGGCGGCATCATCGCCGTCGTGCCGGGCCGCTGCACGCTGTGCGTGTGGAGCCCGGGCCTCGACGAGCGCGGCAACTCCGTCGCGGGCGTCGCGGCACTCGACCGCTTCACCACACTGACGGGGCTGTCCGTGTTCTGACCGGGACCTCCCCGCGTCCGTGCGCGCGCCGATCACACGGCGGTCACATGCAGGCCGCCCCCGTGAGAGGCGGACGTCGCTTCCCGGCCACCCGGTGTTGACACGCTTCCCGAGTGTTGGCCATGGCTTTTCCCGTCGATCTCCGCCGCTGCCAGGCGCTCGGTCTGGCCGGTACCGCCTTTCTCGCACTGGGCGGTGAGACCGCCGGGGCCCTGCCGGTCGAGGATCTGGTCTCCCCCGAGTCCGGGCGCGCAGCGCTCGGGCTGGTGGGCGTGTACTTCGGCGTCGTCCTGCTGATCGCCGCCTGGGCCGGGCTCGGCCGGGTGATCCGAGGGCCCGAACCGCCGACGCCGCGGGCCCTCCTGCTCGTCCTCGCCACCTGGGCGGCGCCGCTGCTCCTGGCCCCGCCGCTGTTCAGCCGGGACGTCTACAGCTATCTCGCCCAGGGCGCCATGGTCCACGCCCACCTCGACGTCTACGCCTACGGGCCCGCCCAGCTCGGCGGCCCACTGGCGGACGAGGTGGCTCCGGTGTGGCGGGACACCGCGGCCCCCTACGGACCGGTCTTCCTCGTCGTCGCCTCCGCGCTGTCCGGACTGACCCGCGGTGAACTGCCGACCGGGCTGCTCGGCATGCGGCTGGTCGCGCTGCTCGGCGTGGCACTGATGGCGTTCGCACTGCCGCGGCTCGCGCGGCACTGCGGCGCCGACCCGGCCGCCGCACTGTGGCTCGGCGCCCTCAACCCGCTCGTCCTGCTGCACCTGGTCGCCGGCGCCCACAACGACGCCCTCATGCTCGGACTGCTCGGCATGGGGCTGCTAGGGACTGTCCGGAGTTCCTCCGCGGCGTCGCGACGCCCGGCACGCACGCTCGCCGCATCGGCCGAACGCCCGAGTAGCTCCGCTACCAGGGCATTCGTCCGGCACGCCGATCGCACGCACCGAACGCCGCTCCTTTTCCCGCGGAGCTCCAGACAGTCCCCGGCCGCCCGCGGCCGGTCGCACGTCCTCGGCGTCGTCCTGGTCACGCTCGCCGCTCTGGTCAAGGCCCCCGCCGCGCTCGGCCTGCTCGCCGTGATCGCGCTGCGCCGGCACGTCGGCGTCGTCCGGGCGACGGTGACGACCACACTGGTCGCGCTCGCCACCACCGTCGCGGCCACCGCCGTCGCCGGCACCGGATACGGCTGGATAGCGGCCCTGAAGACACCTGTCTCCCCGCACAACTGGTCACCCACCAGCGTCCTCGGCCGGGCCACGGGCCGACTGCTCGACGGTCTCGGCAGCGACCTCGCGCCGCTCGCGGAACCGGCCTGGCACGCGGTCGGCGTCGCCGCGACCGCCATCACCGTGCTGGTCATCTGGGTGAAGCTGCGGCCCGCCCCGGTCTACGCGCTCGGCCTGAGCCTCGCCGTCGTCGCCGTCCTCGGCCCGGCCATCCGCCCCTGGTATGCCCTGTGGGGACTGTTCCTCATCGCCGCCGCGGCGCCCAGCGCCTCCGTACGCCACCGGGTGGCCGCCGCCACCGCCGTCCTCGCGCTCGCCGTGCTGCCGAGCGGCGGACCGCCCGACCTGGCCCAGGTGGTGCTGGCCGTCTCCGGCGGCATGCTCGCCGTGGTCGTGCTGTGGCAGGCCCACCAGGCGGACCGGGCACCGGTGCTGGGACGGACCGCGTGAGACTGCCCCGCACCGAGAAGGGACGGCTCGCCCTCGTCCTCGGCCTCGCCGCCGCCGTGACCGTCTTCACCGTCACCGTGCCGCTGCTGCGCGGCTGGTTCGACCTGCGCGTCTACTACGGGACCGTGGACGCCTGGATGCACCACGGCGGCCGGATCTACGACTACCGGGTGCCGGGCACCACGTACGGTTTCACCTATCCGCCGTTCGCCGCGCTGTGCATGCTGCCGATGGCGTTCGTCGGCCTGCACACGGCGATCGCGCTCGCCCTGCTGCTCAACCTGGCGGCCCTCGCCGCCGTGGTGTGGATCCTCATCGGCCGGAAGCTGGCCCGCTACGGCTGGTTCGGCTGGGGCCTGGCCGCCTGCGCGCTGGCCTTGTTCGAACCCGTCCGGGACACCTTCAGCTTCGGGCAGGTCAACCTCCTGCTGCTGGCCCTGGTGCTCGCCGACGCCTGGCTGCTGTCCACCGGGCGCGGGCGCTGGGCGGGGGCCGGTATCGGACTCGCGGCGGCCGTCAAGCTCACCCCCGCGGTCTTCATCGGTCTGCTGCTGCTCGCCCGCAGATGGCGGGCCGCCGCCGTGGCCGCCGCCCTCGCGGGGGCCGCCACCGTGCTCGCCGCGTGGGTGGTGCCGGACGCGTCGCGTTTCTACTGGACGCGCGCCGTGTGGGACACCACCCGGGTCGGCCGCCTCGACTACGTCTCCAACCAGTCCCTGCAGGGCGTCCTCGCCCGGCTCGCCGCGCCCGACGAGCCGAGCCGGGCCGCCTGGGCGCTGGTCGTCGTCCTGGTGCTCGGGGTCTGGGCGTGGCGCACGCACCGCGCGCTGCGATCCGGTGACTGGCGGGCCGCCTTCGCCCTCACCGGGCTCACCGCCTGCCTGGTCTCCCCGATCACCTGGGTGCACCATCTGGTGTGGCTGCTGCCGTCGTTCGCGGTGCTGGCGCACGCACGCCGGCCGCGGACCGCCGCCGCCCTGTACGCGGTGCTGTGCACCAGCGTGGTGTGGCTGTGGTTCGACGACGCGTCCGGGATCGACGGCTTCCTCGGCAGCAACACCTACACATGGATCACCCTCGGCCTGCTGCTCGGGCTGCCGGTCGGTCAGTCGCGCTTCGGTCGCCTGCCCAGCAGCCGCAGCGCCAGCGCGACCGTCGCGCCCGTACCCAGACCGACGGCGCCCGCGAGCGTCCCCGCCCCCGGCCAGTCGGACGGGTCGTCCTCCTTGCGGGGCGTCGCCGTCGGCAGCGCGGTGCGACCGGACTGCGCCCCGCGCGACCTCTCGGGCAGCAGCGAGCCGACCGGCGTGACCCGCCCGGCGGCGGCGAAGCCCCAGTCGAGCAGCGAGCGGGCCTCCTCGTAGACCGCGAGGCCGCCGCCCTCCTGAGGGTGCATCACCGTCACCACGAGGGTGCGCCCGCCGTGGCGGGCCGCGGCCACGAGGGTGTTGCCCGCGTTGCTGGTGTAGCCGTTCTTGATGCCGATCAGGCCCGGGTAGCGTTCGACGCCGTCGGCGCCCGTCAGCAGCCGGTTGGTGTTGCGGATCCCGTACGAGGTGCCGTCGCCGGGGAACGTCGACTCCCTCAGGGAGCAGTACCGGGCGAAGTCCGGATTCCGCAGTCCGGCGCGCCCGAACACCGCCAGGTCGTACGCCGACGACACCTGCCCGGGGGCGTCGTACCCGTCCGGCGAGACCACCTGCGTGTCGAAGGCGCCCAGTTGCCGGGCCTTGGCCTGCATCCGGCGGACCGTGGTCTCCACACCGCCGTTGAGCGCGGCCAGCACATGCACCGCGTCGTTGCCGGAGTGCAGGAAGACCCCCTTCCACAGGTCGCTCACCCGGTACGTGAGCCCCTCTTTGACCCCGACGAGGCTGCTGCCGGGCCCGACGTCCGCCAGCTCCCGCTCCGTGACGGTGTGCCGGGTGTCGGCGGGCAGCGCCGGCAGCACCGTGAGCGCGAACAGCGTCTTGAGGGTGCTCGCGGGTGGCAGCGGACGGTGCGCGTCGTGCGCGGCGAGCACGTCACCGGTGTCGGCGTCGGCCACCAGCCACGACAGCGCGGACACATACGGCACCTCGGGCGCTCCCGCGCGCGGCCGCACCTGGGTTCCGGGCCCGTACAGGAGCGAGGGCTGCGATGCGGTGGGCCGGGGAGTGCCGGAGTCGGAGCCGCCCGTGCCGGCGGCGGCGGGGAGCGGCGCGAGGACCGACAGGCCGGCCGCGCCGAGAGCGCAGCAGGAGACGAGGGCGCGAGAGGAGAATCCGATGCTCATACCGGACACCGTAGGAATGGTGAGGGCGCGTCCGCCCGGTCGGAGTGAGCCGAGTGGGGGCATCGTGCACCCGGATGCCTGACGCCGGGGCGTGATCGGCCGGAGGGATCAGCCGGTCGGATCAGCCGGCCGGCAGCGTCGGCTGGACCTGGCGCAGAAAGGCCGCGTTGTCGGGCGTCGCCCGCATCCGCTCCAGCAGGGTCTCCACGGCGGGCTGCCCCGGTGTCCGCAGGGCGCGCCGCAGTCCCCGTACGGCCGCCAACTCGACCGAAGACAGCAGGAGTTCCTCACGCCGGGTGCCGGACGCGGGGATGTCGACGGCCGGGTGGATCCGGCGGGCGGCCAGAGCACCGTCGAGGCGCAGCTCCATGTTCCCGGTGCTCTTCAGCTCCTCGAAGAAGAACTCGTCGGCCCGGGAGCCGGTCTCCACCAGGGCGGTGGCCAGGATGGTGAGCGAGCCGCCCTCCTCGGCCAGACGGGCGGCACCGAAGAAGCGCTTCGGGCCCTGCAGGGCGGATGCGTCGACACCGCCGCTGAGGATGCGGCCACCGGCGGCGGCCGCGTTGTTGTGCGCCCGGCACAGCCGGGTCAGCGAGTCCAGCAGGACGACGACGTCCTGGCCCTGCTCGACCAGCCGCTTGGCGCGCTCGACGACCAGTTCGGCGAGCGCGAGGTGCTGCTTCGGCGTCCGGTCGAACGTGGAGGCGTACACCTCACCCCGGACCGAGCGCCGCATGTCGGTGACCTCCTCGGGCCGCTCGTCGAGCAGTACCACCATCAGGTGGCACTCGGGGTGGTTGCCGGCGACAGCCGCGGCGATCTGCTGCAGCAGCACGGTCTTGCCGGTCTTGGGCGGGGCCACGATCAGCCCGCGCTGCCCCTTGCCGACGGGCGCGAGGAGGTCCATGACGCGTCCGCCCAGGCCCGACGCCGGGTGCTCGAGCCGCAGCCGCTCGCGCGGATGCAGCGGGGTGAGGTCGCGGAAGTGGGGACGGCCGCGCAGTTCCTCGGGGGTGCGGCCGTTGACGAACTCCACCTCGGTGAGGGAGCGCCCGGTACGGGTGCCGACGAGGGTGTCACCCTTGCGCAGGCCGTGACGGCGGATCAGGGCGGGGGAGACCGGGAGGTCGGCGGGCGAGGCCAGGCAGCTCTCGGCACGCAGGTGACCCTTCCCGCCGGCGTCGACGTCGAGGACACCGGTGACGGTCTGGGGCGTTCGCTCCTGCTGGATCGGGGGGTGTTCGAGTGTGGTGGTCATGGACGGCCTTTCAGGAACGGAAGGAACGGAAGGAACGGAAGGAACGGAAGGAACGGAAGGAACGGAAGGAAGGAGGAGGGGAAGGGGACAGCGTCCGGGAGGCGGCATGATCACGCCTCGCCGCAGCGGGGAACGGCACCTCGGGTATGGCGAACGGGGGAAACCGCACTGCCTGACGAGGTGGTGTCGGAAAGCCGGTGCGCCGGTCGGGAACGACGGGCGGGACGGCGAACGGAGAGAAACAGGCACCGGCACCCCGGACGACGGGGCGTACACAAGTGCTCACCGCACTGTAGCACCAGGCGGCTCTGCTGGGGAGAACACGCACGGGACGCGGTCTGTTCCAGCCTCAGGTGGAATCCCTGTCGTCCTGCGGAAAGCCGTACCGGCCGAGCAGCCGGACGAAGCAGGCAGCGGTCACGATCCGCCACTGCCGCAGTCCGGACGCGGTGCGCACGAAGCAGACCACCTGTTCGTGCCCGCCCGGCCCGACCGGCTGCACGAGACGGCCGGACGGCCGCAGCTGCGCGACCAGCGGCTCGGGGACCTCCGGAAACGCGGCCGACACGATCACCGCGTCGTACGGCGCGCGCTCCGGCACGCCGCCGCTGCCGTCACCGACCCGCAGCTCCACGTTCCGCACGCCCTGCACGGCCAGGTTGCCGCGCGCCTGCCGGGCGATGTCCGGCCGCATCTCGACGCTGACCACGTCGCCGGCCAGCCGGGCGAGCAGCGCGGTCTGGAAGCCGAGACCGGTACCGACCTCGAGGACGTGCTCGCTTCCGTCCAGCTCAAGGCTCTCGATCATCGCGGCGGACAGCGACGGCTGTGTGGTGACCTGTCCCTGCCCGATCGGAACGGGGACGTCCCGGTAGGCCGCGGCCGCCTGAGCGGCGGGGACGAACCGGGCGCGGGGCGTGGTCCGCACGGCCTCCAGCAGCCGCTCGTCCCGGATGCCGACGGCTCTGAGTGCCCGCACCAGATCTTCGGGGCTGCTGGGTACCGAGTGCACGGCCGGCTCACCTCACTCTCACTGCCAGCCTAGACAGAACCCTCGGGTGCCATGGAGCGACCGGCGTAAGCTGAGCCGATGTTCTCCCCGCACGGTCCCACCCTTCGCGAGTTGACCGTCCAGGCGCTGTCGTCGGTCGAGCGCGGCTACGACCTGCTCGCGCCCAAGTTCGACCACACTCCCTTCCGGACGCCCGACACGGTCCTCGACGCCGTCCAAGGGGAGCTGAAGGGAATGGGGCCCTTCGCGCACGGGCTCGACCTGTGCTGCGGTACGGGCGCGGGGACCGAGGTGCTGCGCACGGTGTGCCGCGAGAGCGTCACCGGCGTCGACTTCAGCGCGGGCATGCTGGCCGTCGCACGCGCACGGGTGCGGTCCGACGGACCGCCGCACGTCGCCTGGGTGCGCGGTGACGCCCGCGCCCTGCCCTTCGGTCCCGTCTTCGATTTGGCGGTCAGCTTCGGCGCGTTCGGGCACTTCCTGCCGCGCGAACTGCCCGGCCTGTTCGCCGAGGTGCACTCCGTGCTGCGGCCCGGCGGACGGTTCGTGTTCCCGATCGGCGCCCCGCCGTCCCCGTCCTCGCCCTGGTACTGGGCGCTGCTCGGCTTCGACACCGGGATGCGGGTACGGAACGCCGTGTGGCGGCCGCCGTTCGTGATGTACTACCGGACGTTCCGCTTCGGCGACGTCCGGCGCGAGCTGACCCGGGCCGGATTCACCGTGGAGCACCGGGCGCTCACGGACTTCGGCCACCGGCCCGACGGCAGCCCGCGCTGCCGGCTCATCGTGGCCACCCGGACCTGACCGGACCCGGGCGCACCTCGGCGGTCAGACACGGGCCGGCAGCCAGCGCAGCTGGACCGCCTCCTGATGGGAGCCGCCGCCCTCGTGGTCGTTGAAGTCGTACACCTCGATCGTCTTGTCCTGGTGCGCCCACGCGTTGAACGCGGCGAACACCGTCGACGGCGGACACGTCTGGTCCTCCAGGGCGGCCGAGAACAGCGCGGGCGCCCGGCCGCGTGCGGCGAAGTGCACGCCGTCGAAGTACGACAGTGTGCGCATCACCTGCTCGGTGCGGCCGCGGTGCGTCTTGAGCCAGCTGCCGATCTCCCGGTACGGATGGCGGTCCGTGAGCGTCGTCGCGCGCGGGAAGTCGCACAGGAACGGCACGTCCGGTGCGACGGCCACCAGGTCCGGTACGAGACCGCCGACCGCGATGGTGATGCCGCCGCCCTGGCTGCCGCCGACGGCCGCGGTGCGGGAGGCGTCGGTCAGCGGATGCGCGCGGGCCGCCTCCACGGCGCGCACCCCGTCCGTGAACACCCGCCGGTAGTAGTAGCTTTCCGGGTCCTCGATCCCGCGCGTCATGAACCCGGGGAAGGACGGCCCGCTGCCCACCGGGTCCGGCGTCTCACCGCCGCCCCAGCCGCTGCCCTGCCCCCGCGTGTCCATCACGAAGTGCGCGAAACCCGCCGACGCCCACAGCAGGTGCTCATGGGGAAGGGCGCGCCCGCCGCCGTAGCCGGCGAACTCCACGACCGTCGGCAGCGGACCCTCCAGGGAGACCGGCACGGTCAGCCAGCCCTTCACCGGGTGGCCGCCGAACCCGGCGAACGTCACGTCGTACACCTGGACCGTCCTCAGCCCCGTCTCCACGGGCTCGAAACGGGCGTCCAGGTCGTGCTCGCGGGCCTCCTGCAGTGTCTTCGTCCAGAACGCGTCGAAGTCCGCGGGCTCGACGGACTGGCTGCGGTACTCGCGGAGTTCGTCCACCGGCAGGTCGAACAGGGCCATGAAGGACCACCTTTGACGTCGGGTGCGGACGATCACACCGTACGGTGGCCGTCACGCACCCGCCAGACCTTCACCGACCTCCTGGTCGGCCCGCCGCGCGTCAGGCCGTCCGACGCCCCCACTCCGGCCCGGTGCGGGCCCACTCGGCCTCCCACTCCGCCATGCGGTGCCGCTCGGCGACCCGCCTGATCACGGCGCGGGCCAGGAGCACCGTCCCGGCCATGCCGCCCGCGGCCCACACACCCGCCGTCAGGGCGTGCTGCCACACCGCGCCGTCACTCGGCGGCGGAGCGGCCCCGCGGTCCCTGGAGTCCAGCCACACCGGCACCCGGTCGCCGCTCCGCGAACCCGCGGGGACCTCGGCGATCGTGGTGAGCGTGCCCTTGCCCGGCTCGCCCCAGTGCACCTTCGCCGGGTACAGGGGCTGCTTCCCGCCCTGCGTGGCGGGCGCCGCTCCCGGGGCGTCCTCGGCGAGGACCGCGGTCACCTGATGGCGTTCGGCGCGCTGGACCACCTGCGTGGCATGCCCCTGGTCGTACGCCCGCCAGCCCACGGCCGTGCCGACGAGCGGCGCCCCGAGGCACAGCAGCACGGCGACGATCAGCGCCGTCCACGCCTCGACGACATCGCAACGGCGGCGCAGCGGATTGCGCTTCCAGCGCCAGCCGCGCACCCGGGTTCGCATCTCGACCTCCTTGCCGCCTGCCCCGCCGACGGGTCGCTGCGCGGCGGACGCTGCCACTCGACGCGTGGCCGGGGGTGCCTCCCGCGGCCCGGGGCAAGACCGTCCACGACGAACATGTCCTGGACGAAGCGGCTTGTGAAGCGGCTTTTGTGCCCATTCTCCCTCTCGGGCCAGGTTCCCGGACCTGTGCCCGGGAAACCTGGCCCGCCACCGCGGCGACCCCCCCGCGCACCGCTCCCCGGGACGCTCGCCGGGGCCGGTCATTGCAGGTGTATGAACTCTCCCCACGTCCGGGAATAGCCGCTCCGTGATCTTCCTTGCGCTGAAGTGGCCGGGACCGGTGGCTCCTGCGACGGGTGGTCCGGCGACAGCGAAGGAGAGTGAGGCAGGACATGCCCAAGGCGTACGCATACACCCGCTACGGCGGCCCCGAGACGGAGTCGTTCATCGACGCCGAGCGGCCGAGCCCGGGCCCCGGACAGCTCCTCGTCGCGGTGCGCGCGGCGGGCGTCAACCCGGTCGACTTCAAGCTGCGCTCGGGTCTACGGCGCCCCGGCGACACCGGCACCCCCGAGTTCCCCGTGGTGTTCGGCAGCGAGGCCGCCGGTATCGTCGAGGAGATTGGCGACGGCGTGACCGGTTTCGCCGTCGGGGACGCGGTCTTCGGCAACACCGTGACGGGCGGATACGCCGAGTACGCGCTGCTGCCCGCGGCGGTGACCGCGCACGTGCCCGGCGGCCTGTCCCTCACGGACGCCGCGGTCCTGCCGGTCGCCGCGGCCACCGCCTACGACGGCCTGCGCCAGCTCGGCCTGCCCGCCGGTGCGACCCTGCTGGTCACCGGCGCCGGTGGGGGAGTCGGCGTCGCCGCCGTGCAACTCGCCCGCGGCTTCGGGCTGCGCGTCATCGGCACGGCGAGCGAGGGCAAGAAGGACTTCGTCGAGCAGCTCGGCGCGGTCCACGTCCCCGCGGGACCGGATCTCGCCGCCAGGGTGCGCGCGGCAGCCCCGGACGGCGTCGACGGCGTCTACGACCTGGTCGGCGGCCAGGTGCTGGAGGAGGCGGCGACCCTGCTCGCCGACCGCTCGAAGCTGATCACCGCCGGAGCGCCCCCGGCGGACGTCGAGCGGCTGGGCGGCGCGCGGGTGCAGCGGGCGCGTACCGCCGCGGTACTCGACGAGGTGGCACGGCTGGTGGTGGCCGGCGACCTCGACCCGCACGTCACGCGGACGTTCCCGCTCGAACAGGCCGAACAGGCCCTGCGTCTGGTGGAGGACGGGCACGCCCGCGGCAAGGTCGTGATCGAGGTCGCCGCATGAGCGACCACGTGCTCGACAACCCGGCGCTCGCCTCGCTGACCGGCCCGCACGCCCACTTCGCGGAGCGCCGGGGCCGCGTCCTGCGCTACCCCGTCGACGTGTCGCCATGGGTGGGCCTGCCCGACGAGCCGGACGCCGACGACTGGGCGGACGTCGCCGCGCTCGCCGGGCCGGGCGCTGAGGTTCCGCTTGCCGGTTATTTCCGTGGGGCGGTACCGGACGGCTGGGAAATCGCCTTCGCTGTCGACGGTGTGCAGCTCGTCGACGACGGGATCGCCGCGGCCCCCGACCCGGAAGCCGTACGGCTCACCCCGGCCGACGTGCCCGAGATGCTGGACCTGGTGGCGCGCACCCGGCCCGGCCCGTTCCTGCCGCGCACCATCGAACTGGGCACCTACCTGGGCATCCGCCGGGGTGGAGCCCTGGTCGCCATGGCCGGCGAACGGCTGCACCCGCCCGGCTGGACCGAGATCAGCGCCGTGTGCACCGATCCCGCCTTCCGCGGTCAGGGCCTGGCCGGCCGGCTGGTCCTGGCGGTCGCGCACGGCATCCGCGAGCGTGGCGAGACCCCGTTCCTGCACACCGGCGCGGGGAACACCGGCGCCATACGCCTCTACGAGTCCCTCGGCTTCCGCCTGCGCCGCACGACGGAGTTCCTGGCGGCACGGGTCCCCGAGCGGCTGGGCGACGAGCAGGTGGTGGGGATCTGACAGCAGCGGTGTGGATCTGACAACAGGTTCAGGGGGTTCGCCGTCGGCGGACCCCTTCCCGTCACCGGCCGTCAGCGAGCCGCCGTGGCGGGCTGCCCGACCGGCGTGGCGGCGGCCGCCGCGTTGTAGCGCAGGAGGTAGGCCGCGAAGTGTTGCAGGTCCTCCTCCGGCCAGCCCGCGAGCCGCTCCCGGAACGCCTCCCGGCGGCTCTCCGTGACCTGGGCGAGGATCCGCGTGCCCGCCCCGGTCAACTGCAGCACCTGGACCCGGTGGTCGTCCGGATCCTGCCGCCGCTCGACCAGCCCTGCCCGCTCCAGCGCGGCCACCTGCCGGCTGACCGTGGACTTGTCCAGGGCGTAGTGCGCGGCCAGATCGGTCGCCCGGCAGCCACCGCTCTCCTCCAGGTGCCCGAGCAGCGTGTAGGAGACCAGGGACAGCTCCGGGTGCATACGTCCCGCCGAGGCCCGGGCGCGCCGGGCGAACACCGTCATCTCGCGCTGAATGGTCTCGACGGCGGCTGCCGCGGCGGACGCGGCGGTGGCACGCTCTGCCTGCACGGGACCTCCCTCGTCGCTCTAGTTGTAGAGTACAACTTGAGTGCGGGTGGACGTCTCCGTGGCCGAGGAGTGCTGGATGTCTCCGCGGCCGAGGGAGGCTTCCGCGAACGCCCCTCCTGCTAAGGTGTCCGTCCTGGCCGCGGACCGTCCCGGCCGGTGTGGCCGAGGAGGTGAGTCCCATCACCGCTGTGTCGGCTCGGGTGCTCTCCCACCTCAGGACGGCGCGGATCACCGCCGCCGGGTGAGGGCACCCTTCGCTCCCTCGGAAGGCTTTCCCGGCTCCATGCCACCACTGTCACGTTCCCACGTCGTCTCCGCGCTGCGTTCCGCCGGCTGTGTCTTCGCCGAGGACGAGGCGGAGTTGATCCTGGCCACCGCCCGCACCGCCGACGAGGCCGCCCGGATGGTCGACCGGCGCATCGCCGGGCATCCCCTCGAACACGTCCTGGGCTGGGCGGAGTTCCACGGCCTGCGCATCGCGGTGGAGCCGGGCGTCTTCGTGCCCCGCCGCCGCACCGAGTTCCTCCTCGAGCAGGCCCTCGCCGTCGGTCCCGGCGCCCGTCTCGTCGTGGACCTGTGCTGCGGCTCGGGCGCGGTCGGCGCGGCGCTGGCGGCCGGGCTCGACCGCCCCGAACTGCACGCCGCCGACATCGACCCGGCCGCCGTACGCTGCGCCCGCCGCAACGTCGCCGCGTACGGCGGCCGGGTCCACGAGGGCGACCTGTTCGCCGCCCTCCCGGTCGAACTGCGCGGCCGTGTCGACGTTCTGACCGCCAACGTCCCCTACGTCCCCACGGAGGAGGTCGCGCTGCTGCCGTCGGAGGCCCGCGACCACGAGCCCCTGACCGCTCTGGACGGCGGCTTCGACGGCCTGGAGGTGCTGCGCCGGGTCACCGCGGAGGCCTCCGCGTGGCTGGCCCCCGGCGGCCACCTGCTGGTCGAGGCGAGCGAACGCCAAGTCCCCTCCGCGCTCGAGGCGTTCACCCGCGGCAACCTCGACGTCCGGCTCGCCGTCTCGGCGGAGTTGTACGCGAACGTCCTGATCGGCACCCGCCGCTAGTCGGCCAACGAGTCCAGGAACTCCCGGACGATCGCGTCGAAGGCGTCGGGCCGCTCCATGTTGGGGTAGTGCGCGGTGCCTTCCACGGGCGTGGCCCGGCCGTGGGGGACGGTGCGTACCAGCCGCTCGGCCATGCGGATGTGGTCGGGTGAGTCGACACCGCCGTTGACGGCCAGCACGGGTACCTCGATCTTCGCCGCGCGGGCCCAGGTGTCGGTGAGGCGGACCCAGTGGTCCGGCTCGTCGCGGGTGTGCTTGGTGATCGTCGACCGGGCCATCTCCCGTACTCGCCGGTCGACTTCGGGGTCGACGTCCTCGACCGTGCGCTGCGGTCCGTACGTGAACCGTGCGAACGCGTCCACGAAGGTGTCGATGTCGCCTGCGCCGAGCGCCTGCCAGTACGCGGAGTTGGCGGCCTGCGTCCACGGGTCCCGGAAGTCGGGCTCACTCGTGCCGACGCCACTGACGACCAGGGCGCCGACGAGGTCGGGGTGTTCCAGGGCGGTGTCCACCGCGATCGCTCCGCCCATCGACAGCCCGACCAGGGTCGCGGGACCGGTGTCGAGGTGGCGCAGCAGCGCGGCGAGGTCGTCGGTGTGGCGGAACGGCCGGGTCGCGTTCGAGGACGCCCCGTGGCCCCGCGCGTCCGGGGCGATCACCCGGTGGGTCCGCGCGAACACCGGGATCTGGTCCTCCCACATCCGGTGGTCGAGGAAGCCGCCGTGCAGCAGCACCAGCGGCGCCCCCGCACCCACGTCGCGATACACCAGCCGGCCGTCGTCGGTTTCGAAGCTCTTGAGTGTCTCCACCGTGTCCATCATGACAACCAAGGTGTCAACTTATCGAGAGTTTGACAACCTAGGTGTCATAATTGGCGGTGTGACCGAACAGAACGCGCCACTCGCCCCGGATGCCCTCGCCCCCCGTCTCATGGAGGTCTTCGCCCTGGTGGGCCCGCTGTACCGGCGGGTGCAGAGCAAGGTGGAGCAGGCCGAGGCGATCGAGGGCGTCTCCGTCGGCGTACGCGCCGTTCTCGCGCTGCTGTGCGGCCACGGGCCCATGACCGTCCCGCAGATGGGGCGCGCTCAGGCGCTCAGCAGGCAGTTCGTGCAGCGGATGGTCAACGAGGCGGCGGCGCGCGGGCTGGTCGAGAGCATCCCGAACCCCGCCCACAAGCGCTCTTCGTTGTTCCGGCTCACCGACGAGGGGCAAGCGGTGATCGACGCCGTCACCGCCCGCGAGTACGCCCTGCTGCGGCAGGTGCGCGGCGACCTCACCGAGGCCGATCTGCAGGCGTGTCTGCGCGTGCTGACCCGGATGCTCGACCTCTTCGGCGACGTGGACGTGGACTGAGGCGGCTGTCCCGAAAAGGCTCTCCCGCCTTGTGCAACTAGTTGCATAAACCTCCGGCCGTCGTCTACAACAGACGCACGACACGCCGCACGGAGGGCCCCATGAGCCGCTACCCCCACCTGCTGACCCCGCTCGACCTGGGCTTCACCACGCTGCCCAACCGCGTGCTCATGGGTTCCATGCACGTGGGCCTGGAGGAGGCCGAGCACGGCTTCGACCGCATGGCCGCGTTCTACGCCGAGCGGGCGCGCGGGGGAGTGGGACTCATCGTCACCGGCGGTATCGCGCCCAACGAGGCCGGACGCCCCTACGAGGGCGGCGCCAAGCTCACCACCGAGGCGGAGGCCGAACAGCACCGCGTCATCACCGACGCCGTGCACCGCGAGGGCGGACGGATCGCGATGCAGATCCTCCACTTCGGCCGCTACGCCTACCACCAGGACCTCGTCGCGCCCAGCGCCCTCCAGGCGCCGATCAGCCCGTTCGTCCCGCACGCCCTCACCGACACCGAGGTCGAGCAGACCATCGACGACTACGCGCGCGCCGCCCGCCTGGCCCGGGAAGCCGGGTACGACGGCGTGGAGATCATGGGCTCCGAGGGCTACCTGATCAACGAGTTCATCGCGGCGGGCACCAACCGGCGCACCGACCGCTGGGGCGGCTCCTACGAGAACCGGACGCGCTTCCCGGTCGAGATCGTGCGCCGCGTCCGCGAGGCGGTCGGCGAGGACTTCATCGTCGTCTACCGGCTGTCCATGCTGGACCTCGTCCCCGGCGGCTCCTCCCTGGAGGAGGTCGTCACGCTCGCCAAGGCGGTCGAGGCCGCCGGAGCGACGATCATCAACACCGGTATCGGCTGGCACGAGGCCCGTATCCCCACCATCGCCACCTCCGTGCCGCGCGGCGCGTACGCCTGGGTCACCAAGAAGGTCATGGGGGCCGTCTCGGTACCGCTGGTGACGACCAACCGCATCAACACCCCGGAGCTGGCCGATCAGTTGATCGCCGAAGGGTACGCCGACATGGTGTCCATGGCCCGCCCGATGCTGGCCGACCCGGACTTCGTCGCCAAGGCCGCGGCCGGGCGGCCCGAGACCATCAACACCTGCATCGGCTGCAACCAGGCCTGCCTCGACCACACCTTCAGCGGGCAGATCACGTCCTGCCTGGTCAACCCGCGCGCCTGCCACGAGACCGAACTCGTCCTCGCCCCGACCCGGCTGCGCAAGCGCGTCGCCGTCGTCGGCGCCGGTCCCGCCGGACTGGCCTGCGCCGTCTCCGCCGCCGAGCGCGGCCACGACGTCACGCTCTACGACGCCGCGGGCGAGATCGGCGGCCAGCTCAACGTGGCCCGCAAGGTGCCGGGCAAGCAGGAGTTCGACGAGACCCTGCGCTACTTCAGCACCCAGCTCGACCTGCACGGGGTGGACGTCCGGTTGAACACCCCTGTCGCCGCCGGCGACCTCACCGGATACGACGAGATCGTCGTGGCGACCGGTGTCACCCCCCGCACCCCCGACATCCCCGGCATCGACCACCCCCGGGTCCTCGGCTACCTCGACGTACTGCGGGACGGCGCGCCCGTCGGTGACCGTGTCGCGATCCTCGGCGCGGGCGGCATCGGGTTCGACGTGGCCGAGTACCTCACCGACGGCGGCGACAAGGCGAGCGAGGACCCGGCGACGTACTTCCGCCACTGGGGCGTCGACATGGACTACCGCGCTCCCGGCGGTCTCGCCGCCCCCGAGCGGCCCGCCCCGCCGCGCACCGTCCACCTCCTGCAGCGCAAGACCTCCAAGGTCGGCGCCGGGCTCGGCAAGACCACCGGCTGGATCCATCGCACCGAGCTGAAGCACCGGGGCGTGACCATGGTGCCGGGCGTCGGCTACGACCGGATCGACGACGCCGGGCTGCACATCACCGTGGACGGGGAGAGCCGCGTCCTCGAGGTCGACACGATCGTGCTGTGCACCGGGCAGGAGCCGCGCCGCGACCTGTACGAGGAACTGCTCGCCGCGGGCCGCACCCCGCACCTCATCGGCGGCGCCGACGTGGCGGCCGAGCTGGACGCCAAGCGCGCCATCAAGCAGGGCACCGAGCTGGCGGCGGCGCTGTAGGCGCCGGGAGCCGTCCCCGGGACCCGATCCCTAGGATGAGGCCATGTCCCTCCCGCACGCGATCCTGACCGCCCTGCTGGAGAAGCCGTCGTCGGGGCTCGAACTGACGCGTCGGTTCGACCGGTCGATCGGCTACTTCTGGTCGGCCACCCACCAGCAGATCTATCGCGAGCTGGGACGCCTGGAGAGCGACGGCCTGATCCGCGCCCTGCCCGCCGAGCAGCCGGCCCGCGGGCAGAAGAAGTCGTACGAGGTCCTGCCCGCCGGCCGCGCCGAACTCGCCCGCTGGACGGCCGCGCCCCAGGACCCCAAGCCGCACCGGGACGTGCTGCTGCTGCGGCTGCGCGCCGCGGCCGTCGTCGGCACCGAGGGCATGGAGGCGGACCTGCGCCGCCATCTCGACCTGCACCGGCGTCAGCTGGCCGAATACCGGGAGATCGAGGAACGTGACTTCGGGCCCGGCCGTGACTCGGTGCGGGACCGCCTCCAGCACCTCGTGCTACGGGCGGGCATCGACCTGGAGACCTTCTGGATCCAGTGGCTCACCCACGCCCTGGAGGAGTTCCAGGAGGTGCCCGCACCCGAATAGCGGATCCGCCCGCACCCGGACAGCCCAACCGGGGCCCGCGAACGGGGGCGGCGTTGGCCGGGGCGCGCCCGGGCTACGTATGCTGGTGCCCGACGCGGCGTGAACTCGCTTGCCTTCCAGGGCAGTTCGTGCCGACGGCGCGGTTCGCTGTCGTCGCTGATCCCGCGCCGACGAAAGCGGCCGAGCGGCCGGGGCCCCGTTCCGCCCCGGCCCTCGGCCGCACACCCCCGCGGTCCGGGTGCCCCGTCACTCCTTCCGGTAGGAGTACGCCTCCCTGGCCGCCGCCTCCACCGCAGCCAGGTCCGCGCCCGTCGACGCCGTGACCATCGCGGCGACCGCGCCCTCGACGAAGGGAGCGTCGACGGCCCGGGTGTTCGGCGGCAGCTCGTCGCCCTCCGCCAGCAGCGCCTTCACGGTGAGGACCGCGCTGCCCAGGTCCATGAGTACGGCGACCCCCGCGCCCCGGTCGACGGCGGCCGCCGCGGCCGACACCAGCTCCGAGCTCGTTCCGAACCCGCCGTCAGCCGTGCCGCCCGCCGCGGCGATGGGCGCGGTGGTCCCGCCGCCCGACAGCGCCTTCGCCAGCGTCGCCACCGACTCGGCGACCGCCGGGCTGTGCGAGACGAGCACGATCCCGACCAGCTTCTCCGTGCCGTCACTCACCGGAGGCCTCCACGAGCGCGGCGATCAGCAGGGCGGAGGAGGTGGCGCCGGGATCCTGGTGCCCGATGCTGCGCTCACCCAGATAGCTCGCCCGGCCCTTGCGGGCCTGCAACGGGGTCGTGGCCACGGCACCCTCCTCGGCGGCGGCCGCCGCCGCCCTGAAGGAGGTGCCGAGTGTGTCGACCGCGGGCACCAGGGCGTCGACCATGGTCTTGTCGCCGGGCGCGGCCCCGCCCAGCGTCATCACCGCGTCGACGCCCGCCCGCACGGCGTCCGTCAGCTGCTGCTCGGTCACCTCGGTGGCGTCCCCGAGGGCCTTGCCGGTACGGCGCAGCAGCGTCCCGTACAGCGGGCCGGAGGCACCGCCGACCGTGGAGATCAGCTGACGGCCGGCGAGCTGGAGAACCGCACCGGGCGTGTTGGGCGCCTCCTTCTCCAGTGCGGCCGTGACCGCGCGGAAGCCACGCTGCAGGTTGCTGCCGTGGTCGGCGTCGCCGATCGGCGAGTCGAGCGCGGTCAGCCGCTCGGCCTCGCGGTCGACGGACGCGGCGGCCGCCGTCATCCAACGGCGGAAGAAGTCGGCGTCGAGCACTGCATCTCCTTGCGTGATACGGACGTTGACCCCACTCGTCTGCCCCGCCACCGGCCCGGCGGACAGGTCGCTCACCGGCCCCAGCGCAGCGCCGGCGTGCTCACCGGCGCGTCCCACAGCCGCAGCAGCTCCTCGTCGATCTGGCACAGGGTGACGGAGGCGCCGGCCATGTCGAGGGAGGTCACATAGTTGCCGACCAGTGTCCGGGCCACCGCCACGCCACGCTCGGACAGCACCCGCTGCACCTCCGCGTTGTAGCCGTACAGCTCCAGCAGCGGGGTGGCGCCCATGCCGTTGACCAGGACCAGCACCGGGTTGCGCGGCTCCAGGTCGTCCAGGACGGCGTTCACCGAGAAGTCGGCGATCTCCCGCGCGGTCATCATCGGGCGCCGCTCGCGCCCCGGCTCGCCGTGGATGCCGATGCCCAGCTCCAGCTCGCCCGGCGGCAGGTCGAAGGTGGGGGTGCCCTTGGCGGGCGTGGTGCAGGCGCTCAGGGCGACACCGAAGCTGCGGGAGTTCTCGTTGACCTGCCGGGCGACGGACTGCACCCGCTCCAGCGGCTGCCCCTCGTCGGCCGCCGCCCCCGCGATCTTCTCCACGAACAGGGTGGCACCGGTGCCGCGCCGGCCCGCCGTGTAGAGGCTGTCGGTGACGGCGACGTCATCGTTGACCAGGACCTTCGCGACCTGGATGCCCTCGTCCTCGGCGAGTTCGGCCGCCATGTCGAAGTTCAGCACGTCGCCGGTGTAGTTCTTGACGATGAACAGGACGCCGGCGCCGCTGTCCACGGCCGCCGCCGCACGGACCATCTGGTCCGGCACCGGGGAGGTGAACACCTCGCCGGGGCAGGCCGCCGACAACATGCCGGGGCCCACGAAGCCGCCGTGCAGCGGCTCGTGACCCGAGCCGCCGCCGGAGACGAGCGCCACCTTTCCGGCGACCGGGGCGTCACGCCGTACGATCACCCGGTTCTCCACGTCGACGGTCAGCTCGGGGTGCGCGGCCGCCATGCCCCGCAGTGCGTCGGCGACCACCGTCTCCGGGACATTGATCAACATCTTCATCGGAGCCTCCTGCGTCCACTCGCTGTCGGCAGTATCGATGTTCGGGAGGCGGTGGTCACGTGGGCGGACGTTCTCGAGCGCGTCCGTCGCGCCCAAGGTGTTGGTCATGAGCATGACCGCATTGGCCGGTTCAATATCTCGGCAGGTGTGACCTGTCTTACTCTCTTCTCGCATTCCCGGGCTGAATACGGACATTCCGGAAGCCCAGCTGACCTGCGCAAAGGGCGAGTAAAAGAAATCCCCCTGGAAGAGTCAAATTTCAGGTGACGACCTTCTGTCGATCAGGTCTCCGTTCCTACCCTGAGCCGCCAATTGCGCGTTAATTCCCTGCTCAGATAGTGAGAGGCCCCTTGACATGGTGAACCTTGACCATGCAGCCCCCGACGCCACCCGTGACCGAACCGGTCTGCGGCGGGACGTCGGCCTGATCGGACTGATGTGGGCCTCGGTGGGGTCCATCATCGGCTCCGGCTGGCTCTACGGCGCCAAGAACGCCGTGATGACAGCCGGCCCTGCGGCGACCATCTCGTGGGTGATCGGCGCTGTCGCCATCGTCCTCCTCGCCCTCGTGCACGCCGAACTCGGCGGCATGTTCCCGGTGGCGGGCGGCACCGCACGTTATCCGCACTACGCCTTCGGCGGCCTGGCCGGTATGTCCTTCGGCTGGTTCTCCTGGCTGCAGGCGGCGACCGTGGCCCCCATCGAGGTCGAGGCCATGATCGGCTACCTCGGGCACTGGCACTTCGCCCAGGGCTTCCAGCACGCCTCCGACGGCACCCTGACGGCCAGCGGTCTCGTGGTCGCCATCTTCCTGATGGCCGTCTTCGTCGCCGTGAACTTCCTCGGCGTCAAGGTCCTCGCGCACACCAACAGCGCGGCCACCTGGTGGAAGATCGCCGTCCCGCTGGCCGCGATCTTCATCGTCGCGGTGGGCAACTTCCACCCGGGCAACTTCACCTCGGAGGGCTTCGCCCCGATGGGTGCGAAGGGTGTGCTGGGCGCCATCAGCACCAGCGGCATCATCTTCGCCCTGCTGGGCTTCGAGCAGGCGATCCAGCTCGCCGGTGAGAGCCGCGACCCCAAGCGCGACCTGCCGCGCGCGACCCTCGGCTCCGTCGCGATCGGCGCGATCATCTACGTCCTGCTCCAGGTCGTGTTCATCGCCGCGCTGCCGCACAGCTCCTTCGCACACGGCTGGGCCAAGCTCGCCTTCAAGGGCATCGAGGGCCCCTGGGCCGGCCTTGCCACGCTGGTCGGCCTCGGCTGGCTGGCCGTCGTGCTCTACATCGACGCGGTGATCTCCCCCGGCGGCACCGGCCTCATCTACACCACCGCCACCTCCCGCGTCTCCTTCGGTCTCTCCAAGAACGGCTACGCGCCGAAGCTGTTCGAGAAGGTCGACGCCCGCGGCGTGCCGTGGTTCGGTCTGCTCCTCTCCTTCGCCACCGGCGTCCTCTGCTTCCTGCCCTTCCCGAGCTGGCAGAAGCTGGTCGGCTTCATCACCTCGGCGAGCGTCCTGATGTACGCGGGCGCCCCGCTGGCCTACGGTGTCTTCACCGACAAGCTGCCGGACCGTGAGCGCCCCTACCGCCTGCCCGGCGGCAAGGTGATCGCCCCGCTGTCCTTCGTGGTGGCCAACCTGATCATCTTCTGGTCCGGCTGGGACATCCTCTGGCGGCTCGGCGTGGCGATCGTCCTGGGATACGCGCTGCTCGGCGGCTACGCCCTCTACGCCAACAACAAGGGTCTGCCCGACGCGCCCCGGATGGACTTCAAGGCCGCCCAGTGGCTGCCGGTCTACCTGCTGGGCATGGGCCTGATCTCCTGGCAGGGCACCTTCGGCGGCCAGGGCAACCTCCCGCTGTGGTGGGACATCCTGGTCATCGCCGCCTTCTCCCTGGTGATCTACTTCTGGGCCCGCGCCGTCGCCCCGCGCCCGGAGGAGATCCAGCGCAGCATCGACGAGGTCGTGGTCGTGGACGTGCCCACGCACTGACCCCTGTCGCCTGAGCGAACGGTGTCCCGTCAGCCGAGCCATGGCTGACGGGACACCGCACCTTTCGACTCGGATCTCTCAGCGGCATGGCGGGGGTCCTGCCGGAATCGTCGTTCCGGCAGGACCCCCGCCTCTTGTTTCCCCGGGACACCCGAGCCGCCGTGCGCCGACGGCAGCCTCACCGGCGATGCGGCGTCGGCTCCGCACCCCCGGCACCGTCACCCGGGCGTACAGGTGAGACGGAAGCCGGTGAAGTCGGCGGTGAACGCCGCGTCGACCAGGTCGCGCCCGTGGATGCCCGCGAAGGCGCCCGTGAACCGCAGCCGGGAGCCGTGGTCGTCGGACAGCCGGCTGAAGTCGAGCGGCGGTCCGATCGGTGTGGGCGTCCCCGCCCGCAGGAACCAGAACCGGGCCTCCGCGCCGTCGACGGTGACGCCCAGCGTGACCGGGCCGCGCTTGTGTACGTCGAGCAGGGCCACCTGCCGGAGGTCCTGCTCGTCCCGCTCCACCAGGCTGAGCACGGTACGGCCGGCGCCCCGCCACTGCCGGCCGCGCTGCGGTTCGCCGTCGGGCTCGGCCCAGGTCGGATCGAGCGTGAGGTAGGACCGGGTGTCGTACCACAGGACGAGGCCGGCGGCCTGGGTGAAGGTGCGCGGCGTCGCCTCCACCGTGACCTCGGCCTCCGCGCGGTGCTCGGTGATGCGTTGGGCGAGCAGGCTCTGCGCCCACAGCGACTCGGGCCCGTGACGGCTGCGCAGCCGGATCCAGCCCGGGCGGCTGGTGGTGTCGGCCCAGGAGGAGTCCGGGTATCCGCGCAGGGTGCTCCACGGCCAGGGCAGCGTGCCGGCGTCGGGCCGCGCGGTCGGTGGCGCCGGGTCGGGCCGTGTGGGGACCTCGACCTCGACCGCGGGATGGTGGCCTTGCTGACGCAGCCGGCGCCACCCGTCCGCGTCCCACGTCACGGCCTGGATCGCCGTCTCACGGCCGAGGGTGCACCGGGGACCGTGCGGGGTCCGTAGCGGACGGGCCGCCAGATGGCTCATGACCCAGGATCCGTCCGGCGTCTCGACGAGCTCCGCGTGCCCTGCCTTCTGCAAGGGCAGTGAGGGGTCGTCCCGGCTCGTCAGCAGGGGCGTGTCGGCCAGCGGCCAAGTACAACATCGGCCAGGACGTGCCCTTCACCACCTACACCTTGGGCAGCGGCACGACCTGCGCCCAGAACTCGCAGACGGCGATCTCCTCCGCCTCCCGCGGACAGATCCGCCCGGTGTGGGCGATGCTCCACTTGCACTACAACCGGCGGCTGTACCTCGACGACACGTACATCTCGGCGATGTACTACATCCTCGTCGCCCCCGAGGGCGGCGGCGGTGACTACGGCTCCACCAGCGGCGGCTACGACCAGCTCGGCTTCGGCACGCTGACGTACGCCAAGTAGCGGAGGCGGAAGGGAGCGGGCTCGCCGCGGCAGAGTCGCCCGCGAGCCCGCGCCGGACCGCCCGGAACGGGCGGTGGTTGCAGGGGTGCGGATGTGGGCGGAGTTCCCTAGCGTGGCAGGGGTCGAAATCTCCCGCTGGGAGGAACTGTCATGGCCGTGCCCCGCATCCTGATCATCGGCGGCGGATTCGCCGGGATGGAGACCGCGCGCCGACTGGAGCGCATCCTCAAACCCGCCGAGGCCGCGATCCGGCTGGTCGCCCCCTACAGCCACCAGCTCTATCTGCCCCTGCTGCCGCACGTAGCGTCGGGAATCCTCACCCCGCAGTCGGTCGCGGTTCCGCTGCGCAGGCTGCTGCACCGTACGCTGCTCTTGCCCGGCCAGGCCGTCGGCGTCGATCCCTCCGCCAAGGCCGTGGTGGTGCACAAGATCAACGGCGAGACGACCGTCGAGCACTACGACTACCTGGTGCTGACGCCCGGCAGCGTGACCCGGCAGTTCGACATCCCGGGCGTGGACCGGCACGCGGTGGGCATGAAGACGCTGGCGGAGGCGGCCTGGGTGCGCGACCACGTCATCTCCCAGCTCGACCTCGCCGCGGCCAGCTCCGACCCGGTCGAGCGCGAGACCCGGCTGCAGTTCATGGTCGTCGGCGGCGGCTACGCGGGCACCGAGACGGCCGCCTATCTGCACCACCTCACCACCGCCGCCGTGAAGCGCTACCCGGGCCTGGACCCCTCCCTGGTGAAATGGCACCTCGTCGACATCGCGCCCAGGCTCATGCCGGAACTCGGCGACCGGCTCGGCGCGAAGGCCCTCGCCATCCTCCAGCGGCGCGGCGTGCACGTCTCACTCGGCGTCTCGGTCGCCGAGGTCACGGCCGACACCGTCACCCTCACCGACGGCCGCAAGCTGCGCTGCCACACCCTGATCTGGACCGCCGGGGTGGCACCCAGCCCGCTGATCGCCACGTTGGACGCCAAGACCGACCGCGGCCGGCTGGTCGTGCGCGACGACCTGGCCGTGCCGGGCCTGGACGGCGTGTTCGCCCTCGGTGACGCCGCGGCGGTGCCCGACCTCGCCAAGGGCCCCGACGCCATCTGCCCGCCGACCGCCCAGCACGCCATGCGGCAGGGCTGGAGGGCCGCGAAGAACGTCGCGGCGGCGCTGCACGGCGCGCGGCTCACCCCCTACCGCCACCGGGACCTGGGCCTCGTCGTCGACCTCGGCGGCGTCCAGGCCGTCTCCAAACCGCTCGGCGTGGAGCTGACCGGACTGCCCGCGCAGGTCGTCGCACGTGGCTACCACGTGGGCGCCCTGCGCACGGTTCCGGCCCGCCTGCGCACCCTGACGAACTGGGCCCTGAACGCGATGGCGGGCTACGATTTCGTCCGCACCGGCTTCCAGGCCGGTCGCCCGGCCACACTCAAGGACTTCGAGCGGACCGACGCCTACCTCACGCCCGACCTGATCGCCTCGTACACGGCACCGAAGGCGGCCGACTGAGCCGACCGACGCCCCTCAGGTGCGGTTGCCCTTCGGCTTGCCGCGCTGATCGGGGGTCCCGTGCGGAGGCGGGCTCATGGGCTCCGGTGAGGTCGCCGGGGACACCGGCGAGCCCCCACTGCTCCGGCTCGCCTCGGGACGCAGGCCCGCGGTGTCACCGGACGTCGGCTCGGCGCCCGCGCGCAACTGCTCCAGCCGGGCCGTGAGCAGCTCGGTCACCGGGACCCGGCCGGCGTGCTCACGTTCGTACGCGAGCAGCTGCTGCACCTCGTCCGCGTGCAGCGCACGGATGCGGCTCTCCAGGCTGCCGAGCGGCAGTTCGTCGTAGTCGGGCAGCGGCAGGGTGCCGCGGCCGGGCTCAGCCATGGATCTTCACTTCCCTCTGTGCGACGGCCTGACGTGGGACGCGGCTCACCGCGACCGTGCGGCCCGGGTGCGCGAGCGGTTCTCCTTGCGGATCGCGTCCAGCAGCTCCGCCTTCGACATCCGGGACCGCCCGTCGATGCCCAGGCGCTGCGCGACGTGGTAGAGGTGCTCCTTGGAGGCTTTCTCGTCGACGCCCTCGCCGCTGCGCCCGCCCTGCTGCCGGGGCCGCGCCGACCTGGGGTCCGAGGGGCCCTTGCGGCCGCCCTCCTTGCGTTCCCAGTGGTCGCCGACCTTCTCGAAGGTGTGCTTGAGCGCGCCGTACGCCACCCGGTGCGCCCGCTCGCCCTCGCCGTAACTCTCGACCGCCGAGTCGTGCACCTTGATCCAGGTGCGCTGCGCCTCCTGGGAGGAGCGCTCCAGCGTCGACGGCAGTTCCTGTCGTCCGGGCATGGATCCACCTCCTCGTCTCGTCGCTTGCTCCGTGCCCCACGAGTGCCCTGGGGCCCGGCCGAAAAACGGGCAGAGCCCCCGCGAAGGCCGGTTTGACCGGGTCGCCATCGGCTACCCGCGCGGTGTGACAGCCACGACTTCGCACACGACTTCACAGCAGGATCCCATCCGGTTCCTGGAGGATCGCTTCGCGTGCGCACAGGCGTGCACCGAGTGCGCGCGGGCCTGCGCCCTGCGCGCGAGCCTCGCCGAACCGGGCGGTACCGAGAGCCAGGAACGTCTGCGGCGCAAGGGCATCATGTGCGCGGAGGTCTGCGACGCGACCTGCCGCGTGCTGTCCGCGTACGGCAGCCAGGACGAGGACGACATCTGCGGTCAGGTGACGTGGTGCCGGGCCGTCTGCCTGGACACCGCGCACGTCTTCGACGTGGATCCGGGTGGTGAGGAGGCGGCACGGGCCTGCCGCGGGGCTGCGCGGGCCTGTTCCGACTTCCTCCGGACCCTGGGCTGAACCCCGGGCCGACGGTTCCGCACACCGGGCCTGATCGGGCCGGACGCCCCGCCGAGCATTCCGCTTCCTCGGCATTCCCAATTTCTGGAACACGTTCTACGGTGAGCGCCGTCAGGACCGGCCTTGGGGAGCCTGGAGGCGCTGTGCATCTCGACTACACGCCCGAACAGCAGCGGCTGCGCAACGAGCTGCGCGGCTACTTCGCGCAGCTGGTGCCCGAGGGCGCCTACGCCCGGCACACCGACCCGGCGGCACAGAAGCGGTTCTACCGCGACACCATCCGCCGTCTCGGCAGTGACGGCTGGCTGGGCGTGGGCTGGCCGAAGGAGTACGGCGGGCGCGGGATGACCGCCATGGAGCAGTTCATCTTCTTCGACGAGGCCGCCCAGGCGGGGGTGCCGCTGCCGCTGATGGCGCTGAACACGGTCGGTCCGACGCTCATGCGGTTCGGCACGGACGAGCAGAAGACGTACTTCCTGCCGAGGATCCTCTCCGGGGAGATCGACTTCGCGATCGGCTACAGCGAGCCCGGCGCCGGCACCGACCTCGCCTCCCTGAAGACCCGAGCGGTCCGCGAGGGCGACGCGTACGTGGTCGACGGGCAGAAGATCTGGACCACCAACGGCGACACCGCCGACTGGGTGTGGCTCGCCGTACGCACCGACCCCGATGCCCCGCCGCACAAGGGCATCACCATGCTGCTCGTGCCGACGTCCGACCCCGGCTACTCCTGCACCCTCATCCGCACGCTCGCCGGGCACGACACCACCGCGAGCTACTACGAGAACGTCCGCGTCCCCCTCTCCCGTCGCGTGGGCGAGGAGAACCACGGCTGGCGGTTGATCACCAACCAGCTGAACCACGAGCGCGTCACCCTCGCCGCCCACGGCACCATGGCCGTCCGCGCCCTGCACGACGTGCAGCGCTGGGCCATGGAGACCAAGCTCACCGACGGCCGCCGGGTGATCGACCTGCCCTGGGTGCGCCGCCGCCTGGCCCTGACGCACACGAAGCTGGAGGCGATGAAGCTGCTGAACTGGCAGATGGTGAGCGCGGTCGAGGAGGGCACACTCACCCCGCAGGACGCCTCCGCGGTCAAGGTCTACGGCTCCGAGGCCCGCCGTGACGCGTACGCCTGGCTGATGGAGATCGTGGCGGCCGCAGGGGCGCTGAAGGAGGGCTCGGCGGGCGCCGCGCTCCACGGCGAACTGGAGCGCGGCTACCGCTCGGCGGTGATCTTCACCTTCGGCGGCGGGAACAACGAGATCCAGCGCGAGATCATCTCGTGGATCGGCCTCGGCATGCCCCGGGTGCGCAGGTGACGGCAGTGTGACCAGGATTCACGGTCGGCACTTGCGATCTCCGGTTGGCACCGCGATCCGCTCTCGCTTTCGGAGCCGACGGGGCATCACTTCGAGGCAGGTGGCGCAGGCTGTGTTCGACCTGGGGCTGCAGGGCCCTTACCGGTCCGGGCCGTAGCACGCCACGGTGGGCACGAGGCGCTGGGAAAGCCCCTGGAACGACCGTCGGTACAGCCACGTCTCCACGCCGCCTCCCACGTCGGACTCGGCAGCGCTCGCCGGTGTCGAGACGGGCTTCGCTGTCGCGGCGGGTGCTGCCCTGATCCTGGGCGGCGGCGCGTGGAACGGTGTGCGCATCTGCCTCGATCGTCGCCGCTTCGAGCCGTGCGATCGGGAGTGGGAGTTCGGGGAACCACGGTGGACGGGGCGTCGCGCTGGGTGAAGGGACCTGGGGCGACCGGGTAGCGGTCGCCGTTCACCTACGGCCCGCTCGACGAGATCCTTGAGCCGGGCCTTCGTCGGGCTGTTTCGACGCCCGCCTTCTCCGGTCCTCCCGTTCCCCGCAGCGCGCCAAGGGCCGATCGGCCCACTGAGCGGCGCACAGGGCCCACTCGGCTGCGCTTCCCTGGCGCGCCACCCCGAAGTCGCGCAGCGTGGAGGTGGAGGACGGCATCCGGCGTGGTCGGCGAGAAGGCCGCGGAAGAGGGGAGACCTATGGGCACGGACACTTCCAGGCCTCGTGTTGTCGTCGGTGTCGACGGTTCGCCGTCGTCACACGCGGCGCTGCGCTGGGCCGTGCGGTACGCCGGCCTGATCGGCGGCACGGTGGACGCGGTGACGGCGTGGGACATGCCCGGCGCGTACGGCTGGTCGGCTCTGGCCGTGGACGCCGACTTCGACGAGGCCGTGGCCCGGCAACGGCTGAGCCACGAGCTGAGCGAGGTGCTGGGAGCCGAGGAGACCGACTCGGTCAGAGCGCTCCTGGTCCGAGGGAACACCGTCGAGGTGCTTCTGCTGGCCGCCGAGGGCGCTGAGGCGTTGGTGGTGGGCAGCAGGGGGCGGGGCGGGTTCGCGCGGGCCTTGCTGGGGTCCGTCAGCCAGCATGTCGCTCAGCATGCGAAGTGCCCGGTCGTCATCGTGCGCCCGGAATCGCGATGAGGCGGTCCGGCCGGCTACGTGTCGCAGTGGGCGTGCGGGGGATCGCCGACGGTGATGGCCAGTGCGTGGCATGCGCTGCCGACGTTGTCCGAACACGCCTCCACCGAGCACTCGTTGATGTACGCATGTCCATGGAGTCCTCCTGGCATCCGGCACACGCCACCGGCCGCAGCGGTGGCGGCCTGTGCGGTGCTGCACGACGGTCGGTCCTCAAGGTGTGGGGACTTTCGCGTCGGCAGGGCACACGACACCCGTGGCGACGGGGGGGATCACCCCAATGCCGGGAAGGACTCCCCAGGCCGGGCGGCATCATCGCTCACCCATGGTGAGCAGATGTCTCCTGGCCGCTGCCTTCCCTGCCGGGCAGCCGGGGCGGTTCGAGGTCGGATCCGAGGTCGTCGTAGGCGTAGCCGATCGACTGGTGTACGGCGACCACGCCGTCCACGGACCGGCACAGACGGTCGATGACCGGAATCAGCGTTCTCTCCTCCACCCGGCCCGTCAGCGTCACCACGCCGTCCCGCACGTCGACCTGCACGGCGTCCGAGGGAAGACCCAGGGTCGCGCGCAGCACGTCCTGGTGGATCTCGTCGCTGATCGCCGTGTCGCTGCGCAGGAACGGCCGCAGCAGATCCGAGCGGCTGACGATCCCGACGAGCCTGCCGGTCTCGTCGACCACGGGCAGCCGCTTCACCTTGTGGCGGTACATGGTCCTTGCCGTCTCGACGACGTTCCAGCCCGGACGTGCCATGACCGCGGGTGTGGTCATCATCGCTTCCGCGGTCTCGGCACCGGCGCGTGCCAGCTCCTCCGGCCCCAGCGGGCGACCGAGCGTCCGTCCCTCCGGGTCGGGCAGACTCGCCGCCTTGCGGAGCAGGTCCGCCTCGGACACGACACCGACGGGACGTCCCTCGTCGTCGACGACGGGGAGGGCCGTGACGTCGTTGTCGCGCAGCAGCTGGGCGATCTGTTTGAAGGACGAGCGGGGGTGTGCCGTGACGACACTGTGCGTCATGACTTCGGCGACTGTTCGGTGCTGCATGCTTCCACTCCTTCCACGCGTGGTCACAAGCCTCATGGCTGTGGAAAGTGGGCGCGGCGAGGGCGAGCCGTCAGACGACGTCGAGCACATCGGCCACCGGACGTCGCGGAGTCGAGGCGCCCTCAGGGCCGTATCCCAGACGGATCACCATCTGTACGTGCCCCATGGCCGTCGTCGGGTCCCGCACCACCCACCGCAGTTCGGGCCATTCGAGTGGCTGGGAGGTCAGGGACGCGACGAGGCCGTCGAGAGTGGCCTGGAGCCAGACCCGCTCCAGCGCCTGGCCCGCCCGCACCCAGTCCAGCCGCCGGTCCTGCGCCGTACCCAGCAGAGCGATCTGAGGCCGTTTCTCGAACGGGGCCCAACCGCGCCCGGGTACCTCGCGGCCGACGGCGAAGTCCCGTACGGGGGAGTCGGCTCCCCACTGGCGGGGGCCGAACGCCTCGGCGGGGATCCCCTCCGAAGCCGGGGGCCCGTCGGCGGGCTCGGTCCGGGCCCAATGGGCCGTCTCGCCACGCACACCGGGGTTCCGTGCCTCCCGGCCTTCGGCGTCGTGCACCAGTTCCAGGACCGATCGCGCGTGCCAGGCTTCGGGGAAGACCAGCCGGGCGCCTTCTAGGCGGGCCGCTGCGCACAGTCCGTCCTTCAGGGCATCCGGGATGTCGTCCTCACGGAAGGGATTTCGGCTGGTGTGGCGCCGTCGGATCGCCGGGTGGAGAAGGGCGAGATCGTCATCGGGGCGCGCGTCACGCGTGAGGTCCACCTCTGCCAGCAACTCGGGGACGGACGAGTCGGGCAGGAGCCGCGTGTCGGGCTCCCGGCCCGCCGCCACCGCGGCCACCCGCAGGTTGAACAGTGCGGCACCGCAGCCCAGGTGCATGCCGCGGGTGTCGGGGTCGGTCTTGGGGAGGGTGCGTTCCGGGTCGGCGTACAGCTGCAGAAGACCGCTGTCACTGATGAACCGAAATCTCCAGGGCTGCGCGTTGTGCTGGGACGGAGCGGCCGTGGCGTCTTCGACGAATGCGGCGATGACGGACACGTCCATAGGCGGTGCGGTCACTGAACCCCCTCCGGAGTCGATCCGGATGGTTGATCACCTTCCAGAGTGTGGCGTGCCGGGGACGCCGGGGTAGGGCCGTTCGGACCTCCTGGAGGACCGTGCGGACCGTGTCTTCCGGACGGAGATGTGTGGCCGGCACATCGAGCGGCTTGGGCCGAATGCCGCACCGAAGAGGGCAACATGCCCTTCATGCGGCCCCTGTTCGGCGTGATGGTGGCAGTACCTGGTCCTGCGTGGTTTCCCGGACTGAGGAAAGGCGGTGGGGACCATGGGACTGCCTGTGGTCGTAGGCGTCGACGGATCGGACTCCAGTCTCCTCGCGGTGGACTGGGCGACCGACGAGGCAGCTCGGCACGGCCTGCCGCTGCGGCTCGTCTACGCGTCCCTGTGGGAGCGGTACGAAGGTGTCGTGCCCTCGGCCGGTCTGCAGCGGCCGGCGCACCAGGTGATGGCGGACAACATCGTCGGCACGGCGGCGGAACGCGCCCGGCGCCGCGATCCGGACGTGACGGTCACGGCCGAGGTCCTGCCCCAGGACGCGGTGGACGCCCTGCTGCGCGAGAGTGGCAACGCCACGGCCGTGGTGACGGGATGCCGTGGCCGTGGCGAGCTGCAGGGGCTGCTCCTCGGCACGGTCAGCCTGGCCGTGGCGGGTCGCGCCTCCGGGCCGGTGATCGTCGTCCGGGGAGACGAGGCGGGGCTGCGGGGCACCCACGAGCGGATCCTGCTCGGCGTCGGCGAACCGGGCACGAGCGGTGCGGCGGCGCGGTTCGCCCTGCGGGAGGCCGAGGTGCGCCACTGCGTCCTGGATGTCGTCCGCGCCTGGCGCCGTCCGGGACACGAACCCATGCAGCACCCGCTGCTCACCGGGGATCCGGCGCTCTATCACCAGGAGCGGGCGTCCACGCTGATCGACGCTCTGCTGCAGGACGCCATGGTCGACCATCCGGACGTCCGGGTGAACAGGACCACGGTTGAGGGGCCCGCCCACAGGGTGCTGCTGCACCGCTCGGCTGCCGCGGACCTCGCGGTCATCGGAGCCCGCCGCGGCCACGACCCCCATGGACTGCGCCTGGGGAGGGTGGGACACACTCTGCTGCACCACGCCCAGTGCCCGGTGGCCGTCGTACCGGAGCTGCCGTGAGCGGGTCACTGCGCCAGCGAGAAGTAGCTCTCCTCCTCCTGCGCGAAATGAAGGCGCAGGATCGTGTGGAGGCCGTACAGCGAGGCGCGCAGGTCGTCGAGTTGCTCCGGCCGGAGCCCTCCTTCCTCGTCGGCGAGGCGTACGTGGGTGGCGATGCGCTCCGCCAGGCGTTCGATCTCGGCGTGGGCGCGGCTCATGGTGTCGGTGACCTCCGGGCCCAGTCGCCGGTCCAGCGCGGGGTAGAGCTCGTGTTCCTCCGCGTGTTCGTGGGGAAGCAGACGGTCTCTGATCAGGTGGTCGATCTCACGTACGGCGGCCAGGGCTCGGGGGCCGTGGTCCGTGGTGAGGAGGCCGGCGGCTTCCCGGATGGCGTCGAGGGCGTCCCTGAGGTCGTCGTGCTCGGTGGCGAAGCGGTGGATGAGGCTCTCCGCCTCCGGTTCGAGCGTGGGGCGTACGCCGGGTGGCGGGAGCAGGGCCCGTAGCGCGTTGAGGATGACGGTGACGTCGATGGCCTCCTGGAGGAGGGCGCCGGGCGCTGGCGGGAGCAGGCCGAGGAGCGCGGCCGTCATGGCGGCCAGGGACATCGCCATGCCGCCCGCGGCGCTCTGCACCGCGATCCGGCGGGCGCGTGCGGCGATCTCCATGGCGTCGGCCAGGCGTCCCACGTGATCTGTGGTGAGGACGATGTCGGCGGCCTCCGAGGCTGAGGTGGACCCGCGGGCGCCCATGGCGACACCGACGTCGGCCGCGGCGAGGGCGGGAGCGTCGTTGACACCGTCGCCGACCATGACCGTGACGGCCCGCTTGTTTTCCTCGCGCACCGCGGCGATCTTGTCGGTGGGCAGTTGCCCGGCGCGTACGTTGTCCAGGCCCAGGACCGCCCCCACCTCACGGGCCGGTTCGGGACGGTCTCCGGTGAGCATCAGCAGCCGCTCCAGCCCGGCCGCCCTGAGACGGCGGATGGTGCGGGGCGCATCGGGGCGCAGCGGGTCGCGCAGCAGCAGGGCACCGGACACCATGCCGTTCACGGTCAGCCAGACGGTCGCGGCGCCGTCCAGCAGGGCCCGGTTGTCCACCGCACGCGCCCAGCCGGGCAGGTCGGCAGGGGACAGTCCCGTCCTGCCGACGGCGATGCGCAGGCCGTCCACGGTGCCGGTGACTCCTCGTCCGGGTTCCTCGGTCACGTCCTGCGGAACGGTCAGGGGCAGGTTGCGTGCCCTGGCCTCATGGACGATGGCTTCGGCCAGGAGGTGCGCCGACACCTGGTCGAGCGAGGCGGCCAGCCGCAGCACCTCCGCCGGAGCCGGACCGCCCGGAGCGCCCACCACCTCAAGCACCCGCGGACGTCCCACAGTCAACGTCCCCGTCTTGTCGATCACCAGGGTGCGGGCCCGGCCCAGCCGCTCCAGGGCACCGCCGTCCCGTACCACGACGCCCCGCCGGGCGCACTGCGACAGGCCGGAGACGACGGCGACCGGAGTCGCGAGCAGCAACGGGCAGGGGGTCGCGACGACAAGGACGGCCACCGCACGAACAGCGGAACCGCTCACCACCCAGGCGACGGCGGCCAACCCCAGCGACAGGGGCAGGAACCAGGCGGCGTAGCGCTCCGCCAGCCGCACCATGGGAGCCCGCTCCGCCGCGGCCTGCCGGGCGAGGCGCACGATCTCGGCGTAGGTGCTGTCGGCGGCGGTGGCCTTCGCTCTCAGCTCGAAGACAGTCCCACCATTCACCACACCACTGCGCACCGCCTCGCCGACACCCCGCTCCACCTGGGCGGACTCACCCGTCAGCACGGATTCGTCGAGCACCGCCAGGCCGATTGTGACCTCGCCGTCCACAGGGACCACTTCACCGGAGCCGACGACGAGCACGTCACCAGGTACCACCACGTCCAGCGGCACGACCTGGACGGCCGCCCCGTCGCGTCGACGGGCCGAACGCGGGGCGTGCTCCAGCAGGGAACGCAGGTCCCGTGAGGCGCGCCGTTCCGCAGCTTTCTCCAGTGCCCGCCCGGTCGCCAGCATCAGTCCGATCAGCGCACCCGCCAGGTACTCGCCGACCGCGAGAGTCCCGGCCAGCGCCAGCACCGCGATCAGATCGACGCCGGCCCGTCCCCTGCGCAGATCGCCCACCACCCAGGCGATCGCAGGAACGAGGGCCAGCGCGGTACCGGCCGCCCAGCAGGCACCCGCGACATCGTGACGCCCCAGCAGCCATGCGATACCGCCGGCGAGCAGGGCGCCCGCGGTCACCGCCAGCAGTCCGGACTCCGGCAGACGCCGGCCCTGCCGAGCCGATACCGCCCCAAGGTTCGTCTCCTGCCGCCCGCCGCGGCCACCGGCCTTTGTCTTCATGGCTCACGCCGATGTGTGCGGGACGGCGATGACGGGACAGCGGGCGTAGTGCAGCACGCCCTGACTCACCGAGCCGAGCAGCATGCCGGCGAAGCCGCCGCGCCCCCGGGTCCCCACCACCAGACCGAGAGCGTGGGCGGACGCCCCGGTCAGCACCTCCACCGGATGGCCGCTGACGAGTTCGTGATGCACCTCCACGTCCGGGTACGCCGTGCCGCGCCCCGCGACGGTTTCCGACAGCACCCGCCGGTACTCCTGCTGCTCCGCGTCCTCGTCGAACATCCAGTGCAAGGGGCCCGGCTGCCACGCGTACACGGCGCGCAGCGCGGCGCCCCGCAAGGCGGCCTCCTGGAAGGCGAAGTCGATGGCGGCGGCGGAATGCGCGCTGCCGTCCACGCCGACGACGAAGTGCGCCGGCTGCTGGGTCACGTGCTCCGGCTCGGGGACCACGACCACCGGGCAGCGGGCATGCGCCATGACGGGCACGGCGACGGACGAGGAGCCGAACACCTCCCGCGCTCGGCTGAGGTGCCACGAGCCCAGCACGACGGCTGTGGCCTGACGGCTCTGCTCCCGCAGGACCCACGCCGGGCTCCCCTCAGCCAGCAGCCCGGAGACCGGCACCCGGGACTGCCGAGCCTCCACGAAGGACACCGCCTCCTTCAGCACACGCTCGCCGGCCCTGTGCAGCACCTCGTTCCACGCCTCCCAGGAGGGCGGTACCTCCCACCGACCGAATCCGACGGTCGGCATGCTCTCGGCGTGCACCAGGCGCAGCGGCAGTCCGCGCCGTGCCGCCTCGTCGGCCGCCCAAGCCAGCGCCATGCGCTTCGCGGGGTCGGGATCCACACCGACCACGATCGGCAGATGGGCATCCGGTCGTGCCATCGTGATCTCCGTCATGAGTGGCGGTCAGGGGATGCGGGGCGCGTACCCGGGTGCTTGGCGTACGCGTCGGGTCCGGAGAAATACAGCGTCACCCGTCCCGAGTCCCAACGCACGTCGTATGGCGGCTCCCGTCCTGGTGGTGGACACCGATTGCTTCTTTGCGTCCTTCATGAAAGGACCGGTACGCCAGGGTTTCCAGGGCCGTTGGTCCCCGCCCCGGCACCGATGGGGAAGGGACCTTCCGGCCCCCGGCATGGGCCGTTCGACCTCTGCGATCAAGAAGTGCACGCGGTGGACTGGAAGCGTCGGCAGTCGACCCACACTGCAGGAGGTACGGCGATGGCGACACTCTCACGCAGGCAGAGGTTCCCCTTCCCGGAGATTCCCGAGTGGTTCGAGTCCTTCCCCACGCGGTTCGGGATGCCCACGATGGGCGACCTCTCCGCGATGCGGATCGAGGACTACACGGAGGGCGACCGGTACGTGATGAGGGCGGAGCTTCCGGGCGTCTCGCCCGAGGACATCGACGTCGTGATCAGCGAAGGGACGTTGACCGTCAAGGCCGAGCGCACCGAGCGCGATGTGGAGAAGAACCGCAGCGAGATCCGTTACGGCTCCCTGAGCCGCAGCGTCACCCTGCCGCCCGGAGCCAACGAGGATGACGTCCGGGCCGACTTCACCAACGGCATGCTCACCATCAGCGTCGGGTTGGGGCGTGAGAAGGCCGAGGCGAAGCACATCGAGGTCAGGCATGGTGGGTGATCGTGCCTCCACGGACGGAACGTTCCAGCCACCCGCACAGTGAGTCGAGAAGGGGGCCGAGGCGGTGAGACACCGCAGCGTGGGCGATCTGATGACCCCGACCGCCGTCAGCGTGCGACCGGACACCACGTTCAAGGAGATCGCACGCCTCCTCGACGAGTACGACATCACCGCCGTTCCGGTGGTCGACGACGAGGGCAGGCCGGTCGGGGTGGTCTCGGAGGCGGACCTGATCCGCAAGCAGACGTCCGTCGGCGTCGGGAGCAGCGCCCGGGAGCTGATGACCAGTCCCGCCGTGGTCGCGGAGCCGGGGTGGAACGCGGTGCGTGCGGCGCGAACCATGGAACGGCGCGGCGTCAAGCGGCTGCCCGTGGTGGACGGCGACGGCCGGCTCATCGGCGTGCTCAGCCGGAGCGACCTGGTGCAGCTCTTTCTCCGCAGGGACCGCGCGATCCAGGAGGAGATCCTTGAGGACGTCATCGTCCGGACGCTCGGCCTGGCTCCCTCCGCGCTGACCGTCGGGGTCACCGACGGCAGGGTCACGCTCAGCGGCACCGTGGAGCACAAGAGCATGGTCCCGGTCGTCGTGCGGCTGTGCGAGAGCGTCGACGGCGTGGTGGACGTGGTCGACCGGCTGGGTTTCGACCGGGACGACACCGTGCTCGGGACTGCTCCGTAGGCGACTTCGACGCTGGTAGGGCGGGGACGGGAAGCCACATGCACATGCTTCCGATACCTCCGTATTTGTACGATTGTGCCGGAAGTCCCGCATCCGTGGGCTCCAGCGTCCCTGGTCTCCAGTGAGCTGACGGCCGCCGCACCTGCTTTCCGCGGTGCTGAGGGAGCAAGGCCATGAACACGTACACCGACGTGAACTCCTCGTCGCCATCCGTCTGCGACGGGATGGTGATCGGCAAGGACGGGATGGCCGCGCTGGTCGACGCCCTGATCGGGCGCGGCTTCACCGTGGTCGGCCCCACCGTGCGGGACGGCGCGATCGTGCTGGCGGAGCTGGAGTCGGCCGACCAGTTGCCCTACGGATGGGGCGTGGAGCTGGAGGCCGGGCAGTACCGGCTGCGCGAGAGGCCGGACGGTGCCGCGTTCGCGAACGCGGCGGGCCCGCAGTCGTGGAAGACGTTTCTGCACCCGGCGCGGGTACGGCAGTGGAGTGCCGACCGGGTGGGGGACGAGACGGTGTTCACGGCCGACGAGCCCCCGCCGGTCCGGTACGCATTCCTCGGGGTGCGATCCTGCGACCTGCGGGCCATCGCGATCCAGGACCGGGTGCTCACCGGGGGGCCGCACCGCGACCCCGTCTACCAGGAGCGGCGCACCGGAGCGTTCCTGGTGGCGGTGGAGTGCACGGAGCCCGGCAGCACCTGTTTCTGCGTCTCGATGGGCACGGGACCGGCAGCCGGACCGGGCTACGACCTGGTGATGACCGAGGTGGTCGACGACGACGGTCACCGCTTCTGGATCCGCGGCGGCAGCGAGGAAGGCGCGGAGGTCCTCGCCGAACTGCCCGCCCGCCCGGCGGACCCCGCCACCCGCGATGCGGCCCGCGCGGGCGTCGCCTCCGCCGCGGACCGCATGGGACGGACCATGCCCGAAGCCGACCTGCGGGAACTGATGGCCGGCACGCTGGACGCCCCCCGCTGGGACGACGTCGCGGGGCGCTGTCTGACGTGCGGCAACTGCACCATGGTGTGTCCCACCTGCTTCTGCACCACCACCGAGGACGTCACCGACCTCACCGGTGACCACGCGGAGCGCTGGCGGCTCTGGGACTCCTGCTTCGACCTCGACTTCTCCCACCTGCACGGCGGCCCGGTCCGCGCGTCCGCGCGCAGCCGCTACCGGCAGTGGATGACCCACAAACTGGGCACCTGGTACGACCAGTTCGGCTCCTCCGGCTGTGTGGGCTGCGGTCGCTGCATCGTGTGGTGCCCGGTCGGCATCGACATCACCGAGGAGGCCGCCGCCTTGCACGACTGGACGCAGTCCCGGGCAGCGGGGGAGGCGGATGCTCCGTGACCGCCCTGCCGTCGGCCCTGGACTTCCTCCCGGCCGAACACCGCGAACGGCTGATGGTCACAGGACTGGACGTCTCGTACCCGGCCGGTACGCGGCTGTTCGACGAGGGCGGGAAGGCCGACCGCTTCTGGCTGCTGCGCTCCGGAGAGGTCGCCCTCGACCTGTACGTCCCCGGTCGGCACCCGGCGCCCGTGGTGGAGACGCTCGGCCCGGGTCAGTTGCTGGGCTGGTCGTGGATCTCCCCGCCGTACCGCTGGCACCTGGGGGCGGAGGCGGTGACCGCGGTGGAGGCGACGCAGTTCCCCGCCGCCGACGTACTCGGCGTGTGCGCGGCCGACCCCGAACTCGGCTACGCCTTGATGCGCCGCTTCACCGAGGTCGTCGCCGAGCGCCTGCAGGCGACCCGCATCAGGTTGCTGGACCTGTACGCGCCCTACGGAAGCGGCCCGGCATGAGCACGGTGACGCCTCCGCTGCCGTACCGGGTCGTCGGCACCCGGCCGGAGACCGCCGACACCTGTTCGGTGGAGCTGGTGCCGGTCGGGCGGGAGCTTCCGCCGTTCTCGCCGGGGCAGTTCGCCATGATCTACGCGTTCGGTGTCGGAGAGGTGCCCGTCTCGGTCAGCGCCCTGCGTGGCCGGCACGGAGGGCTGGTGCACACCGTGCGCGCGGTGGGCGCAGTCTCTACGGCGCTGTACCGACTGCGCCCGGGGGACACCGTGGGGCTGCGCGGGCCGTATGGCGCCGGCTGGGACATGGACGCGGCAGTCGGCCAGGACGTGCTGGTGATCGCCGGCGGCATCGGGCTGGCGCCGCTGCGGCCGGTGGTGCACACGGTTCTGGAGCGGCCCGCGGCGTACGGCCGGCTCGGGATTCTGGTGGGCGCCCGTACCCCCGGCGACCTGGTCCACCGGGAGGAGATCGAAAGCTGGCGCGGCCCGGCCCGGGTGGCAGTGACCGTCGACCGCCCCGACCCGGGCTGGCACGGCGCGGTTGGGGTGGTCACCGCACTCCTGGACCGGTTCGACATTCGGCCCGACCGCACGTGTGCGCTGGTGTGCGGCCCCGAGGTGATGATCCGTCACACCGCACGCGCCCTGACGGACCGGGGCGTGCCCCCGCACCGCGTCCAGGTGTCCCTGGAACGCAACATGCGCTGCGCCACCGGCCACTGCGGTCACTGCCAGCTCGGCCCGATCCTGCTGTGCCGGGACGGCCCGGTCGTCGGCTACGACCGGGTTGAACCACTGCTCGCCGTACGGGAGTTGTGAGATGACCACCGACATCCCTCCTGGCGCCGGTACCCGACCGGACACCGGTCCCCACCCGGACGCCGACCCCCGGCCGACACTCGCCGTGTGGAAGTTCGCCTCCTGCGACGGCTGCCAGCTGACCCTGCTCGACTGCGAGGACGAACTGCTCGGTCTCACCGAGCGGATACGGATCGAGCACTTCCTGGAGATGTCCGCCGCCGAGGGACCCGACGGGGAGCGCGCGGAGCTGTCCGGGCGCGGACCGTACGACCTCTCCCTGGTCGAAGGGTCGATCACCACGGCCGAGGACGCCGAGCGGATCCGGCACATCCGGCGCATCTCCCGTCGCCTGGTCACCATCGGAGCCTGCGCCACCGCGGGCGGCATCCAGGCGCTGCGCAACTTCGGGGATGTCGCCGAGTTCCGCGCCGCGGTCTACGCCCGCCCGGAGTACATCGCCACGCTGGAGACCTCGACGCCGATCTCGGCCCATGTACCGGTCGACTTCGAACTGCGCGGCTGTCCCATCGACCGCCGCCAACTCCTGGAAGTGATCACCGCCTACCTGGCCGGACGCAAACCGGGCATCCCCGATCACAGCGTCTGCTTCGAGTGCAAGAGGCGCGGCACGACCTGCATCACCGTGGCCCACGGCACCCCATGTCTGGGCCCGGTCACCCACTCCGGCTGCGGCGCGATCTGCCCCGCCTACGGACGCGGCTGCTACGGCTGCTTCGGCCCGAGCAACAGCCCCAACCTGCGCTCCATGGTCCGGCAACTGCGCCACGACGGGATGAGCGAGCGCGACATCCTGCGTGTCTTCCACACCTTCAACGCCGCGTCGCCGGAATATGCCCCCGTACCCGATCTCGCGGCTGAGGCTGCCGAGGAGCAGGACGACTCCCAGACCAGGACAGACACCACCCCGGAAGGGCCGGTATGAGCCATCGCGGATCCCGCGTCCTGCGGCTGGACGCACTGGCCCGCGTGGAAGGCGAAGGCGCCCTCCACCTGCGCGTCCACGACGGAACGATCGCCGAGGCACGGCTGCGCATCTACGAACCGCCACGGTTCTTCGAGGCCTTCCTGATCGGCCGGGGACACACCGAGCCACCGGACATCACCTCCCGCATCTGCGGCATCTGCCCGGTCGCCTACCAGATGAGCGCCTGCCAGGCGGTCGAGAACGCCTGCGGCGTCACTGTGGACGGCCCCCTCGCCGAGCTGCGCCGCCTGCTGTACTGCGGCGAATGGATCGAGAGCCAGACCCTGCACATCCACTTGCTCCACGCTCCGGACTTCTTCGGCTGCCCGAGCGCGGTCGAACTCGCCCGCGACCACCGCGCCGCCGTCGAACGCGGCCTGCGGACCAAGCAGACCGGCAACGCGATCCTGGAACTGCTGGGCGGCCGCTCCATCCACCCGGTCAACGTCCGCGTCGGTGGCTTCTACCGCACGCCGACGATCCAGGAACTGCGCCCCGTGGCGGACCGGCTGCGGCAGGCTCGCGAGGACGCGCTGGAGACCGTGCGCTGGGTGGCCGCGTTCGACTTCCCCGACGCAGTGTGCGACTACGAACTGCTGGCCCTACGGGATCCGGGCCGCTACGCCATCGACTCCGGGACACCCACCGTCATGGCCGCTCCCGACGGCAGCGGCACCGAGCGGGGGCCGGCCCTGCGCGAGTTCCCGGTCGCCGACTTCGAGCAGCACGTGCGCGAAGAGCAGGTACCGCACTCCACCGCCCTGACCGCCGCCCTGGACGGCCGCCGCTACCTGACCGGGTCGCTGGCCCGCTACGCCCTCAACGGCCGGTGGCTGCACCCCGTGGCGGCCGAGGCCGCGCGAGACGCCGGGCTCGGCGACCCGGCCGCGGGCGCGGTCTGCCGCAACCCCTTCCGCAGCATCGTCGTACGCGCCGTGGAAGTGGTGCAGGCCGTCGAGGAAGCCCTGCGGATCATCGACGCCTACGAACCACCTCCACGTCCGGCCGTCGACGTCCCGCCACGCAAGGCGGTCGGCACCGGCGCCACCGAGGCACCTCGCGGACTGCTCTACCACCGCTACGCCTTGGCGGAGGACGGCACGCTCACCGCGGCCCGCATCGTTCCGCCCACCGCCCAGAACCAGTCGGCCATCGAGGAGGACCTGCGCCGGGCCGTCCAGGCGCGACTCGACCGGCCGGGCCCCGCCGCGGACGATGAGGAGCTCACCACCCTTTGCGAGCGCGCCATCAGGAACCACGACCCCTGCATCTCCTGCTCCACCCACTTCCTCGACCTGACGGTGGAGCGCACATGACCGGCCGGGTCGTGGTGATCGGTGTGGGCAATCCATTCCGCCGCGACGACGGCGTCGGGCCGGCGGTGGTGGAGGCACTGCGGGACCAGGTTCCCGACGGCACCGTGCTCGCGGTCAGTGACGGCGAACCGAGCCGGATGCTCGACCTGTGGCACGGCGCCGACACCGTGGTCGTGGTGGAAGCCGTCCGCACGCACCCTGCCCGGCCCGGCCGGCTCCACACCCTGTCAGCGGCGGAAGCAGCCGCGCAGGCAACGGGTCCGGCGAGCACCCATGCCTTGGGCCTGGGGGAGTGCCTGGCCCTGGGGAAAACCCTCGACCGGCTCCCACGCGAGCTTGTGGTGCATGCCGTGGAGGCGTCCGACATCGGCCTGGGTACCGACCTGAGCGAACCGGTGCGTTCGGCCCTCCCCGAACTGATCGACCGTGTTGCCGCTTCCGTACGCAAGGCATGTGGTCGTGATCGCTAGGAGGCGGACGACCACCTCTGCGGCCGGTGGTGCTGCGCTGCGACGCAAGTGCCGGAGACAGAACCGGGACGGAGCCGTCGTCCCCCGTTATGTTCTTCGCGGTCCTGCAAGAGGGCCGCTGGCCTCCGGGCCCGGCATGGCTGTTCCCCCCTGTCGAACGGATGACCTGGGGGGTG